>JASHOR010000076.1 GCA_030041005.1 Xanthobacteraceae bacterium
TTCATGATTTACCGCCTGCTGACCGGCAACGTCATATCGCTCGAACACACCGAGACGCCGGTCGAGGCGCGCGGCCGCGGTCTTGCCTCGCAGCTCATTGAAGGCGTCCTGCGCAGCGTGCGGGCGCGTGGGCTGAAAATCGTGCCGCGCTGCCCGTTCGTGCGCGCCTATCTGGAAATGCACCCGGAGTTTCGCGACCTGGTGCAGTAAACCGGCTGGCGCTCGCGCCTCGGCCGCGTGTGCCGGAAAGATCGGCTCTCAAGAGGCATTTCTTAGGAAAGTCAACGACATAAATTTGGTGGAGCCAGGGGGAGTCGAACCCCCGACCTCTTGAATGCCATTCAAGCGCTCTCCCAACTGAGCTATGGCCCCTTGCGCCCACGCGGTGGGCACGGAAGTCGGAAGTCGGAAATCAGAATGGCAGGCGAGGGCTGCGAATTCAACACCCGATTCCCGTCTCCGATTTCTGGTGTCTGAAGTCCGAGGACGGCTTCCGAGGAAGGCGTCAACCTTCCTCTTCGTTCTCGATATCGCCGCCGATGATGCCGGTGACGTCTTCGTCCTCTTCCTCCTGTTCCTCGATGAAGGCGGCGTCGTCGAGGCTCTCATCCATCTCAACGTCCTCGTCCTCGATCTCGGCCTCGGCCGGTGCCGGCGTCTTCTTGGCAGTGGTGCCGGCGGCCTCGGCATCGGCCTCCTCCAGCGAGACGAATTCGGTCTCGGCCGGTTCGGGAGCGGCCGTTTCCTCCGCCGGCGCGCTCGGGCGGGCGGCGACCGGTTCCGGACGCGTCCGCGCCAGCGGCTCCACCGGCACGACCTTGCCGGTATAGGGCGAGATCACCGGATCCTTGTTGAGGTCATAGAATTTCCGCCCGGTATCGGGGCAGACGCGCTTGGTGCCTAGTTCGGGTTTGGCCATGAGTCTGTGCCCTGAAAGGTCATGATCCTGGATGGTTCGCAACCGTGCCGCCGTAACGACCGTGGATCGGCGCAGGATGCGCTTTGGGGCGTTCACTTGGCGAGCCGAGGTGCGCCTGTCAATAGCGTTTCCGAGAGGGCCGTAGAAGCGACAGCTCGTGATGGTAGCCTTCCCCGGAGGAGGGTCGTGCGCCGCACTTGCCTTCACCCCACCCGACCACCCGACCGTCAGGGGGAGAATCAAAGCCCGGAGCGGGAGTGCGTGTGCGCAGCCGCTTGCCCGTGCTAGAAGCCACGCGCAGGATTTTCCGATGGACCCGTGCGTGCAACCCGCTCCCCTGACGGCCCGGCGCAATGGCGCGCTCAAAGGCCGCGTTCGCGTGCCGGGCGATAAATCGATCTCCATTCGTGCGCTCATTCTCGGCGCGCTCGCCGTGGGCGAGACGCGGATCGGCGGCCTGCTTGAGGGCGAGGATGTGCTCAGCACCGCGACCGCGCTGCGTGCGCTCGGCGCCCGGCTCGAACCGCGCGGCGGCGGCGAATGGCGCATCCACGGCGTCGGCGTTGGCGGCTTCGCCGCGCCCGCGCATCCGCTGGATTTGGGCAATTCGGGGACAGGTTGCCGGCTTCTGCTTGGCGCGGTTGCCGGCTGCCCGATCGTGGCGGCATTCGACGGCGACGCGAGCCTGCGCAAGCGGCCGATGCGGCGCGTGCTCGATCCGCTGGAGCGCATCGGCGCGCGCACGCTGGAGAGCGCCGACGGCCGGCTGCCGTTGAGGCTGCAAGGCGCGCGCGATCCGATCCCCATCGTGTTCGAGCCAGAGGTCGCCTCGGCCCAGCTCAAATCCGCGACGCTCCTCGCCGGGCTCGCGGCGCCGGGTGAAACCACCGTGATCGAGCGTGCGGCCACGCGCGACCATACCGAGAAAATGCTCGGCTATTTCGGCGCGAATGTGCGCGTCGCGCCGGAAGGGCAGGGCGGTGCCGGTCGTCGCATCACGCTTG
Organism: Xanthobacteraceae bacterium; assembly: GCA_030041005.1. GTDB lineage: Bacteria > Pseudomonadota > Alphaproteobacteria > Rhizobiales > Xanthobacteraceae > BOG-931. Next base: position 1,924 of record JASHOR010000076.1, read on the forward strand.
CCGGCCAGCCGGAGCTTGTGCCGGCGCCGATCGTGGTGCCGGCCGACCCGTCGTCGTCGGCGTTCCCGCTCGTTGCCGCGTTGCTCGTGCCCGGCTCGGACATCGTGCTCGACGGCGTGATGACGAATCCGCTCCGCACCGGCCTGTTCGTCACGCTCGCCGAGATGGGAGCCTCGATCGAGCTTGTCGGCGTGCGCAACGAGGGCGGCGAGGAGGTCGCCGACCTGCGCGTGCGCAGCGCCCCGCTGCGCGGCGTCGAGGTGCCGGCGGCGCGGGCACCCTCGATGATCGACGAATATCCGGTGCTGGCGGTGGCCGCCGCGTTTGCCGAAGGCATCACGGTCATGCGCGGACTGAAAGAGCTGCGCGTCAAGGAATCCGATCGGCTTGCCGCCACTGCCGCGCTTTTACGCGGCAACGGCGTTGAGGTTGAAATCGACGGTGACGATCTGGTCGTACAGGGAAAGGGACCCGTGCCCGGTGGCGGCCTGGTCACCACCCACATGGATCACCGCATCGCCATGTCGGCCTTGGTCATGGGACTGGCGAGCGAGCGACCAGTTGCGATCGACGACGGCAGTTTTATCGCCACAAGCTTTCCGGGATTCGTCGAGCTGATGGGCAGCTTGGGCGCGGAGTTGGGATGATCATCGCCATCGACGGGCCAGCGGCTTCCGGCAAGGGCACCATCGCGCGGCGGCTTGCGCACAAATACGGGCTGCATCACCTTGACACCGGGTTGCTTTACCGCGCCGTCGCCAAAGCGGTGCTCGATGCCGGATTTCCGCCCGACGACATCGGGCAGGCGATCGCGGCGGCTGCGGCGCTCGATCCGGAGAAATTCGATGAAAGCGCGCTGAAGACTCAGCAGATCACGGAGGCGGCCTCGGTGGTGGCGGCGATTCCGCAGGTGCGCGCAGCGTTAATGAATTATCAGCGCGCTTTCGCCCAAAAGCCGCCGGGAGTCGTGCTCGATGGCCGCGACATCGGCACCGTCATCGCGCCCGCCGCCGAGGTGAAATTGTTCGTCTTCGCAAGCCCGCAAGTGCGCGCCAAGCGCCGCGTGGCTGAACTCAAGGCGCGCGGCGAGGAGGCCGATGAGCAGGCGGTTCTGGCCGATCTCGTGCGCCGCGACGAGCGCGACTCGCGGCGCGCCGCCGCCCCGCTCATGCCGGCGCCCGACGCCCACTTGCTCGATACTACGCATTTGGATATAGACGCCGCGTTGCGGGCCGCCGTCGCCATCATCGAGGCTGTCCGAACGGGCCGAAAGCGCGGATGACAAGGGCGCTTTCGTCATTGGAGGTTAGCCCGTTCGCCGCCTTGCAAGCGTGCCTTGGACGCCAGAAATTATACCCGAGTGTGTGGTCGTCAGCCCCAACCGCCGGATTGCCGGCGGCCGCCGCGCATTCGGGATCGCTTCATCAAAGGGGCTCGGAGTATTGAATGGCTCAAGTTGCCGCCGCATCGATCGCCGCGCCGTCGCGCGAAGATTTTGCCAAACTGATTGATGAATCGTTCGGCGACGGTCACCTGCAGGAAGGTTCCGTCGTCAAGGGCACGGTCGTCGCCATCGAGAAGGACGTGGCCGTCATCGATGTCGGGCTGAAGACCGAGGGCCGCGTCGCCTTGCGGGAATTCGCCGGGCCCGGACGGCAGGCCGACATCAAGGTCGGCGACACCGTCGAGGTGTACCTCGATCGGGTCGAAAATGCGCTCGGCGAGGCTGTGCTCTCGCGCGACAAGGCGCGGCGCGAGGAAAGCTGGGGCAAGCTCGAAAAGGCGTTCCAGAACAACGAAAAGGTGCAGGGCATCATCTTCAATCAGGTCAAGGGCGGCTTCACCGTCGATCTCGATGGCGCCGTCGCCTTCCTGCCGCGTTCGCAGGTCGATATCCGTCCGATCCGCGATGTGTCGCCGTTGATGAACAACCCGCAACCGTTCCAAATCCTGAAAATGGATCGCCGCCGCGGCAACATCGTCGTCTCGCGCCGCACCGTACTGGAGGAAACGCGCGCCGAGCAGCGCCAGGAGCTGGTGCAGAACCTCGAAGAGGGCCAGGTGATCGACGGCGTGGTGAAGAACATCACCGATTACGGCGCCTTCGTCGACCTAGGCGGCATCGACGGACTGCTCCACGTCACCGACATCGCCTGGCGGCGGGTCAATCATCCGTCCGAGGTGCTCAACATTGGCCAGCAGGTGAAGGTCAAGATCATCAAGATCAACCACGAGACCCACCGCATCTCGCTCGGTATGAAGCAGCTCCTCGACGATCCATGGCAGGGCATCGAGGCGAAATATCCGGTCGGCGCCAAGTTCAAGGGCCGCGTCACCAACATCACCGACTACGGCGCGTTCGTCGAGCTGGAGCCCGGCATCGAAGGTCTGATCCACGTCTCGGAAATGTCGTGGACCAAGAAGAACGTGCATCCCGGCAAGATCGTCTCCACCTCGCAGGAAGTCGAGGTGCAGGTGCTGGAGGTCGACCCGGTCAAGCGCCGAATCTCGCTCGGCCTGAAGCAGACCATGCGCAATCCGTGGGAGGTTTTCGTCGAGAAATATCCGCCCGGATCCGTGGTCGAAGGCGAGGTCAAGAACAAGACCGAATTCGGCCTGTTCCTCGGGCTCGACGGCGACGTCGACGGCATGGTGCATCTGTCGGACCTCGACTGGAAACGGCCAGGCGAGCAGGTAATCGAGGAATACAAGAAGGGCGACAAGGTCAGGGCGCAGGTGCTCGATGTCGATATCGAGAAGGAGCGCATCTCGCTCGGCATCAAGCAGTTGGCCGATGGCGGCGCGGTCTCCGCCGAAGCGACCGGCGAATTGAAGAAAGGGGCCGTCGTCACCTGCGAAGTCACCGACGTCAAGGAAGGCGGCCTCGAAGTGCGCATCGTCGGCCTCGACTTGACCACCTTCATCAAGCGTTCCGAGCTTGCGCGCGATCGCTCCGAGCAGCGTCCGGACCGTTTCTCGGTCGGGCAGAAGGTTGATGCCCGCGTGGTGCAGTTCGACCGTCGCTCGCACAAGGTCACGGTGTCGATCAAGGCGCTGGAAGTGGCCGAAGAGAAGGAAGCGATCGCCCAATACGGCTCCTCCGATTCCGGTGCCACCCTGGGCGACATTCTGGGAACGGCGCTGCGCCGCAAAGGCGAGGAGGAGAGCGAAAAGGACGAGGGTAGCGAGTAATACGCGCCGTGATTCTGGTTTGCCGCCAAGCGGCAAGTGCGGAATTCATATTCACGGAACGCGATTATGGCGTTCCGCCCCCTCGCCGCGCTCGCCGCCGGACCGACGATGCAATTGGCGAAAGCTGAACAAGGACCCGGTCGATGTCGCTTGACGCCGACAAGATCGTTGACCGCCGCCGGATGCGGCGCAAGCTCACCTTCTGGCGTGTCGTTGCAATCGCGGTGATCGTGCTGGCCGTCGGCAGCGCCGCTATCGCGTTGAGCAGGCGGGCCGGTCTGGTCAGCAGTCCCTATATCGCGCGCGTCACCATCACCGGACTGATCCGCGACGACGAGGAACGGGTTCACCAGCTCGACCGGCTGGCGCGCTCGTCTGAGGCGAAAGCGGTGATCCTGCATGTCGACTCGCCGGGCGGCACCACGGCGGGCTCCGAGCAATTATACGATGCGCTCGGCCGGGTGCGCGCCAAGAAGCCGATCGTGGTCGTGGTCGACAGCATGGCCGCTTCCGGCGCCTACATCACCGCGCTCGCCGGCGATTACATCATCGCCAAGCAGACCTCGCTCGTCGGTTCGATCGGCGTCCTGTTCGAATATCCGAACTTCACCGACCTGCTCGGCAAGATCGGCGTCAAGGTCGAGTCGATCAAATCGACGCCGCTGAAAGCGGCGCCGAGCGGCTTCGAACCGACCAGCCCGGAAGCGCGTGCGGCCATTCAATCGATCATCATGGATTCTTATGCCTGGTTCAAAGGCCTGGTGCAGAACCGCCGGCACATGACCGGCGACCAGCTTGCCGCGGTCGACGACGGACGCGTGTTCACCGGCCATCAGGGCCTCGGCCTGAAGCTGATCGATCAGATCGGCGATGAAGAGGCGGCGAAAGCCTGGCTCGTAAAGGTGAAAAAAATCAGTGCCAACCTGCCGGTTCGCGACTTTCGACTGCACAGCCGGCTCGACGAGCTGCCGTTCCTGCATGCCGCCGCCCTGACGACGCTCAGGGCTTTCGGGCTCGACGGCTGGGCGCAGCGGCTGCAAGAACTCGACGCCGCGCGAACGTTTGATCGTCTCAATCTTGACGGTCTGTTGGCGCTTTGGCAACCTATCAACGCGAACTGAAGAGGGCTTTCGACCGCGGCGACGTTACCGGGCAAGGCAAGGCGGCACACATGATCAAGTCCGAACTCGTTGAGAAGATTGCCGAGCAGAACCCACATCTTTATCAGCGTGACGTCGAGAACATCGTCAACGCCATTCTCAACGAGATCATCGCGGCCATGGCGCGCGGCGATCGGGTGGAGCTGCGCGGCTTCGGCGCGTTTTCGGTCAAGCAACGCCCGGCGCGTACCGGGCGCAACCCGCGCACCGGCGCCCACGTCGCCGTGGACCAGAAATGCGTGCCGTTCTTCAAGACCGGCAAGGAAATGCGCGAGCGGCTCAATCGCGAGGGCGAGGCCTGAATGCTTCCGCCCTGCATGAGCGCGGGGCGGGATGCATACGGAGCACAAAATTGCTGCGCAAGATCGTCGGGGCGCTGATCCTGGTGCCGCTTGCCATCGTCATCATCGCGTTCGCGGTCGCCAACCGCCAGAGCGTCATGGTGTCGCTCGATCCGTTTAGCACGACGGCGCCGGCGGCGTCGCTGACGCTGCCGCTGTTCGCGCTGATCATGCTCAGCCTTATCGTCGGCGTTCTGGTCGGCGGCATCGCCTCCTGGCTCGGCCATGGCGGATGGCGCCGCGCCGCCCGGCGTTTCGAGCGCGAGGTGGGCGAACTGCGCGCCAGAATCGATGCGTTTGAAGCCGCCGCGCGCGAGCCCAGCATCGTCCCGGCAGAGCGGGCACCGCCGCCGCGGCTCAAGCTCAAGCCTCCAGCGGGCTGATTGGCGAAAAGCGTTGCCTATATGATAGTGTGGCTTGGCATCACATTACTGTCGGATCAATGAGTCTTCTCATCAAAATCTGCGGCCTTTCGACAGCAGAGGCCCTCGATGTCGCGCTTGATGAGGGCGCGGACATGGTCGGTTTTGTGTTCTTTCCGCCGTCGCCGCGCAACGTGTCTCTCGACGCCGCGCGTGCGCTGGGCGTGCGCGTGACGGGCCGCGCGAAGAAAGTCGCCTTATCGGTCGATGCTGACGATGATCTGCTGACGGCCATGGTCCGTGCGCTTTCGCCTGATTTCCTGCAATTACATGGCGGGGAATCGCCGGAGCGCGTATCGGCGATCAAGGCGCGGTTCAAATTGCCGGTTATCAAAGCGCTTGCGATAGAGGCAAAGAGCGACTTTGCCCAAGTCAAGAACTATGCATCAGTCAGCGATTGGATATTGTTTGACGCGAAAGCGCCCGCCGATGCCACGCGGCCGGGAGGTCTCGGTAAGCCGTTTGACTGGGCTCTGCTCAGGGGCGCCATACCGGGCGGCCCAGTCATTCTGTCTGGCGGCCTGGATGCGGAAAACGTCGAAGAGGCTTTGAAAGTTACCCGCGCGCCAGCCGTGGATGTATCATCTGGCGTGGAACGTTCTCCGGGTCGGAAGGACCCCAAAAAGATCCGCGAATTCGTTCGCGCTGCGCGCCAAGCCCATCTCCGCGTGTCGCCTTGTGAAGTCGTAAGCAATTCATGACCGTGCAGCAGATACCGAATTCCTTCCGCACCGGACCGGACGAGCACGGGCATTTCGGCATCTATGGCGGCCGCTTCGTCGCCGAGACGCTGATGCCGCTTATCCTGCAACTGGAAAAAGCGTACGGCGAAGCCAAGGCCGATCCGGCCTTTCAGAAAGAGATGGACGGCTACCTCGCGCACTATGTCGGCCGGCCGTCACCGCTTTATTTCGCCGAGCGGCTCAGTGCATATTGCGGGGGGGCCAAGATCTATCTCAAGCGCGAGGAGCTCAACCATACCGGCGCGCACAAGGTCAACAATGTGCTCGGTCAAATCCTGTTGGCGCGGCGCATGGGCAAGCAAAGAATCATCGCCGAGACCGGCGCCGGCATGCACGGCGTTGCCACGGCCACCTTGTGCGCGCGCTTCGGGCTCGAATGCATCGTCTACATGGGCTCGGTCGACGTCGAGCGGCAGAAGGCGAACGTCTTTCGCATGAAGACGCTGGGCGCCCGGGTCGTGCCGGTCGAATCAGGCGCCAAGACGCTCAAGGACGCGATGAACGAGGCGCTGCGGGATTGGGTGACCAACGTCGATTCCACGTTCTATTGTATCGGCACTGTCGCGGGCCCGCATCCCTACCCGATGATGGTGCGCGACTTCCAATCGATCATCGGGCATGAGACGCGCGAACAGATGCAGACCGCCGAAGGCCGCCTGCCCAATTCGCTGATCGCCTGCATCGGTGGCGGCTCCAACGCGATGGGATTGTTTCATCCGTTCCTCGATGACAACGAGATCGAAATCTACGGCGTGGAAGCGGCCGGCCACGGCATCGCGACCGGGCAGCACGCGGCCTCCATAGCCGGCGGCCGGCCGGGCGTGCTGCACGGCAATCGCACTTATCTGCTCATGAACGAGGACGGCCAGATCAACGAGGCGCATTCGATCTCGGCGGGCCTCGATTATCCCGGCATCGGGCCGGAACACGCCTGGCTCAACGACGTCGGCCGCATCAAATTCCTGTCGGCGACCGACGACGAGGCGCTCAACGCTTTCGCGCTCTTGTCGAAGCTCGAAGGCATCATCCCGGCGCTGGAGCCGGCGCACGCCATCGCCAGGGTTCTCAATCTCGCGCCGCAGAAGCCGAGAGATCACCTCATGGTGGTCAATCTCTCCGGCCGCGGCGACAAAGACCTCGAGACCGTGGCGCGGCATCTGGACGAGAAGATGAAATCTTGATGCGAGCGGCGAGCTCAGTTTGTTTCCTCCCCCCTTGCGGGGGAGGATTAGGGAGGGGGGTCACCCCTGCTCCGACCAGGGCGCCATGCGCCTGCCGCCCTTGCGGGGGAGGATTAGGGAGGGGGGTCACCCCCCTCCCGGCGCGCGCTCTACAGTGCGCGTCGGCCTCCCCCTCAAGGGGGGAGGCAACTGGAGTTGGACGATGAGTACCCGCATCGACGCGCGCTTTGCCGCGCTCAAGAAGGAAGGCCGTGCCGCGCTGGTGACGTTCACCATGGCTGGCGATCCGGACTACGATGCGGCGTTGGCGATCCTCAATGCGCTGCCGAAAGCCGGCGCCGACGTGGTCGAACTCGGCATGCCGTTCACCGACCCGATGGCTGACGGGCCGGCGATCCAGGCCGCCGGGTTGCGCGCGCTCAAGGCCGGGCAGGACATGAAGCGCACGCTGTCGCTGGTGCGCGAATTTCGCCATGGCGATGCCGCGACGCCCATCGTGCTCATGGGCTACTACAATCCGATCTACGTCTACGGCAACGAACGCTTTCTGACCGACGCGAGGGCGGCAGGCGTCGATGGGCTGATCGTCGTTGACCTGCCGCCGGAGGAGGATGTTGAGCTTTGCCTGCCGGCCTTGAACGCGGGCCTCAATTTCATCCGCCTCGCCACGCCGACTACTGACGACAAGCGGTTGCCGGCCGTGCTCGGCAACACCTCGGGCTTCGTCTATTACGTTTCCATCACCGGCATTACCGGCGCCGCGGCGCCGGATGCCGGCAAGGTGACGGACGCGGTGGCACGCATCAAGCGCCACACCAGGCTGCCAGTGTGTGTCGGATTTGGCGTGCGTACGGCGGAACAGGCGCGCGCTATCGCGCTGGGCGCGGACGGCGTTGTCGTCGGCTCGGCGCTGGTCGATACGGTGCGCAAAAGTCTCGATCCGGCCGGCAAGGCGACCACGGCAACGGCCCCGGCCGTCGCCGAACTTGTGCGCACGCTGGCGCAAGGGGTGCGCGGACCGCTCAAGTCGTCGTAGTCTAGCCGGAATCGTCTTCCAGCGCTGCCGGGACGGCGGCGGCCAGCACGGCTATCGGCATAGTCGACTGAGGTTTCACGCGCGGCGCGGACTGCTGCGTCAGTCTCGGGGAAATATTTCGAGCCTTGGAGATTGCTCCGGCAAGCAGCGCGTAGCTCAAGAGGCCGATGGCGATCCATACGGGGACGATGAACGCCGAATGGATCAGGTCGCTGCTGGCATCCCACGCACCGTGCAGCGCCGCCGCACTCAGCCAGCCGATCGGCAGCAGGATCACCGTCATCGTTGGCCGCAGCACTGCAAGGCCGACGAAATATCCGGCCAGACCGGCCCAGGCGGAATGTTCGGCAAGATCCGGAAGCCCGCGCGCCAACAATATCACCAGCCCCTCGAATGCCTGGGCGGCAGGGTATTTCTCATGGCTCATCGCTGCGGGCACATACTGCCCGAGCGTCTCCTGGATAAAGAACCCGCTCCCGGAGGCGACGCCAAGCACGATGCCGTCGAGCGGTTCGTTGAGGCAAATGTGGCGTCTGAGGCCGGCAAAGCACGCCCCCAGCATGCGCCCGGTATGCCGGCTGAGGAGGCCGAAACCGGCGCCGAGCAGCGCCAGCACCAGCAATGGAAACGCTTTGACGCCCTCTTCGGCCAGGCCGGTGCCGAAAATGTTGCCGGCGATCTGTGCCGCTGCGTTCGGCGATTTCTCCAGGCTTTGTCCCGGAATGACGATGTAGAAAATGGAAGCCCAGTAATCCCAGACCGGAGAGGACATCAGCACAAACGTAAACAGGGCTGCCAGCGCAAGCAGCCAGCCCGGTCGGGCGCGATCGCACATCTGGTTGACGTAGTAGTTCACCATGAAGGCGATGTAGAGCGCGAGGATCGAAAGGACCTGCCAGGCTTCGGTGATCTCGGCCGGGGCGGGCTTGCCGTTGACGATGCGTTGCGGCCAGGGAAACGGAACCCCGAATAGCGCGATGGCGACGACGAGAGTTACGAAAATCGGCAGCAGGTGTTCCTGCCGCCACGTCGCGCGATCCCCCACCAGCGGAAAAACCGTGCTGCGAGTCAGCGGGACGCGGGCTTCGCCCGGAGGAACGGATTGCTGGGTCGGCATCGGCTCGCCTTGCGTCGTTATAACAAGGATAGCCGCTATATTAGGACATCAAGCCAAAATCGGCCAAACAATCCCACCGTGTGCCGCGCCCAGGGGTGCAAGTTCACGCCGCGCGCGCTTTCAGCCGTGCCTGTTTCTCCGGCGACAGGATCGTGTCGAGCTTGAACAACTTGCGAGCGTTCTCGCCCAGAATGTTCTTCTTCGCCTGCAGGCTCAGGAACGGCAGATCGTAGATCGTCGACGGCAGATCCATGTCCCAGTGCGGATAGTCCGAAGCGTAGACGAGCTGCGTCTCGGCATTGATCATGTTGAAGGTTTCTTCCAGCATTGTGCGGTTGCCGATCATCTCCATCGGCTGCGAAGTGTAATACATCCCGCGCATGTAATCGCTCGGCTTGCGCTTGAGCGAGGGTGCCTCCGACGAGCGCATCATGTATTCGTTGTCCAGGCGCTGCATCAGGAACGGAATCCAGGCGAGCCCGCTCTCGATCCAGATCGATTTCAATCCCGGGAAGCGCTCGGGAATGCCGTTCACGACCCAGTTGGTCATGTGAACGATGTTGAACCAGGTGAAGCCGAGCGCGTGGCTGGCGATGAAGCGGTTGGTGATATTCATGCTTTGATCGCCCCAATTGGTGGCGGCATGAAAGGCCAGCGGCAGCCCACGCTCTTCGAGCGCCGCGTAGAGCTTCATGTAAACGTTGTTGTAGAGCGGCTTGTAGCGGACGGTGGTGATCAGAAAACCGACCACGCCCTGGCGGCCGGAAAAGTCCTCGACCATCTTCAGCGCCGCCACCGGATCGTTCATCGGCAGGTAGAGCATGGACACGATGCGCGGCTCGTGCGCCAGAATGTGCTCGGTGAGCCAGCGGTTGTAGGCGCGCGCGTACTGCACCTCGACCTCGACGATGGGATTGAGGCCCAGGCCGAGCATCGGGGTGGGAAACACGCAGGCCACGTCGATGCCCATCGAGTCCATCCACTTGAGCGTCAGCGTGATATCCTTGTGGCGGGCTCCGGGCGGGGCCTCCTCGGCGTTGCGATATTCGTAACGCGTGATGCGCCCCGCCATTTCCTGAAAGCCGCCGGTGGAGCGCAGCATCATCGTCTGGCCCTTGGTGTGCACGAACTGGTCGCGCATCACCGGGTCTTCGATGTACTGGAATATTTCCCTGTATGAGCCGGTCTCGTAGTGGTGCGAATCGACGTCGATGATCATGAAATCTTCGTAGCGGCGATCCTCGGCCTGCTCGGCGGCATGGGCGAGCAGCCGACGCGTGTCGAACTTGTCGGCGTTGGGATCGCGGACGATGGGTGTCATCACGTTCATGGTGGTCCCCTTCTCCGAATTCAGGATTGCGGCGCGTCAACGCGCTGGTACGGCGCGATGCAGTTGCCGGTCATCGCCTGCCACATCGACAATTCGAACAACTGCACGTTCAGGCTATGCAGGAGATCGGTGGTCAGCAGCATCGCGTCAGTGATGGTGACGCCACCGCCGCCCGGCGGCAGCGGCGCGCGCATGCCGGTTTCCGCCTTGGCGGCGTACAGCCGTAATGCGCCGGCAAGGAGCGCGCGCAGATCGGCATCGGCAATGCTGTCGGGATCGTCGATCGCTTGCAGGAGAGCCGCGGCGGCGCCCGCCAGCGCGTCGGCCGGGCGATCGTGCAGATCAGATGACGACATAAATGCCTCCTTCGCGCTGCACCACGTCGTGGCGCTTGAGCCGGAGCTTCGGATCTGGCGCGCATTCGCCGGTTTTGAGCTTGTATTCCCAACCGTGCCACGGGCAGACGATGTGCGGCTCCTTCTCGTCATAAGTCTGGCCGAGGAAGCTGCGGTCGGCGCCGAACAGATCGACCACTTTGTTTCTGATGATGCCCTCGCAGGCCGGCCCGCCCTGATGCAAACATTGATTGCGGTAGGCGTAATACGATCCTTCATGCCGGTAGACGCCGACTTCGACCCGATCCTGACGGACGATGCGGACGTCGCCATCCTTCATTTCAAGCTCGCTGCAGACGAAAACCTGCGCCATCCTCGACTTGCTCCCTGTCGGTTCTTGGCCCTCAAGCGCCACTTTAGTACCAGGAATCACTGTCGGGTGTCACGGTCATCGTCGGGCCGTCTTTCTCGTGATCCTTCAGCGTCGCACCGGCTGTGCCGGCGGCTGCCGCCGCTGCCTCGCTGCGCGCCTTCGCCGCCGGCGCCAAACTAACGCTTGCGGTCGCGAGCGTCAGGCAGATACACATCCACCGCAAGGAACCGGAGGCCTTGTGCATCAATGCTCTACAAGGAGCTCAAATTGCGGTTCCTGACCCCGGTTCGAGTCGCCGCTTGGGGGCTCGCGGCGGCCATCGTCGTCTTGTCGCTGGTACCGCCAAGCTTGCGGCCGCAGACCGGCTTGCCCCATGACATCGAACATTTCGGCATCTTCTGCGCGACCGGCGTCGCCTTTGGCCTGAGCTACAGCCGCCGCCCGTGGCGGCTCGCCGCCTGGCTCGTGGTCTTCGCCGCCGCTGTCGAACTGGCTCAGCTTTTCGCGCCGGGACGGCATGCGCGCCTGAGCGATTTCATCGTCGACGCAATATCGGTGAGCGTCGGCGTCGTGCTGGTGGCGCTGCTTGAGCGGACGCCAAGGTGCTGAACGTGCAAGTCACGAACACAAACGCCCAGCCTATTGCGCTGCGCATTCCAGTCTAGTCACTTCCCGCTCGGCGGCAGCGACATCGGACGTCTGCGCAAAACTGCGGGAAAGGTTGCTCGCCTTTATCCAACGCAAATATCCTGAATCCAACGCAAATATCCTGAGGCCTTGCCGCCAGGCGCAACCTGATCGTCGCACCCGCGTTATCTCCACAGGCGCGCCACGACAAGCAGAAATACCTAAATCTCGGTCAGGTGTTTAGAGCGTGTGCCCTTCCTGTGGTACAAACTAGATCCAGGATCGGCGGTTGGCCGCTGACAGCCGCAATCACGGTTGTTCTGCTCTTCCTGTTCTTCGTTCGTGAAATCCTGCTCCCGTTTATTTTGGCGGCGGCAATCGCATTCATCCTTACTCCGGTCGTCGACTCCCTCCAGGCACGCTTGAAAATACCCCGTTGGACCGTGGCAACCGCCGTATACCTCTGCGTCGTGACGATCTTTGGACTGCTGGGCTACTGGGTTGGCGGCTTGCTCATAAAAGATGCGACGCAAATCGTTCGTCAATTTCCCCAGCTCCTGGAAAAACTTCTCAGCCGGCTTGTTCCTGGCTGTGCCGTTTGCAGCCGGTCTGAAGATTGCGGTCACCATGTACTATTCGGAACCAGTAGAGAGTCTGCCCCCGCGCGACGGCCTAGCACCGGTTCCGCTGAGGCGCTATTAGAGCAGGGAAAATTCGTGTCCATGCCCGGACCGAAGGCCCGTGTGGCAAGCCTATCGCAGGCATTCTTCGCCCGTGACGCCGCATCCTGAGAAACATTTGACAAAGCGTGACGAACTCTAAGCCTGAGTTTCTGGCCGTGCGCTCCGCATCATCCTGAGGCGAAGCTCCAGCGTGCGGCGTCGATTGGCGCGGGCAACTTGCTCCGCTTCATCAGCATTTCGACTTTCGACGGCGTGCAGCAAGCTTCGGCAGAATGCAATAATCTCCTCATCACGTCCCGGCAGCTTGGTGGTCGTCATCCGGTAGTTGCGAATCTTCTCTTGGATCGAGCTCAATAGGCCATATAGGTAGTCGTTGTGACTGGCTTTAAAAGCCGCGAGCTGAAACTCGCCGGTGAAATGCCGAAGATCGACGGCATTTGACCGCGCATGCGCGGCTTCGATGTCGTGCAAAATCGCATTTAGAGTGGTCAGATCGAGCGGCCCCGCATTTTCGGCGGCAAGCCGCGCGGCCATGCCCTCCAGAGCCTCGCGCGTGTAATAGATTTCGAAGAGCTCTTTTTCCGAGAGGACCTTTACAATAAGGGCGCTGCCCACGCTCACAATGAGGTCTTCAGCTTGAAGCTTGCGCAGTGCCTCGCGTACCGGCGTCTTGCTGACGGCAAGTTCGTTTGCCAATTCGTCGGCACGTAAGCGGGCGCCCGGCGACAAAATGTTACTTAAGATCGCTTCGCGCAGGACGGCGTAGGCCATCTCGGCGGCCGTGCCCGCATTCGCATAGCGGCCGATCAGCGCCTTTAAATTGGTCACCGGAGCCTCCGGCCTCGGCTGCTTGATGTTTGATCGCGATGCGCGTCGATTCGCCATGTGGTCCCCTGCCAACTATCGGCTCATCATAGAGCATACTCGCATTTCACAGGACCGGCTTTAATCAGCCAGCAATCTGACCAGTTGGCCCATGTCGGGCAGGGACAGAAGGTGGCCGGAAATATCGACGATCTCGTCGCGGCGCGCCTGCGGCCATCTGCGCTGAAGTTCGCTGTGGAAGCGAGCCTTGTGCTCCGAAGAGGCAAAGGGCCGTGACGGGCTTCCCTTCGGTGCCGAGATGAAAAGTTCGTGGCTCCTGCCCGAATTCAGCGTCAATCGGATGCGCGCCGGCACCGATTCGGTGGTAACGGCGCGCTCGACCTGCGGATCGACCTCGCAACGGACATGTCGTTCGACGTCTTTGACAGTGGGGTCTCTCAGGCTGTCCTCATAGTCGCGAACGCTGAGCGAGAAGCCTTCGCCCGCCTTTGGTGCGAGCACTGCGGCAAGTGCCGCGCTGTGGGGTAGGCTCATCTGTGCCGCCTGGACATCTACCGGACAGGGAATCGTCAGACGGCCAAGAATTACCGAGGGAATGCCGACATAAAGGTCCTTGATTGCCGCGGCGTCGATCTTGTGCTCGCGACAGAGCGCAACCACGCCTTCGACCGCCGCCTGCACGCGTGCGCTGCAAGCATGCCCTTTTACGGTGACGCCGTTCAGCAGATAATTGCTGCCTAGCCCGTCAGTAATAATCTGAGCCGCGAAGCCGTCAGCGTAAGCGCGGGCAAATCCATTCGAGCCTTCGAGGATATCAGTCGGCCCGGAAAAACCATGCGCCGCCAGGAGCGCTGCGGCGACGCCGTTCTCGGCGGCGCGGGCTGCATGAATGCGCTTGACCGTCGAGCCCGACTGGTAGAACTGCGTCAGGCCGCCTGAGAACGAGGCGACCAGACCGATACTCTCTGCGATGCGGGGCCCGGCGTCTGGTTTGCCCGCGAAGAGCAAACGGGACGCGGCAACCGCCGCTCCGAAGCCGCCGCACGTCGCGGTGCTCTGAAACCCGCGCCGGAAATGCGTCGGCTGAATCGACAACCCGATGCGGATCATCGCTTCATAGCCGGCGGCCACGGCGGCGAGAAACTCGGCGCCGCTTGTATTTGCGCAAACCGCGAGCGCGGCGGAAAAGACGATTGCTCCGGGATGCAGCATTGAGCCGACGTGGGTGTCGTCGGCATCGATGCTCCCTGCATACACTGTATTGAGGAAAGCCGCGCTCGGCGGATCCAGGCTGCGGGTCGCAAATAATACGGGCGCCGAGCCGTTCCGATTTAGCGCGGCCATATAGTCGCGCGACCAGGCGCTCCATGGCATGTCCGCGCCGATGGAGGATACCCGAAGAAAATCGAGCTGGAGGTCGCCGAGATGGTCAGCAACGTCGGGCGGCAGGTCATCTCCGCGCAAACCGGCGGCAAAGTCAGCCAACGACCTCGTTACTCCCATAGGCGCGACGTTCGACCGACTTTTCCCGTTCATGCTCCGCGCTCGATGACCTTGCTGACAGCAAGGCTTTGCGCGCCCGCGGTCGGACACCACATCGATTTTCCGCCAGCGCCGCCGGCGACGATCACAATCAGATCCTTTGGCTCGTTGACGATCGGTACCATCGCATTCGGGTCATTCTTGTTCACCCACCTTGGGAAGAACGGCCCTTTCGATTTGCCATGATCCTTGGCGACGCTCCAGGGTTTCCGCGCCGTCTCGAAGAGCGCCATCTGAATATCTGTCTTGTGCCATCCGGCCGCAGCGATGTGCAGCGCGTGTTCGGGACCGAGCACGAGGACTGGATTGCCTTGGGAGTAGAGATTATTGCCGCCGAAGGTTGCCATCGTGTCCGCGAAGGTGCGCATGATCTCAAAGGGATCGTTCTGCACATTCTCCGTCATGCTGTGGGGCGCTTCGGCATTGATGACCGTGACCACGCTCTCCTCGGCCTTAAACCCGCGTTCGACATGCAGAGGCTCCCAAGGATTGGCGGCCTGATGCTCGGCGATGCAGTAGGTGTACTTGCCCGGATGGGCATGCTGGCAGAAGTCGGTCTTCGCCGGGATTGCGCCGCCGATATTGCTTACCGCGAACCTGAGCGCGCGCCCGATTGTTGCATTTGCGCGCCAACCTGGGCCGAATACGCCGTTGCCGTAGTTGAGACCGATCTCCTTGATAATCGGCCCGTTGACGATAAGGAGCGGAGCGCCGGCATGCGTCGTTGTTTGGCGATGCGCCAAGCCGTATTCTTTTTCAAGCACGGCTTCCACCGCGGCGACAACCACCGGCAGATAAGCGGGCCGGCACCCGGCCATCACTGCGTTCGTCGCGATGGCGCGTAGCGTCGCGAGTCCCATGGCGGGCGGCACAATTCCGACGATGGAATCCGGCTTCCGCCAGCTCATGCCAGTCAGCATAAGTTCAACCCGCTCCGGGGTCGGCGGGATGATCGGTAGGCCGTCAGTGAGGCCTTCCTCGTAGAAATAATCGTTCACTGTTTCCAGCGAGTTCGGCAGGTCTTTTGCCTTAATCATTGGCGATTGGGTTCGGTCCAGCATGATCTTCCCTAGGGCACGGCGGCCGCGCTTAAAATTGACGCTCAAGACCGGGGAACAGCATGTTCCGGAAGCGGAAAAGTCTTTGCTGCATACTCGGCGCTGACGAGATTGGCAGGCGTCGTGAGAAGCCGTACACATTCCGCAGCCGCATCAATGCCTTTCTGCGCGATACGCGCTTCGTCCGCTTCACCGATCGGATGAGGCAGCATGACGATCGGCAGGCCGATGTGTCCGACGCCGCGGCCAACAATCTGACCCAGCGGACAGAACGATCGGCTGATCAAGGCCACCGTCGGCACGCCGGCCTTTTCCAGGTTGACTGCGTCGATGACGCTCCAAGGCGACGACGAGCCGCAGTGGCCGACACCCGAAATGGCCACATCGGATTCGGCCGCCATTTCGGGAATGAATGGCGCCCCCTTCGCTGGGAATCCTTTCCGCCAAAACTTGATGTCGGTTACTTCAAAATCACGAGCGAGCGCCTGCGCCAATCCGTCCAGAACGATGTCCGAGAATTCCTTTCCATTATCGAGGATCGCCACGCGCAGCCCGCGCAATGCCATCGGACGCGGCGCCATCGGGATTGTTTCGGTCTGCTGTGCCCCGGTGGGCATCAACACGGTCACCGTGTCGGCCATGCAAAATCTCCTATGGATGCAAGAGATCGTATAATGTAGTATACTTAATTATGCAAGGCCAATTCAAGCGGCGTAATAATGGAAGTTCCCATGGATATACTCGTTCTCGAAGGGGACGGCATTGGCCCCGAGATCACGTCGGCGACGATGCGCGTGCTGGAAGCCGTCGGCAAGACCTTTGCCCTCGAGCTGAAATTCACGCGTCTGCCAATCGGGCTCAGCGCGCTCAAGGCGTCAGGCACGACGTTCCCTCCGCGTACGCTGCAGGCGGCACGCGAGGCTGATGGGACTATCCTTGGTCCCGTTTCGCATAACGACTATCCGCCTGCGGCCGAAGGCGGCGTCAATCCGTCGGGAGCGCTGCGCAGGGGACTGGATCTCTACGCCAATATTCGGCCGGCCCGTACCCGGCCCGGCTTTCCGCCACCATGTCGCAAGCCTCTCGACCTCGTCATCGTTCGGGAAAACACCGAGGGCTTCTATTCCGATCGCTCCATGTTCGTCGGACCCGGCGAATTCATGCCGACGCCCGACATTGCCCTGTCGGTGCGCAAGATCACGCGCTCAGGATCGACACGCATCGTCGAAGCTGCTTTTGCGCTGGCACGCCGAACTGGCAGGAGCAAGATCACGGCCGTACATAAGGCCAACGTCCTTCGCGTCTCCGATGGGCTATTCCTCGAATGTGCGCGCCAAGTCGCCGCGAAGTTTCCCGAGTTCGAGTACGAGGAGAAAATCGTCGATGCCGTGGCCGCACTCCTCGTCCGCGACGCAAGCCAGTTCGATGTCATCGTCACCACGAATATGTTCGGCGACATTCTTTCGGACCAAGCGTCCGAGCTATCCGGCAGTCTCGGCTTGGCCGCATCACTCAATGTAGGCGAGGGGCATGCGCTCGCTCAGGCGCAACATGGTTCCGCGCCGGACATCGCGGGCAGGGATATCGCCAACCCTTCTTCGCTGATTGGTTCCGCTGCCATGCTGCTTGATTGGCTCGCACAACGTCACCGCGCGCCGCGATTCGGAGAGGCTGCCGCGGCGATCGAGCGCGCGCTCAACGAGACGGTCGCCTCGCCAGAGTCGCGCACGCGCGACATGGGCGGCCGGCTCGGCACCGGGGCGTTTACTGAAGCGGTAATCGCGCGATTGGCCCAGTGACCGCCGGCTATTTTACCGGCGCTCCAATCTGCATGTGGGTTTCCTTCACGATGCTCCGATAGAACGCGACATCGCGGCGCGCGAATGCCTCGAAGTCGGCAGGCGTGCCCTCGGTAATGATGGTGGTGGCGTGCTGGTGCAATTTTTCCTGCGCGGCCGGATCCTTGAGTGCGTCGTGGAAAGACTGGTTGAGACGCCCAGTGATTGCAGGAGCCGTCTTGGCCGGGCCCACGAGCCCATACCAAATGCCCATGTCGACATCGGAGAGCTTTTTATTTTCGGCAAGAGCCGGTATGTCGGCTGCGAATGGCGTGCGCTTCTGGTCGGCGATGCCATAGGCAACCAGCTTGCCTGCCTTGATGTATTGCAGCGCACTTGACAGCGTAATGATGGTCACATCGACGTTCCCGCCGAGAACCTCGAGCAACCCTCCGCTGCCGCCGGAGAATGGCACGTGCACCAGATTGATATCGTAGCGCCGCTTGATGAGTTCGCCGAGAAAATTTTGTGGTGAGCCAACGCCGGAAGTCGCGTAGGTCAGGCCTCTGGGACGCTTGCGCGCCTGGGCTACAAAGTCGGCAAATGTCTTGGTACCTTTGAGGGTGGGCCCGCCGGCAACCACGATTGGCGACCTGCCGCCGAGCGCGATATAGGTGAAGTCGCGCTCCACGTTATAAGTAATTTCCGGGTTGACCAGCGTGGCGGTGCTGATCTCGCGGGGCGTGACGATTTCAAGCGTGTAGCCGTCGGGCCGGGCGGCGATAAGACGATTGGTGGCGATGGAACCGGAGGCACCGGGAACATTCAGCACCACAACTCGCTTGCCCAAGTTGCCCGTCATCCCTGATGCAGTGAGCCGGCCTATGAGGTCCACGCTGCCGCCGGGAGTGAACGGAACAATCAGATTTATCAGCCGCGACGGGTAGTCGTCCGCCCATGCATGCCTGGAGATTAGACCGCAAGCCAGTGCCGCTTGCGAAAGCAACAGGAGTTCCCGTCGTGTAATCGCCGATTGCACGCGCTTCATCGTTTATTCCTTCGGGCGTTCACTCGTCACTTTTTTGTTTGGTAATTCAGAGTGTCCTTCGATTCCGAAGTTCGCAAACGGAGGGTGCCGCATAATGATGCGAACTTCGGAATCGGGACACTAGCTACCCGCGCGCCAATATCAGCCAGGTGCGGCATCGTATACTTAAAAATACCAGAGGATGCAAACGAATAATACTGCGTATATTTCAATCCAAGGAAAGCTTGCGTGCCCGGGAACGATGCCTTCCTGCTGAAGCGCCAACAGCGGCTCGTCGAAGCCGCGCAGCAAAAGCATCCGCCGCAAAAGATCGCGCGGGCTCGGCGATGGCGCCGATCTTATGTCACCTTCGGCTTCAGTTGTTGGCCGTCGAACCGCTTTTCGGAATATCGCGCCAGCCTGCCATTCGCATGCGATGGCAACTGCTAAGCCTCTAAGCTTCGCGCGCTCGAACGGAATTGTCGTGCTCGGCGCGCTGGCTTGCTTGATCACGTAGGCGAATGGACAGCCAATCGATTTTCGTTATTATCGCCGATGACGTCAGCCGGCCGCGTTGTTTTTGTGGAGAACGAGATGATCGACATCGTTCCGCTCAATCCGCATGTTGGAGCGGAGGTACGCGGACTCGATCTGGCTCGCGAGATCGAGCCTTCGGTTGCTGCGGAGCTGTACGCGGCTTGGCTTAGGCACCACGTTCTCGTGTTCAGGGGACAGGCTTTAACGGCCGACGATCAGCGCCGGTTCACTTTGCTTTTTGGCGAGATTCAGCCGCCGCGCTCGCGGCCGGGCCAGCGCGATCCAAACAATCCGGTGCTCTATATCGGCAACGCCACGATCGACGGACAGCGCGGCGAACTGCCGGAAGGCGACATGCAGTTCCACGCCGATCAGTGTTACTACGAAAATCCCGCAAAAGGCGCCGTGCTGTATGCCTTGGAGATCCCATCGCGCGGCGGCAACACGCTCTTCGCGAGCACGGGAGCGGCGTACGACAGCCTGCCTGAAGAATTGCGCGAACAAATCGATCGGCTGCAGGTGTTGTTCCTTTATGATTACGAAAAGAACGCGAACCGGAAGGCGCCGACAAATTGGGCGGGAGCACCGCGCTATGTCCATCCGGCGGTCGTGCTCCATCCGGAAACGCGTCGGCGAACTCTTCTGGTCAATCGCTTGATGGCCGACAGCATTGTCGGCATGCCGCGCGAGCAGAGCGACGGACTGATCGAGCGATTGTGCCAGGCGACCGAGCGTCCGGAGCATATTTACGAGCATGAATGGCAAGTCGGCGATCTCCTGATCTGGGATAATCGCGCGACTCTGCATGCGCGTACCGATTTCGATCCGGCGGAGCGCCGCGTCCTGCGGCGGCTTGCCATCCGCGGTGAACGGCCAATTCCCGCGGTTCCGATTGCGGCACTGGCCTCGTAAGAGCCGATATCCGCTATCGTAGCGCAGCCGCAGGGCGCCGCGTCGGGTCCGCCGTCGACCGCCCCGCGATCAGGTCGGCGGCCTTTTCGGCGATCATGATGACGGTGGCATTGATATTGCCGCCGACCAAATCGGGCATGACCGACGCATCGGCAATCCGCAATCCCGCGACGCCGCGCAGCCTGAGTTCGTGATCGACGACGGCGTCCTCGCCATTGCCCATGCGGCAGGTGCCGCACGGATGATGCGCAGTTGCCGGCGTAGAGCGAATGTAGGAATCAAGTTCCGAATCGCTGCGCACGTCCTTGCCGGGCCGGATTTCGCGGCCGCGGAATGGATCGAGAGCGGGCTGCGCGGCCACCTCGCGCAGCAATTTGAGACCGGCGCGCAACGTCTTGAGATCGGATTCGACTGCGAGAAAATTCTGATCGATACGGACCCGGTCGCGCGGCTCGGCCGAGCGCAGCGTGATGCGACCGCGGCTTGCCGGCCGCAGCAGGATCGGCCTGCAGACGAATGCGTCGGCCCAGGCCTTTTTGATACCCGGGAACCAAGGTCCGGCATCCGATGCGCCGGAGCGAAACAGCAGTTGAATATCCGGTGTCTCGCAACCTGGATCGGTCTTGATGAACGCCATGAAGCCGCTGGGCACATCGGTGGCCGGGCCGGTCCCGGCAAGATAGGCGCGCGCAAATGCAACCGTCAGGCGATCCGCGCGGGTGAGATGCACGAATGGTCCGGCCTGTTTGCGTTCGTGCTGAAGGCCGGTGGCGTAATGATCTTGCAGATTATCGCCAACGCCGCGCAGTGCAATTGTCGGTTCGACATTGACCGCTCGCAGACGGTCGGGATCGCCGATGCCAGACAACATCAAAAGTTGTGGCGTGTTGATGGCGCCGCCGCAAAGAATAACCTCGCGATCGGCAAGCGCGCTTTGGCGCCGCCCATCCCGGACATATTCGACGCCGACGGCCCGCTGTTGCTCGAGAACGACACGCACCGCGAGAGAACGAGGCAACACGGTCAGATTGCGGCGCCTCAGGACGGGGTGAAGATAAGCGCGCGCCGTCGTATCGCGCAGTCCGGCGCGAATCGTCCACTGCGCCCAGCCGAAACCATGCTGCTGCGCGCCATTGTAGTCCTCGGTATAAGGATGGCCGGCTGCGAGGCCTGCAGCAAGATAGGCTTCGTAAAGCGGATCGATATCCTTCGTTCGACGGACATAAAGCGGTCCGCCGCCGCCGCGGTATTCGTTTTCGCCGTCTTCCCAGGTTTCTGCGCGCTTGAAATAGGAAAGAATCTCGCGGAAAGACCATCCAGGCAGCCCGTACCGCGACCACCGATCGTAGTCGGCCGGGTGGCCGCGAATATATCCCATCGCATTGATCGAGTGGCACCCTCCGATAAGCTTGCCGCGCGCGGCTTCGATGCTGCGGTTTCCCGTCGCTGCGCCGGAGTCGGCGCGGTATCCCCAATCGAACCGATCGAAGCCCCAGATGCGTCCGACGCCAAGCGGCACACGGATGAGGGGATGCCAATCCCAGCCACCGGCTTCAAGTAGCAGAACACTGACTCCGGCGTCAGCGCTCAGTCGATTGGCAATGACACATCCAGCCGAACCCGCTCCGACGACGACGTAGTCGAAAATCTGCGGCTTCGACATTCGAAGTCTCTATGGTCTCTATCTCGTTTAATTTGTCACACAAGAAATCAGTTGAATCACAAAATCAAGGCGCTAATCTTGATGGGCGGGCGATTACTGCGCGCGCGGTTCGCGCGGGACCAGACAAATCCATCGACCGCGACCGGCGCGACCGGCCCCAGCCGTGGTCGGCCCGGCACTCATCACGGCCAACATTGGGTGATCGGATGCAAGAGCTGAACAGACGGCAAGCATGTGCCGCTATCGCAGGTGCGGCCGCGCTGTCGGCAGGGGTACCGCGCGCGCACGCGGCACCGCTCACCATCCGCCTTGGGTATTCTTTCGCTGCCGAAGAACAGCTTTGGCTGCTTATGGCGGATCACGCGCTCGATAAGAACTACGGCAAGCTTTATACGCTCGATGGCACGCGCTTTACCGGCTCGTCGCAAAGGGCGCAGGCGTTCGCCGCTGGCGCCATCGACCTCGCCTCGTCGGGCGCCGAAGGCGTCTTGTTCGCCGCCGCGGAGGGCATACAAAGCACCATCATTGCCTCCCTATCGAAGGAGGCCCTGCATCGCGGTTTCAACACCGCTTTTCTTGCGCTGGCGTCATCGCCGATCAACAAGGTCGAAGATCTCAAGGGCAAGACAATCGCCGTCAACGGATTTTCGACGACCGGCGAGTTGTGGCTGAGGACGGCGCTGGAGCGCCACGGTCTAAAGGAAGGCGACGTTACGGTCGTGCCGGTCTCATTTCCTGCCATGGCGGAATCGCTGCGGTCCGGCAGGATCGATGTCGGCGAATTTCCGCAGCCGTTCGACGCGATGGCGGGTAAGGAGATGAAGGTCAAGACGATCTTTACCTCCAAGGACGGCATGCCGTTCGACGAAGAGCTGATCGTAATCGTCGGTCATAACGCGTATCTGAAAGCGCATGCGCAGGCGATCAGAGGTTTTCTAGCCGACCTGCAGGCGACGACGAGATATTATATTGCCCAACCTGTGAAAGCACGGCAGATACTCATAGACAAGAAGTTCGTCCGTGTGCCGGCCGACGTCTATCTGCACATGAAGGACTATTACCGCGATCCGACCCTGCGCGTCGACCTCGACGCCCTAAGGAAGATGCAGGACGCGCAGGTCGCGGCCGGATTCCAAAAGAAAAAAGTGGACGTCGCATCACTGGTCGACATGAGCTATCTGCCAAAATAGTCCGCCGTATCGATGCCGCTCCTGGATATTCGCTCGCTCGATAAGTCGTTCACGGCCGACAACAAAGAAATAACGGTGCTCGATCGCCTTTCGCTGAGCATTGAGGACCGTGATTTCGTCTCCATCGTCGGGCCTACGGGATGCGGCAAGAGCACGTTCCTCCATATCGTCGGCGGGTTTGAGTCCAAAACAGGGGGCGAGGTGCGGCTCAACGACCGGCCGCTCGATGCTCCCGGGCCTGATCGCGGCATGATGTTCCAGGATCATTCGTTGTTTCCCTGGCTCACTGCGCTGGAGAACGTGTGCTGGCCGCTGGAAATGAAGGGGCTGCCCAGGGCCAAGCGTCTAGAAATGGCCCGCGAATATCTCGATCTTGTCCACTTGGGGCGTTATGCCGATCTTTATCCCGAGCAACTGAGCGGAGGGATGAAGCAGCGCGCCGCGTTGGCGCGGCTCTTGGCGCTCGACCCGCAGATGTTTCTGATGGACGAGCCGTTCGGAGCGCTCGACTCGCAAACGCGGGAATTGCTGCAAGAGGAGCTGCACGCGATCTGGCGCCACCGCCGAAAAACCGTCCTGTTCGTGACGCACGATATCGACGAGGCGGTGTATCTGGGGACCCGGCTGCTCGTTTTCACCGCACGGCCGGGCCGCATCAAGGCTGACATCCGTATCGAGGCGGACGAACGAACGGCGAATTTTCGTACCTCGCCCGAATTCTTCAAAACTCGTACACGGGTATGGGATCTGCTGCGCGAGGAAGTCTTGAAGGCGCGAGCCTTGGAGGAAAATTGAAGTTGCGGCTTACCGTCTTCCAGAACCTGCTCGTCCCGGTCGTCGTCGTCGTTTGCTGGGAAGTTTTCGGCCGCCTCGGCGACGTACCGCCCTATTTGTCGTATCCGTCGCAGATTCTCGCGGCGCTGTGGCACCTTGCCGCCGACGGCGAGCTTTTCGGCGCTGTTGTCGTCAGTCTTTACCGCGTAACGGCGGGTTTCGCGATCGGGGCTTCTGCTGGCGTGGGCGTCGGCCTTGCCGCCGGGCTTGTCAGGGGGGTGCGCAACTTCTTCGACCCGCTGGTGTCGTTGCTATTCGCAGTGCCGAAAATCGCATTTCTTCCGGTCTTTCTGATCCTTCTCGGCATCGGCGATCCGTCGAAGATCGGCATTGTGGCGTTTTCCTGCTTCTTTCCGATGTTTATCGCCGCGCGCCACTCCGTCTCCTCTATAAACAAGCTGTTCGTGTGGGCGGCCCAGAACATGGGAGCGTCTCGCCACACGTTGTTCTTTCGGGTCATCATTCCCGCGGCGGCTCCGGAAATTTTTGCCGGATTGCGGATCAGTCTTGCGCACGCCTTCATCGTGCTGTTTGCGGCGGAACTCATCGGATCGCATAGCGGCCTCGGCATGCTGATCGCCGACGGCGAGGATGCGGCGCGCTTTGATCTGATGTTTGCGGCAATTCTCGCGTTCGCGATACTCGGCTTCGTCAGCGACCGAATTCTCATGGCAGTCCGAGCGCGCGTGCTGCGTGGTGCTATGCTTGGCACGGAGGAGAAAATCCTCGCATGAAAGAGCCAATCGGACGCTTTATCGCACGCTGGTATTCGATTCCGCTCTTGCTCGTAGTCTGGCAAGTTGCGGTGTCGAGCGGCCTGGTGCAGTCCCGCCTGCTGCCGGGCCCTGCGGCGGTCGTCGAGGTGCTCTTCAGCCAGATCATGAGCGGCGTGCTCGTCTACCACGCGGCCGTAACTCTCGGCCGCGCCCTCAGCGGCTTTGCGCTAGCCGCGACCGTAGGAATTCCATTCGCTGCGGCCATGGCGCGCGCGCCGTTGTGCCGAAATCTGTTCGAGCCGATCTTCTTCTTTGGCTATCCGGTGCCGAAAATCGCGCTGTTTCCCATCTTCACTTACATATTCGGCTTGGGGACGCAGTCGAAAATCGCCTTCACGTTTCTGGAGTGTCTCTATCCGATCGTTGTGAGTTCGTATTTCGGCTTCCGCGGAATTCGCACCCGGCTCGTCTGGACCGCAAGAAACTTCGGCGCCGGGCCGTGGACGGTGTTCTGGCGGGTCGTTTTGCCGTCGGCATTGCCGGCGATCTTCTCCGGTTTGCGGATCGCGCTCCCGGTCGCGATCATCGTCGTCGTCCTCACCGAAATGATCGGCGACTCGATCGGGCTCGGCTATTACATAACGGTGTGGAGCACGCGTTTCACCTTTCAGAACGTTTATGCGGCGATTATCGTTGTCGGAGTCTGCGGATTTTCGCTCGACCAGATTCTGGTTCAAATCCGGCGCCGTTTCGTTCATGAGGCGCCCGACGCGGCCCGTTAGCCAGCGGCGGACAGCGGGTGTGGCGCAAAATGCCGGATTTGTTCGGCCGGAACAACTTTGCGCGATCGGTCGTCTTCAGATCGACGCGCGTTCATACGCGATAGCCGAAAACATCACAGCCCAAAACGGCCTCGAGGTGGCGGCCGAACCGGTATTTCAGTTCGGTGCCGTTAAAGGGGGGTTGCTCGAGTGCTTGTTCGCTTGCGGTGAAAGGTTCAACTTCGAGAACGACGAACGTATGGCCGGGAGCGTTCGCGGCGGTCATCTGCGATAAGCCGCGTTCCAGGGCGTCGAGCTTGCGAAATTCGAAGATGCGCTGCAGTCCCATGCCGCGCGCGATCGCCGCGTAATCGTTTTGCGCGAAGTTGGGCAGGGCGGCGTTGGATGTTGCCCCGTAGACGCGGTTCGACACCAGAAAATGAGTGAGGTTTGGCAGGTTCAACTCGCGTTCGATCATCAGCATGCCCGGATTCATGCAGAAAGCACCATCCCCCATGAACGCCCATATTCTGAGATCGGGCTGCGCCAGAGCGAGGCCGGACGCAAACATCGTGGACAGACTCATCGACGCGTCGAGATAGAAGCTCGCCACCGAGTCGCCGGTCGCCGCCCACCAAGCCTGCCCGGAATTGCCCGCGGACGTGATGACGACCTCATTGGTGCGGTGCCGCGCGATGGCGCGGAAGCACTCGAGGTAATTCATCAATGCCTCCCCCGCAAAAGATCGCGCGTGAACAGCACGACCATCGGTCGCGAATACGTGCGCGTATGGCGGTAGCATCGCGAAATTAATCCGACGTCATCTCGATCATCGATGATCTGGTACGGCATGCTGATAGCCTCCAGAACCGGCAGCAGATAAAGGCCGTTGGAGATATGGTGTTTGTGATGATCGCCGGCCGCGCCGCGCAGGGTCGCCAACAGCAGGAGCGGAATTTCATAGGTGTAGTTGATCTTGGTCAGCGCATAGATCACGGTCATGAAGCCGGATGCGCCCATCAGGGCCGCGGAGCCCATCGCGCCCATGTAGGCGCCGGAGCAAAGACCGATCGCGGATTCTTCGCGATTGACCGGGACGTGAATGAAGCGGCCATCGCGCCTGATGGTCTCGATGACGTCCATCAGCCAGTTGTCGGGCAGACTGGCAACGAGCCGGACGCCGCAGGAGGACAGTTCGTCGGCGATCCGCACGGCGGTCGTTGCTTTTTGTTCGGGCACCGGCTGGGTTCTCCCTTAGGGACACGAATTTGGCGGATGATAGCGAGGCGTGCGATCCACGCAACCGGTCGGGTTTCTCAACTGAAAATCGCAGTCACGCCGTCGATCTCGCTGCGCGCTGCGAGCTTGCGGCAGAAATAGCGCCAGCAATGCTGCCAGTGGACCGGCGTCATGATCTGCTGGTGCCGCTTGGCACGAACCGCGTCCGGCATGCTTGTGCGCAGGCCCGCGGCACGTCCCGTGATGTGCGCCTTGCAGGCCTTTTCCAGGAAAATCCCGACGCAAATCGCGTGCTCGATCGTGGTGCCGCAGAAGGTCGCGCCGTGGTTGCCCATCAGCACGGCGAAGCTGTGTCCGAGCGAGCGCGCAAGCGCCTCTCCCTCGGCCTTGGTGGTGATCAGTGCTACGTCGTCCTCGTGCCGAGGCAGGTCGACGAAATAGTCTGCGTCGAGCGTATACGGCTGCAGCGGCTCGTCGGCGGCCGAGAAGACGCTGGCGTAGAACGGATGCGAATGAACGACAACATTGACGTCATTCCTTGCGCGAAAAATCTCCGAATGAATGGGCCATTCCGAATGGCGTCCGCCGCTGCCGGCGATTTGGCGGCCGTCCCAGTCCACCAAGACGAAATCGGCGCTGCCGGTTACTTCGCCGAGGCCGATCTGATTGCGCTTCATCCAAAATCCGACGCCGCTGCGTTCACGCACGGAGAGATGCCCGAGCGTCATATCCCCGTGTCCCTCCATATCGAGAATCCGGCACGCGCGGGCGGCCTCGGTCAGATCATCGCGCGTGGCCGGGTCGGTTTGGGCATCGGACATCGCACTCTCCAGAATCACGCAGTTTCCTTGGATTTTTGCGAACCTAATGTACGATCCCGCGGCAAAGTGCAAACCGCTGGATGTTGGCGGCGCCGCGGCCGTCGCGGTCCCTCCGCGGCACAGTGACGAGGTGTCTGATGGCGCAGATTAGGAGCACAACGGGAATAGGCACCAGAGTCGCTCGCCGCGAAGATCCTCGATTTCTCACCGGACAAGGCCGCTTCGCCGACGACCTCGATCTGCCGGGCACGGCAAGACTATTCGTCGTTCGCTCGCCACACGCGCATGCGAGGATTGTCCGATTGGATGTCGCTGCCGCGTGCGCCGCCGATGGTGTGCTGGCGATACTGACCGGAGCGGACGTGTCTCGCGAGGGGCTTGGCGGGCTCAAGTGTCAGGCATTTCCGCCGCCAGCGGTCGGCGCTCGGCATTATCGCCCGCCCCAGCCTCTGCTCGCCAGCGATACGGTTCGACACGTCGGCGACCGTCTCGCCGTGGTCATCGCCGAAACATTGGCTCAGGCCAAGAACGCGGCCGAACTGGTCACCGTGGATTATGAACCACTGCCGTCGGTGACGCTCGCGGATGCCATAAAAGACGACGCTGCGAAGGTCTGGAACGATGCCGAAAGCAACATCAGTTTCACGATCGAGCGCGGCAATCGGGCTGCGGTTGACGAGCAATTCGGCAAAGCCGCACATGTCGCGTCTCTCACGATCGCCTATCCGCGCGTCTCGGCGAACGCACTCGAGCCGAGGAGTGCGATCGCCTACAATGATCCCGCCAACGGCCGCTTGACGCTGTGTACCAGCACGCAAAATCCCTATCTCGTCCGGGAGACGCTCGCCGATATCTTGCACATGCCCGAGGTGGCGCTGCGGGTCATTGCCCCTGATGTCGGCGGCGCGTTCGGCATGAAGAGCCAAGTCTATCCCGAAGAGGCGCTCGTCGTGTGGGCGGCGGCAAACTTGAAACGCCCAGTGAAGTGGACCGGCGAGCGCGCCGAATGTCTCGCCTGCGACACACACGGTCGTCATCAGATTGCGCGGGCCGCGATGGCGTTCGACGCCACTGGGCGCATTCTGGCGTTTCGCACCGCAGTCGACGTCGATCTTGGCGCCTATCTCGCAAATTGGGCCGGCGTGCCGCCGCTTAATGCGGCGGTCGGTTACCCGGGCACCTACGACATTCCATTCATACACGCCCTATCGCGTGGCGTATTCACCAATACCTGTTCGACCAATCCGTACCGTGGATCGGGAAAACCGGAAGCCACATACGTCATGGAGCGATTGCTCGACAAGGCGGCGCGTGAAATGCAGATCGATCCGATCGAACTGAGGCGGCGCAATCTGATCCGGCCGTCCGCCATGCCGTACCGAACCCCCGGCGGGAACGTCTACGATTCCGGCGATTTCGAAAAGGTCATGGACGCGGCGTGCGCGCTCGCCGATTGGGAGAGCTTTGCCGCTCGTCGCCGCGAAAGCGAACGGCGCGGGTTTCGTCGCGGCATCGGCTTGGCGATGCACTGTCAGCGCGCCGGCAGCCAATCGGAAAGGATGGAAATTCGCGTCGCGCCCGATGGCGGCATTCTGATCTATCCCGGCACCTTGTCTACGGGGCAAGGTCACGAGACGATATTTGCGCAGATGGTCTGCGAATGGCTGGGCGTGTCGATCGAGAATGTGCGCCTAAAACAGGGCGACACCGACGATGCGCTATTCGGCCGAGGGACTTTCGCACAGCGCAGCACGAGCACCGGCGGCTCTGCGCTCAAGCTGGCGGCGGATGAGGTCGTGCAGAAGGGCAAGCGGCTGAGCGCCTGGATGTTGGAGGCGGCAGAGGCCGATATCGAATTCAAGGACGGCGTCTTTCGGATCAAGGGTACCGACCGACAAGTGACGTTCAGAGAGGTCGCGAAAGCCGCTTACAACGGCATGAGTCTGCCCCAAGGATTCGAAATCGGGCTGAGCGGCGCCGGCACGCATCCCGGACCGAACACTTTTCCGAATGGCTGCATGATCTGTGAACTGGAAGTAGAGCCCGAAACGGGGAGCGTCGAATTGCTGAGGCTCTCCGCGGTGGACGATGTCGGCGTCGCAATCAATCCGCTGACGCTTGAGGGCCAGCTTCACGGTTCGATCGCGCAGGGCGTGGGGGAGGCCTTGCTGGAGCAGGCGATCTACAGCAGCGACTCGGCGCAGTTGATCACCGGCTCGTTCATGGATTACGCCATGCCGCGGGCGGTTCATATTCCCGAAGTGAGCGCTGACTATTCGCTCGTGCCAACCAAAACCAACCTGCTCGGAACCAAGGGCGGCAGTGAGGCCGGCAATGTCGGCGTCCCCGCAGCAGTCATCAACGCCATTGTTGACGCCCTCGCCCCGTTAGGTGTTGACGACGTTGCGCTTCCGGCCACGCCAGAGCGCATATGGAACGCTCTACGCGAGCGCTCGCTCGCCGCAGGGGGATTGCCATCCTTCCCCGAAAAGAAAGGGAGGACATGATCCGATGGGCACCAAACCGGCCGACCGTCGCCGGGCCTGCCGCTCCATCGCTTGCTGGATCGCCGCGACGATGTTCGGATAGCCGCTGCAGCGGCGGATGTTGTCGTTCATCAGTTCGTACAGGCACCGCGCTGGCCGTGATCGCAGTCCTTCTTGAGTCCCGGTCAGATCGAGATGATCGCGCAAGACGTCGAGCAGCGTGGTCCACGGCGCCACGCCCAATCGTGACCGGCCGGATTTGTTCCGCACCGCGCCTTCGGCATCGCTCCACCGGGGCCCGGTGCCGCGGGCGGCTCGGGCCCCATCCCCGTGCCGACACGTTGAATTTTGAGCTGCGCCGCCACACATAAGGCCATCCACACTGGATGGGGAGACGCGTTCATGGCCGGTGATCTGGCGCGCGATTGGATGTGGTCGGAGGCGTGTGAAATGCTCGCCCGCGCCGAGCGGATGCATCGTGAACTGTTTCGTCCGTCAGGAAGTCAGGCACGGCAGCCGGCCTGGGAGCCGCCGGTCGATATTCTGGAGACCGAATACGAAGTGCTGGTTCTGGTGGCGCTGCCTGGGGTCGATATCGAGAGCGCGCAAGCGGTGATCGAGGAGGGCGATCTCGTTATCGCCGGCACCCGCGTCCTGCCGAGCGAGTTGCGGACTGCGACCATTCATCGGCTCGAACTGCCGCAGGGCCGTTTCTACCGGCGGCTGCCTTTGCCGGCCGGACGTTATAGCGGCGTGCGCCGTACATCCATCGCCGGCTGTCTCGTGATCACGTTGCAGAAAGCAGGGGCCAATCGTGGCTGAGCTTGAATTACAGGCGAAAGAGGGACCCGCAGCAGGCGCTCTGCCACTGTTGCCGCCCGATGCGCTCATCATCGTCCCGGTGCGCTCGACCGTGCTGTTCCCCGGGCTGGTGCTGCCGATCACGCTCGGCCGGCCAAAATCGGTGGCCGCCGCGCAGCAGGCAGTGCGCGACCAGCGCCAAGTCGGCATCCTCATGCAGCGCGACCCGGAAATCGCCGAGCCCTCTGCAATCGACATGCACCGCATGGGCACGGTGGCCAATATCGTGCGCTACGTCACCGCGCCGGACGGCACCAATCACCTTATCTGTCAGGGCGAGCAGCGCTTTCAGGTGGTCGAGTATCTGTCCGGCTGGCCGTTCCTTGTCGCCCGCGTGCTGCAGATTCCGGAGCCCGGCGTGCGCAATCCCGAGATCGAGGCGCGCTTCGTCAATCTCAAGGGGCAGGCGATCGAGGCCATCCAACTGCTGCCTCAGGTGCCGCAGGATCTGCTGGCGGCCATCCAGTCGATCGATTCGCCGCCGGCGCTCGCCGACCTGGCGACCGCCTACATGGACGTGAAACCGGACGAGAAGCAGGAGATTCTGGAAACCGTCGATATCGCCGCGCGCATGGACAAGGTCCTGCGCCTGCTGTCGCAGCGCATCGAGATTTTGCGGCTGTCGCAGGAGATCGGCAAGCAGACCAAGGCGGCGCTCGACGAGCGCCAACGCGAGGTGCTGCTGCGCGAGCAGATGGCGGCGATCCAGCGCCAGCTCGGCGAAGGCGAGGAGGGCAAGGCCGCCGAAATGGCCGAACTTGACAAGGCCATCGCCGATGCCGGCATGCCGAAGGACATCGAGGACGCCGCGCGCAAGGAACTGCGCCGGCTGCAGCGCATGCCGGAAGCCGCCGGCGAATACGGCATGGTGCGCACCTATCTCGACTGGCTGATCGAGCTGCCGTGGAAGCTGCCCGAGGAAAAGCCGATCGACGTCAACGAGGCGCGGCGCATCCTCGACGAGGATCACTACGATCTGGAAAAGATCAAACGCCGGATCATCGAATTTTTGGCCGTTCGCAAGCTGGCGCCGTCCGGCAAGGCGCCGATCCTCTGCTTCGTCGGTCCGCCCGGGGTCGGCAAGACCTCGCTCGGCCAGTCGATCGCACGCGCGATGGACCGGAAATTCGTGCGCGTCTCTCTCGGCGGCGTGCATGACGA
This sequence comes from Xanthobacteraceae bacterium, assembly GCA_030041005.1. Classification (GTDB taxonomy): domain Bacteria; phylum Pseudomonadota; class Alphaproteobacteria; order Rhizobiales; family Xanthobacteraceae; genus BOG-931. The sequence goes on from JASHOR010000076.1 coordinate 33,875, forward strand.
GGCGGAAATCCGCGGACACCGCCGTACCTATATCGGAGCGCTGCCCGGCAACATCATCCAGGCCATACGCAAGGCCGGTTCGCGCAATTGCGTGATGATGCTCGACGAGATCGACAAGCTCGGCGCCGGCTTTCACGGCGATCCCGGTGCGGCCCTGCTCGAAGTTCTCGACCCCGAGCAGAATAACACGTTTCGCGACAATTATCTCGGCGTGCCGTTCGACTTGAGCCGCGTGGTGTTCATCACCACTGCTAATATGCTCGACACCGTTCCCGGACCGTTGCGCGACCGCATGGAGATCATCAGCCTCGCCGGCTACACCGCCGACGAGAAGCTGCAGATCGCCCATCGTTATCTGGTGCGGCGGCAGATGGACGCGAATGGCTTGAAGGAAGGGCAGGTCGAGATCGGCGACGACGTGATCGGCGACGTCATCCAGTTTTACACGCGCGAAGCCGGTGTCCGCAGCCTCGAGCGGCAGATCGGTCAGGTGCTGCGCCACGCCGCGGTGCGCATTGCCGAAGGCAGTAGCGGACCGATCCGCATCACGCGCGCCGATCTCGCGCCGATCCTCGGCGCACCGAGATTCGAGAGCGAGACCGCGATGCGAACGAGCGTGCCCGGCGTGGCCACGGGCCTCGCCTGGACGCCGGTCGGCGGCGACATCCTGTTCATCGAGGCGACCCGCATTCCCGGCTCCGGCAAACTCATTCTCACCGGCCAGCTCGGCGACGTGATGAAGGAAAGCGCGACGGCGGCCTTGTCGATCGTGAAGAACCGCGCCACCTCGCTCGGCATCGATCCGAAGCGGTTCGAGCACAGCGATATCCACGTGCATGTACCGGCGGGAGCGACGCCGAAGGACGGACCGAGCGCCGGCGTCGCCATGTTCATGGCGCTCACTTCGCTGATGACCGACCGCACCATCCGCAACGATACTGCGATGACCGGCGAGATCAGCCTGCGCGGCTTGGTGCTGCCGGTTGGCGGCATCAAGGAAAAAGTCGTGGCCGCGCATTCGGCCGGCATCAAGCGGGTGATGCTGCCGGCGCGCAACAAGCGCGACTACGACGATATTCCCGAGAGCGCCCGCCGCGAGATCGAGTTCATCTGGCTCGAACACGTGGAGGAGGCGGTCGCCGCGGCGCTCGAGCCGGTGAAGCCAGCAGGGAAGCCGTCTGCGCCGGCGCCGCAGCTTGCGGGCGCGGAGGCGTAAAGGGCACGCCCTAGCCCCTTGCGGCTGACGGGACCTAGGAAATCCAATTATTTATAGGCCCTTTGACGGCAGATAGCGGCGCGTACTGACGGCAGTTTCCGCGGTTCCTTTCGGCCGGTCATCCTAGGGCGCGCAGCGAGCGTGCGCTCAGCCGTTTTGGCTTGGTCTCCCTCCGCTAAATATATTTTTGAGGGATTAGAGGAGCGCCGCATGGCCGTCTGGAATGTCATAGTGCAAAGGCTTGCCGCCCAAGATGCCGAGCCGCGCTAGTTTATCCTTCTGTTTAATCCCACCGGCCGGGAACCTTGGATCAAAGGTCCAGATGGCAGCACGAACTGTGCCGCCCCGGTTCCCCAGAGCGGTATTGCGCGCTTGGTAACGCATGTGTTACCCTAATTTAATGCCCGAAATCCGCTACTACATCGCTCCGGGTGGTCGACAGCCTTTCGACCAATGGTTTGCCGATTTGGAACCGGTCGCCCGAGCGAAGGTCACGCGCGCCATCGTCCGACTGGAGCAGGGGAAATTTCTCCAACGTCAAATCGGTCGGTGAGGGGTATTCGAATATCGGATCGATTTCGGCCCCGGCTACCGCGTTTATTTCGGGCAGGACGGGCCGACGTTGGTGATCCTGCTGACGGGCGGCAGCAAGAAGCGCCAACAACGCGATATCGATGCGGCGCATGTCCATTGGCGGGACTACAGGGCAAGCAAGCGCTGACTAGGTTGACGGAGATGAGCATGGCACGAACGAAAAGCTTCAAGGATTTGGTTGAGCGTCACGTCAAGACAGACAAAAAATTCGCCGAAGCCCTTCTGCGCGAAGGTATCGACGCCATGCTGAGCGGCGATCTCGACACCGGCAAAACAATCATGCGCGATTACATCAAGGCGACGGTCGGCTTTGAGAAGCTTGGCGAAGCCACCGATACGCCGCCGAAGAGCCTGATCCGCATGTTCGGTCCGCGCGGCAATCCGCAGGCGCGCAATCTGTTCAGTGTGATCGGCTATCTGCAAAAACGCGCAGGGCTGCAGCTTCATGTCGCGGGTTGAAGCGCGCAGCAAGTACAGACTGCGCAAACCCGTCTGGTTAAGTCTCTCAGCGTGGGCGCGGCGCAGCGGCGATCCCCGGTCGGGGCCGGGGACAGGTTCTGCCCACGCGGTCGCGCCGAGCGAGCGCTCTACTTTCACCTCTCCCCCCACGCGGGGAGAAGGAGTGGGCGGCGAATTGCAATGCGCCGGCGAATTCCGTCAAATCGCCCGAACGGGATCGGGATCACGCGCGACTGCGCGGGGCAGAAGGGGGACTCGCAATGACATTCGCCTCAAGAGTGAAACGCCTGCACCGATCGCTGGCTGACTCGGCCGGCACCATCGTTTTCGGGATGGAAGACGGCACGGTTTCGATTTTCGGCCTGATCTTCGGCGTCGCCGCCACGACGACGAATGCCGGAGCGGTGCTCATTGCCGGCGCCTCAGGGGCGGTGGCGGCGGCGGTTTCGATGATGGCCGGCGTGTTCCTCGACGTCGAAACGACGCGCGACGAGGTGAAAACCAAGCGCGCCAAGCTGCAATCCGCCCTGTCCGCCAACGCCACTTCGATTTGCGCGGAGCTTCCGGATCAACTGACGGCCGCCGGTTTGACGCAACAGCAATCGGCGGCGCTGACTGGGGCGGTGATGTACGATCGCGCGGCACTCGATGGACTTTTGCTGGCGCTGCATGGATCGCCCGACGCGCCGCAAAGTGCCTGGCAGCAGGCGCTGTGGATGCTGATCGCCGATTTCGCCGCCGCCGCGGTGCCGATCCTGCCGTTTGTCTTTCTTCCCGTTGCGCGCGCAAGAATCCTCTCCGCGGCGATGACCATTGCGCTGTTGATCGCACTTGGCGTCGGACGCGGGCGGATCAGAGGAAGCGCCATTGCGCGTACGATCGCTGAGACCGTTTCCGTAGGCATTGCCGCCGCGCTGGCCGGCGTCGCCATCAGTGTGCTGATCGAACGGACTTTCACCGGATAGTGGAATTGGCGGCAAGCGGCGCGACGACGCGCTCGACAAGCGCCGCGACGCGTATAATCTTTTTGTCAGTGAGCGTATCGGAGGCGGAGGGGTTGCTTCGTGCCGGCGTTGGACCCAGCGGCGAATGCGTTTGACTTCATCGTCGTCGGCGCCGGTTCGGCCGGCTGCGTGCTGGCGGCGCGGCTGTCCGAGCGCGCGCACAATCGCGTGCTGCTGATCGAGGCCGGCAAGGATTACGCGCCGGGTTCCGAGCCGCCGGAAATTCTCGATATCTTCGCCGCCACCGCCTATGCGAATCCGGATTTCACCTGGCCGAAGACGACTGCGCGTTTTGCGCCGCGCCCCGGCAATGCGCCGGATCGCCGCCCGCGTCGCGTCTACAACCAGGGCCGCGTCATCGGCGGCACGTCATCGATCAACGGCATGGCGTCCCTGCGTGGTCTGCCGTCCGATTATGAGCATTGGGCGGCGTCGGGAGCGCGCGGCTGGGATTGGCAAGGCGTGCTGCCGTATTTCAAGAAGCTCGAGACCGACAGCGACTTCGACGGTCCGTTGCACGGCAAGGACGGGCCGATCCGCTTGCAGCGCTACGGCGCGGATCGCTGGCCGGGTTTCGCCCGCGCCGTGATCGAAGCCGTCGAGAGGAACGGCTGGCGCGACCGCAAGGACCAGAACGCCGACTTCGCCGACGGCTACGCCGCGGTCGCCTATTGCCACACCGATACCAGGCGGATGGGCGCGGCATGGTGCTATCTGACGGCCGAAGTGCGACGGCGCTCGAACCTCGCGATCATGGGCGAGGCCGAGGTCGAGCGCATCATGTTTGACGGCGCGCGCGCGGTCGGCGTCAGGGTCCGGCGCGATGGGTGCACCGTCGAACTGCGCGCGCGCGAGGTCATTCTGTGCTGCGGCGCGCTGCGCTCGCCGGCGCTGCTGTTGCGCTCCGGCGTCGGACCGGCGCGCGACCTTGCGGAGCTGGGAATCGCGATCGTCGCCGACCGTCCCGGCGTCGGCAAGCATCTGATGGAGCATCCCGGCGTGAACTTCGGCGCCTATCTCAAGCGCGCGGCGCGGTTGCCGAAAACGCTGCGTCGCCAGATGTTCGCCGGCTTGCGCTTTTCGTCCGGGTTCGACGGCTGCCCGCCGGGCGACATGTACCTGATCCCGTCGAACAAGGCGGGCTGGCACGCGATCGGCGAACGGCTCGGCCTCATCATGCTATGGGTGAACCGGTCGTATTCGACCGGAGAAGTGAAGCTGTCGTCGCCTGACCCGTCGGGTCCGCCCGACATCGATTTCAACATGTGCTCGGACCCGCGCGACCTCGAACGGCTGGTGGCAGGCGTCCGTCTGCTCTGCCGCCTGCAGGCGGAGCCCGCGGTGCAGGCGACGGTCGAGCAGGTTTTCCCGATCAGCTTCAGCGATTGGGCGCGCCGGCTCGCTGTGCGCAAGTCGATCAATACGCTGCAGACTTGGCTTGGCGCGATGGCGATGGAGACCTCGCCGCTGGTACGGCGCTGGATGATCGACAAGCTGATCGCCGACGCGCCCACGATCGATGAACTCGCGCATGACGACCGCGCCTGTCGCGAGTGGATTCGCGGCGCTGTGCTCGGGCACTGGCATGCCTCGTGCACCTGCCGCATGGGCGCGAGCGACGATCCCGGCGCGGTCACCGATCCGTCGGCGCGCGTCTACGGCACCGACGGCCTGCGCGTCGCCGATGCCTCGATCATGCCGGCGGTGCCCTGCGCCAACACCAACATTCCGACCATCATGATCGGCGAGAAGGTGGCGGCGACGATTCTGGCGGGGCAATGATTCTCTTTGTTCTGTCACGCTGAGGTGCTCGGCGCGGAGCCGAGCCTCGAAGGGCGACGGTCCGACCGCTTCGGCCGTATCCTTCGAGGCGCGCCTGCGGCGCACCTCAGGATAAGGGACTGCGTGCAGCCGCTGGCGAAGGCGCCTCTATTGCGGCTGGAAGCCCGACGCCTTGACGATCTCGGCGTTGATCGCGATTTCCTTCTTCACGAAGGCATCGAACGCGCCTGGCGTCATCGGCGCCGGTTCGCCGCCGAGATTGCGGATTTTCTCGACGATGTCCTTGTGATTGAGCGCGGCCACGACCTCGCGGTTGAGCCGATCCACGATCGGCTTCGGCGTTTTGGCCGGCGCGAACGCGCCGATCCAGAAATTATAGAGGGCGTTGGGCAAACCTTCCTCGGCGAGCGTGGGCACGTCCGGCATGAGGGCGAGCCGCTTGGTCGAGCTGACCGCCAGCACGTGGATCTTGCCGGCCTTGGCGAGCGGCAGCGCGTTGAGCAGCGGCGCGGGATAGATGTCGATCCGCCCGGCAATCAGTTCGTTCATGCCCTCGGGAGTGCCGCGAAACGGTACGTGCGTCGCCGGAAAGCCGGCCGCCAAGCGCAGGCGCTCCATGAACAATTGTCCGGAGCTGCCGACGCCGGCGCTGCCGTAGAGAATATGGCTTCCCCGCTTCTTGGCGGCTGCGATCAGGTCGGCCAGCGTGTCGTATTTGGTCGAGGTTGCGATCACGAACGGGATATCGGCCAATTCCGAGATGCCGGCGAAATCATGAGCGACGCTGTAGGGCAGGTGGGCGTAGGTGGAGGCGACAACCGCCTGCGATGTCGAATTGACGAGCAGCATGTGGCCGTCAGGCTCCGCCCGCGCCACCATCGCAGATCCGATCGTGGTGCCGGCGCCGCCGCGGTTTTCTACCACGAACGTGTCGCCGATCTGCGTGCCGACCTGATCGAACACGGTGCGGGCGATGATGTCGGTGGCGCTACCGGCCGAAAACGGCACGATGATCTTGATCGGCTCGTCGCCGGGCCAGCCTTGCGCACCGGCGGCGAGCGGCGCCAGCATGAGGACGAAGGCCAGCGCACCCGCGATGTGCCGTATCATTGATCCCGTTCTCCCGATTGTCGCAGGCAGATTTCAACCGCCGCCCGAGCCATTCGCCGCCCCGCACGAACCATCATACGAGACGACGTCAATTCGTCAAAGACGCCCAGTTCGTCGATGCGATGGGCGCAATCTTGAAAGCGGGCACGATCCCATCGGAGCGATTTCAACGGGCGGCGTTGGTCGTCTTTCCTTGGCCATCCTCGCTTTTCCCCAGCACGCAAATTATCGATCAACGTCTGGGCGCTTGACTATGTTCACGGCAATGGATACCCGCGTCCTCCTGGACAGGGCGCCCCTAACCCCCACCCACGCCCATTCGAGCGGCATTTCCCGGCACCGACGAGTGAAACTGATCATCGCAATCATCAAGCCGTCCAAGCTCGACGAGGTCCGGGAGGCCTTGGCAGATGTGGGCGTGCAAGGCATGACTGTGACCGAGGTGAAGGGCTATGGTCGGCAGAAGGGGCACACGGAGATCTACCGCGGGGCCGAGTACACGATCGACTTCTTGCCAAAAATCCGGCTCGAAGTGGTGGTCGACGATCCCGATGCAGACCGAGTGATCGAGGTCATTCGCACCGTCGCCAATACCGGCCAGATCGGCGACGGCAAGATATTCGTCGTACCGGTCGAGCACGCAGTGCGCATCCGGACCGGAGAAACCGACGCGCAGGCGCTGTGACCATTTCCGGCAATCCCGGCATCCTGTCACCGAACTATTCGGATCAGGCGCCGCGCCTCACTGCGAGCCGCGCGCGGGTCTGCCGCGAGCGGTGAGATTTGGGTGGCAAGAATGTGGGCGTTCTGCCGGCGATGCCGGCGGAGCAAAAGGCGGAGAGCGGCAATGAAGCGCAAGACGCCGCGATGCGGCGCGGTGTGGGGCGTGACGGTGGCGGCTCTGGCGGCGAGTACGACGGCGGCGGCTGCTGCGCCGGTTCGATCAACGATCAATGCCGCCGATACCGCGTGGATGATTTCCGCGACCGGCCTTGTGCTGATGATGAGCATACCGGGCCTTGCGCTGTTCTATTGCGGTATGGTGCGCAAGAAGAACGTTCTTGCCACCATGGCACAAACCCTGTTCTGCGTTTGCGCGGGTTCGCTTCTGTGGGCGTTGTTCTGCTACAGCCTGACGTTTTCCGGCAATGGCCCGGTGATCGGTACGTTCGACGCTGTGATGCTTCACGGCATTGGCGCGAATACCACGTCGCCGCTCGCCGACAACATTCCCGAACTCCTGTTCTTTGCCTACCAGATGACGTTTGCGGTGATTACGGTCGCTCTCGTGGCGGGATCGGTCGTGGACCGGATGTGCTTTCCGGCGTTCGTCTGTTTCGCCGTGCTGTGGCTTCCCGTCGTCTATGTGCCGATCGCTCATTGGGTCTGGGGTAACGGCTGGCTGATGAAAGCTGGCGTTCTCGATTTCGCCGGCGGCACGGTCGTGCATCTCAATGCCGGCGTCGCGGGTCTGGTCGCGGCCCTCGTCGTCGGTAAGCGCTCCGGCTACGGCAGCGAGAATTTCTCGCCGTACGATCTTTCTATGGCGGTGATCGGGACGGGGTTGTTGTGGATCGGCTGGTTTGGCTTCAACGGCGGTTCGGCCTACGGCGCCGGTTCGCGCGCCGTGTTCGCCATCGTCGCCACGCATCTGTCGGCCTGCGCCGGCGCGCTCACCTGGATGGCCTTGGAATGGTGGATGCGGGGCAAGCCGTCGGTGCTGGGCATGATCTCGGGCGCCGTCGCCGGCCTCGGCACGATTACGCCGGCATCCGGCTTCGTGCTGCCTTGGGAGGGCATCGTCATCGGCATCCTCGCCGGGGGGACCTGCTTGTGGGCCTGCACCAAGCTCAAACAGTGGCTCCGCTATGACGATTCGCTCGACGTGTTCGGCGTGCACGGCATTGGCGGCGCATTGGGCACGCTGCTGACGGGTGTGTTTGCCACCGCCGCGGTATCGGTCAGCGCCGCCGCGCCAGCGGGGTACGCGGGCCTGATTGACGGAAATCCCAGGCAGGTGCTGGTTCAACTCCTGGCCATCATCGTGACCTTCGCATGGTCGGGCGGAGCGACGTTCGTGCTGCTCAAAGTCGTCGGGTTGCTGACGCCGCTGCGCGTGAGCAAGGAGCAGGAGTTCGAAGGTCTCGATTTGACCCAGCACGGCGAAGCGCTGCAGTAGGACAGCGTGGTAACCTGCCCCGTGCCTGCACGAGCGTTGCAGGCATGTTCCGCTTTCCCCTTGCGGCAGAGGATCAATCAACGCTCGGCAGATTGAGGGCGCGGTCGACCAGCGCGGTGGCGTGCTTCCAGTCGAAATTGCGATAGACGCTCTGCTTGACCAAAAACGAGGCGCCGCCGTAGAACTTCTCGTATTGGGCGTGGCGGCTGCCGAACTCGGTGCCGAGAAAGTCCCAGATGAGACGCATCAGCGCAACGCGCGACTTGGCGTCGGACGACGCCGAGCGCATGTAGCGCTCGAGGTCGGCGGCGATCTCCGGATTGGCGAAATCGGCCGCCGAGGACGGCAACGTGATGAACGCCGAGCCGGCCAGCTCGCGGATGGTTTCCAGCATGCGGCCGTTGAGCTCCGATTGCAGTGCCATTGCCGAATAAAGAATGACGATCGACGGCCACAGCACGCCGTCGCGGACCGGCGCCGCGGTCTCGTGGGCGAGCAGCATGGCCTCATAGACTGTCGCCAATGCGGCAAGCTCGCCCATCATGATCTGCACCGGCGGCGCCGCGGCGTTGCCGGTCATCTCGTTCATGCGCTGGGCGAGCCCGGCCATGAAGCGCAGCTTGGTGACGTAGCGCACCTGCGCCTGATGGTTGCCGTAGGCGTGCGACGGCGTCTTGAACCATTGGTCGCGCGACAACTCGATGCTGCGGTAGATGAAGACGCGCTCCCAGGGCACGAACACGTTGTCGAACACCACGTAGCTGTCGCTCTCGTCGAAGCGGCTTGACAGCGGATAATCAAAACTGTTGCCGGCGCGGGCAAACGCCCGGCGCGGATAGAGCTTGACGCCTTCGGCGCCGACCGGCACGGCGAGACAATTGGCGTAATTCTCGTCGCCCGGCTGCAGCGGATGGATGCAGCTCAAATGGATGTAATCGGATAGCGGCCCGCCGGTGGCGAGCTGCTGCGCGCCGGCAATGACGATGCCGTCGTCGCGTTCCTTGACCACGCCGGCGTAGAGTGTCGGATCGCTCTGCTTGTGCGCCGGCTTGGAGCGATCGATCTGCGGCGGCACGATCGCGTAGCTCGCGTAGATGAAGTTGTCGCGCATGAACTCGTAGAAGGCGACCGCGTTGTCGGCGAATTTCTGGTTGCCGCCGGCGGCGAGCACCTGCGGCGCGGCGGCATAGCCGGTGAAAAAGCTCGCCACGTGGTCGGGCGTGCGGCCCATGAGCCCGAAGGTCGCTTCCGCCCAGGTCTCGCTGAACAGTCGCCGGGCCTTGAGATCGGCGTGGTTCTTGGGAATCTGATAGGCGCGCCACACCGGCTGGCCGGTCTTGGGCGAGCGGAAAGTCATTCGCTCGCGCAAGGCCGGATCGGCGGCGACGTCGAACAGATTGGCGATCGAGCGCGAGGCCTCGCGGAACGCCGGATGCGCTGTCACGTCCTTGACGCGCTCGCCGTCGATAAAAACGCATCGCCCGTCCTTGAGCGAGCGGAGATACTCGGCGCCCGTACGCATCTGCTTCTCCCGGTCAAAGCGTGCTTTTAACGCGGGCGCGGCAAGATTGTCATCCGACGCTGGCGCATATCGCGCCAGCGCAAGAAAGCCGCCGGGCTCTCAATAGACGTCAGTATGGTAGCGGCCGCTCTTCCTGAGCTCGGCCAGGAAAGCGGTGGCCTGATCCCCTGAACGGGCGCCATGAGCCGCAATCACCTCCACGAGCGCGCGCTCCACGTCCTTGCCCATGGCGATCGCGCCGCAGACAAAGATATGCGCTCCCTCGGCAAGCCAGGCCCAAAGGTCGCGGCCGGCCTCGCGCATGCGATCCTGCACATAAACCTTGCCGGCGCCGTCGCGCGACCACGCCAGCGACAGCCGCGTCAGCACGCCGGCGGCCTGCATGCCCGCCAGCTCGTCCTCGTAGAAGAAATCGCAATCGCGGTGCTGGTGCCCGAAGAACAGCCAGTTGCGGCCGGGCGCCCGCGTCGCCATGCGTTCGTGCAGAAAGGCACGGAACGGCGCGATCCCGGTGCCCGGTCCGATCATGACGATCGGAACGGCAGGGTCGTCCGTCAGGCCGAAGCTTTGCGCGCGCTGCACGTAGGCCTTGATCCGTGCGCCCGACGCGATCCGGTCGGCGAAGAAGGTCGAGGCAACGCCCAGTCGCATCCGCCTGCCGACGTCGTAGCGCACCGCATCGACGGTCAGCGCCACCTTGCCGGCCCCAATCTTAGGCGACGACGCGATCGAATAAAGCCGCGGCTGCAGCGGATCGAGCGACTCGACGAACGCTTCCGGATCGGGCCGGATACCGGGAAATTTTTCCAGGGCGGCGAGCACGTCGAGGCTCTTGGCGTCGCCGTCCGGATCGCGCCCGGCGGCAAGGGCCTTCGCCTTTGTCCGTCGCTCGCCACCGCTGATGTAGGAGATAAGCTCGAACAGCATGTCAGGCGCGGCGCCCAGCGAAGCGTCGTCAGTGAGAACCTCGCGAAGGGAGCGGCCGGCGATCGGGAAATCCGGCGGCGCGCCGATGGCGGCGATCACCGCTTCGACAAGTGCAGGGTCGTTGGCGGGAAGGATGCCGAGCGAATCGCCGACCGCATAACGGAGCCCGCTGCCGGCGATATCGAGTTCGATGTGCCAGGTGTCCTTGATCGAGCCCGCCTTGTTGAGCCTGGTGCGCGAAGTGAAAGTCACGTCAACCGGACGATCGCGCGTCGTACGGAGATTGCCGATCGGTTCGACTCTGCCGCCGTGCGCCGGTTCCGGCGAGGGCGCCGGCGCTATGGTCGTCGCTTTGCCGGGAGCCGGCAGCGTGCCGAATTCGGCAAATAACCCTTTCAACATCCGGGCGGTCTCTTTCCCGCCGGGGACACAGAGGTTGAGCCGTTCCTCGTTTCGCAGCGCAATGGCATTGGCGTAGTTTTCGCAATTGTAGCCGCATTGGCCGCAATCCTGCTGGCCCATGGCCGCCATCATGCGCCGGCGCAGCGGCCTGCCGTCGGCAAGCTGCATCCGCTCGGTGAGCGGCATGGCCGGATCGTGCCAGGGGGCCATCCCGTCATCGCCGTCATCGAGCGGACCGCGTGCCGCGGGCCGTCCGGCAATGCCGCTCAATAGCGCCGTGGTCTCGGCCGGTGACAGCGGGCTGGCGCCGCCGTCGAGCGACAACAGGCCGGCGAAGAAGCCGTTGAGCCAAACGCGCTGTTCGGCCGTGAACGGCGCGTTGTCGGGAATGAGTGTCGGGATCGGAGGGCTTGCCGTCATTCGCCGCCCTGCTGCGCGACGAGATTTTTGAGCGCATCGATCTCATGCCGGCGTGCGAAGGCGAGAAAGCTCTCATCTGCCGAGGCGCGGTTGTTCAGATAGGCCTTGAGAATGCGCTCGACGATTTTCGGCGCATCATCCGCCTTGACGTCGTGAAACAGCTCACGGCCGCACTGTGCATCGGGGCCGAAGCCGCCACCGACATGGATGCGGTATCCCTCGACCTGGTCGCCTTCGTCGGACACTTGGACCTTGGTTCCCAACAGGCCGATGTCGCCGATGTAATGCTGCGCGCAGGAATTGGGGCAACCGGTGAGATGGATGTTGATCGGGCTGTCGAGCGTAACGCGGGATTCGCACCACCGCGCTATGGCCTCGGCGTGACGCTTGGTATCGGACATGGCGAGACGACAACCGGCATTGCCGGTGCAGGCGACCAGGCCGGCGCGGATCGAGGTCGCCTTGGTTGAAAGTCCGAGCGCGGCGATGGCCGCTGCGGCGTCATCCAAACGCGCAGCGGCGACACCGGAGATCAGCAGGTTCTGCCACACCGTGAGCCGGATATCGCCGTCGCCGAAATCCGTCGCAATTCTTCCCAGCGCGCGCATCTGCTCGGCGGTGAGCTTGCCTACGGGCAGTGCGACCCCGATCCAGAAAAGCCCCGCTTGTTTCTGCGGACGCACTCCGACATGGGCGAGGCGGTCGAATGCGGGCCGCGGGGTGACGGCCTCCGCCGGCGCGCGCACCAGCTTGTCCGTCAACCTCTCTTCCACCGCCGCGAGGAATTTCTCGAAGCCCCATGCGTCGAGGAGGTATTTGAGGCGCGCCTTGGCGCGATCGGTACGGTCGCCGTGATCGATGAACACCCGCACGACCGCATCGGCCACCTTGGTTGCGTCCTCGGGTTTGACGAGCACGCCGGTATTGCGTGCGAAATCCTTATGGCCGGTGATGCCGCCGAGCATGAGCCGGAACCAAACGCCGGGCTCCAGGCCAAACCCTTCCTTCACCGCGACGGCCGCAAAGCCGATGTCGTTGGTATCCTCCAGGACCGGGATGGTGCCGCCGCCGTCAAAGCCGACGTTGAATTTGCGCGGGATTCCAAACAATGAACGATCGTTGAGGATGTGAAAATGCCACGCGCGGGCGTACGGGCGCGTGTCGATCAGCTCTTGCGGGTCGATGCCCGCCGTCGGCGTGCCGGTGACGTTGCGGATGTTGTCGGCTCCGGAACCGCGTGAGCACAGGCCGAGGTCCTGGATCGCCTCCACCACGGCGACAGCGTTCTTTGGTGCGATTTCGCGCATCTGCAGATTGGCGCGGGTGGTCACGTGGGCGTAACCGCCGGCGTAGCGCTCGGCGAGTGCGGCGAGGCCGGCGAACTGCCAAGCGTTGAGGATGCCATTGGGGATGCGGAGTCGGCACATATAGGATTTTTGCGCCGGCGCGCAGTAGAACAGGCCGAAATACCGCCAACGGAAATTGTCGTCGGCCTTCGGCGCCTCGTTCTTCGCGGCTTGCGCTTTCAGTTTCTCGTAGCCATCGAGCGGATTGAGCTCGCGCTTGAATTTTTCCGGATCGGAAAGCTTGCCGCCTGATTTGATGACACGATCCTGCGCCTGCCATGCAGCGGCGTCCGGGCCAACGGGCGCAGCAGACGCTGCCGCGGCCGATGCCGAGGCAGCAGCGTTACCATTCGCGAAGCGCGTACCTTTCGCGATCTGCAGACCGGCTACGAAGCCTTCGAGATACCGCTTCTGTTCCGGCTCGAAATCTTCCGGCATGCCCTGTTCCGCTGCTGTCCGGTCGTCATTGCCCCGCGGCGGCAAGGAACGAATGAGCGGGCGGTCATTCATTCCGCGAGCACGGGAGCCGGCGTGGGCGCGAGGACGTCCGTTGAACTGAGCTTGGGCTTGTAGGTCATGTAAATGGCGAGTCCGGTGAACGTGAAACCACCGACCAAATTGCCCAGCGTCACCGGAATTTGATTCCACAGCCACCACTGGCCGACCGTGACCTTCGCGCCCATCATCATCCCGGTGGGGATGATGAACATGTTGACGACCGAGTGTTCGAAGCCCTGCGCGAAGAACATGAAGATCGGCATCCACAAGGCGGCGAGCTTGCCGACCGTCGACGTCGTGGTCATGGCGAGCACAAGCGCGAGACAGACCATCCAGTTGCACAGCATCGCCTTGACGAATGCAGTGACCATCCCGGCGAAGCCGATGGCGGAATAGGCAAGCGTCTTGGCTTCGGCGATCTGCACGATGCGGGCGGCGACTCCGGTTGGCGGGGCGGTTCCCATGTTGGTCAGCACCACCGCCAGCAGCGCGCCGTAGGCGAGGGCGCCGATCAAATTGCCGATGAACACCCAACCCCAGTTGGCCAGCACGGCTCCGGCGCTGGCCTCGCGATCGAGCCACGGCAGCGGGACCAGCGCGAAGCTGCCGGTGATCAACTCGAGCCCGAGCAGCACGATGATGCCGATGCCGACCGGAAAGACGAGTGCGCCGACGAACGGTTGGCCGGTCTGCACCGCGCCCGTCAGTGCAAGGCTCGTGGCAATGCCGAGAATGGCGCCCGATAACATGCTGCGGATGAGAATGTCTGACGGCACCAGCGCCAGCTTCCGCCTGCCGGTTTCGACCATTGCGCACGCGACATCAGCGGGCTGCACGTAATCCATCATGGCTCTCCTCGATGGCTGCACGAATCCCGCTTTTCAAGATGCGTGCCATCGCGGGGCAAACTCAAACAGCTAAATTTTGTAATGACTTACGCTGTTAGGGGAGGATGCCGTAAGAGCTGGTTATGCCTGCTTTCAGCGCAACTCGCCGCGTCATTGTGCAGTGCACAAAAGATGCGCAGCCGATGCTTGCATCGTCATCAGCGGCGGGCAGACGCCGCACGGGAGACGGCTCGCTCCGCCTTCCAGTCCTTGCCGACGCCGGCGCTGGTGGGAAAGATCAGCGACTTGATGACCACCGGCACGGCGCCCGAAGTGTCGAGGATGGCGCCGATGTCGATGTAATCGAACTCTTTCAGTTCGAGGCCGTCGATCGAGACGATCGGGGTATTGAGTTTCATTTCCTCGCAATAATGAATGCCCACCAAACCTCCGACGTCGCCGTCGCCGGCGAGCACAATGGGATGGCCGTGAGCGATGATCGCCTCCAGCCCGTCGGCAACGCCCCTGCAGAAATCGTCGAGCCGCCGGAACGTTGCCGAGCCGCGCCATGGCACGAAGATCGCGACCGGGGTTTCGCCACCGCCGAGGTCGAGCCGCTTGAGCGCGGCCTTGATCGCCCCCGACACCGCCGCAGAATCGATGGTCTCGTCGCCAAGCGCAAAGCTCGGCGCGATCACCGGCACATTGCGCAGCGGCAGCGTCTCCAGCGGCCAGACGAAAATGGTCGAACCGGAAACCTGCATCGTGTACTGCGAAGCGCCAATGACGGTGGCGCGGATGCGCGCTTCGGGCCGCGCCAGTTGCGGCCCCCAATCGCGCAGCCGCGCGCGCACCTCGGCCGCGAGCTGCGGCCCGATATCGCCGAAGGCCTTGGCCTCGCCCCCGTAGATGTATTCCGATACGCCGCCGGAGAAGCTGACATCCGAAAGGGTGCCGCGCCAGCTCAAGGGGTCGAGCCGCAACAGCGCCGCGCCGCCGGCGCGCGGCGAACGGCCTTCCATGGCCTCGAACAATCGCTCCGTCATGCGCGCAGCGAGCGCTTTCGCCTGATCGTTGCCGAGCTGAGATCCGAGGTCGAGCTTCATGCCAAGCTCGGCGCCGAAGCGCCGGCCGGCCTCCTCCAGCCGCACGATGCGGCCGCCGGAATCGAGGACCAGGAGCCGCGCGCCGACGTCGACCGCGGTGACGTCGATCACCTTGCCGTCGTCGCACACCGCGATCTTCGAGGTGCCGCCGCCGATGTCCACGTTCATCACCGGCGCGCCGTTCTTGATCGAACGCGCAGCGGCGCCCGATCCGTAGGCCGCCATCACCGTCTCCAGCGAGTCGCCGGCGCTTACCGCAACCATCTTGCCGGCCTGCGCCGCGAACAATTCGCCGATCGCCCGCGCGTTGCGCCGGCGCACTGCGACGCCGGTGAGAATGAGCGCACCGGTATCGATCTCGTCGGCGTCGACCTTGGCGTCCTTGTATTGGCGCGCGATGAAGGCGCCGAGCGCCGCGGCGTCGATCTCTTCTTCGGCCGAGTAGGGCGTGAGCAGAATGTCGGACTGGTAGAAGCTTTCGCGTTCGGTGACGACGTAGCGGCTGTCGAGCCGTTCGAGCACGATGCGCGAGAATACGAGGTGCGAGGTCGACGAGCCGATATCGACGCCGACCGAGAGCACGCACAGCTCGTCCTCCTCGCCGAACGTGCGTCCGGTGGAGGAAAAGAAAATGCGGCCGCCCTGGGCTTCCTCTTCGGTCATGCCGACACATCATTGCCGGGCTTGACCCGGCAATCCGTTGTGCATCGACGCTGCGTGGATGCGCGGGTCAAGCCTGCGCATGACGATGTCAGGGGTGCCATCACTATTCCTGCGGCAACAGGCCGCGATAATCGCGCTCGTAATATTCCGGCCGCATGCGGTTCTCGGCGCCTTCTTGTTTCATGCGCTCGGCGTATTCCTGCCGCAGGAACGGATCTTCCATGTAATAGGGGATGGCGGTGCCGCCTTCGGGAATGTCCATCGCCGTGTAGTCGGTGTGCTTCTCGCCGGGCGGGCCGGGCTCGCGGCCCGGATTGTGCGGACCGAACCAGGCCG
Source organism: Xanthobacteraceae bacterium (assembly GCA_030041005.1). Classification (GTDB taxonomy): domain Bacteria; phylum Pseudomonadota; class Alphaproteobacteria; order Rhizobiales; family Xanthobacteraceae; genus BOG-931. Next base: position 50,266 of record JASHOR010000076.1, read on the forward strand.
TGAGGCGGAACGCCTCCTTCGAGGCGCCGAAATGCTGGTGGTACCAGCGCGCGCCGCCGGGCGCCGCCGAGACCATGCCGACCGGCTCGTAGTCGACGCGCCTGACCTCGGCTGACTTGCCGTCCTTCCAGGGCGTCAGGCCAAGGCGCTCGGGCCAGGTGTAGGTGTAACCCTTGCCTTTGATGCAGATCAGCACGGCGGCCGAGGTATGGGCATGCGCCTTGGAGTAATGGCCGTTCTCGTGCTGGCCGATCCACAGATAGAAGGTGTTGCCGGTCATGAACGGTTCGACGCGGCGCCAACCAGGCGAGCGGCGATTGTCGAGCGGCAGGTCGCAATTGACGATGTCGGGAATGAAATTGGTGCGCCGCATGGCGAGCCCGCGCACCGGATCGGGCTCGATGTCGTCCTTGTATTTGTAGAAATCGTCGGCGCCGGAGAAGCGGTCGCGAAACTGATACGGGCAGTTGAAAATGACGTCCGTGTTGTTGATGAGGTTCATCAGATTCGGCGCGGTGGTGCCGCCGAGGAGGAGCGCAGGGGACGAGCTCGCGTTGACGATACGGTGCATGGCGTTGACCGGAATCGAAAACAGCGAGCCCTTCTGCCATTCGAACACGTGGCGCCTGTTGTCGCCTTCGAGCCACACCTCGGTTGAGCCGCGGCCCTCGACCACGAGATAAACTTCTTCGTACATGTGCTTTTCGGCATTGAGCGCGCCGGCGCCGGGCACCTCAACCACGTAGCAGCCCCATTTGCCTTCGGTGCCGTGCAACTGAATGTAGGTGCCGCGCCCGCCCATGCGCTTCCATGGCTTGAGCGGCAGGTTCTGTACCTTGCTCACCCCGATGTCGCGGTAGATCGGAATCTCTTCCGACTCCATGAACAGGTCGTACGGCGTCTTCGGCCGGTTGAACTTGCCGAATCCCGCGCGCTTGAAGCCCGAGGGTTCGTGCCAGTGAACCTGTCCGGTGATTTCGTGCATGGCGGGGCTCCTCGATCGCGCGACGAAAAAGGTCGCACCCCGCAGCGATTGCTGCTCCGTCGCGATCTTTACTGTCGCTTGTTTGCGCGAAGTTGCCCTCCATGTACAATGCGATCCCACCCATTGCAACGGGCGCCGCGACGGCCGGTCGCGACGCAAACGGCGCAAAGGTTGCGCCCGAGAGGAAACCGGATCATGCCGATGAACAAGCCGCACCTCGAATTTCACAAGGTCGATATGACCAGCGGCTGGGTGACGCCGCCCGGCTATCCATCCGGAATCCAGCAGAAAATCCTGGCGAGCGATCTTGACGAAACCCGCAAGATGGGCAGCCGTACGCGGCTTTTGCGCTTCGCCCCCGGCGTGTTCACGACGGCGCCATTCGTGCACGATCATTGGGAAGAGGTTTATCTCGTGTCCGGCGATCTCGTCGTCGGCAACGATGAAAAGGGGCGCGGCGGCGAAGCCTTCGACGCGCCGACCTATGCCTGCCGGCCGCCGGGCGCCTATCACGGCCCGTTCAAGTCCGAGGGCGGCTGCCTGCTCTACGAGATCCACTATTACGACGAGAGCACGAAGTAATCGTCATTCCGGGACCGCGCGCAGCCCGGAATCCATATCCACCGTCATTCCAGAAATCGCACGGCTGCGACCCAATTCCACGTTTCGCGGCTATGGATTCCGGGTCGCGGGCTTCGCCCGCGACCCGGAATGACTAGAAAGGAGATGCCGCCGATGCCTGCGCCCGAACAAACAAAACCGACGTTGCGCCCTTTTCTCGCCGCGGCGAAGATCTTCGCATCCGGTGCGCAGACGCCGCGGCAATTCCTTGAAGATTCGCTCGCTCTGCTTGAGCGATGGGAGCCGAAGATCGGCGCCTTCGTCACCACCAACCTGCCGGCAGCGCGCGCCGCCGCGGATCGCTCCACCGAGCGCTGGCGCGCCGGCAAGCCGGCATCGCCGATCGACGGCATGCCGGTCGGGATCAAGGACATCATCGAGACCGTCGACATGCCGACGGAAATGGGTTCGTCGCTGTTCGCCGGCTGGCAATCGCGGAAGGACGCCGCCTGCGTGCGCGCGTTGCGCGATGCCGGCGCCGTGATCATCGGCAAGACGGTGACCACCGAATTCGCCGCCTCGGAGCCGCGCGGCACGCGCAATCCATGGAATCTGGCCCACACGCCGGGCGGCTCATCGAGCGGCTCGGCCGCCTCGGTCGCCGTCGGTATCGCTTCCACCGCGCTCGGCACGCAGGTGATCGGCTCGACCATCCGGCCGGCGAGCTATTGCGGCTGCTTTGGCTTCAAGCCGAGCGTCAACGCGCTCAATCGCCAGGGCAGCCACGACTATCAGAGCCAGAGCTGCACCGGCATCATCGCCGCCTCGCTCGAAGACGACTGGCAGGTCGCCTACGAGATCGCCGCCCGCGTCGGCGGTGATGCTGGAACGCCGGGCCTGCAAGGTCCGCACAGCGTGCCGCCACCGCGCAAACCGCGAACGCTTGCGCTTCTGGAAACGGCCGGCTGGGATATTGCCGATACCGGCGCCAAGGAACGCCTGAACGAGTTTGTGGCGCGGACGAAAGTGGCCGGCATTGCCGTCAAGACGCGCCATGACGACAAGGCGGTCGCGGCGCTGGAAAGCGAGCTCCCCAAGGTCACCGAACTTTCGCATCGCTGCAACGGCTGGGAAGGCCAATGGTTCTTCCGCGTGATGCGCGAGCGCGACGCCGCCAAGATGGGGCCGATCACGCGCGAGCGTACGGCGAAATACGACGGTCTGACGCTTGCCGATTACCGCGCCGATCTCAAGGAGCGCGCCCGCATTCGCGCGGTCTACGCCGCGCTCGCCGAGAGCTGCGACGCCTGCATTACTCTGCCGGCGCCCGGCGGCGCCCCGGAGGGGCTCGGCTCGACCGGCAATCCGGAATTCGCCGTGCCCGCCTCGTTGCTCGGTGTGCCGGCTCTGTCGCTGCCGCTGTTCGAAGACGACGGCATGCCGCTCGGCCTGCAGATCATCGGATTCTTCGACCGCGATGCCGACGCGTTCGCGGTCGCTTCATGGCTGATGCAGACGCGTTAAGCGGCGAGAAACGTGCATTCCCGTCATGGCCGGGCTTGTCCTGGCCATCGACGTCTTCGTGCCGTGAAGCAAGACGTGGATGCCCGCGATAAATGCGGGCATGACAAGGAGGAGAAAATCGCATGCGCACCATCGACGCCTTCAATCATTTTTTCCCCAAGCTCTACTACGAGGCGCTCTTGGAAACGCCGGCGGGGAACAAGGACCTCGGCAAGCGCGTGCGCGGCATTCCGGCCTTGTCCGATCTGGATTTGCGGCTGCGTCTCGTCGAATCGTTCGACGACTATTCGCAGGTGTTGTCGCACGGCCTGCCGCCGATGGAGCGATTGTGGGGGCCGGACAAATCCCCGGAGATGGCGAAAATTGCCAACGACGGGCTCGGCGAGATTGCGCAAAAGCATCCGAAACATTTCGCCGGCTGGTCGGCACTGTTGCCGATGAATGCGCCGGAAGCCGCCGCCAGGGAGGCCGAGCGCGCGCTCAACAACGGCGCCAACGCCGTGCAGCTTGCCACCAACGCCAACGGCGTGCCGCTGGACGCGCCGCAGTTCCTGCCGATTTTCGAGGTCATCGCCAAGTCCGGCAAGCCGATCCTGCTGCATCCGGCGCGGACCCGCGAGATGCCCGATTACCCGACTGAGAAAGTCTCCAAATACGAAATATGCAGCGTGCTTGGCTGGCCCTACGAGACCGCCGTGACTTTGGCGCGGCTCGTTTTTTCCAAGATCATGGACCAGTATCCGGACCTGAAAGTCATCGCGCATCACCTGGGCGGCGTCATTCCCTATCTGGAAGGCCGCGTCGGTCACTCGTTCGATCAGATGGGCGTGCGCACCTCGGACGAGGATTACGAGAGCTTGCGGAAATCGCTGAAAAAGCGGCCGTACGATTACTTCAAGGAGTTTTATGGCGACACCGCCGTGGAAGGCGCCCGCGCGGCGACCGTGTGCGGTCTCGACTTCTTCGGCGCCGATCACGTGCTGTTCGCTTCCGACTGCCCGTTCGACAAGGAGAAGGGGCCCGGCTACATCCGCGATACCATCAAGGTGCTTGCGTCCATCCCGCTGTCGAATGCAGAGCGGGAGAAAATCTGCTGGCGCAATGCGGTAACGTTGTTCGGACTCAGCAATTAGGTCCGCCGGCGCCTGGTCCATCACATCAGAATCAGCGTCATTGCGAGGAGCGAAGCGACGAAGCAATCCAGGCGGCGGCGCGGGCGTCGCAAATGTCGTTCGATCCAGTCGAGTAGCCACAGCGCAAGCAGGCCGATCGCGGTGGCGACAATCCCCACACCGATCTGGCCGCCGCCGTGGTCACACCGACCACGATGTCGTCCCGGCGATGACAGTCAGCCCGAGCCGCAGCGCGATCTCGCTCCAGCCGATGTGCAGCGGCATGCCCGTCATGCAGACCTCCGATCGCTGGACCAGGCGTCATTCGAATCGGCCGGGCCCGGCATTCGATCATAGACGCGGATCGCGTCCGATGCCGTATTGGCAAGTCGCTTGCGCAGGGGGTTGGAAGGCCTGCAACCGCGAGGGCGCGGGGGGCGCGCCTCATAGGTGCAATGCAGATTGGGATGGCGCGCTTACTTCCTATTCACCGCCTTGCTATTTAAGAAAGCGGTACGCACGCACTGTGACAGCATCGACTTTCGCATCCGCTTAGGGTGCAGCCGGCAACGGACCAAAGGGATTTGTTATTCCGTGACTGATGTCGTCGCCGGCCGAAGGGCCGGTTCAACGTCGTTTCCTATCCTGGGCGCCATTACCTTTTGCCATCTGCTCAACGACCTTTCCACGTCGCTGTTGCTGGCCATCTACCCGCTGCTCAAGAGCGGATTCGATCTGAGCTTCGGCCAGATCGGGCTGCTCACGCTGGTTTACCAAGGTACCGGCTCGCTGCTGCAGCCGGTAGTTGGCCTTTATACCGATCGCCGTCCGCAACCCTATTCGCTGTCGTTCGGCATGGGCTGCCTCGCGCTTGGTCTTACGGTGATCGCTTACGCGCCGCACTACCTGGTCCTGCTCGCGGGCGCGGCGCTGCTCGGCATCGGTTCATCGATCTTTCATCCGGAATCGTCGCGGATTGCCCGTCTGGCTTCGGGCGGAGCGCACGGCCTTGCGCAGTCGCTGTTTCAGGTCGGCGGCAACGCCGGCAACTCGCTGGCGCCGCTGCTGGCGGCGCTGTTCGTGCTGCCGAACGGTCAGCACAGCGTCGGTTGGTTCGCGCTCCTGGCGTTGACCGGAATGGGGATTTTGACGCTGCTCGGGCACACCTACAGCCGTGCCGCGACGGCGCGCCCCCGCGCGCAAAAGCCGTCCGCGGCGGATGCCGTCGCGCTGCCGCGAGCAACGGTGCGGCGCGCCATAGCGGTCCTGATTGCACTCATTTTCTCGAAATATTTCTATCTGGCGAGCATCACCAGCTATTACATCTTCTATCTGATCCGCCACTTCGGGCTGTCGACCCAGAATGCGCAGCTTTGCCTGTTCGCCTTCCTGGTCTCGGCTGCGGCCGGTACGATGATCGGCGGTCCGGTCGGCGACCGCGTCGGCCGCAAGCGGGTCATCTGGTGCTCGATCCTCGGCGTGGTGCCGTTCACGCTGGTGCTGCCTTATGTCGGGCTGGCGGCAACCATCGCGCTCAGCATTGTCATCGGTCTCATCATCTCCTCGGCATTCTCGGCGATCGTGGTCTACGCCCAGGAGCTCATTCCCGGCCGCATCGGGATGGTGTCGGGCCTGTTCTTTGGCGTCGCTTTCGGCATGGCCGGGCTTGGCGCGGCCGTGCTCGGCATGCTCATCGATCTGACCAGCATCGACTTCGTCTATCGGCTTTGCTCGTTCCTGCCGCTCATCGGCATGCTGACCGCATTGCTGCCCGAGATCGAGCGCGGTGCGCCGGCGCGGGCATAGCCCGAATTTCAAAAGACAAAGCGCTTGCCGACTGCTGTCGGCGTCACGACCCCTTCGCCGAAGGCGTTGACCAGCGCCGTTATGGCTCGCCAGCCGGTGCAATGACCGGCAGCGATGTAGGTCAGGCCGAATTCGCGCAGCCCCGCGACCGTCTCCGGGATAATGCTTTCGGTCGGGCCCGAAAGATGCAGCCCGCCCATGACGCAATAGAGCGGTATGTCCGGGTGCTTGCCGCGCGCATCCTTGAGTACATTGACGACGCCGGCATGAGAGCAGGCGGTAAAGACGACAAGCCCCTTGCCCGCGACATTGGCGCCGAGCCAGCGTTCGTCCATGATCCACGGGTCCAGCTCCCAGCCTTTTTCGGTCCTGCTGCAGTGACCAGGCAAGCCCTTTTCGAACGGCGTTACCCGCGGGATTTCACCGCTGACGTAGAACATGCCATTGAGAACGGCTTGCGGCTCCCGCGTCGCGACCACGCGCGCGCCGTGCGCGGTGAGTTCGGCGACGCTCGGCACATTTTCCATGGGAAAGATTCCGCCGTCGGGCAGCCGCCGGCCGCGCTCGCGGAACATGTCGGGATGCGCGTAGTAGGGCAGGTCGCGGTTGCGCCCGTCGGAGCGGATCATGTCGATGGCGCGCAGCATGCCGCCGGCATGATCCCAATGCCCGTGCGAGAGCACGAGCGCCTCGACCCCGGTGAGATCGATGCCAAGTTGGCGCGTGTTGCGCTCGAACGTGTCCGGCTCCGGTCCGGTATCGAACAAAAGAGTGCGGGCTTCATTGCCGCGATGCGCCGTGACCAGACAGGACAGCCCGTGATTGGCGCAGCAGATGCATTTGCCGGAGAGGACACGCATGCCTTTGCGATGCAAATACGAAAATTCCGGTTCGACATGGCCTGGAACGCTGGACAGGCTGTCGGTGGCGTTGTCCACGAGGATGTGAATTTCCAGTCGATCGACCGGTTGAAGGGTAGGCACGGCTTTATCTTCCTTCTTCCATGATGTGCGCGCGTAAAACGCCGATATGCGTGATTTCGACTTCGAGCGTATCGCCGGGCGTCATCCACAGCGGCGGGTTTCTGCCGTGGCCGACGCCTTCGGGCGTGCCGGTGGCGATGATGTCGCCGGGCGACAGCGCCGTGAAGTCGGAGCAGAAGGCGACGATCTGCGGGATCGAATAGATCAGCTTGTCGGTGCCGGAGTGCTGTACCTGCTGCCCGTTCAGCCGCGTGGTGAGCGTCAGCTTGCCCGGATCGGGGATTTCGTCGGTGGTGACGAGCCACGGCCCGAGCGGGCCGGTGCCGGGCCAGTTCTTGCCCGAGGTGACGGAGAATTTCTGGTAGTCGCGAACCGAGCCGTCGACGAAGATCGTATAGCCGGCGACGTGGTCGAGCGCCCGGTCTGGGGGAATGTGACGGCCGGGCTTGCCGATGACGAGCGCCAGCTCGCCTTCGTAGTCGAAATTGTCGGAGAGTTTCGGGCGGATCATGTCGCCGCCGTGACCGACGAGCGTGTCGGCAAAGCGAACGAACATGCTCGGCTGCCTCGGCAGTTCGCGCCCCACCTCGGCCGCGTGCGAGCGATAATTCACGCCGGCGCAGAGTATTTTGTTGGGCTGCGGGATGACCGGAAGAAATTTTATGTCCGCGAGCGCGCGGTCGGGCTTTGCCGTGCGCGCCGCCTGGCGCATCGCCTCCATGGCGCCGGCTGCAAGCGCTGCGCGCAGGCTCGGCTGCCCGATTTTATCGTTGAGCGTGACCACCCCGTCGCCGCTTGCGGCGCCGAACAGCACGTGTCCGTCCGTGGCAAAACTCAAAAGCTTCATCGCCGCGCTCCTTTTGCCCGGCAGTCGGGCAGCTCAGCACGTGCCGTTGATCAAGCGCAGCGAAGCGCGATTCAGCCGATGACGTGAGGGCCACCCGCGGTGCAACGCCGCCGGGCGCTCGCAACGCGAGGTTTCGGAAGACCGTGCGCTAAAACTTGATCATGTCGCTCCGGGTGATCGTCACCTGCTTGGCAAAGCCGGGGCCGTGGGCGAGCTGCCAGATGGTCAGTTGCTCGGCGTAGGGACCTTCGCTCGGCAGACCGTCCACCGGGACGATCACCTTGAACCCGCGCAGCGCCGCTTCGCTGCCGGTGTAGAGGACCGCGCCGTTGCCCGCGGTGCCCGTCACGATAACGGTCTGTATGCCCTTGTCCTTCAGAATCTTGTCGAGGTCGGTGCCAAGAAATTTATCGGCATGTGCCTTGACCACGGGCTCGTTGCCCAGCGGCGCAACCTCCTTGAGCGTGTCGGCCGCCGTGAAATTACCGGCGACACTGTAGATCACTGTCGTCCCGCTCGCGCGCGCCGCATCCAGCATCTTCTTGATCGCCGGCAGGGCGGCGACGCAGCGTGGCTTGTCAGCGCAATAGAACTTCGGCAGGAAGTCCATCACCAGGAGCGCCGTCGCCTTCGGATCGACCGTGACCGATTTCAGCGCCGGCGGTGGCGGCACCTTGATCGAGCTCCAATCGGCGATGACGTCAGCCGCGCGCGCGGTCGGGCACTCGATCGCGGTCGCCGCTATGGCCAAGCCGACCGCGGCAAGCAGTGCCGATATTTCGCGTTTCATGTTCGTCCTCCCTTCGTCCAAAAATCTTCGAGTGCGCCTCGCTTAGACACTTCTCCCCGCGGGGGAGAGGTGAGATTTTCGCGCGCCCGCGATTTTGCCTCAGCTTAGAATCATCGTGGTCCTGGCTAGAACTTGATCCTGGCGGTGGACGTGAGCGTCGTCCGGTTCGCGAGCAGGATGGTTTTTGGGTCGACTGTAACGGGCTTCAGCGCCGGAGCCGGCGGCGCCTTGACATTGCTCCATTCGGTCACGACGTCGGCGGCGCGCGCGGAAGACGGCAGCGCTGCACTGCCAAGCAGCGCTGCGGTCATGGCGGTGACGCTGCAGACTAGCAAAACGAGTTTCATCGCCATCTCCGCGCCGAGCTGCCAAGCGCGTTCAGAACTTGATCCTATCGACCGTTGTCAGCGTGATCTTGCTGGAGATGACGGGCGCGTTGGCCATGTTCCATACCGCCGATTGTTCGGCGTAGAGGTTGTCGGACGATATTCCGTCGATGGGAACGATCACACTGAATCCGCGCTGCGCGGCTTCGCTGGCCGTTCCGAACACGGCGCCATTGGCGGCGCTCCCTACCGTGATGACGGTCTTGATCCCCTTGTCCTTGAGTGTCTTTTCCAGGTTGGTGCCGATGAATTTGTCGAGAAAGGCGACGACGAATGGCTCGCCGCCCTGCGGCGCGACCTGGGCCCAAATGTTCTTTTCAGTATTTTTCCCGTAAGCCGAATAGACCACAAACATGTGGTGGGCGCGCGCCTCGTCGAGCAGCTTCTTGACGACCGGAAGCGAAGCCATGCAGCGCTTGCCGTGTTCGGGATTGCAATTCGAATGGAGGAAATCGAGCATCAAGAGCGCGGTGTCTGTCGTGTTCACAGTCACCGTCTTCGGCGTTGGAGGCGACGGAGCCTTTACGTTCGCCCATTCGTCAATGATCGAGGCCGCATTTGCGGTCGAGGCGGCAAGGCCGAACGCCGCCGCCAGTGTCAAGGCCGAAAGCCATTTCGCGTGTTTCATCCCTTTACTCCCCGTGGTAGCCGAGCCGCTTCTTCGGCTCGGTGCGATGGCGTGAACCGCAGGCATCGATATCTATTCCAGACCGTTTTGCCCGTGCGTGCAATGCCCAGCTTGCCGCTGCCGGCGCCGAGCCAGTTGACGCATGGACGAAACCTGCTGTGCGCGCCAATATGACAATAACCGGGAGCTCGGCGGAAACAACCGCTGGTATAAGGAGGCGTCATGGATATCAAGGTGGGGCGGCAGGCCATTGCCGAGGCGAGCACGAAGCTGAGCAACTGGGGCCGCTGGGGCAAGGATGATCAGGTCGGCACGCTCAATCACGTGCGCCCGGAGGACATCGTCAAGGCCGCAAGCCTCATCCGTACCGGCAAGGTATTCGCGCTCGGTATTCCGCTTGACCGCGACGGTCCGCAGACCGGGCTATTCGGGGGCCGTTTCAATCCGATTCACCAGATGCTGGCGACCGGCACCGACGCCATCGCCGGCCAGCAGGATTGGAACAGGATCCGCTACGCCGACGATACGCTGATGCTGTGCGTACAAGGGGCCACGCATTGGGATGCGCTCGGGCATGTGTTCTACGAGGACAAGACCTACAACGGTCACGACGCCAAGCTGATCGACTCCAGGGGCTTGAGCGTGCTCGGCATCGAGCACTCGAAGAACAAGATGGTCGGCCGCGGCGTCCTGCTCGACATCGCCCGCTTCCGCGGTGTGCCGTGGATGGCGGACGGCGAGAGCATTTCCAACGACGAACTCGACAAATGCGCCAAGGACCAGAACGTCTCGATCGGCCGCGGCGACTTCGTGATCGTGCGGACCGGGCAGATGGAGCGCTGTCTATCGGAAAAGGAATGGGGCGGCTACGCCGGCGGCGACGCGCCCGGCGTCAAGTTCGAGAATTGCTACTGGTGCCAGGAGAAGGAAATCGCGGCAATCTGCACCGATACCTGGGGCGTCGAAGTGCGGCCGAACGAGACCGGGGACGCCAACCAGCCGTGGCACTGGGTGGTGATCCCGGCCATGGGCTTGTGCATGGGCGAGATTTTCTATCTCAAGGAGCTCGCCGAAGATTGCGCCGAAGACGGCGTCTACGAATTTTTCTTCTGCGGTCCGCCGCTGGTCATCACCGGCGCCACCGGCTCGCCGATCAACCCGCAGGCGATCAAATGATGCTGCATCCGGGCGGGCCCGACAAGCGACCCGGCGGCGGGTCTGGCTGATTGTCGCAATCCTGCGATTCGCCAACAAACAGCCGTGACGCCGTCGCTTTTGTCGGTCGCGCAAACGGGGGCGACGGCTTATCGCCCCCGTTTTTGCGTCCTGCGTGCACTCCTGTCTGTCGTCGGCTTTGGCTCAAGCCGAAATCGGGTAGAGCGCTTTCTCGCCGCGAAGCACCCGTGCGACGTCGCTTGCGCATTTGCTCTGCAGTTCTTCCAGCGCCTCGACCGAATAGAACGCCGTGTGCGGCGTGAGAATTACATTGTCACGGCCGAGCAGCGGCGAATCCTTGGCCAGCGGTTCGGTTGTCACTACGTCGAGCGCCGCGCCGCCGAGGCGGCCGGAATCGAGCGCTGCGACGAGCGCCGCTTCATCGACCAGCGGGCCGCGTGCGGTATTGATGAGGAATGCGCCGGTTTTCATTTTGGCGAAGGCCGTGGCGTTCACAAGGCCGCGCGTCGCCGGCAACAATGGCGCGTGCACCGAAAGAAAATCGGAGCGCGCCAGAAGGTCGTCGAAGCCAACATTTTCGACGCCAGCGGCGACAAGGATGTCCGCCGCGACGTAAGGATCGTGGGTGAGGACTTTGAGACCGAAAGCCTTGGCCTTGGGCGCGAGCGCACGAGGAATGTTGCCGAAGCCGAGCAGGCCGAGTGTTTGGCCTTCCAGGCGGCGCAGCGGCACAAGCGGCGGTACTTCCCAGCGGTCGGATTGCACCAGCTTATTGGCAAGCACGACCTTGCGGGCGAGCGCAAGGAGCAGCGCCATGGCATGGTCGGAGACTTCGCGCAGGCAATAATCCGGCACGTAATTGACCGCGATGCCGAGAGCTTTGGCCGCCGGCAGGTCGATGTTGTCGACTCCAAGCCCGAAGCGCCCGATCGCCTTGCAGCGTTTGAGCCGGCGGAGCAGATCGGCCGGCAGCTTGGCGTAGGTGACGAGAATTGCGTCGGCATCGCGCGCGACGGCGAGAATGTCGTCGGCGCTCGGGCTCTTCGCCATGCGATATTCCGGATCGAGCCGAGCCAGCGCCTGCTTCGCCGGATCGAGCGAAGGAAACGGGCTGTCGGTAATGGCGATGAGCGTGCGGGGCATCTTGAAACTCCGACTTTTAGCTCGTCATGTCCGGGCTTGACGCGGGCATCCATCGGCCGTTGCCGCAGCATGGATTGCCGGGTCAAGCCCGGCAATGACGATTAAAGAGCAAACACCTGCGGATTGACGCAGTTCGGCAGTTTGTGCCCGCCGAGGAAGGCCAAAATATTGTCGACCACGATGCCGGCCATCGCCTCGCGTGTTTCGGGAGTGGCGCTGCCGAGATGCGGGGTGAGCACGACGTTTGCCAGTTTCTTCAGCGCGGCATCGATTTTCGGCTCACGCTCGAACACGTCGAGACCGGCGCCGGCAATCTGTTTGTTCGCCAGCGCGCGCACGAGCGCCGTCTCGTCGACAATCGCGCCCCGCGCGGTATTGATGAGAAACGCCGTGTTCTTCATCAGGCCGAGTTCGCGCGCGCCGATTTGATGCCGCGTCTGTTCGTTCAGCGGGGAATGCAGGGATACGAAGTCGGATTCGCGCAGCAACCGATCGAACGGCACGTAGACGAGGCCGGCCTCACGCTCCTCCTTTTCCGGCTTACGTCGCGGCGTCCAATAGAGAACGCGCATGGAAAAGCCGCGCGCACGCCGCGCCACCGCCTTGCCGATCAGGCCGCCGCCGCCCACGAGTCCGATGGTCTTGCCGTACACCAGCGAGCCCAACAGATAGGCCGATTGGCCGCCCGGAAACTTGCCGGCGCGCGCCAGGCGGTCGCCTTCCAGGATGCGGCGCGCGACTGCGAGCGTCAGGCCGAAGGTGAGATCGGCGGTCGCTTCCGTCGTGATCGGGGCGGTCACCGTGACGGGGATCCGCCGCGCAGTGGCGGTCGCGACATCGATATTGGAAGGCGTGATCGACTGCGCCGCGATCAGGCGCAGATGCGGATTGGCCTCGATCACCTCGCGATCGATTGTGTCGTGCAGCAAACAGAACAGGATGTCGCTCCGGCGCACCTGGGCGATCAGCGTGCGCTTGGGAATGATCCGGTGCGAGTCGGCAAACACCGCAACCCGCGCCACCGCGCGCAGCCGCTTGAGCGCGCGCTCGGAAACCGGTTGAGTGACGAAGATGCGCGGGCGGGGGTTGCTTGAGCGCATCAGGCCGACCTTTTGCAATGGTTTTGCCATCACGCGACCCATCGTACGATGCCGGCGACGCCATCGACCGCAACCTGGGCGCCGTCGGGGATGCGCCGGGTCGCCTCCTCGACGCCAAGCACCATCGGAATGCCGCGCTCGCGGGCGAGCGAAGCGAGGTGCGAGGTCGAGCCCCCAAGCTCGGCGACCACGCCCGCGACGCGCTGCAGGATATGCGAGAGCGCCGGGCCGGCGACGCGCGTGACCAGGACGTCGCCGGGAGCGACGCGAGACAGTTCGCATTCGCAATTGATCACCGCGGCCCTGCCCGAACCCCAGCCGATGCCGGCGGGATGGCCGCTAAGGCCTGGATGCTTGAGCCAGATTTCGTCCGGTACATGCGGCTCCTGGACGTGCAACGGTCTTGCCTGCAGGAGCTTGAAGCCTTCGTCGTCGAGCGCCCACTCGATCTCAACCGGCATGGCGAGGGTGTCTTCGGCCTTGCGCATCAGCCGGCCGAGCGTGGTCGCCTGTCCGGCCTGCAAGCACGGCGCGCGGGCAAGGTCCTCCGCCACGGCCTGCGCCGCGGTGCCGGCACCGTGCATGCAGGCCTCGCGATGGTGCTTGCGGCCGGCATGGTTCGTGCGCACAAAGCCGTGGCGGCTGAGCACGATGCGATCCGGAACCACCTCGCCTTGCGCAATGGTCGAACCCAGTCCCCAAGTGGCCGAGAGCAGCATCTGATCGTCGGCGGTCTCGCTCAAGCCGCCGCCCGCGACGCGCGCGGCGACGAGCGGCTGCACCAACACGGCCATCGCGGTGTCGGTCGGATGGAGATCGTATTGCGCCATGGAGCGGCGTGCATTGGTGGTCCACAGCGCCGCCCAGCAGGCGCGCAATGCAATGAGGAACTCCGCGTCGTCGCTGACGCCGAGAAAGCTTTCGAACTGACCGGCGAAATTGGCGCCGGCGCGATCCTCGATCAGTGCCGACGAGCGCACTGCCGCGGGCTTTCGCAGGGCGCGCCAAGCCGCAAGGACGTCGGCGAGCACGTCCGGCGCGATGTCGCTCTGGTAGAGCGCAAGCCTGATTTCGACCGAGAGCTTGCGCTGCGTCGTTGCATCCGCCTGGGCATAGGCGCGCAGCGCGTCAGCCAGGCCGAGATGCCCGATTTGCCGCCGGTATGCATCGGCCGCGATACAGAAGCCGGCGGGCGTCGGCAGGCCGGCTTGCGCAAGCCGCGCCAGATTCGCCGCCTTCGGCCCGACCCGCTCGGGGTCGCTTGCGGCGCGATCGGTAAGCGGAACAACAAAATGACCCATCGCGATTCCACGGCGCGCCTCTCCCTTGCGGAGAGAGGCATAGGCGCCCTTCCGGCGCCGTTATTCAAAAACGCCAATGCGAAGCATTGGCTACGGAGCAACTTTAGCTGCGAGCCGGGAGAGGGGATCAATCCTCAAAGTCAGTTCCCCATCACCCGACTTTTTCGCTTCGCTCAAAAGTCGACCTCTCCCCACCGGGGAGAGGTGAGGATGAATCGACGCCTCCTCTCCCCGCAAGCGAGGCGAGGGAAGTTCACTTCACGTGATCTCCGTAACCGGGCAGCGGATCGACCACGGTGATTTGTTTGACCGGGAAATTGGAAACGATCTCGATGTCCTTCTTGTGCACGATCAGCATTTCCTCGATGCGCACCCCGTAGCGGTATTTCTTGCCGTGCTGCGTCTCCAGCGCAAAGGTCATTCCTTCCTGGATCTCGACCGGATGATCGAGCGACCAGATGCGGGAAATGACCGGCGGGTCGTATTGGGCGAGGCCCAGCCCGTGGCCCCAGAGATTGGCCGCCGCCTGATCCTCGTCTTCGTAACCCCAGGTCTTCATCGCTGAGGGCCATTTTTGTGCGATGTCGCGCGTGGTGGCGCCGACCTTGACTGCGCCGATCGAGTCGTAGAGCCACTTGAGCGCGATCTCGTAGGTCTCTTTCTGCTCCTTGGTCGGCTCCTTGCCGACGCAATAGGTGCGGTAATAGCAGGACTTGTAGCCGTTCCAGGTCAGCGCCGCCAAATCCATGAAAACGATGTCGCCGGGCTGGATGATGCGGTCGGAGAAATTGCGCCAGTTCGGCCAGGTGTTGGGACCCGACGAGACGATGACGTCTTCCACGTCCTCCATGCCGGGGATGTTGTAGAGATACTGCATCAGGTGCGCGGTCACCTGGTTCTCGGTGATGCCGGGGCGCAGGAATTTCATGCATTCCCAGTGCGTGGCGTCGCCGATGGCGCCGACGATGCGGAAGCATTCCTGCTCGTCCTCGTTCTTGACCGCGCGCGCCTCCATCATCGGCGTCATGCCGTCGGCCCAGTTGATCTTCTCTTCCTTGAAAATGTTGAGCATATTGATGTCGACGAAGTCGCAGCCGAGTTTTTCTCCGGCGACGCCGTTTTCCTTCATCGCCTGCTTCACCGCCTTGGTGAACTTCGTCACCTGTGCCGTGGCGGCCGGGCCGGCGGCGCCTTTGATCCAGGCGAACGAATGGCGCACGTTCTCCTTCGGAATCCACGGCGAGTGGCGCTCGATCTGGAAGCCGATGTCGCCCTGTTCGAACACGATCGGCCGGCCGTCGCCGCACAGCATGGCGTAGCGCAGTCCCGGCTTGAGCCGGCACCAGCCCGGCGTCAGCGTGCCGGTGATGTAGCGCACGTTTTCGTCGTACATGCAAAGAAGCGCGCCGAGCTTGTGCTTCTTCATCATGGCCCGCGCGCGCTCGATGCGGTACTCGCGCAGCCGATCCCAATTGACGCGCTGCTGCCAGTCCATGCCGGCAATGCCGAAATTCGCGGTGCCCATTGGTCGCCTCCCGCTTCGCCTTGTCTGGGGCCACCTGTGTCCGAAAAAACCTGACCGTGCAAGCTCTTGATAGGCTGAGGCCGGGAGATTTTCGCGACGTTGATGTCACAGCCCGGGCGGCGGGCTCCGGCTTCACTGAACGGGGTAGCCTGGTGTGGCGGTTCAGAAGTCCGCATCATTCCTGCCGCGACCTCGTCATGCGGATTTCTGAACCAAAGCCGCACGAGATCAATAAGTTGCTGGTGTCCTTCGATTCCGAAGTTCGCAAACGAGGGTGCCGCATAATGATGCGAACTTCGGAATCGGGACACTGGCAGTAGGCAGGGGAGGCGGCACGCTTCGTCAATCGACTCGAGCTACGGACTGCGCCGGCTGCGGCCAAGAACTGACGACAGATAGCGGCCCTGCCCGAACGCCCTTATGTAAGAGGCTGCCAGGATTCCATCCCGGCCATCGAACTGCTTCGTCCATCCGTCAGCTAAAGCGGTGCTTCCTTCATGAAAATTGCAATCATGGCGACCGGCGGGGTCGGCGGCTATTTCGGCGGGCGCCTCGCGGCGGCCGGCGAAGATGTGCATTTTATCGCCCGCGGCGCGCATCTGGCAGCGCTGCGCGGCAACGGGCTCGTGCTCAAAAGCGCCAACGGCGACCTTCATCTCAAGCCTGTCTCTGCCACCGACGATCCGGCGCAGATCGGCCCGGTCGACATCATCCTGTTCGCGGTCAAGCAATATGACACCGAGACTGCGGCAAAGCTGATCAAGCCCTTGATTGGCGCCGACACCGCCGCCATCACGCTGCAGAACGGCATGGACAAGGACGAGCGGCTCTGCGCAGTGCTCGGTCGCGAGCACGTCATGGAGGGCGCCGCTTACATCACCGGCGCCGGCGTCGCGTCTCCAGGCGTCATCACCCATGTCGGCAAGGTGGCGCGCATCATCTTCGGCGAGGCCGACGGCAGGCGGAGCGCGCGCGGCGAGCGTTTCCTTGCCGCCTGCCAGAACGCCGGCATCGACGCTACCCTTTCCACCGACATCGCCAAAGACCTTTGGGCGAAATTCGCGCTGCTGTCGGCGTTCAGCGGCGTCTCCAGCGTGCTGCGCCAGCCGGTCGGCGCGATCCTGGGCGACCCCGACACGCGCAAGCTGTTCAACGATGCGATCGCGGAAGCGATTGCGGTGGCCAAGGCCAAGGGCATCGATCTCGGCGCCGACTACCTACCGCGTCAGGTTGCATTCAGCGCCGGCATTCCGCCGGAAACCAAATCGTCGATGCAGATGGACCTCGAGGCCGGCCGCCGGCTCGAACTCGACTGGATGTCCGGCGCAGTCGCCCGCATCGGCGACGAACTGGGCGTGCCGACGCCTGTGCATCGCTTCCTCTATGCGGCGCTGAAGCTGTGGGCGAATGGAAAGAAGTGACCTTCCTCTCCCCGCGTGCGCGGAGAGGTGATTTCACTTCTTGAACTTCACCACCTTCTGCCGCTGCTCGCCAAGGCCGTCGATGCCGAGCGTCACTACGTCGCCCGCCTTCAAGAACTTCGGCTCAGGCTTTATGCCGAGCCCGACGCCGGGCGGCGTGCCGGTGATGATGACATCGCCCGGCTCCATGACGAAATATTGCGAGCAGGCCCAGACGATGTGGCGGCAGTCGAAGATCATGGTCGAGGTGTTGCCGCGTTGGCGTTTTTCGCCGTTGACGTCGAGCCACATGTCGAGGTTTTGCGGGTTCTTGATCTCGTCCTTGGTGACAAGCCACGGCCCGAGCGGGCCGAACGTCTCGCAGCCCTTGCCCTTGGTCCATTGGCCGGCGCGCTCGATCTGAAAGACGCGCTCGGATACGTCGTTGGCAAGGCAGTAGCCGGCGACCACGTCGAGCGCCTTGTCTTTCGACAGATAGCGCGCGCGGCTGCCGATGATGATGCCGAGCTCCACCTCCCAGTCGAGTTTCGAGGAATCCTTCGGCATGATGGTGTCGTCGTTCGGCCCGCAGATGCAGGTCGGCGCCTTGTTGAAGATCACCGGTTCCTTCGGGATCGCCATTCCTGCTTCGGCGGCATGGTCGGAATAATTGAGCCCGATGGCGATGAAGTTGCCGACGCCGCCGACGCAGGGACCGATCCGCGGCCTGCCTTTGACCAGCGGCAGCTTTTCCGGGTTGAGCTTGCGCAGCTTGGCCAGCCCCTTTGGCGACAGCGCCTCGCCCGCGAGATCGGGAACGATTTTCGACAGATCGCGGATGCGCCCTTGCGCGTCGAGCATGCCGGGTTTTTCGCGGCCGGGTGCGCCATAGCGAAGAAGTTTCATCAAAGTCTCCTTGGCTCGGTATTTTTGGCAACTTCCTCAGAACGCGCCCGGGAATCTGCCGCCATCGATGAGAATATTCTGCCCTGTGATATAGCCGGCCTGCGCCGAGCATAGGAACGCGCAGGTGGCGCCGAATTCGTCGGCCGTGCCGAGCCGGCGCGCGGGAACCGACTCGATGTTGGCCGCCAAAGCTTCGTCGTAGCTCGTGCCCTTCTTCTTGGCCGTCGATACCACGTTGGAACGGAAACGGTCGGTGTCGAAGATGCCCGGCAGCATGAAATTGATGGTGACGTTGGCGGCGGCAACCGAGCGGGCGACGCCGGAGAGGAAGGCAGTCAATCCGGCGCGCGCGCCCGACGACAGGTCGAGGCCGAACAGCGGCATCTTCACCGAGCCTGAGGTGATGTTGACGATGCGGCCGAATTTTTTTGCCACCATCGGGTCGAGCGCCTTCTGCACCAGCTCCACGGCGACGATCATGTTGCCGATCACGCCGTCGACCATCTTTTGCCGGTCTAGCTCGCGAAAGTCGCGAAACGGCGGGCCGGCGTTATTATTGACCAGGATATCCGGCTCCGGACAAGCCGCGAACAGCGCCTCTTGACCTTGGGGCGAGGCGACGTCGGCTGCCACCGCGGTGATCTTGGCGCCGGTTCGCTTGCGCAGTTCGTCGGCTGTCGCCGCCAGCCGATCCTTATCGCGGCCGTTGATGACGACCTCGCAGCCCGCTTCGGCGAGTCGCTCGGCGCAGGCGCGGCCGAGCCCCCGGCTCGAGGCGCAGACAATGGCCTTTCGGCCGGCAATCCCAAGGTCCATTCCCGACTCCCCCCGGTCCACTGTTGGGCGCGACACCAGGCCGCCATGCCCTGTAGGAGTTGCTGTTCTCGTAACACGGCAATGGCAAGTCAACGGCCGAATCGGCTTAAAGCCCCTCCGCAGCATGCCCGACGTATCATTCCTGCAGCTCTCGCTGATCGTTGGCCTGGCGGCCGTTTCAGGCATCACCGGCGGAATCGCCGGCTACGGCACCGGCGCGCTGATGCCGCTCGTGCTGGTGCCGCTCGTCGGCGCCAAGCCGGTCGTGCCGATCATTGCCATTTCGGCGATGTTCACCAATTCGGCGCGTGTTGCTGCGTTCCGCAAGCGGCTGGATGCGCGGCGCGCCGTGATCGCGCTCGTCTGTGCGCTGCCGACCTGCGTGCTGGGCGCATGGCTCTACACGCTGCTGTCGGGCCGCGGCGCCGCTGTGGTCATCGGCGTGACGCTGATTGCCACCGTGCCGCTGCGCCGCATTCTCAAACGGCGGGGTCGCCGGCTCGGCACAAAGGGCTATGCGGCAGGCGCGGTCGTCTGGGGCATCGTGGTCGGCGGCACGACCGGGGCGGGCGTCATTCTGCTGTCGCTGTTGATGGCAGCCGGCCTCGAAGGCGCTGCCGTGATCGCCACCGACGCCATGGTGTCCTTGGTCGTCGGTGTCATCAAGCTCTTGGTGTTCGGCCTTGCCGGCGTCATTACGCCGGCGGTGCTTTTGATCGGGCTCATCATCGGTGCGATCGGCTTCTGCACGACGTTTCTCGCCCGTCTGATCGTCGAGCGATTGCCGGTCGGAGCGCATACCGCCATCCTCGACGCCGTCGTGCTTCTGGGCGGCGGCATCATGATCGTCGATGCGCTATGGCCTTAGCGATACCGCTTCCCATGATGCCTGCACGGCGAATCCGCTAAGGCCACTTCACTATCGGCGGCATGGAGGACAGGATCGACTCGACATTGCCGCCGGTGCGCAGGCCGAAAATGGTGCCGCGGTCGTAGAGCAGGTTGAACTCGACATAGCGCCCGCGTCGTACGAGCTGTTCCTCGCGCTCGGCTTCGGTCCATGGCTTTGTGAAATTTCGCCGCACCAGCTCGGGATAAATATGAAAAAACGCGCGGCCGACCTCCTGCGTGAAGGCGAAGTCGGCATCGAAATCGCCGCTATCCAGCCAGTCGTAAAAGATGCCGCCGATGCCGCGCATCTCGCCGCGGTGCTTCAGGTAGAAATAGTCGTCGCACCAGGCCTTGAACTTGTCGTAGGGCGCGACGGCTGCATGGGCGTCGCAGGCTTCCTTCATGGCGGCGTGAAAGGCGAGGCTGTCCGGATCGTGCTGCGTGCGGCGGCGTTCGAGCACAGGCGTGAGGTCGGCGCCGCCGCCGAACCACGCCCTGGTGGTGACGACATAGCGCGTGTTCATGTGCGCCGCCGGCGCGTGCGGATTGTGCGGGTGCGCGATCAGCGAGATGCCGGTGGCGAAAAAGCGCGGGTCGTCGGCCGCACCCGGTATCTCCTTGCGGAATTCGGGGGCGAATTCGCCGAACACGGTGGAGACGTGAACGCCTACCTTCTCGAAGACGCGGCCTTGCATGATCGCCATGACGCCGCCGCCACCAGGGGCGCCGGTATGATCGGCGCGGCTCCACGGCGTGCGCTTAAAACGGCCGGCGGCCCGATCTGCCAGCGGCGCGCCGGCGGGAAGACTGTCCTCGACCGCCTCGCATGCGACGACGATTTGATCGCGCAGCGATTCGAACCACGCCTGCGTGCGTGCCTTCCGGTTCTTGATCTCGTCGCTATCCATGCTGATTCGAATTTCGCCATGAATGCCGAATGGCGCCCCTCAACAATGGCAATTGCGAGTTGGTGCTGTCCAGAATGTCATGATCCTTGGGTCTGCCGCAGCGCCTCGCCGGCAGCCATGGCGGCGGCAAGCGCGACGTTGAGCGACCGCAGGCCCCGGCGCATCGGAATGAGGAGGCGCGCATCGGCCGCGGCGTGAACCTCCGCCGGCACGCCAGCCGATTCGCGTCCGAACAGCAGCACGTCGTCCGCCCGATAGGCGTAATCCAGGTAGGACGTGGTTGCGAGCGTTGTGAACAGCACAAGCCGATGGTGATGATCCCGACGCCAAGTCTCGAATGCGGGCCAGGAGGAATGCCGGACCAATACGACGGCGTCGAGATAGTCCATTCCGGCCCGGCGAAAGGCCCGATCCGAGGTGGGGAATCCCGCGGGTGCGACGATGTGCGCGTCGAGGCCGAGGCAGGCGGCGAGGCGCAGGATGGTTCCCGTGTTCTGCGGAATATCGGGCTGGTAAAGTGCGATGTGCATCGGCATCGGCCGTCATGGTCAGGCCACACTTGCACTCCAGCGGCAAGGATGCCAATAGAACGCCGCCGGATCGCGTCGCTTCCGACCTCCCCCAGGCCGGTGCGACCGGGCCATCCACCGAACCGCGTTTGCCTGCCGCCTCGGCCGGCTCAGGGGGCAGGGCGAGGGCGGTGCGCAGCGCGCACAGCGCGGATGGTCAAGCGGTAAGATTGAAGAGGGTCGACACGGTGACTGCAATCTCAACGGCGGAGCCAAGACGCCGGGACGTTTCTTCCGCTTTCGCGATTGTCGGCCAGGCTTAAGGTTCACTATGAGCGGACATCCCACCTATCAGCCGCAAAGCCCCTTTATGAAGTGGATGGAGCGGCGGCTGCCTATCGGCAGCCTCGTTTATTCGTCATTCGTCGCCTACCCGACACCGCGCAATCTAAACTATTGGTGGACGTTCGGCGGCATTCTCAGCTTCATGCTGCTCGTGCAGATCGTGACCGGCGTCGTGCTGGCGATGCACTACACGCCGAATGTCAATCTCGCCTTCAATTCCGTTGAAGGCATCATGCGCGACGTCAATTACGGTTGGCTGCTGCGCTACATCCACGCCACCGGCGCCTCGTTCTTCTTCGCCGCCGTTTATATCCACATCGCCCGCGGCATGTATTACGGCTCCTACAAGGAGCCGCGCGAGGTCTTGTGGATCCTCGGGGTCATCCTGTTCCTGCTCATGGTGGTCACCGGCTTCATGGGCTACGTGCTGCCCTGGGGGCAGATGAGCTACTGGGCGGCGACCGTGATCACCAACCTGTTCTCGGCGCTCCCGGTCGTCGGCCACGGCATCGTCACCTGGCTGTGGGGCGGCTACGCGGTCGGCAACCCGACGCTCAACCGCTTCTACTCGCTGCACTACCTGCTGCCGTTCATCATCGCCGGCGTGGTCGTGCTGCATGTCTGGGCGCTGCACATGGTCGGACAGAACAACCCGACCGGCGTCGAGCCGAAGACGGAGAAGGACACGGTCGCGTTCACGCCCTATGCCACCGTCAAGGACGCGTTCTTCGTCGGCGTGTTCTGCATCGTGTTCGCTTATTTCATCTTCTATATCCCCAACTATCTGATGCATTCGGACAACTATATTCCCGCCAATCCGAGCCAGACGCCGACGCATATCGTTCCCGAATGGTATTATCTGCCGTTCTACGCGATCCTGCGCGCGATCCCGAACAAGCTTTTGGGCGTGTGCGCGCTGGGGACCTCGATCATCATTCTCGCGTTCATGCCGTGGCTCGACACCTCGCCGGTGCGTTCGGCAAATTACCGCCCGCTGTTCCGGCAGTTTCTGCTGATCCTGTTCGCGGTGGTGATCGGGCTTGGCTATCTCGGCTCGCAGGAGCCGGTCGGCGGCTATGTGATCGCCGCGCGACTTTTGACAGCGTACTATTTCGCTTTCTTCTTCATCATCCTGCCGCTGTTAGGCCTGTTGGAAAAGCCCAAGCCCCTGCCGAACTCGATCTCCGAATCGGTGCTGGGTAAAGGCGCTTCAGCCGGTGCGTCGGGCCTGCCGCCATCGGGCGGCAAGAAATAGCGGGGGACTGAAGATGCGCCGCAACCTCAGCATCATGACTGCGTTCCTGCTCGGCGCCGCGCTGTCGGGCACGGCAACGCTCACCGCCTGCGCGCAGGAAGAGCCGCCGAATCCGCCGATGCAGACCTGGTCGTTCGCCGGGCCGTTCGGCCTGTACGATCCCCAGCAGTTGCAGCGCGGATTCAAGATTTATCGCGAGGTCTGTTCGAACTGTCACAGCCTCAATCTGCTGTCGTTCCGCAATCTGGCCGATCCCGGCGGCCCTGAATTCACGCAGGCGCAGGCGGCGGCCATCGCCGCGACATTCCAGGTGACCGACGGACCGAACGACCAGGGCCAGATGTTCAAGCGGCCGGGAAAAATCTCGGATAATTTCCCGCCGCCGTTTGCCAATGAGCAGGCCGCGCGCGCCGCGCTCGGCGGCGGCTTGCCGCCGGACATGTCGGACCTCGCCAAGGCCCGCAGCTACGACGAGGGCTTCCCCTGGTTCATCATCGACGCGTTCACGATGTATGACGCGCAGGGGCCCGACTACATCCACGCCATCATCAATGGCTATGTCACGGCGCCCGCCGGATTCAGCCAGCCGCCGGGAACCTATTACAACGAGTATTTCCCCGGCCACGCGATCAAGATGCCGCCGCCGCTGCACGCCGGTCAGGTTCAGTATACCGATGGCACCCCGGAAACTCTCGACCAGTACGGCCGCGACGTAGCCGCCTTCCTGATGTGGGCGTCGGAACCCAAGCTCGACGAGCGCAAGCGGCTTGGCTTTCAGGTGATGATCTTCCTGATCGTGTTCACCGGATTGCTCTACTTCACCAAAAAGAAGATTTGGCACGACGTCGAGCGTCATCCCGAACTGAATCAGCCGCACGCCTCCTAATATCGGGCTGGAACGCGGCCGGCGGCCGTAACGACATTGTCGCGGTCGCCTGGCGCAAGTCTTCCGATCAGAACGACCATTGCCGCATGACGAAGAAGCCGCCGTGGCCGATCACGGCGGCAATCAATCCGGTCGCCAGCATAAGGAGAAACCCGACGACGATCGCGGCCGGGATCGCGGCGAGCGCGGCCTTGATGAAGAACAGGATCAGGCGGACGAAAGGGATGCGCACGTCGATGACGACGATGCGCTGAGCGGGCTCGTTCATGGCAAAGACTTCTCCAGTTGCGTCGGCTGCCATGGTTCGCCACAGTGCGGGCGGCTGCAAGCAGGCTTTCCCGATGAGTGAGGCTCTGACCATGGCGACGGCGGCGATCGAGAACGATCTCAAGAGCGCGATCCGCTCTATACCGGACTATCCCAAGCCGGGCATCATGTTCCGCGATATCACCACGCTGCTCGGCAATGCGCGGGCGTTTCGGCGCGCGGTCGACGAACTGGTGCAACCATGGGCCGGCGGCAAGATCGACAAGGTCGCCGGCATCGAGGCGCGCGGCTTCATCCTTGGCGGCGCTGTCGCGCATCAGGTCTCGGCCGGGTTCGTTCCCATCCGCAAGAAGGGCAAGCTGCCGTTCAAGCGCGTTTCCATCGGCTACTCGCTCGAATACGGCATCGACGAAATGGAGATGCATGAAGACGCCATCGCGCCGGGCGAGCGCGTCATCCTGGTCGACGATCTGATCGCCACCGGCGGCACTGCCGAGGCCGCGGTCAAGCTGTTGAAGCAGATCGGCGCCAGCGTGCTCGCCGCCTGCTTTATCATCGACCTGCCGGACCTCGGCGGCGCCAAAAAAATCGAAAAGCTCGGCGTGCCGGTGCGTACGCTGATCACCTTCGAGGGACATTAGCGGCCCGCCGTCCGGCGAGCTATCGCCGGCTGGCGGTAAGCCATCAACTAAACCCGTGAAGCCGCCGGCGGGCGGTCACACGGCCGCCGGTTTCTCATTGCCCGCGGCGGCGGTGTTTGGGGGGAGCGCTGCTCGGCTTGTTCTTGTCGCCCGCGGACTCGATCCGCCCCACGGCGAACTGCCAAATCAGCTCGAACACGCCCATGGCGACGAGCAGCGCGAGCGAGGAGGTCAACAGTCCGATGCCGAGTTGATCAAAACCGGTTCCGCGGCTGACGGCGAATATGATCGCGGCAGTCGCAATCAGGGCCACCCACGACCAAACCACCGACATATTGCTCTTGAACCAATCGGCCATTGTCACGCCCTTGCTTTCTTCTGCGGCAGTCGAATCCCTGATGTGTCAAGTCGCGATAGCCGTGAAGCGATCGAGCGCAACCTCGCACCGCTTCGCCGGTTCCGGCAAGTCACGTCCTACGGTCGGCGCACAGGGTGCGACTTTTGGCGTCATGTTGCGGGGCGGCGTTGCCATTGTCGCTACGAATAAAGGCAAAAGAGGTTGGCGACAATCCGTGAAGATCGTTTGTTTGCGCCGTGCGGTCTATCGCTGCGGCGGCCGCCAAGGCGCGGCGGGTTGCGAGGGCCTGCCGGCCAGCGCCGAACTGAGCCGTCCCATCAACAGCCGCAGTTCCAGTTCGCGGAATTCGGCGAAGATGCCGGCGATCCAGGCATGGATTTCGGTCGGGCCGCCGCGCTGGTCCTTGACGTAGGCTCCGAACGAAAAGCTCGGCCGGTCGATCACCCCGCGCACGATCGGCGACAGGCGCGGAATGCGGACCATCCGGCATTCGGGCCGCCAGGGCGGAAAGTCCTCCTTGTCGAGGATGACCGACACAGCTTCATTGTGCACCGGCACCGCTGCCGTCGCCGGCAAGAGTTCCCGCAGCCTGGCATAGCCCCGGACCGTCGTCGGCGTGTGGTCGGCGACGTAGAGAACGATCGGCTCGAGCGAGCGTCGGCGCGCTTCCTGGGCAAAACCGATCTGTTTGACGACGGCAAAGAACGGCTCAAACGCAGCGTCACCGACATCGATGACGGCGCTGACCGCGTTGCCGGCAATGAGCCGGTCGAACAGCGCCATCTGTCCGCGCGTATCGGCAATGTCGATGGGAAACGCCAGGCCCGGATAGCGGCCGGCGAGAACCGGCTCGCGGGTATTGAGATCGAAGCCGACAAGCGGCCGGTTTTCGGAGCGGAAGAATTCGAGCAGAAGCCGCGCGATCAGCGTCTTGCCGACCCGCGGTCGCGGCGAGGCAATGATGAAAAGCTGGCTCTGCTGCGGCATTGCGGATGCGACTTACTCTTGTGCCAACGCCGCCATGTCCGTGTGCGGCCGAGCCGCGCTCCTTATTCCCTGAACTCCCGGGCCCCCTCCGCGGCTCCCGCCCAATGTTCCGGAAGAGGCGTTTTACGAGCGAACCACCTGAACCCGCGGGCTGCTCGACGTCGCGGAGGCGATGATATCGTTGAGCTTGATGCGGTCATACTCGGCCCACACGTTTCCGAGCCAGTGGCGGACGTAGCCGCGCAGCACGAACGAGTAGTTGGCCGCGTCTCCTTTCGGCCCCTTGTTGGCGACGAAAGTGAGGAACGGAACGGAAGCGAGCTCGACCTGCTCGTAAGCCATCTCATTGAGCTTGGGGATGGTGATCTCGACGGCGTCTCTGAGCTTTCTGAAATAGCTGGCGTGCGTCGCCTGATCCCATTCGAAGAACGTGGTGTTGTTGAAATAGTTCTTGACCAGGAAATATTTGGCGTCGGCGGTGAACTGCGCCGTATCCTCGATCTCGTTGAGCGAGGCGATCGAGGAGCCGAGAATGTGGAAGACCAGGAACGTGAATTGTCCCTTCTTGACCGCTTCGAGGAACCCGATGTCGCGCAGCGCGCGCAGCGTCGGCGAAAGCAGCCCCGCCCGCACGTCGATCACCGTCACGCTCACGTCGGCCGTCAACAGCGTGTCGAAAATCCGCATCTGGTCTGCGACCGAGGTGACATCGACGATATCGCTGACATCGGGATGGAAGCGCTTGAGCGTGCCCTTGGGTGCCTCGGAATCGAAGGCGCGCATCGGCGTGTGATGGGCGGTGAAGTAGTCGAGCAGCGTGCGCGAAACGGTCGTCTTGCCGACACCGCCTTTGTCCGCGCCGACGACAATAACTGCTGGCTTCGCCATCGTGTCCCCCTCACTGAGGCGGTGTCGTCCCTTGCCGGTGTCTTTGCCGAGGTCTTGCCTGAGTCTTGCCGAAGGCTCCAACGCGGCCAGCTCGGGAGCGTCGCCACCTCTCCATTGCGGTTTTACACAGCCCAGGCACAGTTTGG
Source organism: Xanthobacteraceae bacterium (assembly GCA_030041005.1). Taxonomy (GTDB): domain Bacteria; phylum Pseudomonadota; class Alphaproteobacteria; order Rhizobiales; family Xanthobacteraceae; genus BOG-931. Next base: position 77,336 of record JASHOR010000076.1, read on the forward strand.
AAGCCCGGCGAGACCGCCGCAGTTTGCGGATCGGCGTCGGCAATTGTGACACGATTGCGGCTATCCGCTGTGCGGGCCCCATGGTCCTGCCGGCTCATCTGGCGGGGCAGGGACAGCGCTCGGCGCCGGCGCGTCATTCTCGGCCGAACCCCACGGCCCGCTGGCCGGTGGCGAAGCGGATCCGGACTCGTCGTCGCTCTCGGCGTCAGGTGGCAAGGCAATGGGGCCGGGGTCGCGGCCGCCCGCATACTTTATCAGGGCCGCAATACGGTTCTCCACCGTTGGATGAGTGTCGAACAGCTCGCCGAAGCCCTCGCGCGGATTGTCGATGCACATCTCCATCAAGGCCGACGGCGCACGCGGCAGCTCGCCGCGGCCTTCGATCTTGCGCAGTGCCGAGATCATGGCGTCGGGATTTTCCGTCAGCTCCACCGATCCGGCGTCGGCGAGGTATTCACGCTGCCGCGACAGCGCCAGGCGGATGAGAAACGACAGCAGATAGGCGAAGGCGAGCAGCGCCACCGCGATCAGGATGGCGATGCCGCCGCCTCCGCCGCCTCCGCGCTCGCTCGACCGCGAACGGCCGAAGCCGAGGCTGTTGTAGAACCACAACCGCGCGACCAGCTCGGCGATGAAGGCGATGGCGCCGGCGATGATGACGGCGATGACCATCATTCTCACGTCGCCGTTGCGGATGTGCGTGAGTTCGTGGCCAAGCACGGATTCGATTTCAGCGTCGTTGAGCCGGTTGAGAAGCCCGGTCGTGACCGTGATCGAATACTGCTTCTGGTTCATGCCGGTGGCGAAGGCGTTGAGGGCGTCGGTGTCCATGACCTTCAGCTTCGGCATGGTGATTCCGCGCGAAATGCAAAGGTTTTCAAGAATGTTGTAGAGCCGCGGATTTTCCGTCCTGGTCACCTCGCGGCCGCCAGTCAAGGCGTCGATCATGCTCTGGTGAAAGTAGTAGGCGATAACGATCCACAGCGCGGCGCCGATCGTTGCGTACGGCGCCGCGGCCTCGAGATCGCGCCAGGCGAGTTGCAGCAACGTATTGAGGTCGGCATTGACCGACAGCGCCTCGGCGACGAGCGCGCCAGCATAGACCAGAACGTAAACCAGGACGAACAGGCCGACAAGCAGGACGATCGAACGGCGCCTGTTGGACTGGATATGGGTGTAGAGACCGTAAGCGGCCATGGCGGTTACCGCGTTCGCACCCGCGTTCTCTCAGATCAGAATTTCACCTGCGGCGCCTGCAGCTCGGCCTGACGATCGGTGCCAAGATCGAAATATTCCTTCGGGGCAAAGCCGAACGACGCGGCGAACAGGGCGGCGGGAAAGCGTTGAATGCTGGCATTGTATTCCTGCACCGCGTTGTTGAAGAAACGCCTTGAGGCCGCGATCTTGTTTTCCAGATCGGTCAGTTCCGTCTGCAATTGCTGGAACTCGGCGTTCGCTTTCAGATCGGGATAGGCTTCCGACAGCGCGAACAACTGGCGCAACGCGCCGGACAGCATGTTTTCCGCCGCCGCTTGCTGCGCCGGAGCCGCCCCCTGTGCGGCGACCGCCGCATTGCGCGCCTTGACCACCTCGTCGAGCGTGCCCCGCTCGTGGGCAGCGTAGCCCTTGACCGTTTCCACCAGGTTGGGAACCAGATCGTGCCGCTGGCGCAACTGCACATCCACGTCGGCGAACGCCTCGTTGACGCGCTGGCGCATGGTCACGAGTCCGTTGTAGGAGCTGACCGCCCAGGCAACGATCACGACGATCACAACCAGGATGACGATGGCCGAGACGCTCATGCAGGGCTCCTTCGGGTCTTGCAGCCGCAGACGCAAACATAATGTCAAACCGCCGCGGCTGCGAGCGGGATCGGAATAGCCTCTTCCCCGCTTCGGAAAGAGAAGAATGCAGGCCGGAATATAGGGCCGCCGACGGCCGTCGTTAAGGTTAGCGCTTAATCCAGGTCGCGCCGCCCGCAGCCCTTGATTAGGAATCCCCTGGACCGGAATCCGGAAGGATTGAACCGGATCGTGGCCCAGGTTTCCGGCACGATGTTTTCGGAAATCCGGCAACCGCTTTTCCGCATCGTGCCCGGCAACGAAAGGGTGGCGCCATGCCAGAGCTTGATCTCGGCGATCAGTCGTCCCGTGACGCAACAGGCCACGCCGTCTTGGCGGACATTCGCCCGTTCGAGTCCGAGCTGGGCGTATCGTCCGACCGGGCCGCGGTCGATGCCGGCGCTGCCTCCGCCGGCGATGAGCTTGCGCGGGACATCGCCGAAATCGAGCGCGCAGCGGCGGTGCTGCGCCAGGCGGAACCGACGCTGGAAATGTGGACGGAGTCGTGGCCGGGAAAGGCCGCGGCGACCATGCACAAGCCGCGTCCGGTCTGGCTCCTGATCGGCCTGTTGTGGTTGTCGACCGCTCTGGTCGCTGCCGGCGCGGTCGCCACCATCGCGCATCTGGCCGGCTGACGAGGCGCGGCCGGCGGAGCGGCGCTATCCCTGTCTAGTACGCGTTGCGATATGCCGTGGGCGACAGCACGGTGCGGGCGATGATTTTCAGGTCCAGCCACAGCGACCAATTGTCGATGTAGAAGAGATCGTATTCCACGCGCTTGCGCATCTTTTCGTCGGTGTCGGTCGGGCCGCGAAAGCCGTTGATCTGCGCCCAGCCGGTGATCCCGGGCTTGACGTTATGCCGCCGCGCGTAAAGCGAAATGCGCTGCTCGTATTCGCGCTCGTGCGCCAGCGCATGCGGCCGCGGGCCGACCAGCGACATGTCGCCGGTGAGAACGTTGAACAGTTGCGGAATCTCGTCGATGTTCCAGCGTCGCAGCCAGCCGCCGATCCGGGTGAGCCGCGGATCGTTGCGGACCGCCTGGGGAACGACCGCGCCATCGTCGAGCGTGGTCATGGTGCGGAATTTGATGATGCGGAACGGCTGCTGGTTGAAACCGTAGCGGCGCTGCACGAAGAACACCGGTCCCGCGCTGTCGAGACGGATCAATATTGCCACGATGAAGAGCAACGGCGTGAGCGCGATCAGCGCCAGTGCCGCGAATACCAAGTCGAACAGCCGCTTCTGCACCACTTCGAAGCGCGACAGCGGCAGCCGGGTGAGCTTGAGGCTTGCCAGCGGCCCGAGCTTCGACAGTTCGGCGTCTTCGAACTTGTGAAGGATCTGCTCCGGTCCAAGGTGAATTTCGACCGGCAGCGCCAGGAACGCCTCGGCGCAACGCGCGATGGTGTCGGCGGCCGACCACGGCAGCAGCAGATAGATCGCGTCGGGCTCGACGCTGCGTACGCTGGCAATTGCTGCGGCGAGATCGCGGTCGAGCGCGGCGTTGCGCTGCGTCTCCGGCGCGTTCGCCGCAACCGGTGTGAGGAACCGGCAGCCGGTGACGTTGATGCCCAACGTCCATGGCTGGTAATAGTTGAGGAAGGCGCCGACATGGGCGCCGGTCCCGATCAGAAATATCCGTTGCGCCGAAACGAGCCCGGCGGAGCGGGCGTGCGCGGTGATCCGCACGATCAGGAACCGCTCGACGATCAGCGCGGCGAGCGCAACGGCATAAAACAGCAGTATCCAGGCGCGCGAATATTCGAGGTTCTGCCGCGTCAGGAAAGCGAGCATGAGCAGCCCGATCAGCGTCACGTTCCATAATTGAACGGTGCGTCTCGCGTGCGGCCTGAAGGCAAAGAAATTCGGCAGCCGGTATTCGCCGCGGAACACGTTGGAAATGGTGAATATGCTGGCCGCCAGCACGCCAATCCGGGCGAACGAAGACATCTCGCCGGGATCGCCATATGCGGCGACGCCGTAGGCGATGCCGGTGGCACAGGACGTCGCCACGATCAGCGCAACGTCGAGCAGAAAGATGGCGCCGGAGAATGTCCCGCGCGACAATACCGCCCAGGCGCGCAGAAAGCGGCCGCTCTGCGGCCGCGACGCGAGCGTATAGCTCGGAAGCGTATTCATCGAAGCGCCCGCCAAGGACCGCCGTCATTCGGCGCTGGGCGCGGCTGCCCCGGAATGGGACAGCGGCGCTCGTCAAGGCGCTATCTCGCGAGAAACGTGCCAGCGCGGTGTCGCAACGACGCGGCGGCTGGAAGGTGGCGGCGGCTATGTTAAGACTAACGGCTGCAACGAAGGCGCCGGCGCGGAGGATAGGATGCAGGGCAAGATTGCACTCGAGGAGCACTTTGCGATCGCGGAAACCGCCGGCGATTCCATGGGCTATTTTCCTGAGCCGGTGCGCACCGAAGTCCGCGCCCGTAATGCCGACATTCACGGCCGGCGGCTTGCACTGATGGACGAGTACGGCATCGAGATGATGCTGCTGTCGCTCAATGCGCCGGCGGTGCAGGCGATCGTCGATAAGGCTCGTGCCCAAGAAGTGGCGCGCATCGCCAACGACTGGCTGGCCGAACAGGTGGCAAAACGGCCGGACCGCTTCCAGGGCTTGGCCGCGCTCGCCATGCAGGACGCCGAAGGCGCGGCGCGCGAACTCGAGCGCTGTGTGACGCAACTCGGTTTCCGCGGCGCATTGGTGAACGGCTTCTCGCAATCCGCCGACGCCGACGCCGTTCTTTATTACGACGCTCCGCAATACCGGCCGTTCTGGGCCACGGTCGAGCGGCTCGATGTGCCGTTCTATCTGCACCCGCGCAATCCGCTGCCGCGCGACGCGCACATTTACGACGGGCACCCCTGGCTGCTCGGTCCGATCTGGGCCTTCGGTCAGGAGACGGCGGTGCACGCGCTGCGGCTCATGGCGTCGGGCCTGTTCGACGCGCATCCGCGGCTGCAGATCATCCTCGGCCATCTCGGCGAGAACCTGCCCTATGCGATGTGGCGCATCGATAACGCCAATGCGTGGATTCCAAACCGCAACAAATGGCCGGCGAAGAAACGCATCGGCGAGTATTTCTCCGCCAATTTTTATCTCACCACGTCGGGCAATTTCCGCACCCAGGCGTTGATCAACGCCATGCTCGAAATCGGCACCGACCGCATCATGTTTTCGGTCGACTGGCCGTTCGAGAACATCGACCACGGCGCCAACTGGTTCGACGCCTGCCCGATCGGCGAGAACGATCGCATCAAGATCGGGCGCACCAACGCGCGGCGGCTGTTCAAGCTCGGAAGCGATTGAGCCGCATCGGCCGCGAATGCCAACGCGGCGGGAGCGATCGCTGTCGGGCCGCGACGGCCGGCTTTTGCCATGATTCAGCCAAAGCCGGGGCGATAGTGTCCGTCCGCCGCCTGTGTGGCGTGAAGGGGGATCACGTGCTTCGAGCCCGCCGGAATGCTGGCGCCGCGACCGCGATGCTGGTCGCCGGAGCGGTCTTCGGGGCCCTGCTTTCGGTCATGCCGGCGCAGGCCGAAGGCGCTGCCGGCGCATGCGAAAATGCCGCCGACATCGCTGTCCTGCCTGCGCCGCTTGCGCCGTGGAGGGGTGCGCCGCTGCGCGTGCTGGTGGCGGCAGAGAAGCCGGTCCAGGCCATGCTCTCGCTGGTCGCGCCCGATGGCAGCGTCGCGGCCAAATCGGAGCACCGCAATGGCGGCGGTCCGCCCTATTATTGGTATGCCGATGTGGCGGTGCCGGTCGCAGGAAAGTGGCATGCCACACTCGTGCTTGCCGACGCGCCGGCCGGCTGCGGGACGATCACGCGCGAAATCACTGTGAGCGCGCGCAAGCCGGCGGGGCCGCATGCGACCGCGGCGAGCCTCTGGCCCATCCGCAACTCGTGGAATCGCCAGACCGAAAATCTGTATTCGGCGTGGATCGCCAAGCTGTTCGACGGCCCGCTCGATCAGGAACTGTCGTGGAAGACGTGGGATCAAGTGCTGCACGACCAGTCGCGCAATCTTCTCTTCGACTATCTGGGCCTCAATGAGGACAAGATCATCAGGGGGCTGCGCCCCGACTGCGCCGACTTCGTTTATTTCTTGCGCGCCTATTTCGCGTTCAAGATGGGGCTGCCGTTCGGCTATTCGAATTGCTCGCGCGGCATCGATGGTGCGCCGCCGAAGTGCTATCAGTGGTTCGATATCGAGCATCCGGAGGTGACGCGTCCGCCGCCGCCGCCCGAGCAGGTCGCCATGTCCGTCGCGCCAAGCCCGGCGCCGCCGCCCACGCCCTCGCTGTTCCGGCAGATGTTCGCTCCGCCTGCGCCGCCGCCGGCTCCGCCCGCTCCGGCAATACCTCCCGCGCCGAAGCGCCTGGGGCTGGCGGCGGCGTTCCGCCATTACCTGCCTCCGGTTGCCGATGTCGTGCAAACCGGGGCCGTGCGTGTCTCGGCGACCGACGACCGAACCGATTTCTATACGATCCCGCTGACGCGAGCGACGCTGCGGCCAGGAACGGTATATGCCGATCCGTATGGGCACGTCCTGATGCTCGTGAAGTTGGTGCCGGAAGCGAACGGCGCGCCGGGCGTCTTCCTCGCCGTCGACGCGGAGCCTGATGGGACGGTGACGCGCAAGCGTTTCTGGCGCGGCAATTTCCTGTTCGTCCACGATCCCGCGCTTGGCACCCCCGGTTTCAAGCGCTTCCGGCCGATCGTGCGCGGCAAAAACGGCGCGTTGCGGCGCTTGACCAATGCCGAGATCGCCAAGGATCCTCAGTACGGCGATTTTTCGCTCGAGGAGGCCGGGCTCACTGAACAGCAGTTCTACGATCAGATGGACGATGTGATGTCGCCCGAGCCGGTCGATCCTTTGCAGGCCATGGAGAACGCGATCGCCAACCTCGACGAGCAAGTCGAGACGCGCGTCACGGCGGTCGAGAACGGCAGACAATATGAGGACAAGACGCGCGGCGACGTGGAAATGCCGTCCGGGCCGTCGATCTTCGAGACCACCGGCGCGTGGGAGGATTATTCCACGCCGGCGCGCGATTTCCGCCTGCTGATCGCCATCGACGTGGTGCGCGGCTATCCCGACCATGTCGCGCGGCGCGCCGACCGCTATGCGATGCCGCCGGGCAAGAGCGTTGCCGAGGTGAAGGCGAAGCTGCAAAGCGCGCTCGCAACCGAGCTGGCGGCACACAAGTTTACCTATACGCGCAGCGACGGCTCCTCGTGGACGCTTTCGCTCAAGGACGTGGTCGACCGCGAAGCGGCGCTGGAAATGGCCTACAATCCCAATGATTGTGTCGAGTTGCGCTGGGGGGCCCTGCCGGGCAGCGAGGAGGCATCGACCTGCAAGCGGCATGCTCCGGCGGCGCAGCGCGCGAAAATGACCGAATACCGCGCTTGGTTCCACGACCGCCACTGGCCGACCCACGCTTAGCGGTCGGGCATTCTCCCGCAACAACCGAATTGTCCACGGCGCCGATCAGGAGCGAGCGGCGGCCGGCGTTGCCCGCCGACGCAGCCTGCCGACGCTGTCCCTGGGCCGATAGCCGGTTGGCACATACACCCCGCGTTTCGGCCATGCTAATATTTAGTTGATGGGGCAATTTTCCGCCCGTTGGCAGGCTTCGATGAAGCGACGCTCCAACTCGGACGGTAAATCGGTCAAGGCGGGTCGACGCGGAACAGCGGCAAGAAAACGCCGCCCTCTGCCGACGGCGGCGCGCAAACGCCGCCACCTGCGGACGGCGGTGCGCCGCCGTACCGCATCTGTTGGCCGCCGAGAAAGACGCGATCAGCGGCTCGCCCGCGAGCTTGATGACATCACCGAGCAGCAGCGCGCGACCTCGGCGGTGCTCCGGCTTATCGGCGGTTCGTCCGGCGATCTCCAGCCGGTATTTGCCAGCATATTGGCGAGTGCCGTTCGGCTCTGCGATGCCCATACCGGCGTGATCAATCGCTGGGATGGCGAGGCGCTGCAGCTCATCGCCACCCATAACATGCCGCCCGCCTATGTGGAGCTGCGCAAGCGGTCCCCGTATCGCCCGGATCAGCATTCGGCCAGCGGCCGGATGCTGGCGACCCGGGCGCCTATACACATCGCCGATTTGGCGGCCGACAAGACCTATCTTGGAGGCAACCCGCCGACGGTGGCCGCTGTCGAACTCGCCGGCGTGCGCACAGCGCTGGCGGTGCCGATGTGGACGGAAGGAAAACTCGTCGGTTCATTCACGGTGGGCCGCCTGGAAGTGCGGCCCTTTACCGATAAGCAGATGGAGATCGTTCAGGATTTCGCCGCTCAAGCCGTCATCGCCGTCGAAAACACCCGGTTGTTGACCGAGCTGCGCCAGCGCACCGACGAACTCAGACGGTCGGTCGGGGCGTTGCAGCGTGAGCGAAGCAACAGGCTCATGAACCTCGAAGCGATGGCGGCTGCGATATCGCATGAGGTCAGACAACCGCTCGCAAGCATCGCGGCCAATTGCAGCGCAGCGCTGCGATTTCTGGCGCATGATCCGCCCAATATCGAGGAGGTGCGGGCTGGCCTCAATCGCACGGTCAACGACAGTCATCGGGCCAGTCAGGTCTTCGATAATATTCGAGCGCTGTTCGGAAAGGCCGATCAAGGCCGGCAGGCGGTCGATCTGAACGGGTTGGCTCGCGGTGTGCTCGACGGCCTGCGTGGAGAGATCGAGGATCGCGGAATTATTGTTGAACTTGCGTCCGCGCCGGATTTGCCCCCGATCATCGGCCATCGCGGTCAATTGCAGGAGGTCCTCATCAATCTGGTCCGCAACGCGATCGAAGCGATGGATCTTATGACCGACGGCCGGCGGACGCTGAAAGTCAGGACCGAGCGGAGCGCAGCGGACAAAGTGAGCGTGACGATAGAGGACTCCGGTCCCGGGATCGATCCGAGCCAGATCAAGGGGATATTCGAGCCATTCGTCACCACCAAGGCACGCGGGATGGGATTGGGACTGGCGCTTTGTCGGATGATCGTTGAGCGGCATGCCGGCCAGCTTTCGGCCTCGCCGGCCCAGCCGCGGGGCTCCATTTTCCGGGTCGTCCTGCCTGCCGGACGTAACGCTGCGACGGATGCGACCGGATGAACGGCCAACCCGAACCGCAGCCGATCGTATTCGTGATCGACGACGACTCCGCCTTGCGCGAGGCGCTGTCGAGCCTGTTCCGGTCGGTCGGGTTGCAGGCGAAGGCGTTCGCGTCGACTTCCGAGTTTCTGCAAATGAACCTGCCGGAGGCGCCGACTTGCCTGGTGCTCGACGTCCGATTGCCCGGCTTGAGCGGACTCGATTTTCAGTCCGAACTGGCCAAGGCCAATATCGACATACCGATCGTTTTCATGACCGGCCACGGCGACATCCCGATGACCGTGCGGGCGATGAAGGCGGGCGCCGTCGAGTTTCTGCCGAAGCCGTTTCGCGACCAGGACATGCTGGATGCGGTACAGGCGGGCCTCGATCGCGATCGCAGCCGCCGCAAGAACGCCAGCGATGCCGCCAAGCTCAAAGCCACTTACGACACCCTCACCGCGCGCGAACAGGAAGTCATGCGGCTGGTGACGGCCGGCCTGATGAACAAGCAGATCGCCGGCAAGCTCGGCGTGAGCGAAATCACGGTGAAGGTTCACCGCGGCAACGCGATGCGAAAGATGGGGGCAAAATCGCTCGCCGAACTGGTACGCATGGCCGATGCGCTCGGCGTCCGCCGCACAATGTCCTGACCTAGACAAGCTATACACATGTATAATTCCGTACCCCCAATCGATACAGAAATCTTGCCCATGTACAGTGGCAGGCAATGCCCCTGTGCGTTACAGGCCGATGCCATAAGGATTTTTTGAATTGGCGAAATCCCGCGTGATATCCATCATCGACGACGACCCCTCGGTACGCGAAGCGACGCAAAGCCTCGTTCGTTCTTTGGGATATGCTACCCGGGTATTTGCTTCTGCGGAGGAATACCTTGAATCCGACCAGATCCGGAATTCGTCCTGTGTGATCACGGATCTGCACATGCCCGGCATGAGCGGGACCGATCTGCGGGACCGCCTGCTTGCCGACGGCTATCGGATCCCGATCATCTTCATGACCGCATATTACGAGGACGGAATCCGTGCGCGGGTCATGAATGCCGGCGCGATCGGCTTCTTGCGCAAGCCGTTTGCCGACGCCAGCCTGATCGAGTGCCTGGATAAGGCTCTCGCCGCCGCGTGATCGGTGGCCGAGACCGAGCAGCACCCTGCATTTTCAAGCGTAAGCGGGCGTATCGCCGATCCTGGTCCGCGATCCAATCATGGTATCGCGGACTATCCGCTATACGCACGTATAGGGCTTCTCCTCATTTGCGATAGCGAAGGCGTCCCAACGTAGAATGGTGCCGGTTCCCCGATGGATTTTAGGTTGCCGACCACAGGGTAGGTCGGGCTAGACGATTCCAAGAGCGCAGTTCTCTTTCAGCGCCGCGGTCCAGCCCGTTCGTTGGTCGAAAGATCAAACAGGGGATGGCAGCAATGATCATTGGCGGAAATTGTAGCTGTGTTGGGCGCAGCGCATTGCGCGCGCTGGCGGCGGCGGCCCTTGCCGGCGCCATGTATGTCGGCTTCGGCGTCAGGACGGGCGAGGCGGTGCCGCGTTACGACGGGCTTTGGAGCGTCTCGATCGTGACCGAAAACGGCGATTGCGACCGCGGCTATCGCTACGCGATCCGCATCACCCACGGCACCCTCGGCAATGGCAGCGGCTCCGGTTTCACCATTGCCGGCAACGTCAGCCCGACCGGCCGCATCAAGGTGACGGTCAGCCGCGGTAGCGCCAGTGCGACCGGCACCGGCCGGCTGGCCGGCGACATGGGCGGCGGAATCTGGAAAGGCGGCTCCTGCTCGGGCACGTGGACGGCGGAGCGCCACGACTCTTGAGAACTTGGCCGGTGGGCCGTCGGTCGGCCGCATCGGCAGCGTGGACCGGTCTCCTGCATCGCCGTGGTCCCAATGTCGGCAGCAACCGTTCCACCAACCAGCAGCGCCGCTTACGGCCACCGGCGCATCGAAGGACCGGCCGCGCGGAGACTTAAGATGATCGGAAGGGCATCGGCGATCATGGCTGCCGCAGCCTCCGCTGCGTTGATTGTGGTGTTGATTCCGGGGTTCGCGCCGCAGGTGGCCGCGCACGCGTCCCAACCGGCTTTCACAGAACGAGCGCCCACTGCAGTGGCTCCGCGAGCCGCCGGTCACGAGCGCAAGATCGTATGCAGGGAAAGCTGGCCCTATTACGAGCCCGCCTGCCTGCGCGACGACCGCCAGCCTGACGGACGAGCGCGCGTTGTCCGCGTCATCTCGATCGAACGAACGTCGCTTGCCGGGTCAGGTGCATTAGCGCGCTGACCGTCGCACCGGGATGGAGAAAGCCATGCTGCAATCATTCCGTTTCGACCTGAAAGAGTTCGGCGCCGCCGTGCTGCTCATTCTCGCAGTCGCCTGCTGCATCGTTACGTTCATCGATCGGAGCGCGGCAGACGGCGCGACCGCTGCGAATGCAGCGACGGTCGTGGTCAACCGGACCAACAAAGGCGATCGCCTGCCGATAGCCTCGCCGCCGCAACAGCATTCGCGCAGCTTTTCGCCGACCGGATCGGCGCGCATGAAGCGTATGCCGCTTGGCTGCGAGTCGGCCTTCAGCCCGGTCGCCGATCCCGCGCAAGCTCATATTTTCCTGCGGTGCCTGTCGTGAGCGCAGAGATGGAACCGGACCGCGGCGAGATGCCGGCATCTGAGAGACGGAGAAGCTAATGAAGATACAGGTTGCATTCGCGCTGGCATTGTTTGGTCTGGCGCTCTCACCGGCGGCCGCGCGAGCGGACGCCCAGCAGGATCGGCAAGCGTGCATGAACGACGCCATGACGGTTTGCAGTCAATTCATCCCGGACCGAGAGCGGGTCGCGACCTGCCTGATCTCGAACCGCAGCCGCATCTCGGTCGCCTGCCGAGCGGCGCTGACCCATTTCAATCCGCGGCGGCACGTCATCCGCAAGACGGCATCCGCACGCTGAGACACGAATAGGCCCACTGGGCGGAACCCCCATCCCCCCGACACCCCATCCGCCCAGTCGAAGAAGCCAAAAAGTGAGATTACGACTTCGAGACCCCCGGCGGGATCACTCGCCGGGGCTTCTTTTGACGAGGCCGGTTAATTCCACTGCGTCGACAGTTTGAAGCTGCACGCCGGATGCCGCCGGAAAATCGGCGCTGATGAAGCAAGGTGTGCCGCGTTCTCTGGTGCGGCAGGGCTACTAACTCGCCTCCCTGAGCTTCACCGCCCCCTCCAGATCGACCGAGACGAGCTGCGAGACTCCGCGCTCGGCCATGGTGACGCCGTAGAGCCGGTGCATGCGCGCCATGGTGATCGGATTGTGGGTGATGATGATGAAGCGGGTCTCGGTCGATCCGGTCATTTCCTGCAGCAGATCGCAGAAGCGTTCGACGTTGTAGTCGTCAAGCGGCGCGTCGACCTCGTCGAGCACGCAAATTGGCGCCGGATTTGTCAGGAACACGGCGAAGATCAGCGCCAGCGCGGTAAGCGCCTGCTCGCCGCCGGAAAGCAGCGACAGCGTTGCCGGCTTTTTGCCCGGCGGTTTGGCCAAGATTTCCAGACCGGCCTCGAGCGGGTCCTCGTGCTCGATCAACTGCAATTCGGCTGTGCCGCCGCCGAACAGTTCGGTGAACAGCTTTTTGAAGTTCTCGTTGACGGTGGCGAACGAGCTGAGCAGGCGCTCGCGCGCCTCGTGGTTGAGACTGTGAATGCCTTGGCGCAGTCGCCTGATCGCCTCCACGAGGTCGTCGCGCTCGGCAATGAGCTTTGCGTGCTGCGCATCGACTTCGTTCAATTCCTCTTCGGCGCGCAAATTGACGGCGCCGAGCCGCTCGCGCTCGCGGCGGATGCGATCGAGCTTGTCCTCGACCTCGACGATGCCGGGCAGTTCGGCACCGGGCTTGGTCTCGGCGAGTTCGGCCGCGGCAGAGGGTTCGATATCGAATGCCTCGCGTATTTCGTGCTCGATGTCGGCCAGCCGGCGCTTGGCGGCGTCACGCCGCTCCTCGCTGCGCGCGGCTTCGGCGCGCGCCTCGCCGACGGCTTCGAGCGCGGCGCGCGCGGTCTTGTCGGCCTCGGCCAGTTGGGTCTCGGCGGCGGCCAGCGTGTCGGCCGCGCTACGGCGCTCCAGCGTTGCGTTGTCGACCTCGCCAATCAGGCCTTGCCGCATCTCGGCAAATTTGCGCGGCGCGTTTTCCAGTTCGCCGCGCTCGCGCTGGGCTTCGGCGCTGCGCTCGACAATCGTTGCGATCTGCGCGGCGGCGCTGTCCCGCCGCTCGCGCCATTGCGCTTGTTCGGCGGCAATGGCCTGCAGGCGGCGATCGGCGAGTTCGGCCTCGCGGGCAATCGCCTGTGCCTCGACCCGCACGTCGGCGCAGGCGCCGCGGTCGGCCGCAATCGCCTCGTTGATGGCAACGAGCTTGGCTTCGAGGTCGGCGGAGGGCGGCAGCGCGGCCAGCGCCTGCGCCGCTTCATCGCGGGCGCGCACGGCTTCGGCGTGGCTGGTGCCGATCCGGGCGTGCGCCTCCTTGAGCGCGGAGACCCGCGCGGCGTTGCGGCTGATCTCGCGTTCGGCGGCAGCATGCTCCTCGCGTGCGGCATCGGTCAGCCGTTGCGCCTCGCGCCAGTCGTCGCGCGCTTTGGAATCTGCGGCTGCTGCGGCGGCAAGCGCCGCCTCCGCGTCGACCACGGCGCGGCGCGCGACTTCGACCTCGCCCTGCGCGGCAACGATTTCGCTTTGGATAGCCTGCAGGCGGCCGCGTTCCGCAAGGCGGCGCGCCGCGCCGGTGGGTGCGTGCGCGGCAACGGTGAAGCCGTCCCAGCGCCACAGATCGCCCTCGCGCGACACCAGCCGCTGTCCGGCTTTCAGCAACCTGGCAAGCTGTGGACCGTCGGCGCGTTCGACCACGCCGATCTGCGCCAGCCGCCGCGCCAGTTCGGGCGGACCCTGAACGAACTGCGAGAGGGCGACCGCGCCTTGCGGCAGTGCCGGGTCGTCCGGATCGCTCGCCCCGCCGGCCCAACGCATGGGGGCCGACTCGCCGACCGGCGCATCGAGATCGTCGCCCAGCGCCGCCCCCAGCGCCTTTTCATAATCCTTGGCCACCGCAACGGCGTCCATCACCGGCGGCCACAGATTTTTGTTCTCGACGGCAAGCAGCTTGCCGATGGTCTTTGCCTCGGTCTCGAGCCGCTGTACGGCGCGCTCTGCGGTCACCAGCGGAACTCGCGCCCCGTCGAGCCTTTCGCGTGCGCTGCCATGGGCGATTTCGGCGGCGCGGGCGACAGCCTCCGCCTCTGCCAGCGCCGCCTGTGCAGCGGTGAGCGCCTGGGCCAAGCCTGCAAGATCGGGCTCTCCGCTGCCGCTCGCGGCGAGCCCAGCCTCGATGTTGACGTGTTCCGCCAGGAGTCTTTCCGCGCGCTCGCCCTGTTCGCCGACAGCCGCCCGCAGTTGATTGCGCCGTGCGGTGAGGTCGGCGAGCGCGCCGGTCAGCTCGGCAAACGTCTTTTCCGACACGGCGAGCGCCGCGTCGGCTTTCTCGACTCGCGTATTGACGCCGGACAGACGCACGGCATTGGCCTGGGCGTCGGCTTTGAGGGTCTCGTCCTCACGGCCGAGCCTTTCGAGCGCCCCTTCGGCGTCGGCTGCGAGCTTGCGTTCGCGCTCGAGATCCGCCGCAAATTGCTCGAGCCGGCGATCGAGTTCCGCGATGCGCTCTCTGGCCCGCGCCTCTTCGCGCTCAAGGCTGTCACGAGCGACGATGAGCCGCTGCAGCGCTGCAGCCGCCTTGGCCTCATCTTCCCGCAGCGCCGGCAGCCGGGCGGCGACATCCGCCTGGTGGGTGGAGGCTTGTGTCTGCTCGCTCGTGCGCGCCGCAACGACGCGGACCGCCTCGCCCTGCGCGTGTTCCGCCTCGGCAAGTTCGACGCCGGCCGCACTCCAGCGCAAGTGAAACAACAGCGCCTCGGTGCGCCGCACCTGTCCGGAGATATTGCGATAGCGCACGGCCTGTCGCGCCTGCGTCTTCAGCGCCGCAACCTGCGCCGCCAACTGGCCGATGACGTCGTCGACGCGCGCCAGATTGTGCTCGGCCGCTTTGAGCCGCAGTTCGGCTTCGTGTCGCCGGGCATGCAAGCCGGAAATGCCGGCCGCTTCTTCAAGCACGCGCCGGCGTTGATCCGGCCGCGCCTGAATGATCTCGCCGATGCGCCCCTGATGCACCAGCGCGGGAGAGCGCGATCCGGTCGAGGCGTCGGCGAACAGCACCGCGACGTCGCGCGCCCGCACTTCGCGTCCGTTGACGCGAAACGTCGAACCTTGCTCGCGAACGATGCGGCGGGACACCTCGAGCGTTTCGGTATCGTTGAAGGCGGCCGGCGCGGTGCGCTCGCTGTTGTCAACGTGCACCGCCACCTCGGCGTGGTTGCGCGCCGGGCGGCCGGCATTGCCGGAGAAAATCACGTCGTCCATTTCGGCCGCGCGCATGGCCTTGTAGGAGGCTTCGCCCATGACCCAGCGTACCGCCTCGACCAGATTCGACTTGCCGCAGCCATTGGGGCCGACGACGCCGGTCAGTCCGGGTTCGATGACGAAATCGGTCGGTTCAACGAAGGATTTGAAGCCGATCAGGCGCAGCCGCGTGAGCTTCATTCTGGTTTTATGCCCGTTCCGCTTGCTGCGGCGACCAAGCGAATCGTTAAGCCCTCACGCCCATGTGCCCGTGAGCGCGTCGGAGGGTGCCGCATCGCTGCAGAGAATGAATCGTCGGGACTCCGAGCGCAACAGGTCTTCGCTCTTATCCAGATACTTCGGCGCCGCGACCCCGCCTCGGGCGGAGCGAAGGTGGCTGCAAGCGGCTCTGCCAAGCGGCCGCCGCGGCGGAAAAAACCCTTATCCCGTCTTGAGATAGGGGTTGATCTCCTTGGCCAGGGTCTCCAGCGGCACATCGCCGACGATCTTCTTGCCGTTGATGAAGAAGGTCGGCGTGGAATTGACGCCGAGCTTTTCGACGGCGCGGTCGCGGACCGTTTGGATGCCATCGAGTACCTTCTGATTCGTCAGGCAGGCTTTGAACGATTCGTCGGTAAAGCCGAACTGCTTGGCGATGGTCTCGAGCGGCGCCAGCGGGTGGTCGTTCACCCAGTCGTCCTGCTTGGCGAACAACGTCTCCACCACGGCCATGTATTTGTCGCTGCCGCCGCCGTTCTTTTCGGCGCAGCGAGCGAGCATGAAGGCGGCGGCCGCAAGCTTGTCGAACGGAAATTCGCGGAAGATGAATCGCACCTTGCCGGTGTCGATATATTGCTTCTTCAGCTGCGGAAACGTCGTTTCCGAGAAATGGGCGCAATGCGGGCAGGTCATCGATGCGTATTCGATGATTGTCACCGGCGCCTTGTCCGAACCGAGCACGATATCGCCGTCGGGACCCGCCTTCGCCAAATCGGCCTTGAGATCGGAGCCGGTGGCGGGGGTCGCGGGCGCGGGGGCCTGCGTCGTAGCATTCGGAGCCGCGTTGGCTTCCTGGACAAAGCGGGGCAATGCGACAGCCGAAAATGCCGCTGCCGTAAGCACAGATGTCCCGCCGACGGTGAAAAATTCGCGACGATCAAGCGACAAGGGGCAGCTCCTGGTTGGCGATAGGATTTCCTGCGGCATCAATGTGGCATTAGCGTGCCCACCCGCCAAGCCCCCGAAGCGCCAGCGTCAGATTGGCGCGCCAGTCGCGGCCTCAGCGTGCCTTGATCGCGGCTCCGAGCCGCGCCAGCGCCTGTTTCAGTTCCCCGTCGGCAATATCCGGCAATGTCGCCGCGATCCGGTCGATCGCGGAAGCATCGCTCGAACTCGCGGGTTTGCGCTCGCGCCGCCGCAACGGCGCCTGGCGGACGGCGATGCGCGCGACCGCGCGCCAGCCGAGGAAGCGGTTGACGCGCTCGCAAATGACGTTGGCGAGGTGCTGAATCTCGATGGCGGCCGGGCCTTCGACCCGCAGCACCAACATCCCTGGTTCCTGCAGCCCGCCCCGGTCGGACGACGGTGCGGCACGAACCGGCCGTTGCCATTGGAGCTTGATCGGCTCGCTGTAAGCGGCAATGTCCACGCCGACGATTTCGCTCCAGCGCGTCACCAGTTCGGCCGACGCGAAGCCCTGGCGGGTAAAGGCCTCGCCCACGATCTTTCCGGCGACGTCGCGGAGCGGCCTGGCAAATGAGCGGGCGGGCTTGTTCATGGCGCGTGGCTCTGCCATCCCTTGTGCGCGTGGGGTCGGCCATGAACGTAGCAGCGATGCAGGCGCGGCGACAGCGCGGCAAACGGCGCGCAGCTCGATTATTCCCGCAACCCGCCGATCTGCTCGCCTGGTACGACCGCCACCGGCGCGTATTGCCCTGGCGCGCGGCGCCGGGCGAGCGCAGCGATCCTTACCGGGTATGGCTTTCGGAGGTCATGCTGCAGCAGACCACGGTCAAGGCGGTCGCCCCCTATTATGGGGATTTCGTGGTGCGGTGGCCGAACGTGCAGGCGCTGGCAGCGGCGCCGCTCGACGCGGTGCTCAAGGCCTGGGCCGGGCTCGGCTATTATGCCCGCGCCCGCAACCTGCACGCTTGCGCCCGCGCCGTGGTTGACCGCCACGGCGGAGAATTTCCGCGAACCGAGGAAGCGCTGCGGACGCTTCCCGGTATCGGCACCTACACGGCAGCGGCAATCGCGGCGATCGCGTTCGACCTGCCGGCCACGCCGGTCGACGGCAACATCGAGCGCGTCGTCGCCCGGCTTTATGCGATTGAAACGGCGCTGCCGGCGGCCAAGCCGGAGATTTTCGGGCTCGCACGCGGGCTGACACCGCCGCGCCGCGCCGGTGATTTTGCCCAGGCCATGATGGATCTTGGCGCCACACTGTGCACGCCGAAGACGCCGGCCTGCGCGCTGTGTCCATGGAGTCAAGATTGCGCGGCGCGGGCGCGCGCCGATGCCGAAACGTTTCCGCGGCGGACGCCGAAACGCGAAGGCGCGCTTCGCCGCGGCGCCGCGTTCGTCGCGCTGCGTGCGGACGGATTTTTGCTGGTGCGCACGCGACCGGCCAAGGGCCTGCTTGGCGGCATGACCGAAGTGCCAACGACCACGTGGGAGGAAGAATTTGATGAAGCAAATGCTCTCGCATGTGCGCCGCGGTTCGCCTCACCCCTCCTCGGCGCGGAGAGGTCGAGGGCGAAACGGCGGCGAAATTCTGGAGAGATTGGCTGGCGCCGCATCCCGGGACTCGTGCGGCATGTGTTCACGCATTTCCCGCTCGAACTGTCGGTCTATGCGGCCGACCTGCCGGCGCGCACGCTGGCGCCCCTCGGAATGCGCTGGGTCGGACTCGATCACGTCGCCGGCGAGGCGTTGCCGAGCCTTATGCGCAAGGTGATAAGTCATGCCAGCGGCGGCCGATTGAAAAGCGGCAAGACATTCAAACCAGGAAAGGATCCACGATGAAAATCGTACGTCACGACACCGCAGTCCGGTTGAGCAAGGCCGTCGTCCACGGCGATACGGTTTATCTTGCCGGCATCGTTGCCGAAGCACCCAAAGGCAAGAGCATGGCCGAGCAGACCAGGAGCATTCTGGCGCAGATCGATGGCTTTCTCGCCAAGGCCGGCACCGACAAAAGCAGGCTTCTGTCCGCCAATATCTGGGTCGCCGACATGGCGAAGTTCGCCGAGATGAACGCGGTGTGGGACGCCTGGGTGTCGCCCGGCAACGCCCCGGCGCGGGCGACTGTCGAGGCCAAGCTTGCCTCGCCCGACTACATGGTCGAAATCATGGTGGTGGCGGCGCGATGACAGCGAACCCCGGAATACTTGCGATCTTCCACGATTGCAGGACGGGGCGCGAGGCGGAGGTCGAGGCGTGGTTTCAGGGCGAGCATCTCCTGGAGCGTCTGGCCGTTCCGGGTTTTCAGTTCGGCCGCCGTCACAAGGCGATTTCGGGTTCGCCCGGCTATTTCAACTTTTATCTCGTCGAAACGCCAGAGGTGCTCGCGTCCAAAGCCTATCTCGAACGACTGGACAATCCGACGCCGCTGACGCGCACAATCATGTCGGAGGTATTCATCAACGCCAACCGCACGGTGTGCTGGCGTGTCGCCCGGCGCGGCAGCTTCCGCGGCGCCGTCGCGGTTGTCGCCCGGTTCAATCGGCACCAGGACGAGACGGCGCTGCTGGGCGCGCTGGAGAAAATCACCGCCGACGCCGCTGTCGCCGGCGGCGAAATCTGGATCGCGGTCGATGCCGCCGGCATGCCGGTGTCGAAGGAGGAACAATTGCGCGGTGGCGACAAGAAGATTGCCGGCGCGCTGATGATCGACACGCTGTACGAGGAGCATGCGCTGAACGCTGCCGCGCAATTGGCAAAGCAATTTCCAGGTGCCGAGATCGGTACTTTTCGCGTGCTCTGCCAGATCGGGAGAGGTGACTTATAGATACGCTCATGCCGTTGGCGGAAACAATCGCGCGGCGCCTGAAAGAGCGCCGCGAAACGATCGCGGTCGCCGAATCCTCGACCGGCGGGCTTGTCGCTGCGGCGTTGCTGAGCGTACCGGGTGCCTCGGCGTATTTTCTCGGCGCCGCCGTGGTCTACACCAAATTTGCGCGCGCGGCGCTGCTCGGCATCGGCGATGCCGACATGCAGAATTTGCGGCCGGCAACCGAGGCTTATGCGTTGCTCTTGGCGCGGCGCGTGCGCGAACGGCATGGCGCGGTCTGGGGCGTCGGCGAAACCGGCGCCACCGGGCCGACCGGCAATCGTTATGGCGATCCGGCGGGCCATACCTGCATCGCAGTTATCGGTCCCACCGAGCGGGCGCTGACGTTGCGGACCGGCAGCGCCGAGCGGCTCTCGAACATGGACGCTTTCGCAAAACGGACGCTTGAGCTTTTGGCTGAAGTCATTCCCGGTACATAGCGGCGCATGCAGAGGAGCAAATGATGGCGCGCAGGCGGGGTCCGGGACCGCACCGGCGACGCAAACCAGCGCGGGCCAAACGTTCTCCGGACGACATGCTGGCGAAGCTGAAGGCGCGGCCGCGAGAGATTGTCGATCTGCGCGCCGCGAACGCCGTGCTGACCGCCTAGCCGTGCCGCCCAAGGAAATTGGCAAAGGTTCGCGATATTCTATCGATGGTCAGCGTTGCCGGTCGGTGCCGCACCGCCGGACTGCGGCACATATCGATTGTTGGGCTCACAAGCGCCGCCGATGCCCCTTACGGTGGCCATGCACTGCTCACGGGTGACGAACCCGCAATTCGTGGCGCTGCCGTCGCCGGTGCTGTAGTACGCGCACCACGGATAGTTCTGCGCCCATGCACGCGCAGCAAGCGTTCCCGTAGCGAAGACGATTCCGATCACGACTATCAGTGCCCGCATGGCTGGCCTCACGCGCCGTCATCATCCGCCGACGTGCATTGCGCCGATTGTATCGGATCCGGCACTTGAATGGCCGCGCGAATTACACGCTGACGGTCGCCGGTTTCATCTCCGCGCGCACCTGTGCGCGCAGCGTGTCGATCACGGTCAGGCCGCCCGGCGTCTCGACGTGCCAGAAAGTCCAGCCGTTGCAGGCTTCGAGGCCTTGCGCCAGCGCGCCGATGCGGTGGATCGAGCCGACCGCTTCGCCGAGCGCGAGCGCGCCGTCGGCGCGCACCAGCGCCCGATGCCGGCGCTTGGCGTCGACCAGCTTGACGCCGGGAGCGACCAGGCCGCGTTCAATCAGCGCCGCAAACGGCACCCGCGGCGCCTCGCGCGCGGTCATGAACGCGGCGAGCGCCGGCTCTGCCAGCGGCTCGGCTTCCTCGATTCGCGTCTCTGCCGCGGCGGCGTATTCGGCGTGACGTTCGATGCCGATGAAATTCCGGCGCAGCTTCCGCGCCACCGCTCCGGTCGTGCCGCTGCCGCAGAACGGATCGAGCACCATGTCGCCGGGCCGCGAGGCGGCAAGGATGATGCGCGCGAGGAGAGCTTCGGGCTTTTGCGTCGGGTGCAGCTTCTTGCCGTCGCGGCCTTTGAGCCGTTCCTCGCCGGTGCACAGCGGAATGAACCAATCGGAGCGCATCTGGATATCGTCGTTGCCGGCCTTGAGCGCCTCGTAATTGAAGGTGTAATCGCGCCGGGTCGCGTCGCGAGCCGCCCAGATCAAGGTCTCGTGCGCGTTGGTGAAGCGGCGGCCGCGGAAGTTCGGCATCGGGTTGGATTTGCGCCAGACGATATCGTTGAGAATCCAGAAGCCGAGATCCTGAAGGATGACGCCGACGCGAAAGATGTTGTGATAGGAACCGATCACCCACAGCGTTGCGTGCGGCTTCATGACGCGGCGGCAGGCGGTGAGCCAGGCGCGGGTGAAATCGTCATAGACTGCGAAACTGGCGAACTTGTCCCAGTCGTCGTCCACGGCATCGACGCGTGAATCGTCGGGCCGTTTGAGATCGCCCTGGAGCTGCAGGTTATACGGCGGGTCGGCGAACACGACATCGACGCACGCCGCCGGCATCCTTGCCATTTCGGCAATGCAATCGCCGACCGCAACGCGCGATGGGGAGGTGCACTGAGAACTCACGCGGGGCGCCCTTGCGGACGCCCCGCGACGCGACACAACCATGACTCAGAACTCTGACTCAGGCGACGCGGGCCGGCGACGCGGGACCTGCAACCGACAAAGCCGATGATGCCCGCCCAAAGTAAAAATCGACTTAAGACGCCGGCGCCGTCGCTAGGCAATAAATGCCCGGAAACATTTGGTTAATTCAGTTCGACGCGGGACGATTGCGGGGCTACAATTCAATCGATGCATGGGCGCGTGAGCGGCGAATGGCGACGGGAGAAATCTCATGCGCACGGACGATTTCCGGCCCAGCGATAATGTTGAAGACGACAGGGAAGAGAGTGCGTCGCGCGGCGGCTTTCCGGGTGGTCGCGGCAGCTTGGGCGTCGGGACGATTATCATCATCGGATTGATCAGTTGGTATTTCGGTATTGATCCGAGCGTGCTGCTCAACGGCGCGCAGATTCTCATCGGTGGCGGCGGGTCGATCACACAGCAATCCGGTCAGGCGCCTCCGGTGACCGCCGGCACGCCGACCGACGCGACCGGCCGCTTCGTCGCGCTGGTACTCGGCGATACCGAGGATCGCTGGACCGAAGTTTTCGCTGCGAGCGGCCGCACCTATCATCCGCCGAAGCTGCTTCTGTACTCGGGTTCGGAACCAGGCGGCTGCGGCCTGGCGCGCGCGGCCATGGGGCCGTTCTATTGCCCGATCGATAAACGCATCTATCTCGACACCTCGTTCTTTGACGATCTGCAAAACAAGTTTGGCGGCTGCACCGGCAGCAAGGCTTGCCAGTTTTCGGAGGCCTACGTGATCGCCCACGAAGTCGGGCACCACGTTCAGGACGAACTTGGCATTCTCGACCGCATCACCCAGGCGCAACGGGTCGCTTCAACGCAGGGCCAGGCGAACGCGCTGCAGGTCCGCGTCGAATTGCAGGCTGATTGTTTCGCCGGCGTATGGGCAAACCGTGCGCAGAAAAAGCACAACTTCCTCGATCCCGGCGATGTCGACGAGGCGCTGCAGACGGCCGCCGCGATCGGCGATGACCGCCTGCAAAAGGTGGCGCAGGGTTACGTGGTGCCGGACTCGTTCACCCACGGCACTTCCGAGCAGCGCAAGCGCTGGTTTTCGAACGGGTTTCAGGGCGGCGCAATCGGCAACTGCGATACGTTTTCGGCCAGCACGTTGTAGGAGAAGGTTGACCAGCCACTTGGCAACGACGCTGGGCGACGTTAGTTTGATGTATGTCAGGGTGTATCCATGCCTGGTATCAACGAGAGTAAGCAGTTCGTCCCGTTGAAAATCGCGGTGCTGACGGTTTCCGACACGCGTTCGCTCAAGGACGACAAGTCCGGCGCCCTCCTGGTGCAGCGTATCGTCAACGCCGGGCATCTGGTGGCCGAGCGCAGCATCGTCACCGACGACATCGAGGCGATCCGCGGCCGTGTCAAAACCTGGATTGACGATCCGGTCATTGATGTCATCGTCACCACGGGCGGCACCGGATTTACCGGCCGCGACGTCACGCCTGAGGCGATCGAGCCGCTGTTCGAAAAGAAGATGGATGCGTTTTCGGCGCTGTTCCTGGTGGTGAGTTTCCCGAAAATCGGAACCTCGGCCATTCAGTCGCGCGCCACCGCGGGCGTCGCCAATGCGACCTACATTTTCTGCCTGCCGGGCTCGCCGGGCGCCTGCAAGGATGCCTGGGACGAGATTCTGGTGCACCAGCTCGACTACCGTTACGGGCCGTGCAATTTCGTCGAGATTCTGCCGCGGCTTGACGAGCATTTGCGCAGGCCCAAGGCGAAAGGCGCGACGGCATAAGGTGCGTTGCGATCGAAGGCATTTCCCGGTTGCTTATTGATTCCGCTTCAACGGAAAAAGCTCTACAGCTCCAAATCCCAGTGCTCGCTTACCACCGGACGGCCCCAGCTCTCGTGCCGTTCGGCGCGCATGAGGCGAAAACCTGCTTTCTGATAAATATGCCGCGCCGCGGTGAGTACGCTGTGCGTCCACAGCGTGATCTTTTTGTAGTCGGCACTGCGGGCGAAACGGATGCACTCGTCGACCAGTCGTGCTCCGAGTCCAAGCCCGCGCGCTTTTGGATCCACCAGCAACAGGCGAATGCGGGCAACGTTCGCCGAATCCTTGACCAGAAAGATTGAGCCGACATTCTCGCCATCCACCTCGGCGATCCAGCAGCGTTCGCGGCCGGGATCGTGGTTGTTGGCGAAATCGGCGACGATCTGCGCACACAAACCCTCGAACGGTTCAATCCAGCCGTAGTCCTGCGCGTAGAGTTCGGCGTGTCGCCTGACGATCCAGCCGAAATCGCCGGGCCGCGGCGCGCGCAGAGCATAGCTTTGTTCCGGCATTGGCGCGGCTTGCAATTCGCCGCGCAATTCACTGCCAAGCAGCGTCTGGATCGTGTTCATCGCTTCGATCAGCCGTGACTGATCCTCCGGCGACAGCCTGCCGAGCATCGCGCCGATATCGTGCTGCGAGCGCCGTTCGAGCGGCGCATAGGCCTGACGGCCGCGCGAGGTCAGCGCCAGGTGGCTTTGCCGTGCGTCCTGCGGCGACGCGGTGCGCCGGATCAGTCCGCGCTTTTCGAAAGTGCGCAGCAAGCGCGACAGATAGCCGGCATCGAGATCGAGCGCGCGGCCGATCCCGCTTGCCGTGGTCGCGCCCTTGCCGCGTGCGATCTCGTAGAGCACGCGCGCTTCGGCGAGCGAATAGGGGCTGCCGAGGAAGTTTCTACGCAGCACGCCGATCTGCCGCGTATAGAAGCGGTTGAAGCGGCGCACGGCAGTTACTCGATCTTCGGCGATTCGGGGCGCGTGCCGGCGGAGATTCATGCCGCAAGCGTCGCCCTAATACTTGACTTAGTCAAGTATCCTGAACGTGTTTTCGTGACACGGGTCGTCCCGTTCCACCGGCTCGGGCCGAGTGCGGCGATAAACAGCGCCGATCGCGACAGAGCCTCTTGCTGGGTAATCTCAGTTTAATCTTACAGCGTCCAATGGACGCGGGCGGTCATTTTTCCTTTTGGCTGGAACCAAATCCTGCCAAAATTGTTCTTTATATGTTCCGTTTTTAACCATTCGTTCATCTGCTGTGGACGATCTTGATTCGGGTATCGAATCAGGTGGTGCGCCGCGTATGGACAGGATTACAGTGCCTTAGGTGGGAGGGATGTCATGCGCGTCAGAATTGAGGAAAAAGGAATCGGCCAGCACCCCAGCGAAAAAGTCGTTCAAGTTGAGACCCTTGAAGGACCAGAACAGCTTATAGTAGATAGACGGGCTATTCACGACCGCTCTCTTGATGTCGGGTTTCCTGTCGGTCAGCAGAATGGTCATTTCCTAGTCGAGCTTCCACGCGAAACCCTTCGCGGCCTCTGGCGTGTTTGGGTGGATAAACAAATCGTGGTTGCGGAGTGAAACGCCTGGGGTTGTGTGAGTGATCCTTACGGATCGTGAAATCAAGCTAGCTATCTCAAAGGGGCTGATCGTGATTGATCCGGTCCCTGACGAAAAAGCTTTTAGTGCGACGGCGGTCGATCTGACGCTCGACGAACATGCCTCAGAACTGCAAGAGGGTGACGGCGGCCTGGAACAGGCCGTTGACCCGAGCCATAAAGATTTTCATCCAGAGAAAACGCTCGAGCGTGTTTCCCAGAAGATCACAATTCCGGCCGATGGGTATTTGTTGAAACCTAATATTCTCATGCTCGCCTGGACAAAAGAATATGTGAATTTGGTCCCGCATAATCGGGTTGCGGCGCGAGTGGAAGGCAAGAGTTCACTAGCCCGTTTCGGGTTGGGCATTCATGTAACCGCGCCAACCATCCATGCTGGATTTGACGGTCATCTCCGCTTGGAAATGGTGAACCACGGCAAACTACCAATTCGCTTGCGGCCCGGAATGCGCATTTGCCAGTTAATCTTCGAGCTAACCTTAGGAACTCCAGACAGGGGTTATCAAGGTCAATTCAGTGGCCAAGCCGCATCATAGTCTCGAAGGGCTAAGCGGGAAGCTAAAAGGGCGATTTTTCGGCCCGTTCGATCTTCTGCTGTAGCTCGCGGTTGTCAATCATCCGTACGAGAGACACTATCTCTTGCCATTCTCACGAAATCTCTTGCCGTTCTCACGAAAAATTGTTCTTGTTTTGTTCTCAAAGCCGCGGTATCTATAGAGTCATGACGCGTATGTCCGCCTTGCAACGCCCGCCGGCACCTTTGCCCTCCGTGCCGGCGGGCGAACTGGGAACGGCCGTCGGCCGCGAGCGCCGCCGCGGCCGTGGCACGGTGTCGAATGCCTCGGGGCGCTATGAGCCGCTGGCGCGGGTGGCGTTCGACGATGGCTGGCAGGGCTTGGACGATCTGCCTCCCTTCAAGACCAGCGTGACCGTCGACTCGACGCGCAAGATCATCGCCCGCAACGATTCGCCCGACATTTCCTTCGACCGTTCGATCAACCCCTATCGCGGTTGCGAGCATGGCTGCATTTATTGTTTTGCGCGGCCGACCCATGCCTATCTTGGATTGTCGCCGGGGCTCGATTTCGAATCGAAGCTGTTCATCAAGCCGAACGCTCCGGAATTGCTGGAGCGCGAACTTTCGGCTCCGGGCTATGTGCCGAGAATAATTGCCATCGGAACGAACACCGACCCTTACCAGCCGATCGAGCGCCGCCATAAGATCATGCGCGGCATTCTCGAAGTCCTGGATCGCGCCGGTCACCCGGTCGGGATCGTGACCAAATCGGCGCTCATTCTGCGCGACCTCGATATCTTGGCGCGCATGGCCAGGCGCGACCTCGTCAAGGTCGCCATCTCGGTGACGACGCTCGACGCCACGCTCGCGCGCACCATGGAGCCGCGGGCGCCCACGCCGCCGCGCCGGCTCGAAACGTTGCGCCAATTGATCCTGGCGGGGGTGCCGACATCCGTGCTGGTCGCTCCTGTCATTCCGGCGCTCAACGATGCCGAGATCGAGCGCATTCTCGAAGCGGTCGCCTCGGCCGGCGTGCGCAATGCCGGCTACGTGTTGCTGCGTCTGCCGCTCGAAGTGCGCGACCTGTTTCGCGAGTGGCTCATCGAGCACTATCCGGACCGCTATCGCCACGTATTCAAGCTCGTGCGCGACACCCGCGGCGGCAAGGATTACGACTCGACCTTCGGCAAGCGCATGATCGGCTCGGGGCCGATCGCCTGGATGATCGGCCGCCGCTTCGAAGTCGCCTGCGAGCGGCTCGGGTTGAACAAGACGAGCGCGAAGACCACGACGGAACATTTCCGCCCGCCGCGCCCGCCGGCGCGGCAGCTCGATTTGTTCTAGTGGAGCGGATTTGTCATTCGCGACCCTCAAGCCACACTAGATCAATAAGTTGCCAGTGTTCTTCGATTCCGAAGTTCGCAAACGAGGGTGCCGCATAATGATGCGAACTTCGGAATCGGGACACTAGCGCTTACATTTGCCAGTAGTCCTTTAATTCCAACATTCGCACGAGGGCGTGGCGAAAGCGGATGCGAATGTTGGAATCGGACCACTGGGCGACGCATTCTCCCCGCTATTATCCTCGGCTCGCATCGGCGGCGTTGCGGACCCCATGCGGTCGGGTCATCATGCGACCCATGAGTCGCAACGGGAACGGCCACAAGGAACCCGCAGCCGCACGGCTGCCGCTTGTCGAAGTGGTCGAGCGGCCGACGTTTCGCCGCGAACGCGGCGCGTTCAAGCGTGGCGTATGGCCGGTCGCCGGCTGCGACGAGGCGGGCAGGGGACCGCTGGCCGGCCCGGTGGTCGCGGCGGCGGTCATTCTCAACCCCGACGAAGTGCCGCGCGGCCTCGACGATTCGAAGCGGCTGACGCCGGAGCGCCGCGAAGTGCTTTATGAACGCATCTGCGCGCGGGCGCAGGTCGCGGTTGCCATGGCGCCACCGTCGCGCATCGATCGCGACAATATCTTGCGCGCCTCGCTGTGGGCGCTGGCGCGAGCCGTCGCCGCGCTGCCGGTCAGGCCGCGCCTGGTCTATGTCGATGGCCGCGACCGCATCGACTGCGGCTGCGACTGCGAGGCGGTGATCGGCGGCGACGGGTTGGTCGCCTCGATCGCCGCGGCGTCGATCGTCGCCAAGGTGACGCGGGATCGGCTGATGACCTGCCTCGGCGCCGCGCATCCGGGCTATGGTTTCGAGCGCCACATGGGCTACAGCGTGCCGGAGCACTTCGCAGCGCTCGACCAGTTCGGGCCGACCGTGCACCATCGCCGCTCGTTCTCGCCGGTCGCTGCGGCACTTGGTTTATTGACCGATGAGGCTGACGCAGCCATTGGCGATATCTTGCCGCTCTGATCCATCGGCTCTATAGGGCGGCGCCTCGCTCCTTGCCTCGTTTCTCCAACGCGCAGCGTCATGGCGGGCGCGTCACGTGCGTGCGGAAGCCCGATGTTCTATGTCCCGCTCTATTTTGAAGCGATCCGGTCGCGCCCGACGCTGACGTTCTGGCTGGCGGCACTGGCGCAGGCGGCGTTGTGGCTTCTGGTGCCGATGCTGTTCTATGCCGCGCCGCCCGGCGATCTGGCGCAGGTGCTCGCCATAGGCCACGAATTCCAGTTCGACAGCGACGTCGGCCCGCCGCTCGCCTTCTGGCTGGCCGAGATTGCGTTCCGGGCCGGCGGCATATTCGGCATCTACGTGCTGTCGCAAATCTGCATCGTCGCCGCTTACTGGTGTGTTTTCAGGTTGGGCAGCGCGCTTGTCGGGCCCGCGCAAGCCGTCTTTGCCGTGCTGCTGATGGTCGGGATTTCCCCGTTCACCGTACCGAGCCCGGCTTTCGGCCCGGCCTTGCTGACCATGGCGCTGTGGGCCTTCGTGCTCTGGCACTACTGGCAGGCGGTCGCGCTCGGCCAGCGCGGATCATGGTACGCGCTCGGCGTTGCCGCAGCCCTCATCCTGCTTGCCAGCGAAGCCGCGCTCATTCTCCTGGGCACGCTGGCGTTGTTCACGGCCTTGACCAAGCGCGGACGCGCTGCGCTCGATCGGATTGAGCCGTGGATCGTGGCGGGGGTTTTGGTCTGCGTGCTGTTCGTCCATCTGCTCTGGCTGGAAGGGTCAAGCGACAGCCTGACACCGATCTTTGCTCGGCTGCGCGAAACCGGAATCGCCCGCAGCAATGCGGTGCTGTGGCTGCGGCTCCTCGCCGCGATTGTGTTCGCTCATGCCGGACTTGCGATCCTGGTGGTGCTGGCGGGCGGCTGGCCACGCCTTCGCGGCAGCCCGCTGCCGCCGGTTACCCGCGGCGCAATAGATGTCTTTGGCGGAAATTTCGTGAAGACTTTCGCGCTGTTGCCGGCCTTCTTGTCGACAATCGTCGCGGTCGTGCTCGGCCGCGCGGTGCCGATCGGCGGTGTGGCGCCGCTCCTCGTGCTGTCGGGTCTCCTGGTCGTCATCGCGGCCGGCGACAGCATCGCGCTCCATCACGGGCGCATCCTCGGCTTCGCCTGGGCCGGGCTATTGATCGTGCCGGCGATCATGGTGCCTGCGGTTTTGATTCTGCTGCCGTGGACGCTTGGCACAAACCTCACCGTGACAGAACCGGCCGCGGCGATGGGCCGGTTCTTTGCTCATAGCTTCGAAAGCAGGACCGGACGTCCTTTGGCGGTCGTCACCGGCGACATCGGCACTGCGGCCGTCGTGGCGCTCGGCGCTCCGGGCCGGCCGAGCGTCTATTTCGACGACGACCCCGCGCGTTCGCCCTCGGTTACCCCGGCAGAGATCCGCAAGGATGGCGCGGTCGTGGTCTGGATCACTCCCGATACCAATCCGACGCCGCCGCCGGACATCAAGGCGCACTTTCCCGATCTCATTCCCGAAGTGCCGCAGGTGTTCGAGCGGCCCGTGCAAGGCCGCATGCCTTCATTGCGCGTGGGCTGGGCAGTGATCAGGCCCGCAAGCGTCTCTGCGGCGGCGCAGACAAAGCCACAGTAACTGTCCGCGCGCGAGACAATTTCGGCTCATCAACCGCTGAGCGCTTTCTTGATCGCCATAAAATCCCGCCATGCGAGGCGCTTTTGCAACGGCTGGCGCAACAGATAGGCGGGATGAAGCGTGGCAATGGCGCGGATTTCGCGCCGGCCGGTGTCGAATTTGAACCACCGGCCGCGCGTTCTGGTGATGCCTTCCGTGGTGCCAAGCAGCGTGTGTGTCGCCGGCTGACCGAGACAGACAAGGATATCGGGATCGGCAAGCTCGATCTGCCGCCGGATGAAGGGAAGGCACGTGGCGGTCTCCTGCGGGGTCGGCGTGCGGTTGCCGGGCGGGCGCCACGGCACCACGTTGGCGACGTAGGCCGATGTCCGATCAAGTCCGATTGCCTGCATCATCCGGTCGAGAAGCTTGCCGGAGCGTCCGACGAAGGGCTTGCCGGTCATGTCCTCCTCGTAACCCGGGGCTTCGCCGACAAACATCACCCGCGCCTGTGGATTGCCGTCGGCAAAAACGAGTTGCGTCGCCGTGGCGCGCAACGCGCAGCCGTGAAAGGCGTCAAGGAGCGTCCGCAACTCCTCCAAATCCTTGGCGCTCGCCGCCGCCTCGCGCGCCGCCATGACCGCCACGTCCGGCGGCGGCGGCGCGACAAGCGCCGAGCCTTTCGCTGCCGTGTCGAGCGAGAGCGGCGGGGAGGAGAATCGATCACCGCGGGTGGTGGACGCTGCGCTTGCGCCCTGCTCGCGACGGCCTGCGGCGGCCCCGCCCGCAAGCTCAGGGGTAGCGGATTCGGCCATGCGGTCGACCGGTTCCTCGCCGAGCAGCGCATCCGCGCCGGCCTCGACATAGAACGACAGCAGTTCGCGCGCTTCTTTGGATCCGTAACTCATAAGCGAGACCATTTCCCGGCAGTGTCGCTACTCTAGGCGAGAGAAGCAAAGCATGAAACAGTTGGCCCCGATACGGAGCAAGTCATGAACGCGCCCGAACTGTCGGTCCGCGAGGCGATGGAGTTCGATACGGTGATTGTCGGCGCCGGTCCGGCGGGGCTCGCCGCCGCGATCCGCTTGAAACAGCTCGCGCCGGAAACATCGGTGGTTGTCGTGGAGAAGGGGTCCGAGGTCGGCGCCCACATCCTCTCCGGCGCGGTGATCGATCCTGTCGGGC
This sequence comes from Xanthobacteraceae bacterium, assembly GCA_030041005.1. GTDB lineage: Bacteria > Pseudomonadota > Alphaproteobacteria > Rhizobiales > Xanthobacteraceae > BOG-931. The sequence goes on from JASHOR010000076.1 coordinate 108,044, forward strand.
TCGATGCCCTCATTTCCGAATGGCGCGAAGAGGAATCGTTTGTCAGGACCGCGGTGACCGACGACCGCTTCTCCATCCTGTCGCCGACGCGGGCGTGGCGGTTGCCGAACGCGCTGATGCCGCCGCTCATGAGCAATCACGGCAACTTCATCGTCTCGCTCGGCGAAATGTGCCGCTATCTCGCGCGCAAGGCGGAAGCGCTCGGAGTTGAGATCTATCCGGGTTTTGCCGCGGCCGAGGCGTTGTTCGAGAACGACGCCGTTGCCGGGGTCGCCACCGGCGACATGGGCGTCGGCAAGGATGGCCGGCACAAACCCGGTTTTGCCCGCGGCATGGAGCTGCGCGGCAAATATACGGTATTTGCCGAGGGCGCGCGCGGCAGCCTCAGCAAAGGGCTGATCGCGCGCTACGGACTTGCGCAGCACAGCGAGCCGCAGAAATTCGGTCTCGGATTAAAGGAGCTCTGGCATGTCACGCCCGAACGGCACCGCGCCGGGCTCGTGCAGCACACCGTAGGCTGGCCGCTCGACAATCGTACCGGCGGCGGCTCCTTCATCTATCATTTCGGCGACAATCTGGTCGCGGTCGGATTCGTCGTGCATCTCAATTACGCAAACACCTATCTGTCGCCGTTCGAGGAGTTTCAGCGTTTCAAGACGCATCCTCTCGTGCGCGACACGTTCGCAGGAGCAAAGCGCATCTGTTATGGCGCGCGCGCCATCAGCGAAGGCGGCTGGCAATCGGTGCCGCGCGTGGCTTTCCCCGGCGGCGTGCTGGCCGGCTGCGCCGCCGGCTTCTTGAACGTGCCGCGCATCAAGGGCAGCCATAACGCGATATTGTCGGGCATGCTGGCGGCCGATCATGTCGCGGCCGCCTTGGCCCAGGGACGCAGCAACGACGAACTTGCGGACTACGAAGCGGCGTGGCGCGGTTCGCCGCTGGGGCGCGACTTGTGGCGGGTGCGCAATATCAAGCCGCTGTGGTCGAAGTTCGGCACCTTCGCCGGGATTGCGCTCGGCGGCCTCGACATGTGGACCAACACCTTCGGCTTCTCGCTGTTCGGCACGCTCAGGCATGGCAAGCCCGACTTCGCCACGCTCAAGCCGGCCGCGCAGTGCCGCCCGATTGCCTATCCCAAGCCCGACGGCCGGCTCACGTTCGATCGACTGTCCTCGGTCTATTTGTCGAATACCAACCACGAAGAGGATCAGCCGGTGCACTTGCTGGTGCGCGACGGCGCCTTGCAGAAGTCCTCCGAGTACGACCTCTATGGCGGGCCGTCGGCGCGCTATTGCCCCGCCGGTGTCTACGAATGGGTGCAAGAGGCCGGAGTGCCGCGCTTCGTCATCAACGCGCAGAACTGCGTCCACTGCAAAACCTGCGACATCAAAGATCCCAATCAGAACATAACCTGGGTGCCACCCGAGGGCGGCGGCGGACCGAATTACCCGAACATGTGACCGCGTTGCCGCCTCCCGCGCGCATTTCGCTCAAAGTCGCTAGCGCCTGTTCTCGCGCGGCGGGCGGGATCATGGTCGCAGCGGCATTTGCCGCGATTTCGCCTCCGTTGGGGCCTAACCGATTGCCGTCAGCGTGGCCGCATTCATTGAGGTCGCCGCATGAGCGTCCCTTGCGGCGCCCCGGTAAAATGGTCATTCTGCCACGCGCAATGTCGGGCGCGTGATTCTCGGTCCGCCAATCGACCTGCAAATGGAGCTCCCGTGACTCATTCGCTGCTGTACCGGCATGTCGCCGTCATTGGCGCTGTCGCCGTCCTGAGCCTGTCATCGGCGTTCGCCGCAAGGGCAGCGAACGAACAGGAGATCCTGCGCGACAACCCGGCCGGCAACTATCTGGACGCGCAACACGCGACCATGGAGCGCGAATCCGGTATCGCGGCCGGCTATTACCTCAATGTGCTCAAGACCGATCCGCACAACGCCGACCTGCTCAACCACGCCTTTCTCGCGGTGCTGACCGACGGCAATATCGACCAGGCCAGCAAGCTCGCCCAGCGAGTGCTCGCAGTCGATCACGACGACCATGTCGCGCGTCTGGTGCTCGGCGTGCGCGCTCTCAAGGAGCGGCATTACTCGCTCGCTCGCCAGGATTTTTCCCAATCGGTGAACGGTCCGGTCACCGATTTGACCGCGGCGCTGCTGACAGCGTGGGCGCGCTACGGCTCCGGCGATCCGAAGGCGGCGGTCGATGACATGGACCGGCTGGCCGGTCCGGACTGGTACGGCGTGTTCAGAGATTTGCATGCCGGACTCATCCTCGATCTCGGCAACCTCAAGAAGGACGCCGGCAAGCGCTACGAGAGCGCTTACAAGGCCGATCCGAGCGCGCTTCGCACGGTGCAGGCCTATGGCCGGTATTTGTCGCGCACCGCGGGCAAGGACGCCGCCCTGAAGGTCTATCAGGATTTCGACAAAGTGCTTCCCGACCATCCGCTGGTCAAAAAAGAGATGGCGCAAATCTCGAACGGGCAGAAGCTTCCGCCGCTGGTTGGCTCCGCTCAGGCCGGTGCCGCCGAGGCGCTTTACGGCATTGGCGCCTCGATCGGACGCCGCGGCGGCGAAGATTTGGCGCTCATCTACCTGCAGCTTGCGCTCTACCTGCGACCCTCGAACACGATGGCGATGCTTTCGCTCGCCGATCTCTACGAGTCGCTGCAAAAGCCGGACTTGGCCGTCAAGGTCTATGACCGGATTCCGCCGTCATCGCCGCTGTACCGCAGCGCGCTGGTTCAGTCTGCAATCGACCTCGATGCTCTCAAGCAGACCGATGCGGCGAAGAAGCGGCTCAATCAAGTCATCGCCCAGGATGCAAAAGATACCGAAGCGCTGATGGCGCTCGGCAATATCGAGCGCGAGCGCAAGGATTTCGCCTCGTGTGCCGATACCTACGGCAAGGCGATCGACACCGTTGCCGTGCCGGACAAATCGAACTGGGTGATGTTCTACTTCCGCGGCATCTGTTACGAGCGATCCAATCAATGGCCGAAAGCCGAAGCCGACATGAAGAAAGCGCTTCAGCTCTTTCCCGATCAGCCGCTCGTGCTCAACTATCTCGGCTACTCGTGGGTCGATAAGAACGTGCATCTCCAGGAAGGCATGGACATGATCCGTCGCGCCGTCGAGCAGCGGCCCGACGACGGGTACATCGTCGACTCGCTGGGGTGGGCCTACTACCGCACCGGAAACTACGAAGAGGCGGTGACGAATCTGGAGCGCGCGGTGACGCTCAAGCCCGACGATCCGACCGTCAACGATCACCTCGGAGACGCCTACTGGCGCGTCGGCCGTACGCTTGAGGCTCATTTCCAGTGGTCGCAGGCCAAGGACTTCAAGCCGGATCCGGACGAACTCGCCACGATCGAGAAGAAGCTCAAGTCCGGGCTGCCGCCCGATACGTCTTCCTCGGCGGACGCGATCAAGAGCAAGAAGACCGGCAACGGCGGGTGACGGGTGCACTCGACGGACGCGTTGGTCGAAAGCGCGCCGGCCAAGGTCAACCTCACGCTGCGGGTACTTGGCCGTCGCAGCGACGGCTACCACGAGCTTGAAAGCCTGGTCGCATTCGCCGATGTTGCAGACACGGTGAGCCTTGCGCCCGGCGACGAGTTGGCGCTCACGGTCGTCGGCCCGAACGCCGCCTTGGCCGGGGCCGATGCCGACAATCTCGTGCTCAAGGCGGCGCACGCGCTCGCCTCGCGCATGACCGGACTTCGCCTCGGCGCTTTCCGGCTCGACAAGAATCTGCCGGTTGCGGCCGGACTCGGCGGCGGCTCGGCCGATGCGGCAGCGGCGTTGCGGCTGCTTGCGCGCGCAAATGGAATGGCGCGCGACGATGTGCGGCTCTACGAGGCCGCGCGGGCAACCGGCGCCGATGTGGCCGTCTGCCTCGATCCGCGTCCGCGCGTCATGCGCGGCATCGGCGAAGTTCTTTCCGAGCCGTTCGAATTGCCGCCGCTGCCGGCGGTTTTGGCCAATGCGAGGGTGGCACTTGAGACGAAAGCCGTGTTCGCCGGATGGCAACCGGCCGCGGCGCCTTGGGTGCCGTTTGCGGCGTCCGCCGCTGCGATGTCCGGCAATCGCGACCAGTTTTTGCAGTCCCTCGCAGCGCAAGCGAACGACCTCGAAAACGCGGCAATCTCGCTCGCGCCAGTGGTTGCCGAGTTGCTGCTGGTGCTGCGGGCGCTGCCGGGCTGCCGGCTGGCCCGCATGTCCGGTTCCGGCTCCACATGTTTTGCGCTGTTTTCTTCGGCAGCGGAAGCGATCGTCGCCGCCAGAACGCTCCAGGGCGAGCGGCCGCAATGGTGGGTACGCGCCACCGCGCTCGGCGCCGGTCACCAATTTGAAGCGGGATGAGTCTGGATCGAATCGACGCTTCCGGGCATTCCGCTCACCTCTCCTCAGCGGCGAGAGGCAAGACATCCGCTCGTGACTTCAACTGAGAATCATCGCGCTCTGAATCGAGCCAGAGCATGATCCGATCGTACGGCGATTTGCGTCGTCATCGGAAGCGGCTCTAATGCGTACGCGCGATACAGAAATCGACCGTCTCGATCAACGCGGTCTTCATCGGCGAGTCGGGAAATAAGGCAAGCGCATCGCGGGCGATGGCGCCGTAGTGCTGGGCGCGCCTGAGCGTGTCTTCGAGCGCGCGATGCTTGGTCATCAGCCCAATAGCGTGCTCGAGGTCGTCGTCGCCGGACGCGCCGTCTTCCAGCGCGCGCCGCCAGAATTCGCGCTCGGCTTCGCTGCCGCGGCGAAATGCGAGTACGACCGGCAGCGTGATCTTGCCTTCGCGGAAATCGTCGCCGATGTTCTTGCCGAGCTTCTGCGCGGTTCCGCCGTAGTCTAGAACGTCGTCGACGAGCTGAAACGTTATTCCAAGATTCATGCCGAACGAGCGGCAGGCCGCCTGTTCAGCCTTTTCCCGCCCGGAGAGGGCCGGCCCGACTTCACATGCGGCGGCGAACAGTTCCGCGGTCTTGGCGCGAATAACGGCAAGGTACTCGTCCTCGGTGGTCGCGGTGTTCTTGGCGGCGGCGAGCTGCATGACTTCGCCCTCGGCAATGACGGCCGCGGCCGAAGAGAGGATTTCCAGGGCTTTGAGGCTGCCGACCTCGACCATCATCTTGAACGCCTGGCCGAGCAGGAAGTCCCCCACCAGCACGCTTGCTTCGTTACCCCACAGCATGCGTGCGGCGAGCCGGCCGCGGCGCAGTTCGCTTTCGTCCACGACGTCGTCGTGCAACAACGTCGCCGTGTGCATGAATTCCACCGCCGCCGCCAGTTTGACATGGCCTTCACCCCCATAGCCGCTGAGGCGCGCCAGAGCCAGAGTGAGCATCGGCCGCAGCCGTTTGCCGCCGGAATTGATCAGGTGCTTGGCGACCTCGGGGATCATGGTCACCTCGGAACCGGTGCGCGCCAGAATTGCGGCGTTGACGCGGTCCATGTCGGCGGCGACCAGATCGACCAGTGGTTCGATCGAAGACTCAGGCGGATTTTCAAACGGAAGAATGACGGCCACTGCGGCTTTCTCCACAAGAAAAGGCGAAAATAGAAACGCTCTGGTGACCCGGCAAGTATTACTGTCGTGTTCGCGACCGAGGCAGAGCCGCCCGTCGCCGACAGCGACCTGCCGATGATGCCATGGACGTGGCGGCGGAGAAAAGCAATGTCAAGCAACCAACGTCCCGCCGAGAGCCCGGCTGCGAGCCAGTGCGACGTGGCGGTGCTGGTGCCCTGCTACAACGAGGAGCGGGCAATCGCCAGGGTGGTTGCCGATTTTCGTGCGGCGCTGCCCGCGGCCACCATCTACGTCTACGACAATAATTCAAGCGACAACACGGTTGCAGCCGCCGCGGCCGCCGGGGCCGTGGTCCGGCGCGAGACGCACCAGGGCAAAGGGCACGTCGTGCGGCGCATGTTCAACGACATCGAAGCCGACATCTACGTTCTGGTCGACGGCGACGCCACCTACGATGCGCCGAGCGCGCCGAAAATGATCGCCAAGCTTTTGGCCGATCGGCTCGACATGGTGGTGGCGGCGCGCGTCGACCGCGACGTGAAAGCCTATCGGCGCGGGCATCGCGCCGGCAACCTGCTGCTGACCGGCTTCGTCGCCCATATCTTCGGCCGCGCCTTCACCGACATCCTCTCCGGCTATCGGGTGTTCTCGCGCCGCTTCGTAAAATCGTTCCCCATTCTTTCCGGCGGTTTCGAGATCGAGACGGAATTGACCGTGCATGCGCTCGAGCTTGAACTGCCGGTGGACGAAATCGCCACGCCGTACTATTCGCGGCCCCGCGGTTCGGCGTCGAAGCTTTCGACCTGGCGGGACGGATTTCGGATTCTGCGCACGGTGCTCAAGCTGTACCGTGCCGAGCGGCCGCTGGCGCTGTTCGGTGCGCTCGGCATCGCGCTGGCGCTGATGTCGATCGGGCTCGCCATCCCGATCTTCATCACCTACCTGAAGCTCGGAGTGGTGCCGCGCCTGCCGACGGCGGTGCTGTCCACGGGCTTGATGCTGCTTGCTTTCCTCTCTATTGCCTGTGGACTTATTCTCGATACGGTCACGCGCGGCCGCAGGGAGGCTAAATTGATCGCCTACTTGACCTTGCGCGCACCGGGCGAGGAACGGCGCCGGAGCTGAAATTTGCGCGAGCTCGTCCGCACCAACAATGCAGTGGTGATCTCGGCCATCGAGGCGCTGCTCAAAGGCGCGCATATTCCTCATCTGATCGTCGATCAGAACATCAGTGTGCTTGAGGGCTCGATCGGCATTTTCCCGCGACGCATTCTGGTTGAGGAGGATGATCTGCAGGCGGCGCGGCGGCTCTTGGTGGACGCCGGATTGGGCGGCGAGCTTCGATCGGACACGGCGTGAAACGGCTGCGGCGAGCGGGCCGAGATTCGCTCGGCGGGCAGCCGGCTCCGGTTGAACAGGGCGCCGGCGATCGAGGTGGATCGGCGAAAACCGCAACGATCGCGCGCCGCGCGCCGCTCGAAACCAGCGAGGATGCCGTGCTTGCCGGCCGGCTCGTCCTGCGCCAGCCGTTGCGCGGCCATCGCGTCGGTCACGACGCCATCCTGCTGGCGGCGGCGACCGCGGCGTCCGCCGGCCAGCATGCGGCTGATCTCGGCGCCGGCGTCGGTGTGGCCGGGCTGGCGCTGGCCCGGCGTGTCGATGGACTGAGCGTCACACTTGTCGAAGTCGATCCGCAATTGGCGGCGCTAGGGCGGGGCAATGCCGAACGCAACGGTCTTGACGGCCGGGTGCGTTCGGTCTGCCTCGATATTGGCGCGCCCGTTGCCGCCTTTGCCGCCGCCGGGCTCGCGGCGCAGACGATGCATTGCGTGTTGATGAACCCGCCATTCAATCCTCCGCAAAATCCCTCGCCCGAGCCGCGGCGGCGCGCGGCGCGCGCATCTGCCCGGGGTACGCTTGGCCAATGGGTGGGAACGGCGTCGCGGCTGCTGCGGCCCGCCGGCGTGCTCACGCTGATTTGGCGCGCGGATGGCCTCGACGAAGTGCTGGCCGAATTGGCGCGCGATTTTGGCGCAATTTCGATCCTGCCGATCTACGGCAAACCGGGCGCGCCGGCGATCCGCATACTGGCGCGCGCGGTCAAGGCAAGTCGCGCCCCACTGACTCTGCTGCCCGGCCTGTTGCTGGCCGATGCCCAAGGCGCTCCGACCGACCAGGCCGAAGCGGTGCTGCGCGGTGGTGCCGCGTTGCCGCTTGGCGGCAGCGGCACGCGGGCGCGGCCTCGCCGCTAGCTAATCGTCAATGGCGGGGGGATTTCGCCGAGCCGCAGTGCGCGGCTCGGGCTTGCCGCGCAGCGGAGCGTAGGAGAACCATACAAAGACACTCATAAGCAGCAGAAGAATGTAAAGCTTCATTGGTTCTCTGCCTGTCGATGGTCCTGTTCTTCAAGCAAATCGCGGTTGGAAGCGTTCCGACTTTAAGAAATTAGTGACTTGAGCCCGCCCGCGGCAGCCCTTATGTGCTCAGCCATGAGCGAGTTCCGAACCGGCGCGCGCGTTCGCGCCGTCTGCATGCGGGCCCTCACGCCGCTGCGGCCGATTATTCCGCGGCGATTCCGTTCGGATCTGCCCGTGGTTCCCGTCGTGCGGCTCACCGGCGTCATCGGCTTTTCTACGCCGTTGCGGCCCGGTCTGACGCTTGCCGGCATCGCGCGCACGCTGGATCGTGCCTTCGCCGTGCGCAGCGCCGCCGCGGTCGCCATGACGATCAACTCGCCGGGCGGATCGCCGGTTCAATCGCATCTGATATTCCGCCGCATCCGTGAATTGGCGGACGAGAAAAAGCGCCGCGTCATCGCTTTCGTGGAAGACGCCGCGGCTTCGGGCGGCTACATGATCGCCTGCGCCGCCGACGAGATCATCGCCGATCCGCACTCGATCGTCGGCTCGATCGGGGTGGTCGGCAGCTCGTTCGGCTTCGACAAGGCGATCGGCAAGCTCGGCATCGAGCGCAGGCTGTACACGTCGGGTGACCACAAGGCCATGCTCGACCCGTTCCTGCCGGAGAATCCCGACGACGTGGAGCGGCTGAAAAAACTGCAACGGCAAATCCATGAAAGCTTCATCGCGCTGGTGAAGTCGCGCCGCGGCCCCAAGCTCAATGGTGCAGAGAATGACCTGTTTTCCGGCGAATATTGGGCGGGTCGGCGCGGGCTGGAACTCGGCCTCGTCGATGCGCTCGGCGACCTGCACGGCGTTTTGCGCGAACGATTCGGGGACAAGGTCGTTACTCCCCTGGTCAGCGCCGAACGCGGCTGGCTCGGACGGCGGGTTCCCGGCGTCAGCGGCGGGATCGGCGTCGCCGGCGAATTGCCGCAATTGGGGCTGACCGATGACCTGATCTCGGCGCTGGAGGCGCGCGCTCTCTGGGCGCGATATGGACTTTAGATCGTGTTCAGGTCGGCATAAGCCACCGGACGACCAAAACTCGACTGGAATCTGCTTTGCGGTCTTTTTCCGAAAAGCGACGGTTGCATCCTTGAAACGATTGCGCCGAAGCGAGTAAGGGGAATCACAATGCCGGCCGCCTTCGCACTGGCAATTGGACTGATGGGCGCGGCTGCGCTCGTGCGCTGGTGTGCCAAGGAAGTCCGCCGCGTCAATGCCGAGCTGGACCATATCCGCGGCGGCGCCGGCGCCGAGCCGGTCGATCGCGACGCGCTGCCGAAATTAAGGCGCGATCCGCAAACCGGCGAATACCGGCCGGGATAATCTTTGGCAGGCAAAGTCCGGCGGTCCGGCGCTACTGTATCGTAATGTGATGCTCGGCGATCACGCGGCCCCATTTGTCGTATTGCGCCTTCATGAAAGCGCCGAGCTCTTGCGGCGTGCCGCCCCTTGGAGTGGCGCCGGTGCTGACCAGCTTGTCGTGCAAAGCCGGATCGGCGAGCGCCTCGTTGACGGCTTTGTTGAGCTTGGCGATCACGGCTGGCGGCGTCTTGGCCGGCGCCAGCAGCGCGTACCAGTTGGCGGCGTCGGTGTTTGGATAGCCCTGCTCGGCAAGCGTCGGCACGTTGGGCAGGGTGGCGTCGCGCTTGTCTCCCGCTATCCCGATCGGCACCAGATTGCCGGCGCGGATTTGCGAGATGACCACCGGAATGTCGAGCGCCACCACCTGGACCTGCCCGCCGAGCAGGTCGGTCAGCGCCGGCGCGGCTCCGCGATACGGCACGTGTAGGAATTTCACGCCGGCCGCGGCGTCGAGCAGCAATTGGGCAAGATGCGGCGGCGAGCCGACGCCGGTCGATGCGAAGGTGATGGCGCCGGGCTTTTTCTTGGCGAGCGCCACCAGCTCCTTGACGGTCTTGATGCCGAGTTTCGGCGAAACCACGAGCACCTCGTTCACCGTCGTCACCAGCACGACCGGCGCGAAATCGCGGAACGTATGAAACGGCATGTCCTTCATGAGGTGCGGCGACACCGTCACCGCGCCCGATGTGGTGAGAAACAGCGAATAGCCGTCGGGGTTGGATTTGGCCACATCGCCGCCGCCGAGCGTACCGTTGGCGCCGGGCTTGTTGTCGATATAGACACGCTGGCCAAACAGCTTCGTCATTTTGTCGGCAATCAGACGGCCGACGAAATCGGTCGGGCCGCCCGGCGGAAACGCCACGACAATACGAACCGGCCGCGTGGGAAAGTCCTGCGCTCTGGCGAATTGCGGTCCGTGCACGAGCAGAACCGCGGCGGTGGCGGCCAGTATCAGGCGAATCCGATGCACGATGTCCTCCCCACAGGCGTCAATTGTCAGGTGTCAGGTATCAGGAATCGGACAGCATGTCTTGAGGCCTTACACCTGAGGCGGACCCCGGTCAGTCACTTGACCTTCCCCGGCCGATCCACCAACAACGTGCCATGAGCGATCTCGCCGCCGCCGACTTGCCGCTGCACATGCGCCCCGACCGCTCGTTCCAGGGGCTGATCCTGGCATTGCAGCGCTATTGGGCGGATTGGGGCTGCGTGATTTTGCAGCCCTACGACATGGAGGTCGGCGCCGGGACTTTTCATCCGGCGACCACGTTGCGCGCGCTCGGGCCCAAACCGTGGAACGCCGCCTATGTGCAGCCCTCGCGCCGGCCCAAGGACGGCCGGTATGGCGAAAACCCCAATCGCCTGCAGCACTATTATCAGCTCCAGGTGATCCTCAAGCCCTCGCCGAACGACCTGCAGGAGCTTTATCTGCGCTCGCTCTACGCCATCGGCATCGATCCGAAGCGCCATGACATCCGCTTCGTCGAGGACGATTGGGAAAGTCCGACGCTCGGCGCCTGGGGTCTGGGCTGGGAGTGCTGGTGCGACGGCATGGAGGTCTCGCAATTCACCTATTTCCAGCAGGTGGCCGGCGTCGAGTGCGCTCCGGTCTCGGGCGAACTCACCTACGGCCTGGAGCGGCTGGCGATGTACGTCCAGGGCGTCGAGAACGTGTTCGATCTGAACTTCAACGGCCGCGACGGCGCGCGCAAGGTGACCTACGGCGATATCTTCCGGCAGGCCGAGCAGGAATATTCGCGGCACAATTTCGAATACGCCGATACCGGCATGCTGTTCGAGCAGTTCCGCATGGCGGAGTCAGCGTGCAAAAAATATCTCGAGGACGGCTGGGCCGCGGGGCACAATCAGGGCCGCCATCTCATGGCGTTGCCGGCCTACGACCAGTGCATCAAGGCGAGCCACGTCTTCAATCTGCTCGACGCGCGCGGCGTGATTTCCGTGACCGAGCGGCAAAGCTATATTTTACGGGTTCGCGAACTCGCCAAGGCCTGCGGCGAGGCGTGGCTGGCAACAGAAGGCGGAGGCAAAAGCGCATGAGCGACATGACCGAAATGCCCGAAATCGGCGGCCGGCGACCGATCACGATCGAGGTCGAGGCCGGCAAGAGCTATTGGTGGTGCGCCTGCGGGCGCTCGAAATCGCAACCGTTCTGCGACGGTTCGCACAAGGTCACGTCGTTCCGACCGGTCGAATACAAGGCGGACAAGTCCGAGCAGGTGTGGTTCTGCGCCTGCAAGCGCTCGGGCAGGAAGCCGATGTGCGACGGCACGCACAAGACGCTGCCGGCGTAACTTGTTGGATGAACCTTCGCCTTGTGGGCAGGGTCGGCGCGGCATTGATTCTCAACCCTCCCCTGGAGGGGGAGGGTCGGCGAGCATCGTAGATGCGAGCCGGGGTGGGGTGATCCTGTGACGACAAACAAATTGCTCTCGAGCAGTTCACGCCGTGTCAATGCGCGCCACCTTCGCGTCAATTCAACGGAGACCGAAAGACTTTTGTGGCGGCGCCTTCGCTCGATTGAAACCGAGGGAACACATTTTCGGCGCCAAGTGTCGATAGGACCCTACGTAGCCGACTTTGCTTGCATGGCCGCGCGCCTGTTGATTGAGCTTGACGGTTCTCAGCACGCGACGGATGCAAGCAGGCTCAAAGATGCGGAACGCACACAGTGGCTGGAATCGGAAGGTTATCGGATTATACGTTTCTGGAACAACGACCTCACCCAGAACATGAACGGTGTTCTGGAAACGGTGTATGCGGCGCTTTATGGCTCACGTGACGATGTGCAGCGTGCTTTGAAGCACTGTCGGCGCAAGCGCTGTCACCCCACCCCGGCGCGCTCCGCGCGCCGACCCTCCCCCTCCAGGGGAGGGTGAAAGGCGACGATGCCTGACCTTCTGCTCGAACTATTTTCCGAGGAGATTCCCGCCCGGATGCAGGCGCGGGCGGCGGAGGACTTGCGCAAGGCGGTGACTGACCGGCTGGTCGAGGCCGGCCTTGCCTACGATGGCGCCAAGGCGTTCGTGACGCCGCGGCGGCTCGCGCTGTCGGTGCATGGCGTGCCGGCGCGGCAGGCCGACCTGCGCGAGGAGAAGAAGGGCCCGCGCGTCGGCGCGCCGGAGAACGCCATCGCCGGATTTCTCAAGGCGGCGGGGCTCAAGTCGATCGATGACGCCAAGGTGCAGCCGGACAAGAAAGGCGACTTCTATGTCGCGGTGATCGAGAAGCCGGGGCGGCCGGCGATCGAGGTGATCGGCGATCTCCTGCCCGACGTGATCAAAAAATTTCCCTGGCCGAAATCGATGCGCTGGGGCGTGCGGTCGAAGGAGCCCGGCGCGCTCGGCTGGGTGCGGCCGCTGCATTCCATCGTCGCCACCTTCGGCCCGGAGACCGAGGACCCGGATATCGTACCGTTTAAGATCGACGGCATTGCCGCCGGCAACGAGACGCGAGGTCACCGCTTCATGGCGCCGGCGCCGTTCCCCGTGCGCCGGCTCGCCGACTACATGCGCAAGCTGGAACAGGCCAAGGTGGTGCTCGACGCCGAGCGGCGGCGCGACATTATTCTCACCGAAGCAAAGCAGCTTGC
>JASHOR010000077.1 GCA_030041005.1 Xanthobacteraceae bacterium
CGACGAGGAACTGGCGCTCGCCTGCGCTTCGCACAGCGGCGAGCCGGCGCATATCGAAGGCGTCGCGCGCATGCTGGCGAAGGCCGGCCTCGACGCATCGGTGCTGTCATGCGGGGCACATTGGCCGATCAATCAGGCGGCGGCCTTTGCGCTGGCGAAGATCGGTGCGCCATCGGCGCTGCACAACAATTGTTCCGGCAAGCACGCCGGCTTCCTGTGCCTTGCCTGCGCGATGGGCGTCGGCCATGCCGGTTATTGGCGGCCCGAGCATCTGGTGCAGCAGAGAGTGCATGGCGTGCTGGAGGATTTGACTGGCGTGCCATTGCCGTCGGAGCGCTGCGCAATCGACGGCTGCTCGGTGCCGACCTGGGCGATCCCGCTGCACAATCTGGCGCACGCCTTCGCCAAATTCGGCAGCGGTCACGATCTGACGCGCGAGCGTGCCGCCGCGGCGGCGCGCCTCCGTGCGGCCTGTGCCGCAAAGCCGTGGCACGTCGCCGGCACCGGCCGCTTCTGCACCGAGATCATGAAACTCCTCGGCGCACGCGTCTTTGTGAAGACCGGCGCTGAAGGCATGTTCTGCGGCGCCCTGCCGGAGCAGGGGCTCGGGATCGCCGTCAAGTGCGACGATGGCGCCGGCCGCGCCGCCGAAGCGATCATGGCGGCGATCATCACGCGCTTCCTGCCGCTGCAAGAGGGCGAACGTGCGGTGCTGTCGCGCTTCGTGCGTCCGACGCTGCGCAACTGGAGCGCCATCGAAGTGGGGGCGCTAAAGGTGACGGAATCGCTCGCTTAGTGCCGACTTTGCGCACCTGTCCGGTCAAATTTATTTCAGCGCGTCCGATTGCCGCCGATCGTCAGCTGCGCGTAGCGCTCAGCACCGGTCGTGGCCAAGTCACCGGTCACGGGCTTCTTCCATTCCATGCCGACGATGGCGCCGAGGCGGACGCCGCTGATCAGATTGTCGGCGATGAGGCTTGTGCCGGCCCCCGGAGCGACCGAAACGGTGATGCCGTAATCGGCGCCGCGGACGATGTTCGAACTGATGGCGACGTCGCGCAGATAGGGGCCCGCGCCTGCGGCAATGCCGGCGTGCGGCGCGTTCTCTACCACATTGCCCGTTACCAGCGTATCGGCCTCGACGCCGATGCCGATGCCGGCATCATCCTTCGGATCGGTGCCAACCGGACGATGGTCGATGAGATTGCGGATCAAATTTCCTTGGACGACGGCCAACCGGCCACCCTTGTTGAAATTGGTGACCGAGACGCCGATCGCCGCGCCGTCGACGATGTTGTTGGCAATCACCGCGCCTTCGAAACCGAACTCGGCATAGAGCGCGACTTCGCCGAGTCCGCTGCACGTGTTGCCGAGCATCTGCAGATTGGAGGCGGTATTGCCGCGCACCGCCGAGAACGCCGCGTTGCGGATGCGGTTGCCGCGCACGATGACGTTGGCGGCGCGGAACACGTTGATGGCGTTGCCATATTGGCCGGAACCGCCGGCTGTGTTGCTGACGTCCTCAATGCGATTGTCGATGACGAGCGTGCCGTCATCGCCGGGCGCGCTGCGCCAGACCAGAATACCGTTATTGCCGGCGCCGCGGACATGATTGCTGGAAATCGTCATCGCGCGCGCGTCGAGGCAGAAGATTGCGACATCGGCGGCGCTGACCCTGTTGCCGGCGACTTCGCCGTCGGTCGCTTCCAGTTTTATGGCGGCGCCGCCCGCATTGACGATTTCGCAATCGAAAATGCGCACGGCGCGCCCTTGCACGACATGGATGAGTCCGCGCTGCTGCGGCAGCGGAACATTGCTGCCATCGAGTGTGAGACCGCTGAGACTCACGTGGTCGCTGCCGGTCGCCATCATCAGGTTTGGCGCGCCCGCCATGATGATGCGAGTGGTTCCGGACATGCCCGCAATCGCCGCATGGGGTGGCAGCACGAGACCGCCGGCACGATAGACACCGGCGCCAAGATGCAGCACCGCGCCAGCCGCCGCCGCGTAATCGATGGCGCGCTGAAAGGTCTTTGATTGGTCGTCAGCCGAATGTGGTGAAAGGCCAAGCGTCACGGCATCGATGCGGCTGCGCTGGCCGACATCGCGTGTTGGCGTCGCCGCCGTTTCACGCGCGAGCGCCGGGGTTGCGGCGCTCGCCGAGACCACACCCCCCAACGCGGCGAACAGGCGACGTCGATCGAAGCTCATCGCGACACTCCTCAAGTCTTAAAGCTGAGGAAGACATCAAGCTGCATGCCACTAGCCTGTCCCGCTGCGGCACAGGTCGGCAATTCCGAAGCAGCGTTAACGTGTGCTTACCGCGGCAAGCGCAATGAGCAGCCGTTCGGCTGCGGCGACAAGTTGGGCAAGCGAGGCGGAACGATGCTTTGATCCTCGACTCCGCAACCGGCGTCGGTCAAATGCGACCGCGGGGATATGCACGAACTGAACGAGTGGCCGCCCTTCCGGCGCTTGCTCCAGCGCGCGCCAATAGGCGTAGTTGCACAAATAACGGCCGGCATCCCGCGACAATCCTACCGGAACGTTTTTTGCCCGCATTGCCCCGATCAGCCGAAAGAACGGCGCATGGCCGAAGCGCGCGCTTGGTCCGCCGATTTCGATGACGCCATTGAGCGGGCGGTGTCCGCTTGCATCAGGAAACAGCATCGACACCGCGTTACGGGCGCGGGTCTCGACGCAAATCTGCCGCCTGCGCCCGGCAAGCCCGAAGATCAGCACGACGTCGGGTTTTTCCGCAAAAAGCCTCGGCAGGTCGTGATCGACCGCTGCATACTTCGTCGCCAAGACGTGCACGCTGCGAATAAGGCCGCAGAGAGCCGGCCTGCGCCGGCGGGCGAGTTTCTGCACCAGAGCTGCGCTCGGATTAAACGGCGCACCGGGGAAGGGGCCGAAGCCGGCAAGGAGGATGCGCATCGCCTCAAAAATTCAGCATTTCGGCGATCTCCTCGACGGCCGCGGCCGGCGCAGTAACGCCTGAGGCGACGTCGGCCTCGATCCGCGACAGGACCGCCTTCATAGTCCGATCGGATCGCAATGGCGCGAATAGCCGCTCCTCGAGCATGGTCCACATCCATTTTACCTGTTGCTCGCCGCGCCGGGCCTTGATCTCACCCGTCGGTGTCAGCCGTTCTCGATGGTCGAGGATATGCTCCCACAGCTCCTCGATACCGTCTCCCTTCAGCGCCGAACAGTTCATCACGGGCGGCGACCAGTTCGGCGAGGTGCTGGTCAGGATATGCAGTGCCGCGCGGTATTCCGCCGCCGCCGCCTTGGCACGCGGGAGATTGTCACCGTCGGCTTTGTTGACCGCGATCATATCGGCGAGTTCGACAACGCCCTTCTTGAGCGCCTGCAATTCGTCGCCGGCGCCGGGCAGGACGATCACGAGGAAGAAGTCCGTCATGTCGGCGACTGCAAGCTCCGACTGACCGACGCCGACGGTCTCGACCAGCACCACGTCGTAGCCGGCGGCCTCGCACAACAGCATCGTCTCCCGCGTTTTGGCGGCGACGCCGCCGAGCGTGCCGGAGGAGGGCGACGGACGGATGAAGGCGTTGGCATCATTGGCAAGCCGCGCCATGCGCGTCTTGTCGGCGAGGATGGAGCCGCCGGTGCGGCGCGACGATGGATCGACGGTGAGCACCGCAACCTTGTGGCCCTTGCCCGTGAGCAGCGAGCCGAGGGCGTCGATCAGCGTAGACTTGCCGACCCCAGGCGCGCCGGTAATGCCGACACGCACCGCTTTGCCGGATGCCGGCAACAGCTCTTGCATCAGTGCTGCTGCGGCGCGGCGATGATCGGCGCGTTTGCTCTCGATGAGAGTAATGGCTCGCGACAACGTCGTGCGCTCGCCGGCGCGAATTGCCCCAGCGAGACGATGCGGCGACTGAGACGGGGAGCCCATGCCGGTGTCATCGATGAGGAGGCCGCCTGCGTCAAGGCGGTGTGGCGCCGAGCGCGCGCGGACGCGCTGCCAAAGATGCCCGATCACGGCCAGATTTGTTCGCCGAATGACCCCGATATCGTCGAATTGAGGCCGCATCGCCGGGCTGTCGTTTGGGCGCGGGCGTTGGACAGGGCAGGGCAGGGGCATGCCCCTTCCTCGAACCAGGGAGATGTTGATGAACTGGGACCGGATTCAACTCAACTGGATGCACTTCAAGGATAAGGTGCACAGCAACTGGGCAAGGCTTACCGACGAAGATGTCACCCGCATCGGCGGCCGGCGCGAGCAACTGGTCGATCGTCTGCAGGCTCGCTACGGCTTCGCCCGGGTCGAGGCCGAGCGCGAGGTTGAAGCATGGGTGCGCGCGCAGAAGCGCGCCGCCTGAAAGCGTCAAATCAAAAGCTCCACTCCACTGGCATTTATATTTGTGATGGTCCTTTGATTCCAAAAAGTTGGAATCGGGACACTCGTGTTGCGGTTCAGAAGTCCGCATCATTCCTGCCGCGATTTCGTCATGCGGAGTTCTGAACCAAAGCTACACGAGATCAATAAGTTGCTAGTGTCCTTCGATTCCGAAGTTCGCAAACGAAGGTGCCGCGTATGATGCGAACTTCGGAATCGGGACACTAGGATTCCGGCAGCGGAATGAATTCGGTGGTGTCTCCGGGAACGAGATCGAAGCGCCCGGCTTTCCAATCGGCCTTGGCCGCTTCGATGCGTTCCTTGCGCGAGGAGACGAAGTTCCACCAGATATGACGGGGACCATCCATCGCGGCGCCGCCGACAACGACGATGTGAGCGTTGTTGGCTGCCCGCACGGCGATCCGGTCGCCGGGCCGCAAGACCAGAAGCCGCTCCGGGCCGAACCGCTCGCCTCCGAGGTCGATCTCGCCGTCGACCACATAGACGGCTCGCTCTTCATGGTCGGCGTCAAGCGGGAGCGTGGCGCCGGCCTGCATCCGCGCTTCGGCGAACAACGTGTTCCACAACGTCGCGACCGGGGAGCGAAGGCCGTGCAGAGCACCGGCGACGACCCGCAGCATGATGCCATCCTGCCGCAACGCGGGAATGTCGGCGGCGGCTGTGTGCACGAAGGCGGGCGCCGTTTCCTCTTCCGCCATCGGCAACGCCACCCATAATTGCAGGCCGTGCAGCGTCTCGCCGCCGCCGCGATGATCCGCTGCGGTCCGTTCGGAATGCACGATGCCGCGGCCGGCGGTCATCCAGTTCACGGCGCCCGGCCGGATCGGCATCGCCGAGCCGAGGCTGTCGCGATGCACGATCTCGCCGTCGAACAGATAAGTGACGGTAGCGAGGCCGATGTGCGGATGCGGGCGCACGTCGACGCCGGCACCCGCTTTGAATACGGCCGGGCCGAAATGATCGAAGAAGATGAACGGCCCGACCATGCGCGACTGACCGGACGGCAGCGCCCGATGCACCTGGAAGCCGCCGAGATCGACCGAGCGCGGCACGATGAGTTGCGCCACCGCGTCGCTCGTTCGCGCATCGCCGAGGATGGGGTCTTTGGCGGGGAAAAAGCTCATGGACTGCCTCGCGCGATGTCGCCAATGTTTCTCACTGTGATGTAGAGTTGCCAAGCCGACATTGCAGCCCCTAGTATCCCGCTTCCGAGGTTCGCATCATTATGCGGGCACCCTTGTTTGCGAACTTCGGAATCGAAGGACACTGGCAACTTATTGATCTCGTGTGGCTTTGGTTCAGAAATCCGCATGACGAGGTCGCGGCAGGAATGATGCGGACTTCTGAACCGCCAGACTAGGCTGCATCCGCACGGCTCGGGCGCCCTCACGGCGCCGACTTGAGATTGAGGGGGGACAATCATGCGATCATTGCTCGCTGCGACGCTCCTTGTTTTGAGCGTCGCCACCGCGTTCGCTGCCGATCCGCTCGGCACTTATGACGTCAACGGCACCTCGCCGGACGGTTCGACATACAGCGGGACTGTTACCGTCACGCAGACCGGGCAGACCTACAAGGTGATCTGGCTGATCGGCAGCCAGAAATTTATCGGTACCGGGATCGGCAACAAGGAGTTTCTGGCGATTTCCTACACTTCCGGCAGCAGCGGCACCGGATTGGCGCTCTACGGCGCCGACGGCGGCAACTGGAAAGGGATCTGGACCTATGCCGGAGGCACGACAATGGGCTCCGAAATCTGGAAGCGCCAATAACGGTCGAGCGTTTTCAGAAGTCGTCGCGGCGAGGGCGGCCGAACGCGAAACCCGCTAAGCCCTCGCTGCCTTGGCCACGGTCTCGGCAATGAAGCGGGGCAGGGCGAACGCGGCGGCATGCACTTCGGGGGTCCAGTATTTGGTTGGAAAACTCCCGGCCTTGCGGTAGCGCGCGGCGATCGTCTTCGTCGGCACTTGGCGCAGCTTCTTGTTGTCGGTCGCCCAGCCCATGGCCATATGGCCGCCGAGGTAGGTGGGAATCGCGGCGACGTAACAGAAGCCGTCGGCGAACAGCTTGCGAAATTTGGTCACGCTCGAAGTCAGTTCCGACGGCTGGAAGATCGGCACGCCGTTCTGCGTCACCAGCACGCCGCCTTTGTTGAGGCAGCGCTTGCAGGCAGCGTAGAATCTCCGGCTGAACAACACCTTTCCCGGCCCCTGCGGATCGGTGGAGTCGACGATGATGACGTCGAAACGGCGCTCGGTGCGGGCAACATATTTCATGCCGTCGTCGATCACGCTTTCGAAGCGCTTGTCGGCGAAAACCGGCTTGGTGAATTCGGAAAAATGCTCCTTGGAGAACTCGATGACGGCCGGATCGATCTCCACCTGGGTGAGGCGCCGCACCGTCTTGTGCTTGAGCACCTCCTCGGCGATGCCGCAGTCGCCGCCGCCGATGATGAGTACGTCGCGCGCGTTGCCGTGGGCGAACAGGGGCGTGTGCGACATCATTTCCTGGTAGATGAATTCGTCCTTCTTGGTGATCTGTGTCGCGCCGTCGAGCATGAGCATCTTGCCGAAGAACGGATTCTGAAACAGCACCAGATGCTGATGCTTGGTCTGCACCTCGTAGAGCACCTTGTCGACCTTGAAGGTCAGGCGAAAGCCCAGTTCCTCAAACAGCGTCTCGGCAATCCAGCGTTCCTCCGCCATGGCGGCATCCTTCTCTATCCTCAAAGGAAAGCGGCCGGGTCGATCGGGCCCGGCCGTTTCATCCGTGACAGGCAGCGTCGTCCCGCTGGTCAGGCGTCCTGGCCGCGCAACAATTCGCTTACTCCCACGCGCTCGGCTGCAAACGCCTCGCGCAGCACCGGGATGCAGGCGTCCGGGTCGGCCGATCCGCACATGAACACGTCAAGCGCGGCATAGCCAACCTCGGGCCAGGTATGAATGGAGATGTGGCTCTCAGCCAGCACCGCCACGCCAGAGACGCCGCTCGGCTGGAAATGATGCAGGTGGATGTGCAGCAGTGTCGCGCGGGCGGCAACAACGCAGCGTCGCAGCGTCGCCTCGATATGGTCGATGTCATCGAGCCGCTGGGCGCCGTGCAGGTCGACAATCAGATGCACGCCGGCGCAGCGCACGCCCTTACGAACGGCGAAATGGTCGTTGCCCCCGTCCTCGACGATTGCCACCGGCGCCGCTACGGCAACCTTCAGCTTGGTCTTCCTGACTTCCTTTCGGGCGGTACCTGGGATCCCCAAGCCCTTCACCGATCGCAAGAGGGCGTTCTGGCTCATGCCGTCCTCCCCAACCAGAGATGAGAACCCGAGATGCCGGCGAACCGGCGCCGCGGAATGCGAATGCCGCCCGATCGCGTCCATTTGGACTGATCAACAGCGGCAAAGTCCCCACATAAATGGTAACAGCAGGGAGTCAAGCGGATTCTGTAGAAAAACATTTAAAGCTTCGTCTCGTTCCTGCAGATCGTCATCCGGCAAAGCTGCCAAACGCGCGATCGCGGGTTAAGCGCTGCCGCTGGAGCGATTGCCTTGCGCAGCGGCTGCGCCAATACATCGGCAAAACAGCAGCGGCCGAAGGTGCGCGTGCTGTAGATGTCTGGAGCAAAAGCCGTATGGCGCGGACATTTCCCGCCGCTGCTTGGGCCGCCGTCGGTCCACCTGCAGAACGCGCCGGCGCCTCCTCGTACGCTCGCCGCAAGCTTCATCGGATGCAATTCGGCGCGGCAGTCTGCCGTTGCGTCGCCGCCGATCGGCCTGATGCCGGGCATTCCACCCGCGAGCGCAAAGTGCGAAACCGCTCGAGCGGTAACGGTCGAGCGCAAATATTTCCATCGACTCGCGCAGGCGGTGATTCGGCAAAGGCGACGGCACTCGTTGAAGCTGCGGCCACAGCGGCCGTCGCGCTCGGACAGGTGCCAAGCCAATGAACGCAGAGCGGCGACACGCGGGCCGTCGACGCTGCCGGGGGCGCGTGGCGGCGCGGCCGGCGCGGACCCGGTTCCACATTTTCGCCAACGAATGTTCTATCATGCGTCGAACCGTCCAGTCTGGGCCGGCTTCGATATCGTGTTGAGGATCCTCCGTCTGCCTGGCGGGCGAAGGAGCGGGAAGGGAGAACGGACATGCGGACTCTGGGTGCGGGGATATTTGCTGGAGCGTTCTTGGCGCTGTCGTTGCTGCCGGTTCAGCCGGCTGCGGCGCAAGATGCGGTGGTTCCTGCCGGTCCGCCGCCGGCAAATCCGGCGGCGCCGCTCGGCGGCGCCATTGTCGGCGGCGCGCTTGGCGCCATTGTCGGCGGCGCGTTGGGTCATGGACGCGGTGCCGTCGCCGGTGCCGCGCTTGGCGCGACCACCGGCGCGGTCATTGCCGCGGAAGCGCAGCCGCGTCCCGGCGGCTATTATTGGTGGCGCGGCCAGTGCTATTTCCGCTACCCCAATGGCGCTTGGTCGGCACCGCTTTACCCGAGCTATTGCGGGTACTGAGCCTCGCCGCCCGGCCGAGCGGGCGCACGCCGGTGCATCGTTGATCCGAAGCACGGCGAGCGCCGACGGCAACGCCAGACGCCGGCAGGGCCATGTAGTCCTGCCGTCAAGCGTCGGGCATTCGCGATTGTCCTTCTCCGTCACCCACTGACGGCAACGGCCGGCGGGATCATAGGAGCGGCCGGCCGCTTTACGCGCGTGCGGAAGAAACCGAGCACGCGCCGTGCCGTATCGGGCTGCAAGCGGCTGAAGCTTGCCAGCGCCCGTTCCAGATCGCCGGCCGACATGCCGCGGTCGGCGGCGCGCAACAAGAGGATGGCCTTGGTCGTCGTCGAGGACAGGCCGGCCACCTTGGCGAGGATGAGCACGATCTCCGCACCGGGATCGAGCAGCGCCCGCTCCACGACGTCGATCGGCGTGTCGCACAGGAGCGACAGCGCAATCGCCGTTTCCTCGAATTTGCGGTCGCGCGCGTATTGATAGATCTCCGACTCGCCGATGCGGCGAAGCCGGTTCTGCCGCTGCACCGCAGCCTGGGCGGCGACAAAGCCGGGCGAGGCGTTGCGCACATCGCTCCGAATCCCGCCCACCACTTCGGCGACGACGCCTTCGACGGCGGCGCTGGCAAGCGGATTTTCCGCGGCGAGCCGGGCGCGCACAGCGCTCGAAGCTTTCTCCAGCAGCATGAGAAAGTAGGGCCGGGGAATGTCGCTGCGCCGGC
>JASHOR010000078.1 GCA_030041005.1 Xanthobacteraceae bacterium
GCGCGGAAAACGGCGTTCGAAGGCGGGCATCGAGCGCGCGGGTGTTCGCTCTTTGCCGGTGCGGTGCCGCCCATCTGCCGGTAGGGGCGTGTTCCGGGCTACAGCATTCCCGATATGAATTGACTTCGTCGCGCGATGGCATGACCTCCCCGTCGCGCCCTGGTACTGTGTGCCATTCGGAGACGAAGACATGAAGCTCGGCTTCTTCATCATGCCCGTCCATCCGCCGGCCCGGGATTATGCGCAGACGCTGCGCGAGGACCGTGAAGCCTTCATGCTCGCTGACCGGCTTGGCTACAGCGAAGGCTTCTGCGGTGAGCACCTGACCGATGTTGCGGAGAACATTCCGAGCAGCCTGACGTTCATCGCTTCGCTTGCCGGGGTTACCTCGCAGATCAAGCTCGGCACGGCGGTGGCGAATTTGCCGTTCAGCCATCCGCTCCTGGTCGCCACCCAGGCCGCTCTGGTCGACAATCTGCTGGGCGGACGACTCCTGCTCGGCATCGGCGCCGGGATTCTGCGTACCGACATGGAAGCGATGGGACTGTTGCAGGCCGACCGAAACGCCATGTTCGCGGAAGCGATCGATCACATCCTCGCGCTGTGGACCGGCGAGCCGCCGTACAATCTCGGCGGACGATACTGGAACATCTCCACCGCCAAGACGCTGTGGCCGGAAATCGGCTTGGGCGCGGTGGTCAAGCCGTACCAGAGACCGCACCCGCCGATTCTCGGCACCGCCACCGACCCGCAGTCCAAGGGCCTGATCGCGCTCGGGCGCCGCGGCTGGTGGCCGATCTCCTCGCATTTCCTGCACATGAACCATGTGCCCAGCCAGTGGAACAATTACGCTCAAGGCTGCGCCGAAGGCGGCCATCGCGCCGACCGGGCCAACTGGCGCGTCGCGCGCTCGATCTTCGTCGCCGACGATGACAAGACCGCGCGGGCCTATGGCGGCGACGATGCCAGAAGCCCCTATCGTTTCTATATGAATCAGCTCACCGCGAAACTGCAAAAGGGCAACAAGCTCGGCGGCTTCAAGGAGCGCGACGACATGCCCGACGAAGCGCTCACGCTCGATTATATTTTCGACAACGTCATCATTCGCGGCAGCGTCAACCGCGTCATCGACGGTATCCTCGCCCTGCACGAGAAGATCGGCGATTTCGGCACGCTGCTTTACTGCGGCAAGGACTGGGTAGATCCCGCGTTGTCGCGCCGATCGATGGAACTGATGGCCGAGAAGGTCATGCCGGCGGTCAACGCTGCGATCGGCGGGCGCGTCGCGGCGGAATAGCGAGACCGCAAAGGTCTCCCCATATCCGGCTTCGGACTGTCTTGGAGGGAGCGTGTCGAAGCCGTTATTCATTTCCATCCCGCACCATCTCGGCAAGGACGAGGCGGTGCGCCGGCTCAAGTCCGGTCTGGGCAGCGTACGCTCGAATTTCGCGCACCTGTTCACCGTCCAGGAGGAGACCTGGAGCGGCGATCACCTTGAGTTTCGCGTGAGCGCGCTCGGGCAGATGGTCAACGGCACAATCGACGTCTCGGACACCAGTGTAAATCTGCAGGTCGTGCTGCCCTGGCTGCTGGCCAAAGTCGCCGAAGCGCTCCAGCCGCTCATTCGCAAGGAAGGCACTTTGATGCTAGAGAAGAAGTAAGCATCGGATTCGCCCGTCCAAATCTGCAATGCACACGTCCGAAAGCGACGACAAGGAACTGATACGGCGCGCCATCGCGGTGTCGGAAACCGCGATCGCGAATGGCGGACGACCGTTCGGCACCGTCATTACCGACGGCGACGGGCGGATTGTCGTCGAAGCCTACGGGCTTCCCACCGTCGAGCCGCGCGACTGGACCGCGCATTCGGAAATGCGCGCCTTGCGCGAAGCTTCCGCCACCATGACGTGGGCCGAGCTTGGCCGCGCAACCCTTTACGCCAGCGGCGAGCCCTGCCCGATGTGCGCGGCAGCGGTCTATTGGTGCAACATCCGCCGCCTCGTCTATTCCGTCAGCGAACCGGCGATGCGCGCTTTGCGCGCGCCATATGAGCGCGCCGCCGGCATTCAGATGCGCTGCGAGGAGATCTATGCGCGCTGCGAGCGGCGGATCGACGTCGTCGGCCCGTTGCTCGAGGAAGAGGGCTTGGCCGTACACCGCCGCTTCTGGCCGAACGCCAGCGACGCGTAACAGTCATCCGGCTACAGTTTCTCCGCCAGGAAACGCAACAGCCGCGGTGCCAGAAAGCCGGAATAGCTTCCAGGCTCGTCGATCGGATCGTTGATCCAATAATGCGGCGCGCCGGCAACGATACAGGGACGCACGAAGAAGCCGGCCTGCTTGAGCGCGAGCTGGAACGGATAGGTCTGCTCTTTCGGATCGACCAGATCGTCCGCGGTGCCGGCAGCGAGCAGGACGCTGATCTTGTTGTTGGCGAAGGTTGCGTAGCTGATCGGCGAGGCGTCGAAATAGAGCTGCCGGCTCTCCATCGGCGACGCGCCCATGAATTTTTCGAAATTATTCTCGTGCCCGCCCTGGAGCTGGTAGCTGGTCCACATTGCCACGGCGTCATAGACGCCGTAGACGCCGATCAGGCATTTCGCGCCGGCATCGACGGCGGCGAAAGTGTCCTGCGGATAGGCCTTGGAGAATTTCCCCGACGACCAGCCGAGCGCGGCCAGCGCGGCAAGATGCGCTCCGGCGGACGCACCCATCAATCCGATGCGCGCCGGATCGATTTGGAACTCAGCGGCCTTGCCGCGCAGGAATTGCACCCCGGCGAGCACGTCGTGCACGGCTTGCGGGTAGGTCTTCCCCTTTGCCGCCAGGCGGTAGCTGATGGAAAACATCGCGATGCCGCGCGCGGCGAGAAACGGACCCCAATACTGGAAAGCGGTGCGCACGCCCTGCACCCATCCGCCGCCGTGCACGGCGACAAGCGCAGGCACGGCCGTCCTGCCCTTCGGCAGATAAAGATCGCCGGCGAGCTCGACGCCGTCGTGATTGGCGTAGGCGATGCCCTTATGGGCGGTGACGCTGTCGTCTGCCATTGTCGCACCTCGTCGCGGCGGTTCGCCGCCATCTTGCCCGTTCT
The DNA here is from genome assembly GCA_030041005.1 of Xanthobacteraceae bacterium. GTDB lineage: Bacteria > Pseudomonadota > Alphaproteobacteria > Rhizobiales > Xanthobacteraceae > BOG-931. The sequence continues at coordinate 3,095 of JASHOR010000078.1, forward strand.
GTCAATCTCGCGCTCATGCTTATCGCGCAACGCATCGTTGCCGCCAACAGCGGCTGCGCGCTGGCAAAAGGCGGTTGCCGTGCTAGAACAACCGGCCGGCCTTGGGAACTGCCGGATAGCGGGGCGTTAGGAGGGAGGATGTCGCTTACGGCCGAAAGCGAGGCGCCTGCGCTCGCGGTCAACGGAACGCGCATCGATATGATCGAGCGGGGATCGGGGCCTCCGCTTCTCTTCCTCCATGCCGAGAACGGAATCGAACCGGCGCTGGCGGCCATCGACGAACTGGCGAAAGGGGCGCGCGTGATCGCGCCGACGCATCCGGGCTTCGGCCGCTCCGAATTGCCCAGGGGCATGCGTTCGGTCGACGATCTCTCCTACTTCTATCTTGACATGCTCGACCAGCTCGATCTGCGCGATCTGACGGTGGTCGGCGTTTCGCTCGGCGCCTGGATCGCCGCCGAGATCGCGGTGAAGTCGGCCGCGCGCTTCGCCAGGCTGGTCATGGCCAATGCCGTCGGCATCAAGGTCGGCGATCGCGAAACGCGCGACATCGCCGATATCTTTGCGCTCACCGAGAAGGAGTTCATCGAGATCGCCTACTGCGACCCGGCGCGCGGCACCCGCGACTACAAGTCGCTGCCGGACGCCGAGGTACTCGCCGCCGCCCGCGCCCGCGAGGCGACCGCGCGCTTCGCCTGGAATCCGTTCTTTCATAATCCGCGGCTGAAAAGCCGTCTGCACCGCATCCGCATCCCGACGCTGTTCCTCTGGGGCACGCATGATCGAATGCTCAGCGAAGCCTACGGCCGCGCCTATTGCGCGCTGATTGCCGGCGCGCGCTTCGAACTCATCGATCGCGCCGGGCATTTTCCGGATCATGAGCAGCCCAAGGCATTCGCCGCCAAGGTGCTGGCCTTTGCGGAATGACTGGAGTGCGCTGATGAAAGTCTACCAGTTCACCGAGCAGCCCTATTACCCGGCCTGGAACGATCATTCAGGCTCGCTGCGCGTCAATCTGTTGAATCGCAAATGCGATCCGCGCATCGCCGCCGATCTGTTCCATCGTTACTACGACGAGTGGCAGCTCTCCGACGAGCTTGATCTCGACATCATGCTCAACGAGCATCACCAGACCGCAACCTGCATGTCATCGACCGTGGTGGTTGGGCTCTCGGTGCTCTCGCGCATCACCAGGAAGGCGCGACTCCTCGTGCTCGGTTATCCGATCGGCCACCGTCAAGATCCCCTGCGCGTCGCAGAGGAGCTGTCGACCATCGACGTGATTTCGCGCGGCCGCCTCGACATGGGCTTCATCAAGGGCGTGCCTTACGAGTTTCCCGCCTCGAACCAGAACCCGGTCGGCGTCATGGACCGCTTCTGGGAAGCGCTCGACTTCATCATCAAGGCGATGACCACGCACGACGAGATGTTCAACTGGGAGGGCGAATACTTCAACTATCGCCAGGTCAATGTATGGCCGCGGGTGTGGCAGGAGCCGCATCCGCCGATCTGGACAACTACCGGCTCAACCACGCAGGCGCGCATCCTCGGCGAGCGCGGTTACGTCATGGCGACGCTCGGCTCCGGCTACAACACGCGCCCGCTCTACGACTCCTATCGCCGCGGCCACCTCGCGAAATGGGGCAAGGCGCCCGGACCGGATCGCTTCGCTTATCTCGGTCTGGTCGCGGTGGCGCACGATAAGGATGAGGCGCGCAAACGCGGCGATCTGGTCGCCGGCTATCTGCGTTCGTCGTCGATCGTGCACGTGCCTTTCCGCAATCCGCCTGGTTTCCTTGCTGTGGAGGACAATGCGCGGCTTTTGCGCGGACAGACGCCGCCGCGCAGTTACACCAAGGATCGCCGCGTCATCGACATGCGTAGTGCCGGTGTCGATGAGCTGATCGCCGCCGGCATTCTGTTCTGCGGCACGCCGGACGAAGTCTACGATCAGATCGTCGATTTCTGCGACTATTGCGGCGGCATGGGTAATCTTCTGATGATGGGTCACGCCGGCTTTTTGACCCACGAGCAGACCGTCGACAACCTCACGCTGTTCGCGCGCGAAGTTTATCCGCGGCTGAAAGCCTGGAAGCAGCCCGATGCGGCAGAGGTGGCGGCGCAAGCGGTAGCAGCGGCGCAGAAAGCGCCGGCAAGCCCAGGGGCCAGCGCGCGCGCCGGCGATCTCGTCGACGCGACTATCGCAGCGCGTTGACCGTCATTGCGCGGCGCGCCGAAAGGCGCCAGCCTGGAATCCATAGTCAACATCAGTGAAGGTTGGCAGCACCCGGCGAATTCCGTACGTTTGTGATTATGGATTCCGGGTTCGCGGTTACGCGGCGCCCCGGAATGACGGGAGCGCGCCCATGCGGGTCTACCAGTTCACCGAACAAGCCTATTTCCCGGCGTGGAACGAGCACAGCGGCACGCTGCGCGTCACTTTTCCGAACCGCAAGTGCGACCCGCGCGTCGCCGCCGATCTGTTTCATCGCTATTACGACGAATATCAGCTCGCCGACGCGCTCGGCCTCGATATCATGGTCAACGAACACCACCAGAGCGCTACCTGCATGTGTTCGACCGTGGTGGTCGCGCTCGCGGTGCTCGCGCGCATCACCGCAACAGCGCGGCTCCTCGTGCTCGGTTATCCGATCGGCCACCGGCCCGATCCGTTGCGCGTCGCTGAGGAACTGTCGACCATCGACGTGATCTCGCGTGGCCGCCTCGACATGGGGTTCATCAAGGGCATCCCATATGAGATAGCCGCCTCCAATCGCAACCCGACCGAGCTGATGGACCGGTTCTGGGAGGCGCACGATTTCATCCTCAAAGCGATGTCGACGCACGACCAAGTGTTCAATTGGGAAGGCGAGTTCTTTCAGTATCGGCAGGTGAACGTCTGGCCGCGGGTGTGGCAGGAGCCGCATCCGCCGGTGTGGTCGACCACCGGCAG
>JASHOR010000079.1 GCA_030041005.1 Xanthobacteraceae bacterium
TAACTGAGATCGCGCGACAGATTGGTACGGACGGCATCGGCGTTGAAAACAACCGCGTCCAGGAGGGGCGCCAACGCTTTTGTCAGCGTGGTCTTGCCAGCGCCCGGCAGCCCCATAATGAGAATTTTTCGTTCCAATAAAAGCCCCACCCTTGCACCCCGAGGCATCCTTATTCGACATTGGCATAAGGCGCAAGCATCGCTGCAAGCGTCCTGCAGATATCCGCCGCAAGCATCGATCGAGGGCGCGTCCGCTACGCTCCCTGATATCGTTCTACATAGCTCCTTCGGATTAGCTGCCAGCCGGCGGCACCCTGCTGGGCGGGCTTCCCGGTTCAACTAAAACTGGAGATTCCGCAGAGCGTATCTATACTGCCGGCGATGTCTTGGAGGTCGCCCTATGCGCGAGTCGGACGATATGGTTGCGGCGCATTTCCGCCAGTCACGCATGACGCTCGATCGCGCGGCCGACGACAAACAATTGCGGGCCGCAATCCATGCCATAGCCGATGTCATCACGCGCGCGTTCCGCGACGGCGGCAAGCTGCTGATTGCCGGCAACGGTGGCAGTGCCGCCGATGCCCAGCACATCGCCGGCGAGTTTTTGTCGCGATTGCATTTCGATCGTCATCCGCTTCCGGCCATAGCGTTGGCCGGCGACGTATCGGTGCTGACCGCGATCGGCAACGATTACGGTTTCGAGCGTGTGTTCGAGCGTCAATTGCTCGGACTTGGACGCGCAGGGGACGTCTTTATTGCAATTTCGACCTCGGGTCGTTCGCCCAACGTGCTGACGGCGCTGCGGACGGCGCGACGGATCGGAATAACAACCGTCGGCTTTAGCGGCTCGGGGCAACGCGAAATGACGACGCATTGCGATCATTTCCTGGCTGCGCCCGCCGAACAGACGGCATTGATCCAGCAGATTCACATGGTGGCGGCGCATGCCATCTGCGGATTGGTCGAGCGCAACCTGTTCGATCGCGATGCCGTCACGACGGCACGTTAGCATTTGGAGTAGTTCCCGCCTGGTTGGAAGCGGGCACGAGTGGTTGCTTTCCACGTGCGAAGCGAGCGAGCATCCAGGCAACGAGCCCGAAACCCACGCACAACATGGCGAGCGCCGAAACCACCCCTGGGATGACGACACTAAGGACGGCCGCGAGGGCGAGACCGACATTCACGGCAAAAACGTGTGCGACGACTTCGCTCACACTAAAGCCGCGATCAGTGGCGCGCTGATAATAGTGCGTGCGGTGGGCCTGCCAGACCTTTTGGCCCCGCAGCAGCCGCCGGCCAAGCGTCAATGTGGCATCCGCCAAATAGTATAGCGGCAGGAGAAGAGCCGCGGCGAAATGACCTTCGCCGGCGAGAAGGACAAGGAGCCAGCCGGTGAGCAGCCCGATCGGCAGACTGCCGACATCACCGAGAAAAAGCTTTGCAACCGGACGGTTGAATACGGCGAATCCCAGCATCGCGCCGCCGAGCGCCAGCGCCACCGCAATACCGAAATGCGTGAACGCCCCGAGACATCCGAGCGCCACGAGTCCGGCGCTGATCGGAATGATCTCGGCAACGGTCATCCAGTCGATGCCGTCCATGAAATTGACCAGATTCACAAACCACACACCGCCAATGACAAGCAGAACGCGTTCTGCCGACCACGGCAGGAACGGCAGTACCCGCAGATGCTCGGGCAGGGTATAAATTATCATTCCGACCGCTGCCGTTTGCAGGATAAGCCGAGGCGTCACACCGAGCGGGCGAAAATCATCGACCGCACCCACACAGGCCATTGCCAAGGTGGCGGCAAACGCCACGGCAATCGAAGTAGCCGGCGAGCCGAAGCTGAAAAGACCGAAACCGGTTGCCAGCATAGTCGCCAGTATGACCGCGATGCCGCCGCCTTGTGGCGTCGGTTTGATGTGGGATGATCGCGCATTCGGCATTGCCAACGCGTAACGCAAAAGCAATGGACGCAGGAGGAGCACCACGCAGATGCAGATGAGAGCGGAAAGGATCGCGATTGACGCGCCGCTGAGTGCCGACGGGATCGCCGCTCGCTCGATCATCTCAATCCGTCATCGTTCAACCACTTTAGTGGATACCATGCAGGCGACGGTGTCGCAATTCGCGCGACGGGACGTGGTCATGACCAGGTGCGATTGACGGACCTGGACGTGCTCCAGACTGACTGGTCCGACCAGCAGTGGAAATGACAACTAACCAAATCTGGCAGCCGAAGTGCGGGATTGTTGCGTCGACAGCGACAAATTGCGGAGCTCTCGTCGAATGGTTTCATTGACCGCCGCGACCACTCAAGTTATGATTGAAAATACTGAGACATTCGCCTCAGGAAAATCCGCTGATGTCATTGTTCTTTGAAGAACTGCTTCCCCGTGAGTGGCTTCACTTCTTCTGGCGAAGCAAGTACCTGATATTGTCCTGCGCGGTGGGAGCGGCAATACTGGGCTTGATCGTCGCCAGCCTGCTCCCGAAGCGTTACCAGACCACGCTTGAGGCACGCTCGGGCACTGTGTCGTCATTTGTCGGATTTAGCCAGGCATTATCCGGCAGTCCGGGGCGGTGGTATTCACCGGATGAAATTTCAACTCATGCGATGCAGGTATTCGTAGGGATTGTTAGTGACGTCAATGACCGGCAGGCCTATGTGCTGGCCCACCGGGCTCTCTTCCCAAGTCGGCAACTCGACGATCGCAAGGCGCTTCAAAGAATCGTCAACGCGGACTTCGACGTTGTGCCTTCCAAAGATCCAGCGAACCTCTTCGCACAATTACAGTTCCGATATGGTGACGGTACGCAAGGGGCGGAATGGCTGAACGGATTTGCGCAATGGGCCATCGCAAAAACCAAATCTACGCTCTATTCAGACGCGAAAGCAACTCTCCTGGCGATCAAGAGAAGCAAGCAGCTTGAACTGGACCGTTTCCGGCAACAGCAAGACTTGTCATTGAAGCAAGAACTGCTGGCGTATCAAGAGGCGCTCGCGGGCGCTAAGAGCGCTGGTCTTGAAAAGCCAGGTATCGTAAACAGCACTACCGCGATTATAACCGACAATTTACCGCTTTTTCTCCTTGGGGCCGATTATCTCGCTGTTCAAATGAAGAGTATTGAAAGTCACATCGGTAATGATAACGCTGTTCCCCAATTTCCAGCTCTCATGTCAAGCATCAGCGACATCGATAAGAGATTGAATTACCTTGATACAGCGTTGGGCGAACCGATCGTGATCACTCAATCCGCGCGTGCCTATCCTTCCATTTTTCCGCCTAGAGTTCCGATTGTGCTGATTTCCTTTATAATCGGAGCGATATTAGGCGCTCTTTTGGGCCACATCCTCGGTGGCGGCGTCAGTGCGCGCGGCAAAGCCGAGAACGAGAACGCGGCCATAGCGGCATAGGTGGGTGGGCGAGGTACAAAGACCAAAATCTCAAAAGACGCAGCCCCGGCCACATTGCTCAGCAATCTTCGCGCTTGACCGATCGTTCAAGCGAAATTTGTCCAGAACCGATGTAATTTTCGTAGGCAATATGTGATTGCTTGCTCACCCGGATAGCGCTCGCTCCGCCCTGGGCGGGATGCTAGTGTCCCGATTCCGAAGTTCGCATGATTATGCGGCCCCCTCGTTTGCGAACTTCGGAATCGAAGGACACTGGCAACTTATTGATCTCGTGTGGCTTTGGTTCAGAAATCCGCATGACGAGACCGCGGGAGGAATGATGCGGACTTCTGAACCGCCACACGAGGAGAAGAGTCGGAGGGGTGGCGCATTCCGGAACTACTCGTCACGGTTGGCGGCGACTTGTAGCAGATCGCGATCATATCGCCATGTGCTAAACTTTGCCGGTTTGTCGCCGGGCGAATTCACCCAATCGCCCAATATCGGGAAGATCATGAATCAACAGACGAAAATCGCACCCATACCCATTCCTTTCATCGACCTTGCTGCCCAGCGCCGCCACCTCGGCGACGCGATCGACAAGGCGATTGCGCGCGTGCTCGAACATGGCCAATACATCCTGGGTCCGGAAGTCCGGATGCTGGAAAGCGAGCTTGCGCGTTTTTGCGGCGCCAACGAAGCCATCAGTTGCGCCAACGGCACCGACGCGCTCGGCCTCGTGCTCATGGCCATGGGCGTCCAACCCGGCGACGCCATCATCTGCCCGACCTTCACCTTCGCCGCCACCGCCGAGATCGTCGCCTGGGTCGGCGCCACGCCGATCTTCGTCGATGTTTTCCCGGATACATTCAATATCGATCCCGGCACGATCGAGCGCGCGGTCGTCACGGCAAAGCAGCTTGGGCTCAAGCCGGTCGGCGTCATTCCGGTCGATCTGTTCGGGCAGGCCGCCGATTACGATGCGATCGAGCAAGCCTGCGCCGCACAGGGATTGTGGTATTTGTCCGACGCGGCGCAATCGTTCGGCGCCACCTACAAGAGCCGCAAAGTCGGCACTTTCGGAATTGCGACCTCGACGAGCTTCTTTCCGGCCAAGCCGCTCGGCTGCTACGGCGACGGCGGCGCGGTGCTTACCGATGACGCCGAGCTTGCTGCGACCATCCGTTCCCTGCGGGTGCACGGCCAGGGCAGCGACAAGTACGACAATGTGCGTATCGGCATCAACGGCCGACTCGATACGATCCAGGCCGCGATCCTGATCGAGAAGCTGAAAATATTCGCCGACGAAATCAGCAAGCGCGCCGAAATAGCCGACCGCTATAATGCGGCGCTCGCCGACGTCGCTATCGTGCCAAAACTGCTCGACGACTGCCTTTCCACGTGGGCGCAATACACTATCCGGATCAAACCGGATCGTCGCGACCGTTTCGTCTCCGACCTCAAGGCGGAAGGTATTCCGACCGCGATCTACTATCCAAAGCCGCTGCATCAGCAGACTGCGTATCGACACTACCCGGTCGCCGGCAACGGCGCGCCGGTGGCGGATCAGATCGCCCAGGAAGTCGTCAGCTTGCCCATGCATCCCTATCTCGATCCCGAGATCCAGGACCGCATCATTGCAACCGTACGCAGCGCGCTGCGTGACTAAGATTCTGACGCAGGTTTCGCGGCAACGGCAGTAGCCGCCGCGCGCTAGCGACGCCTGGGGAGGGAGTTGCTTGCAGCGCTGAATTCCACTATCCCCTGCGGATTGGCCCGATCGAGGGGGCCGGAGGCGGGCGCGGAATTTCCTGCAGCGGTGCCCGTTGAGCAGAGTATCTGCTGATGGATTATTCACCGGCTGTTGCTGAGGCCTTGGGGCTCCGCCTGGAGGCCTGCGAGGCAACAATCGGGGTTATCGGCCTCGGCTATGTCGGCATGCCTTTGGCGCTCGCTGGCTGCGAGGCGGGCTATTCGGTTGTCGGCCTGGATGTCGATCTCGACAAGGTCAAGCGAGTCAACTCCGCCGATAGCTATATCGGCCATATTGACAGCAGCATCCTTGCCGATCCGATCCAAAACGGCAAATTGCGCGCTACCGCCGACTTCAGCGAGATCAAGTCCCTTGACGCTATGATGATCTGCGTGCCGACGCCCTTGACACGGCAGCGCGAGCCCGACTTGCGCTTTATCGAGGACACGGCGAAGACCATCGTGCAATATCTGCGCCACGGTCAGTTGATCCTTCTGGAGTCCACCACCTATCCCGGCACGACCGTGGAAGTCGTCAAGCCGATCCTTGAAAGCGGCGGCCTCAAGAGCGGACGCGATTTCTTCCTTGCGTTCTCTCCTGAACGCGAGGACCCCGGAAATCAGGATCACAATACGCGCTCAATCCCCAAAGTAGTGGGCGGCGACGGCGCCGACGCTCGCCGACTCGCCGGCATTCTCTATGGCAAGCTGACATCCCGCGTCGTCCCGGTGTCGTCCACCCAGACGGCGGAGGCAGTCAAGCTGACGGAGAACATCTTCCGCGCCGTCAACATTGCGCTCGTCAATGAGTTGAAAGTCATCTTCGATGCAATGGGGATCGACATCTGGGAGGTGATCGAGGCCGCCAAGACCAAACCGTTCGGCTTCATGCCGTTCTATCCGGGACCAGGGCTGGGCGGTCACTGCATCCCTATCGATCCGTTCTATCTCACCTGGAAGGCGCGCGAGTTCGACATCACCACGCGCTTTATCGAACTTGCCGGCCAGATCAATTCGGCAATGCCGCGCTGGGTGGTTGACCGCATGGCGCTGGTTCTGGACAAGCGGACCGGCCGCGGCCTGCGCGGCGCCCGCATTCTTGTGATCGGGCTCGCCTACAAGAAGAACGTCGAGGACATGCGGGAAAGCCCTTCGCTCAAGCTTGTCGAGTTGATCGAGTCGCGCGGGGCGCACGTTGACTATTATGATCCCTACATTCCGGTGGTGCCGACCACCCGCGACCACGCGGCTTTGGCAGGCCGCCATTCGATCGCCTGGGACGGCCAGCAGATTGCAGGCTACGATGCGGTTCTCATCGCGACCGATCACGACAATATTGACTATGCCGCGTTGGCGGCCCACGCCAAGCTCGTCATCGACACGCGCAACGCCTGCGCACGCCATGGCGTGAGCGCGGCAAATATCGTCAAGGCATGACCCAGCGCGGAGGCCCGCAGAAGGCGGGGCAAACAATGACGGGCACGATCGTGCCGCGCGTCGCCATCGTCGGTTGCGGCTACTGGGGCAAGAACCTGGTCCGCAATTTCGCCGAACTCGGCGCCCTCGAGGCGCTGGTCGATGTCGACGACCAAACCGTTTCGCGTTTGATCGAGAAACACGGTGGGCGTCGCGTTCAGTTCGACGAGGCGCTAGCCAGCGCGGACATCGACGGCATTGTCATTGCGACCCCTGCCGCCACGCATTCGAAGCTCGCTCAACAGGCGCTCGACGCCGGCAAACACGTCTTTGTGGAAAAGCCGCTCGGGCTTGACGTGCGCGAGGCCAGGATGCTGTGCGATCTTGCAGCCAAACGTGCGCGGCGGCTGATGGTAGGGCATCTGCTGCACTACCATCCGGCCTTCCTCAAGCTCAAAGCACTCGTCGCGGAAGGTCGCCTCGGGCGGCTGCAATACATCTACTCGAATCGACTCAATTTCGGCCTGATCCGCCGTCAGGAAGACGTTCTCTGGAGCTTCGCCCCACACGACATTTCGATGATCCTTGCGCTGGTCGCCAGTGAACCGGAACACGTGGAGGCAGTCGGCGCCTTCCATCTGCATCCGGACATCGCTGATGTGACGACCACCCATCTCCGCTTCGCCAACGGCGTTCGCGCCCATGTCTTCACCTCGTGGCTGAACCCATTCAAAGAGCAGAAACTCGTCGTAATCGGCGACGCCGCCATGGCGGTGTTCGACGACGTCGAGCCCTGGGAGCGCAAGCTGACCATTTTTCCCCATAGGACCGAGTGGCTTCACGGCACGCCGCGCGCAGTGAAGGCGGACGGACAACCGGTAGCGGTCGAGCAGGGCGAGCCGCTGCAGAACGAGTGCCGGCATTTTCTGGATTGCATCGTCAGCGGGGCAACGCCGCGCACCGACGGCGCGGAGGGCCTGCGCGTGCTGTCGGTCTTGGCGCGCGCCTCCGAAGCGCTGACAAAAGTGCGGCACGACACTCCGGCAGCGGCGCCGGACACGACAGCGCCATCGACCGCAGTACGCTTTCCCGGCGCGATGATCCACGAAAGCGCCTATGTCGACGACGACGTCGAGATCGGCGCCGGCAGCAAGATCTGGCATTTCAGCCACATCCTAGGCCATTGCCGGATCGGGCGCGATGTGATCATCGGGCAGAACGTTGTCGTCGGCCCGCAGGTCACGATCGGCGACAAGTGCAAGATTCAAAACAATGTCTCGGTCTATAAGGGCGTCACGCTCGAGCAGGGCGTATTTTGCGGTCCATCCTGCGTATTCACCAACGTCATGAATCCGCGCGCCGAGATCGAACGCAAGAGCGAGTTCCGTCCGACTTTGGTGCGGCGCGGCGCGACCATCGGAGCCAATGCCACCATCGTGTGTGGCGTGACCCTTGGCGAATATTGCTTCATTGCCGCCGGCGCGGTGGTCAATCGCGACGTGCCGGCTTTCGCCTTGATGGCCGGCGTCCCCGCCCGGCGTATCGGCTGGATGAGCCATTCCGGCAACAAGCTCGGACCCGATCTTGTGTGTCCGGCGACGGGGCGAAAATATCGCGCCACCGGCTCCGACAGAATCGAAGAGGTGGTTTAGCCTCAGCCGGCACTCCAATCGCCACGGGATGAAGGTCCAGTGGCAGGTCCGCGGGAGCAGGCATGTTGCCACGCGCAAAGCACAGAGCGCTTCGGACCGCACTAATTTCTCTGGCGGCCGCTGTCAGCAAAATCCCCGTGCATGACGTTAATCAGCGCTTCCCAATCTGGCGGAACATAGCCGGTCAAATCTCTGAACTTTGTGGAATCGAGGGACCTATCGATAAAGACATCTGAATTGGGAACGATCGAAACGCGGGTTCCGTAAACTCGAGCCACGATATTGAGCAATTCGAATTTTGATATCGGGTCCGAGCTCAAATGAAGAATGCCGTTCAAATCCGGACGCGGAATCACGATTTTTTCAATGATCCTTCCCACCTCAATGGTGGGCAGGCCGCTGTATATTGCTCGCATGTAGCCCGAAACCGTGCTCCGCTGCGACAAGAACCAATCGATCAGGCTTCTGTTGGGCTCCAGGCCGTGACCGATGATCGATGTACGAAACGTCAAAGCGGTTGGAAGGTTGACCTCTCCCAGCAGTTTCGAACGACCATATAGGTCAATTGGATCGGGAATGTCGTCTTCTTTATAGTGCCCTCTGTTGCCGGAAAAAACGCAATCGGTGGAGAAGTGAATAAGACGCCCGCCCAGGTCGGCACAAACGCTCGCCAGCTCGTGCGGGAACAGTGAATTCGTCGCAATCGAGATAACGGGGTTCTTCGCATCGTCAAGTTGCTTGACGACTCCGATGCAGTTGATCACCACGCTCGGACGCACATCGGAAATGACCGCCTGCCATGACTCGGGCTTCATGACCGAGACGTTCTCCAGAATGGATCGGGACGGCGGCAGTCGCGGCGCTCGCACGCGACATGTCCCGAATACCTGAAAATTTGAATTCCGACTGAGAAGCCGGAACAAGGCATGACCGAGCATACCGGTTACGCCGAGCACCAAAACCCTCATGAGACCCCTTGATCTTTCGGCGTTCGTCCGGGGCACTGCCCCCGCTTGCTTCACCCTGCTCTTTTGGAGGAAGGGTCAACGTTATCCAGAATTGCTCTCTTTTCGCCACGCCATACGGCGATAGCTTGCGCTAGTGCCGCTTCCGTCGCGGTCACGGCCTTTTCGAACGAAAATTTATTCAGATACGTTTCTCGCGCCCTTCGGCCCATCTCGAGAAGCTGCTGTCGGTCCGTGCGCGCCAGCTTGACCATCGCTTGTGCCATTGCATCGACGTTTTGCGGTGGAACAACCATGCCCGCGCCGGCGTCTCTGATGATCGCCGCAGCCTCGCCCTCAATGCCAACGAGAATGGGCTTGCCCATCGCAAGATAGAATTGAGTCTTCGTCGGGATCGTGATCTCGAACAGCGGATCGTCCCACAAATGCACGACCAGCACGTCCGCGGCGGCGAACACATCGCCAATCATGTCCAATGGCACCGCCGGGGAGATCATCACGTTATCAGCCTTCAAGTCGCTGACCAGCGTCTTCAGCCGGTCGGCTTCAATGCCATCTCCAATCAACAGCAGCCTGAGATTCGGTACTTGGCAGTGCGCCAGGTGCGCCGCACGAATGACTGTATCCAGTCCCTGCACCCTTCCGAGATTTCCGCCGAAGACAAAGTTGAAGTGCCCATCGAATCGATATGGCGCAAGATTGCAACGTCCCGCCGGCGCCGCGGCGTCTTCGTCGGCGAAATTGTGGATTATCGTCACTTTGTCGGCAGGCACGCCGCGCTCAACCAGGCAATTTTTCATCCCTTGTGACTGCACGACGATCGCTGTTGCGCCATGATGGCCTATATTGCAGACCGTGCCCAGGATCGGCCGCATCCATCGGGTGCCCGTCATGCCGGATCTGACGACGCTATCCGGCCAGATATCCTGTACGTCGATCACCCTGGGTCGGCGCGCGACTGCACCCGCGAAGTCGGCGACGAGGCCGGTGGTAATCGGCGAGTAGGCATAAAGCACGTCAAACCGCCGCGCATGGAGCGCGCTGAAGATCGCCGCGCTCGCGCAGAACGACAAATAATTGGCCATCCGGCGGAGCGACGAACGATCGTGGCTTGGGTAGAGAGGAACGCGATGAACCGGAATGCCGTCAATCATCTCGCGACGGTAGAGCGAGACTTTGTACCCCTGGTAAAGCTTTCCCGTAGGGTAGTTGGGGAACCCCGTAACTATTTCAAAATGATGGCCGCGCTGCATGAGCGCCTTGACGAACTTCGAGCCCTTGAACATCGGTTCCGGGTCGAACCATTGCGTGACGAAAAGGACGCGCATATCGGCGATCAGTATTGCTTCCAGACCACGCGACGGACGTAGTCGGTATAGCTATGGATGATCCTTACGATTTTCTCGGAGACGTTGGGGGCATCATAGTCCGCGACCAGCCGCAAGTTGCGCTCGGCCCCCCGTGATTGTCTCTCAAGAATCGACAGCCCCTGCAGCACGCGATCGACATGAAGCCCAACCATCATTACGGCGCCTTCCTCCATTCCTTCAAGCCGCTCATGCGTTTCCCGCAGATTCAGCGCCGGAAAGTTTAGAATCGACGACTCTTCGGTGATCGTTCCGCTGTCCGACAGCGCGCAGCGGGCGCACATTTGCAGCTTGACGTACTCCGTGAAAGCAAGCGGCTTCAGCAGCCTGACCAAGCCGTGGAATTGCGCATCGGCATGATCGAGCCGCTTCTTGGTGCGCGGATGGGTGGAAACAATGATGGGGATGGCGTAGCGCTCCGCCAGCGAATTCAATACTTCTATCAGCTTCTCAAGCTGCACGGGCGAATCAACGTTCTCCTCGCGATGGGCGCTGATAATGAAGAACTCGCCGGCCGAGAGCTGAAGGCGGTCGACGATGTCCGACTCCTCTATGCGCGCGCGGTAGAAGGTCAGCACTTCGAACATCGGACTGCCGGTTTTGATCACCATATCGGGCGGCAGTCCCTCGCGCAGCAGATTCTCACGAGCAATGGAGCTGTAGGTGAGATTAATGTCGGCTGTATGATCGACAATTCGTCGATTGATCTCTTCGGGCACGCGCTGATCGAAACATCGATTACCCGCTTCCATATGAAAGATAGGAACGCGCCGCCGCTTTGCTGATATGACCGCGAGGCAACTATTGGTGTCGCCGAGAACGAGCAGCGCGTCCGGCTGCTCCTGCTCGATCACGCGATCGATCGCAATAATGACATTTCCGATGGTTTCGACGGGCCCGCCGGCGGCGCTGTTCAGAAAATGGTTTGGCGCGCGCACGCCCAAATCGTCGAAAAAGACCTGATTCAGTTCATAGTCGTAGCTTTGACCGGTATGGACGAGGACCTGATCACAAGCGTCATCCAGCCGCGCAATGACGCGGGAAAGCCGGATGATCTCCGGGCGCGTCCCGACGACGGTGAGAACCTTGAGCTTCTTCAATTTTCCAGATGAATTGTCATGCATGAGCGGCTGGATGGAATCGCGAGCGAACTATGCCCCGCATGTCCTCACACTGCCTGTGGAACAGGATCACCACGCAGGACCGCTTGGATGAAGTCCAATTTCAGGAGCAGATTCTTCATTTCCGAGAGGTTCAGCCTGTAGGTATTATGCGACGTGAATTCATCACTCGCGCTGATGCGCTGTTCTCCTTTCTCGAAGTAGCTCTCGTAATTGAGGTCGCGCGCATCCGGACGGACTCGATAATACTTCTCGAGGTCCTCGGCGCTGGCCATTTCCTCCCGGCCCAACAGGGTCTCGAAGAGCTTCTCTCCGTGCCGGGTGCCGATTTCGTGGATCGGATGCCGCGGTTTGCCCATGATCTCGAGCAACGCCTGCGCCAAAACAGCGATCGTCGCGGCGGGAGCTTTCTGCACAAAAATGTCGCCATTGTGACCGTTTTCGAATGCATAGAGGACGAGTTCAACCGATTCATCCAGCGTCATCATGAAACGGGTCATGTTCGGGTCGGTAACCGTGATCGGCCGATCGGCGCGCACCTGCTCCACGAACAGCGGAATCACCGAGCCTCGCGAGGCCATCACGTTGCCGTACCGCGTTGCGCAGATGACATTGGGCTGCCCTTCAAGGTTCCGTGACGTCGCAACCATGACCTTTTCCATCATCGCCTTGGACAAGCCCATTGCGTTGACCGGATACACGGCCTTATCGGTGCTCAGACAGACAACGCGCTTGACGCCGGCGCCGATGGCCGCCTCAAGCACGTTCTCGGTCCCGAGCACGTTCGTTCGTACAGCCTCCATGGGATAAAATTCGCACGAAGGCACCTGCTTGAGCGCCGCCGCATGAAAACAATAATCGACCCCGCGCATGGCTGTCGCAACACTATGCCGCTCGCGAACGTCGCCGACATAGAACCGCAATTTAGGACTGCGGTAATGCCGGCGCATGTCGTCCTGCTTTTTTTCGTCGCGGCTGAATATGCGGATTTCGCGCAAGCCGGACTTGATAAACCGCCTAAGAACCGCATTTCCAAATGAGCCAGTTCCTCCTGTTATCAGCAACGTCTTATTGTCGAACATAGGCTTTGTTCACATAGAGAGGGAATTCGAAATCGAATAGCGAGCTGACTGTATCACCGCCGGCCTGCCCGCCCTTGGCTGCCGCGGTCAAGGCATTTGCGAGCGAATAAAGCAGTGCTCTGCCTGCAAAGCAAGCAGGCAGATGACCCCGCCATCGAGCAGCATGCGCCTCAATCGTGCAAAATATGCAGGCTAGCACTTCACCCGACTGGCGTCCGCCGCTTTGCCCTCAACTTGTTGCGGCAAGCTGCCGACGAGCGATCGATCAAGCGTCGGCGCAAATGAGCCGTTCGGAACCCGCAATGTCTGCTCCAAATCCTCTGCCCCGTGCGCCGTTAACCTCGACTTGGTGCCCTGACCCGGGGTATATGTGGCTGGTGGATGGCAATAAACGCCGCAGACAATGCATATTTCGACACGATCGGACGATCCGCGTGTGGTCATCATCACTCGTTCTTGGCGCTGCCGAAATCATGCAGGCCGCCGGCAAGGTAAGACGGCGATTGATCGCCGGCAGGAACAGTTCGGCAAGGAGGGCATGGCTGGGCCTTAGCACGACAAGACGCGTCCCTCGTGTATTCCGCCACTGAGCCCGGCGGCGGCCGCACGCGTTGCGGCACTGACCTTGGCACGCGCCGCTGCAACGCTCCCCAGTTCAGCGGATGTTGGGCACTTGCGGTGTTGGCTATGCGGTCTTTGGTGATTACCAATTCCCGTCTTCAATTGCCGCTGTGATGACAATCGATCTCACGAATGCCACCGAAAGCCTCCGTGTGCCGGGCCGCCAGCTCGGTGTGCTGAGGCAAATGGCGACGATCGCGGGAGGCTCTGCGATCGGTCAGCTTATCACCCTGGCAGCAACGCCGCTGATCGCTCGAATCTATTTGCCCTCGCAGTACGGCGAGTACGCAGCCTTTCTGGCGATCTGCAACGTTTTCGTCGTGGTGGCATGTCTTCGCTATGATGCAGCGCTCAACGCAGCCGACGACAAGCAAACCGCAAGCATTTTCTTGGCGGCTTGCTCGGCCGCAGCCATCACCGCGTTTGCGGTTTTTTTGTTCACATGGTCCCCTTTGGGAGCCAGTTTGCTTGACCGGGTCATCGGCCGGCACGTGAACGCATACTGGATCGCCGCCGCTGCCTTGATCTGCGGCATTTATCAAGCCACTTCGTCAATGGCCGTTCGTAACGGACAATTCGGTTACTTGAGCCTGTTGCGCGCCGGACAGCCGGCGACGTTTTCGATAGCGGCAATTGCGTCGCCGATCGGTCTTATCGGTAGTTGTTTGCTCGGTTTTCTGAGCGCGCTTCCACTCGCTGTCAAGTTTGGTGCGGGTCTGCGCTCAACGAGCGGCAGAGCAGTTGCGGAGGCAGCGTGGCGATTTCGTGAATTTCCCGTGATGTCGCTCCCGACGTCATTGTTGGATGCGCTGTCAATTGGAATTCCGGTCTGGTTCATCTCCTGGCACTATTCTTCGATGGATGCCGGCAACTATGTACAGGTGCAGCGGCTTGTCGCCGCGCCATTGTTGCTAGCCGCCTTGGCGGTCGGACAGGTTTTCCTCAAGCGCGCCGGCGATCTCGTGCGCGACGGCCAATCGGCACGGGCGTTTCAGAGACGCATGGTGACATATCTGTTCGTCGGCGCATTGGCGCTGGCTGTCGCCATCGCGTTGTTCTTCTCGCCGCTACTCTCGTTGCTCCTGGGGGCGCATTGGCGGACGGACACCGGCTTCCTGCTGCTCGTATTCGCGCCGATCGCAGTACGAAGCTGCGTATCGCCGGTGACCGGGATCTTTATTGTCCGCAACCGCTTGCGGGCGTGCGCCGTGTGGCAGGCGCTTTATTTTCTGGCCACCGTCACGATATTCATCTGCCTGGCCGGGCATACTTCGTTCGAACACCTGCTGGCCGCCTACGCCTTGAATGAAGCCGTCTGCTACGCGCTATACCTTTACCTTGCTGATCGGGCGGCAGAGTAGAATGTGCGGCATCACGGGTCTTGTTTGCGCGCATCCGATCGACTTTCGCCAAGTCGCCGGCATGACCGATCTCTTGCGGCACAGGGGACCGGATGACGAAGGCTATGTGGTATTCGGCGAGCAGGGACCGGTTTGCCTTGCCGGCGACGATACTGCCTCATTCGCAGGCATAGACGCGCTGCCATATCGGCCGATGGCGCATCGGGATGAATGGATTTCCGGCGGTTCGCCCTCGTTTTTAGCGCTGGGGCACCGCCGGCTGTCGATCATCGATCTGTCCCCGCTTAGCCATCAACCGATGTCGTATCTCGACCGATACTGGATCGTCTATAACGGAGAGGTCTTCAACTACATTGAATTGCGCGAGGAACTGCGGCAGGCGGGTTATCATTTCCGGTCGAACTCCGACACCGAAGTCCTGCTGGCCGGCTATGACAAATGGGGCATCGGTCTGCTCGATCGGTGCAACGGCATGTGGTCCATGGCCATCTGTGATCGCAAGGCCAAGTCCCTTCTACTCGCCCGCGACCGTTTTGGCATCAAGCCGCTCTATTACCATGTCAGCGCCGACGGCGAATCGCTGGCGTTTGCCTCCGAGATCAAGGCGTTCTTGGCATTGCCGGACTGGCGGCCGGGAATTGCACCTCAGCCCGTCTTCGATTTTCTGGCCTGGGGAATTCTGGACCACGACGAACAGACGATGTTCGACCATGTCCATCAAATCCGCCCCGGCCACTACGCGCTGCTTTCTCTCGGCCCCGACGGCCGCCTGCCACAACCGCTGGCGCAGAAGCTGGCAACGACGCAATGGTACGATCTCGGCGCCAAGCGGCGCGACGTACCGACCGATTTCAAGGAAGCCGGCGACGAATTCCGCCGCCTGTTTCTTGATGCGGTCCGGCTGCGAATGCGTGCTGACGTGCCGCTCGGCTCGTGCTTGTCCGGTGGGCTCGATTCGTCGTCGATTGTCTGCTCGGTTCGCTCCCAGCTAAAGTCCATCGGCGCCACCAATCCACAAAAGACCTTCTCATCATGTTCGGAATATCCCGATGTCGACGAACGCGAATTCATAGGCGAGGTCACGCGAGACGTTGATATCGAACAGACTCAGGTCTTCCCGACCGGCGAAGAACTCTTCGCGCGTCTCGACGAACTGATCTGGACGCAGGATGAGCCGTTCGGTTCTGCGAGCATCTTCGCGCAATGGTGCGTGTTCCGAGCGGCGCGGGAACACGACGTCGTGGTCATGCTCGACGGACAGGGAGCCGATGAACAGCTTGCCGGATATCACGGCTTTCTCGGAGCCCGGCTGGCCGGACTCGCGAGCAGCGGCCGCATCGGAGAATTTCTCGGCGACCTTGGCGCGATGCGGCGGCTCCATGGATACGGTCCGACGAAATTCGCGGAGTATCTGATCGCGAACCTGATGGCGGGCTCGATCCGCCCGCTCGGCGCTCTGCGCGGCATGACCCAGATGCGGCGCGACTGGATCGATGTCCGAGCGCTCGGCGCCGAAGATCGCGATCCCTTCGTGCCGCTCGGCGCGCGCGCACTGTCGGTGCGGGACCTGTCCCTTGCGCAAATGAACGGCTCCCACCTGCAAATGCTGCTGCACTGGGAGGACCGCAATTCGATGGCGCATGCGATCGAAGCTCGCGTCCCGTTTCTTGACTACCGGCTCGTCGAATACGTCCTCAATCTGCCGGACGCGCTCAAACTGCATGACGGCATCACCAAACGCGTGCTGCGCGGCGGCATGAAGGGCCTGGTGCCGGAAAAGATCCTGAACCGAATGGACAAAAAGGGCTTCGTGACGGCCGAAGAACACTGGATGAGGGGAGCGCAGGCCGGAGCGTTTGCGGAGCGCATTGATGAAGCGATCGCCTTGGCCGGAGGCATCATCACTCCGGCCATGCGGGACGTATTGTCGCGCGTCTCGGCCGGAAAGGCCGAGTTCAGCCATCATGTCTGGCGCGTGCTGTCTTTCGGCGCGTGGCTGAAGAGATTCAAGATAAAACCGGACGTCTTGCATTGAAGAAAGTCTACGCGAGATTCGAGCTGGCATGAAAATTGTGTTCTTCATTCATTATTTTCCGCCCCTCAACTCGACGGGCGCGCGCCGGGTCGAGTCATTCGCGAAGTATCTATCGCGCATGGGACATGAAATCGTTGTTGTATCAACGGCGAAATCCGGCAGGGATGGACCGATTACAGAGCCTATTCCACCGTGGGTTCGGCTATATGAGATCAATTCGCGGGGACTGATTACCAGATCGAAAGCCCCGACGACTGCGCAAACAATCCCCCGCCGTATCCATTGGTCGCGCCGCATCAAGCAACGGTTGATGAAAGTCGTGGGTCAACTCCTTGACCCACGGGCGCTATTCCCACTCGGGATCACGTCAAGGGTCTTGAACCGAAGAGTAGCGGACGAACTCGCTAGTGCGGATGTTTTCGTAAGCTCTTTTCCACCGTGGCCCATGCATCTCGCCGCATTGGCGGCGAAGCGACGCTTTGGGAAGCCGTGGATCATCGATTATCGGGACCAGTTCAGCGCCAACCACGTTATGGGGGGGGTATGGCCTTTCAGCGCTATGGAACGATGGCTTGACCGCGCACTTCTGAGGTCAGCCGATGCGGTCACAGTCATTTCGCCGCCGATGAAAACGTATTATGATGCTCTGCATCCCTGCGTGTTCTGCATCGAGAACGGCTTCGATCATGAAGCTATTGCGATCGCTCGGACGCATCCGCGCGAACGATCTGGAAGCTTCCCGGTAATCCGTTATCTCGGCACCATCGTTAGAGACGCGGTTCCGATTAACTTTGTTGCTGCAGTGTCGAAGCTGGCCACTTCGACTTCGGACAAGGAGCACCTTAGGGTCGAGTTGCGCGGTGATACACGGCTGCTCGAAGAACACATCCGAAAGACCGCGCCCCATTTGCTGAATGACTGGTTCATTTTCTTGTCGCCAGTCTCTCATGCCGACTCCCTGCGCGAAATGCTCGCGGCCGACGCATTACTGTTTATAGCAACCTCAGACGTATCAAGTCTGAGTGCCCAGGGCGTCTTAACGACCAAGCTTTTCGAGTATTTGGCGTCCGGCCGGCAGATCATCGCCGAAATCGACGAAGCGACACTCGCCGGTCGCTATATCCGGAAGGCCTCGCCAAATCACGTCGTATCCCGCGACGTCGG
>JASHOR010000080.1 GCA_030041005.1 Xanthobacteraceae bacterium
ACATCGGCAGACGTGAAGAAAATGCTTGCCGCCTGCGAAGCCGAAGCCGCCAAGAACAACTGGGCGGTCGCGATTTCCATTGTCGACGATGGCGGTTTCCTGCTCGGCTTCACGCGCATGGACGGAGCCTCCGCGGCTACCGCCGAAGTGTCGCTAGGCAAGGCCCACACCTCGGCGCTGACCGGGCGGCCGAGCAAGGCCTTCGAGGATCGCGCCAAGGAGCGCCCGGCCTTTGTCACGTTTCCCGCCGGCATTTTGATTCAAGGCGGCGTGCCGATCATGCAGCAAAACGAATGCGTCGGCGCGATCGGCGTGTCGGGCGTGCAATCGCACGAAGACGAGCAGGTGGCGCAGGCCGGCGCCGACGCGCTCGGTTCTTAAGAGAGGCATCTCGAACGCAGCGGCGCCGCTGCCCGGTGCATGGCCGCCGCACGCCGCCTGGCGCGCGGCCCGTGTCGGCTTTCCGCGGTCGCCCGGCGGGCGATTGTGAACGCGACCTCCGCAAAGCGGCATTTTGGCTTTACCAACCGTTAAGGCCTGCATCCGAATTCGCCATGGCAAACCGGATTGCATGCACTCGTCGCTCGCTTGCAAGCGAATTTGCAATCTTTCGTGGCTAGGGTGCCGCCGGTCAACAATGCAAAAAGGATGGGAGTGTGTCGCCCTCGGCCCAGCAGCGCACCGCCGGGCAGACTAAAGGTCGGCGCGGAGATCGCGCGCGGCTGAGCGTGGTCCTGCCCGTCGGCATGATCGTCGCCGTGGCGATCGTGTGCGTCGTCGTCGCCGTACTGAGTTCGGCGCAGCGCACCGACGAGGTCGCCTTCGACCACGATCAGCAACTTTTCCATAGTGCCGTCATCAACGAAGGCAAGGCCGTTCTGCAGCAACTTGACAGCGTTGCCGGAACGCCACGAGCCACAGAAGCCATTCGAACGAGCTACGATCCGAATTGGGTCGCGCGCTACCTCGGAGGCTGGCTGCAGACCCACTTCGACCATGACATCGTCGCGGTAGTCAGCGGTACCGATCAGGTCTTGTACAAGCATTTTCGCGGTGCGCCCGCTGCCGGTTCGACCGGCATTCGCGTCGATCTGCGCGCCGATCTCGGCCCGAGCCTCAACCTGCTGCGCGGGCGCCTCAGCGCGCTGCCGAGCGGCACGCTCACGGTCCTTGACGGGCAGAATCCGAGCATGCCCGGACGGCGAACCGCGCTGGTTCAGCGCTTCCTCGATCGCCCGGCGATCGTCGCCGCCGTTGCGGTCGGCACCGACGCCGACCTGCGCGACGGCAATGGCAAGGCCCCGATCGTCATCTCCATCAAATATATCGACCGCCACATGCTGCAGGGGATCGGCAGCAATCTGCAGCTTGCCGGCTTGCACCAAACGGGCACCGAGCCACCGGCCAACGGCGACTATGTCGGCGAACTCACCGACTCTCGCGGCGATGCGATCGCACGCTACGCGTGGAGGCCGACCACCCCCGGCCGCCAGGTCATGATCAGCGTGGCGCCGTTCGTGGCCGTGGCGCTTGGCGGCTTTGCGCTCTTGGTCGCGCTGATGATGGGGCAGATGCGCCGGACGGCAAAGGCGATCGCCGAAGGCGAAGCGCAACTGCGCCATATGGCGCTGCACGATCCGGTTTGCGGGCTGCCCAATCGCATCTTTTTCGGCGAGCGGCTGGAATCGGTCATCAGCGAGGTGCGCAGCGGCAGTTCCTCGGCCGCGGTATTCTATATCGACCTGGATCATTTCAAGGACGTCAACGACACGCTCGGCCACCACATCGGCGACGAACTCATCCTCAACGTCACGCAGCGGCTGAGCCGGATCATGCGCGGCAACGATCTGGTTGCCCGCCTCGGCGGCGATGAATTCGCCATCATCACCACCTGCCCCTCCGACTCCTATTCCCTGCAGGCGATTGCAGGGCGCATCATCTCCGCCGTTTGCGCGCCTTACTCGATCCACGGCAACAACATCATCATCGGCGCCTCGATCGGCATCGCCGTCATCGACCGGCGCGTCGGCGACGCCGCCGACATCTTGCGTTACGCCGACATGGCGCTCTATCGCGCCAAGAACGAAGGCCGCAACCGCGCCTGCATCTATGACGCGGCGATGGACGCCGACTTGTCGAACCGCAAGCTGCTCGAAGGCGATCTGTTGTACGCAATTCAGAACGACGGGTTGCGCGCCGCGTACCAGCCGATCGTCAACTCGAGCGGCGACACGGTGGTCGGCGTCGAGGCGCTGGCGCGCTGGACCCACGGCTCGCTCGGCGAAATCCCGCCGTCGCAGTTCATCCAGATCGCGGAGCATTCCGGCATCATCATCGCGCTCGGCGAGTGGATGCTGCGCCGCGCCTGCATAGACGGCCGCGCCTGGCCGGGCCTGACCGTCGCCGTCAACGTCTCGCCGATTCAATTCCGCCGCTCCGATTTCGTCGAGGTGGTCGAACGCATTCTCAAGGAGACCGATTTCGACGCCAACCGCCTCGAACTGGAACTCACCGAGAGCACGCTGCTCGGCAACATGGAAACGGCGGAGCTGTCGATGCTGCGGCTCAAGGCGATCGGCGTGCGCTTTGCGCTCGACGATTTCGGCACCGGCTATTCGAGCCTGCTCTATCTGCGGCGCTTTCCCTTCGACAAGCTCAAGGTCGATTCCAGCTTCGTGCGCTCGATCGAAAAGGCGCCCGACGCGGCCGCCATCGTGCACGCGGTGGTCAGCCTTGGCCGCGGCCTGGGCATGAAGGTTACGGCGGAAGGCGTGGAGACCGCCGAGCAGCACCTTTTCCTGCGCGCCGCCGGCGTGCATTCGATGCAGGGCTTTCGTTTCGGCAGACCGGGCCCGGCGACCGACATCACCACCCGCCTCGCCTCGCCCGACGATCACCACCTCGGCAACCCCGATCAGGAAATCGCGCTGGCGAGCTGAACGGATCGCGTCATTGCGGGGCGCGCCGCGGGCGCGAGCCCGGAATCCGCAATCGCCGCCGTCAAACGCCCGGCACGGCCCTTCCGTAATCCGCCAATCCGTGATTATGGATTCCGGACAGCCGCTGTCGCGGCTTCCGGAAAAACGCAAAGGGAGGCGGCCGTGGCGCAAAAGATCGCAATAGTCACCGGGGCAGGCACCGGGATCGGCCGGGCGGTTGCGCTGGCGCTGCTGCGCGAAGGTTATGCAGTTGCGCTCGCCGGCCGTCGCAAGGAGAAGCTTGAAGAGGTGGCGCGCGAGGCCAATGGCGAGACACTGGTGGCGCCGTGCGACGTGGCCGATCCCGCCGCGATCAAAGCGCTGTTCGCCAAGACCAGGGAAACCTTCGGCCGGCTCGATCTGTTGTTCAACAATGCCGGCATCGGGGCCCCGGCGATGCCGATCGAGGATTTGCCGTTCGACAAATGGCAGGCCGTGGTCGCCACCAACCTGACCGGCGTGTTCCTGTGCACGCAGGAAGCGATCAAGATCATGAAGGCGCAAAATCCGCGCGGCGGCCGCATCGTCAACAACGGCTCGATCTCCGCGCACACTCCGCGGCCCGGGTCGGCGCCTTACACCGCGACCAAGCATGCCGTCACCGGCCTGACCAGACAGACCGCACTCGACTGCCGCCCGTACGATATCTGCTGCGGCCAGATCGACATCGGCAATGCCGCCACTCCGCTGACCGAACGCATGGTGCAAGGCGAAGGCGTGCTGCAGCCCGACGGACGCAAGATGATCGAACCGCGCATGGCGGCCGAGGATGTGGGCCGCGCCGTGGTCTACATGGCAGG
>JASHOR010000081.1 GCA_030041005.1 Xanthobacteraceae bacterium
CTATTTAGGCAGCGGCCGTCCGATGGTTTCCGGCAAAAAGGGTCCGGTCACCAGTCCGAGGATATAGATCAGGGCAATCCACATCGCGGCGTGGCCGTAGCCACCGAAATACACGATGATCGCGCCGGCGATCAGCACGCCGAACGCCGCCGGAACCCGCGAGGCGTTGAAGATGAAGCCGGTCGCCGTAGCGCGCATCTGCGTAGGAAACAGCTCAGGCAGCCACGTCGACATCCAGGTGAACTGCCCGGAGGAGAAGCATCCAAGCAACGCCGCAGCGACGAGCATGAGGTAAAGGTTGGTCGTCCACAGGAATAGCACCGGCGTCAGGAGCAGTGACAGCGCGAAGAAAAGTAGCGTGATTGGTTTGCGCCCGTAGCTGTCGGCAAGAAAACCGAATCCGACATAGCCGACGACCGTTCCTGCCGTAAACGCCATGCCGGTATAGCTCGCCCATTTCGGCGCCGCGAACCCCGCTTTGGCGGCCATGGCGGCGACAAACGGCGGCACCCAGCTCGAAATCGCCCAAAAGCCGACGGCGGAGGCGGTCGCCATCATCAACGCCACGATGACGCGCCGACGCATCGCCGGCGCGATGAACATCTCCGCCAGAGTAAAGCGCGTGAGCGCCGCATCGTCTTTCGAGATCGCCGCGCCGGCGCGCCGGCGCGCGTTTGCGGCGCGGCGCCGGTCGTTCGCCTCCTCCCATAATTTGGATTCGGGAATGGCGCGGCGGATCCATAAGGTCAGAAGCGCCGGCAGCACGCCGATCAAATACATCAGGCGCCAGGCTCCCGGACCGGTCGCGCTGACGAACAGCCACACCAGCGCAGCAAGGAAGAAGCCGATGCCGAAGCCGCACTGGAACAGGCCGGCCCCTCGCCCGCGGGCGTGGTCGGGCCAGAATTCGGCTGTCATCGACGTGCCGGTGACCCATTCCGAACCGATCGCCAATCCGACCAGGAACCGGATCACCGCGAACGACACCCAATTCCAGGACAATGCGCTCAGCCCAGTCATGATCGAATAGGTGAGGATGGCAAAAATCATCGTGCGCTTGCGCCCGATATAATCGGCGATGATCCCGGCGCTCATGCCGCCCAAGGCCCAGCCGATCAGCGTCGTGGCAATAATGCCGCCTGCATAAGTGGGAATGTGGGCGTATTGCGACGGCGCGAGGAGCTGATGAAGGGCGACGCCGACCGTCAAGATCAGCGCATAAGCTTCGAACCCATCGAACACCCAACCGAGATTCGACGCTAAAAGCGTTTTCCATTGCGTCGAATTGAGCGTGCGATACCAGGCGTTGCCAGTCGCGGCCGCAGCAGCTTGTGCCATCGGAATGGCTCCTTGGAACGTTGCCGTGTTCGGGCCGACCCTCTGAGCGGGATCGCTGCCGAACTCTCCCTTTCACTCGAATTTTTCACCATGGCCGACGAGCGGCGGGTCATCGAGTGCAAAACTTGCGGGTCTCATCGCGCCTGCGGGCGGCGGGATGTCGATCGAAGCGCCGATCTGCTGGAGCAGCGACGCATTGTCGAAAAAGATAGTCTCCCCCCACAGATCGTCACCTTTGAAGTGCCAGACCACAATCGCACGCATGCGGACCGGCTTGCCGGTCGGCGGCCATCCCAGGAACGTGCCCAGATGCGTGCCGCGCCACTCGTTCTCGGTGACGATGCAGGACTCGTCGGCGCAAAGAACGCGGCGGACGCGTACGGTGAAATCCGGAAAGCCTTCCCAATGCCTGCGATACCGCTCGGCGGTCGCCGCCGGGCCGACAAACGGCTTCGGCACGCCGACCACGTCATTGAAACAGTCGGACGTCATGCCGGCGAGCAGGGCGTCCATGTCGTGCTCGCTCTCGGCGCGAACATGCTCGCGCAGGACGGCCATGCGCTTCGGCGAAATATTCATGAACGCTCGCTCTGGTGTTTCCCCGCCCCTTGTGCGGATCGTTACGTCGGCAGTAAATCCCAACCGGCCCTGACCACAAGGGCCAGATTTGATCTGTTAGTAGGGCCAGTTTGGCTGACACAATCGTCCGTCGGGGGATCGCCACCATAGTTTCGCGTCCGCTCTCGCCGCTTTGGAACACGCTCACGCTCGACCGGCAATCATCGACGCCGTTGCAGGAGCAGATCGTCGCCTATTTTCGCGAGGCCGTGCTCGGCGGCCGGCTCGCCTCGGGCTCGCGCGTTCCGTCGTCGCGTGCGCTTGCGGTCGAGCAGGGTGTGGCGCGGATCACAGTGGTGGAAGCCTACGATCGGCTCGTCGCCGAGGGTTATCTGGTGGCGCGTCGGAGTTCGGGCTTCTACGTCGCCGACGGCATACCCCTGGCGTTTCACGACAAGGCGGAGCGAATGGTCGGCCGCGGTAACGGCCGCGTCAGGACGCCGATCCTCAAGAACGCGCCGTGGAGCGAGCTGGTTTTCGACCGGCCGCACGAGCCGCTCGCACTCTCGCTTGGAACGCCCGCCGTCGATGAATTCCCATGGGCCGTATGGAGCCGCATCACCCAGAAGCTCTATCGCGAGCGGCGGCAAGACCTGTTGTGCTATGGCGATCCGCGCGGCGCACTGGAATTGCGAACCGCGATAGCCCGATATCTCGGCACCGCGCGCGGGATCGCCTGCGACCCCGAGCAGATTATTGTCGTCAGCGGCTCGCAGCAGGGCATCGACCTGACGTCGCGCGCGCTTGTTGAGCGGAGCGAACGGGTCTGGATCGAGGAGCCGGGCTATGCGATGGCGCGTGCGGTTTTTCAAGCGGCGGCGATCAAGCCCA
The DNA here is from genome assembly GCA_030041005.1 of Xanthobacteraceae bacterium. Taxonomy (GTDB): domain Bacteria; phylum Pseudomonadota; class Alphaproteobacteria; order Rhizobiales; family Xanthobacteraceae; genus BOG-931. Next base: position 2,788 of record JASHOR010000081.1, read on the forward strand.
TCCTCGTCCCGGTCGACCGCGACGGCATCAACGTCGCCGCCGGCATCGCGCTTGCCCAACGGGCGCGGCTTGCCGTCGTTTCGCCCTCGCATCAGTACCCGTTGGGCGTCACGCTGAGTCTGCCGCGGCGATTGGCTTTATTGGAGTGGGCGGAGGCAGCGAATGCGTGGATTCTGGAAGACGACTATGCCGGCGAATTCCGTTACATCGGCGCGCCACTGCCGCCGCTTTATACCTTGGATCGCAGCAACCGCGTGATCTATCTCGGCACTTTCAGCAAGAGCCTCGCGCCGGCGCTCCGGCAGGGATTTCTCGTCGCGCCGCCGGAGCTCGTCGGACGCCTCAAGGGTCTCAAGCTGATTGCCGACCGGCAAACTCCGGTGCTCGACCAGCACGTGTTGGCGCGATTCATTGCCGAGGGGCATCTCGCCGTGCATCTGCGGCGAATGCGGATCATCTACGCGCGCCGGCGGACGGCTTTGCTGTCCTCGCTGCGGCGCGAGGCGGCCGCCTTGCTGGAAGTCGGTGAGACGCCGGAGGTCGGCCTGCACATCGTCGCGAGGCTTCGCGTTCCGGCCGACGATGTCGCGATAAGCCGCTATCTGCTGCAGCGGCGGATTCACGCGGCTCCGCTGTCGCAGTTCTACGCCGGCGCAACGGCGCAGTTCGGGTTTGCGCTCGGTTTTGCCGGCACCTGCGAACATCAAATTCGCCCGGCGGTGCGGGAGCTGGTCAAGGCGATAGAGATGACGGCGGCGAGACCGCCAAACGGGGCGCGAAAAAAAAACGTGGCGCGCTTGCCGTCGCGACCGGGAGATGACAACCCGTTGCTGGAGCGCGGCGGGAGAGAACCACGGGGGACGGCCGCGCCGCCTTACTCCGCCGCGAGGCGCACTTCCGGCGCGGCGGTGCGCACGTCGGGATCGACGTAGTTCTCGAACTGCACGAAGTTCTTCTGGAACATGTCGACCAGCTTGCGCGCGATCTGGTCGAATTCGAGCTTGTTCTGCCAGGTTTTCTGCGGATAAAGCAGGTGCGGCTCGACGCCGGCAAGCTGGATCGGCACCGAAAAGCCGAAATAGGGATCGGTCCTGAAAGTTGCGCTTTTCAGCGAGCCGTCGAGCGCGGCCGACAGCAGCGTGCGCGTCACCTTGATCGGCATGCGGCGGCCGACGCCGTAAATGCCGCCGGTCCAGCCGGTATTGACCAGCCAGCAATCGACCTGGTGCGCGCTGATGAGTTCACGCAGCAGGTTGCCGTACACCGAAGGGTGCCGCGGCAGGAACGGCGCGCCGAAGCAGGTGGAGAATTCGGGCACGACACCCACCAAACCCTTTTCGGTGCCGGCGACCTTGGCGGTGTAGCCGGAGAGGAAATGGTACATCGCCTGCGACGGCGTAAGTTTGGCGATCGGCGGCATGACGCCGAAGGCGTCGGCGGTGAGCAGCACGACGTTCTTGGGCATGCCGGCGCGGCCGGTGCGCGAGGCGTTCGGGATGAAGTCGAGCGGATAGGCGGCGCGCGTGTTCTCGGTCTTCGAATCGTCGTCGAAATCGCAGATGCGCGTTTGCGGATCGAACACGACGTTTTCCAGAACGGTGCCGAAGCGATGCGTGGTCGCGTAAATTTCCGGCTCCGCCTCGGCCGAGAGCCTGATGCACTTGGCGTAGCAGCCGCCCTCGAAATTGAACACGCCTTGCGGGCCCCAGCCGTGCTCGTCGTCGCCGATCAGCGTGCGCTTGGAATCGGCCGAAAGCGTCGTCTTGCCGGTGCCGGAGAGGCCGAAGAACAATGCCACGTCGCCGTCCGGGCCGACATTGGCCGAGCAATGCATCGGCATCACGCTCTCGGCCGGCAGGTAATAATTGAGGATGGTGAACACCGACTTCTTCATCTCGCCCGCGTAGTAGCTGCCGCCGATCAGAATGATCCGCCGGGTGAAGTCGAGGGCGACCACGGTCTCGCTGCGCACGCCATGGCGTTTGGGATCGGCCTTGAACGAGGGCAGCGAGAGAATGGTGAAATCGGGCACGTAATGCGGCAGCTCGCTGCGATCGGGACGGATCAGGAGCGCGCGGATGAACATCGAGTGCCAGGCGAGCTCGTTGTAGACGCGGGCCTTGACGCGATATTTCGAATCGGCGCCGCCATAGAGGTCTTGCGCGTACAGCGTCTTGCCCTTGGCGTGGGCGATGAAGTCGTCGAGCAGGAGCTGAAACTTGTCCGGCGCGAGGCGGCCGTTCTTTTCCCACCAGACCGACTTTTCCGTCTGCGGGTCGACGACGACGAACTTGTCCTTCGGGCTTCGTCCGGTGTGCACGCCGGTCTCGGCACAGAACGCGCCGCCGTGGACCAGAGAGCCTTCGCGATTGGCTATTGCATGTTCGACCAGCGCCGCGTCGGGAAGATTCCAGTGGATTGCCGCCAGGTCCTTGAAGCCGAATTTGTCAGCCCCATGCGCGCCGTTTCTCAGACCTGTCTCCTTCACGCTTGCCTCCACTGATCTTGCCCCATTGCCGCACGGGGCTTGAACGATCGCTTCGTCAACGATCGCTTTGCCTTTCGCGTTCCTGGCCGCCAGCAGGCCGAACCTATCGGGCCGGTTGCCGTCTGCCAAGCCGGTTCCATCCGTGAACCCGCGTCCGGCAGCGACGTTCGGCCGCTTCAATGATGAAGTATAAGCGCGATTTTGTCGGCACTCAGGAGCCGCGGGCCTTGGCGGTCAAATCGACCAAGACGTTACGCAAGACCTGCGGGTCAGCGACGCGAAACGGGAATGGCAGGCGCAAGGCCTGATCGCCCAATGCCAGGTCGAGGCCGTCCGGATCGACGCCGGTGAGCCGCCATCGGCCGTCTTCGGCGCCAAGCAGCCGCGTTGCATAAAGCCGCACCGCTTCGGCGTGGTGCTCGTTCATGTGGGCGAGGGCGCCGGCCTCGGCTTCGACCAGACTTTCGGCGCCGCCAATATCGGTCCGCACGTCGGCGGCCGTCAGGTCGGCGGCGCGGGCAAAGCCGCCGTTGAGGTGTGCGGACACTATGGTAAGCCGCCAGAACGAGAAATCGGCGAAGCCCGCGTAAAGCTCGGATTTCGGATGGCGCGCCAGGAAACGCCGCCGGATGCGCGCTTCCTGTACATCGTCCCGTGAGATTTGAGCGAAGGTGCCGAGAACGGTCAGACGCGGATGAGCGAGGGGGTCTCCCTTGCCGGTCGAGGCGAGCAGTACGGAAGCGCGCGCATCATTCTCGAGATTGGCGGTATGCGTGGAGAGCCGCGACACCAGGATCAGCGGCGATCCGTCCATATCGGTCGCGATGTTGACCAGGGACGCAAACGGATAGCCGGAACTGCGGTCGAGCGTGGCGAGCGAACCGGCCCGGGTCGTCCGCAACAGGCCTCTGGCGACCGTTTTCGCATCGAAATCGGGAACCGAGGCATTTTCCGGCAGGCGATTGGGCATGGAACCGGGCAACGGGCCGGATTGAGCTCCGGGCGCGGACCGACCTGCGGGATCGGGTTCAGTCAGGGCTTGCCTCCTTTGCGGTTCCTTATCCACGTCACTCCTAGTCCTCATGTCGCTCCGAGTAGCCGTAATTGCCTCGATTTTGCCTTGTCCTGTCAAACTTCCGCCCCCACATAGGGATTCAAGAGCGTTAGGGGCCGGGCTGGTCGAAGCTGCGGCCGACTCATGCTAGAAGGCCGCCATGCCGACCATCGCTCTCGTCGACGACGACCGCAATATTCTCACCTCGGTGTCCATCGCGCTCGAGGCCGAAGGGTATCGCATCAACACCTACACTGACGGCGCTTCGGCACTCGACGGATTCAAGACCGCTCCGCCCGATCTTGCCATTCTCGATATCAAGATGCCGCGCATGGACGGCATGGAGACGCTGCGTCGGCTCCGGCAGAAATCCGATCTGCCGGTCATCTTCCTCACCTCGAAGGATGAGGAGATCGACGAATTGTTCGGCCTGAAAATGGGGGCGGACGATTTCATCCGGAAGCCGTTCTCGCAACGGCTTCTCGTCGAGCGGGTGAAGGCGGTGCTGCGCCGCTCATCGCCGAAAGACGGCGTCGTGGCGAAGGAAGCCGACAGCAAGGTTCTCGAGCGCGGGCTTCTGCGGATGGATCCGGAGCGTCACACCTGCACCTGGAAGAATGAGCCGGTGACGCTCACCGTCACGGAATTCCTCATCCTCCAGGCGCTCGCCAGCCGCCCAGGGGTGGTGAAAAGTCGCAACGCCTTGATGGATGCGGCATACGATGATCAGGTGTATGTAGACGATCGCACCATCGACAGCCACATCAAGCGGTTGCGCAAGAAGTTCAAGGCAAGCGATACCGAATTCGATATGATCGAGACGCTTTACGGCGTCGGCTATCGGTTCAAGGAAGTGTGACGCCGCAGCCGCTGGCCGGTGAGGCGTCGGACGACAAGGTCAAGGACGTCGTACGGCTCAAGCGAAGCAGTGGCGTTCCTGTGTATGTGGCGGGCAGGCCTGGGGCCAAGCTGCCAATAAAACGACCGAAAAACACAAACGGCCCGCTGACTGGGATGGCTGACGTGCGGTAGTATGGCGTCCGATGCGCTTTCTTCTTCTGCGGCTGCAGCGGAACAGGAAGCGCCGTTCAGAACCCCGGCAGATTACGTGCTCGATCGACCCGCTGATATCGCCGACAACAGAGCCCCACCGCTGGCTCCTGTCGAGTCTCAGGTTGAAGCCGAAGCGCCCGGCGAGGCTGTGGCGTCGAACGCTCCCCGCGGCTTCGCCCGCATCACCGATTGGTTGCGGCGGTCATGGCAGTTCTTCGTCAGCCAGAGCTCCTCGAGCCTCACGCGTCGCATCGTCGTTCTCAACGTCGCCGGGCTTCTGGCGCTGTCCGTCGGCATCAACTACCTGTCGCCGTTTCGCGCACGTTTGATCGACGCGCGCATCCAGAGTCTGCTGCAGCAGGGCCAGATCATCGCCCATGCCATTGCCGACCAGGCGACCGCCGAGAGCGGCTCGTCGGTCACCATCGATCCGGAAAAGCTGGAAAAGCTGCACCTCGGCCAGAGCTACGGTCCGTCGGAGGATGCGCTTTACGGCATCGACTTTCCGATCAATCCCGAACGGGTGGCGCCGGTGCTGCGCGACCTGGTTTCACCCACCAAGACCCGCGCGCGCATTTACGATAGCGACGGCGTGCTGCTGGTCGACAGCCGCGATCTGTTCGGCCGCGGCGACGTGCTGCGCTTCGACCTGCCGTCGCCGAACGCGGCAAAGCCCGGATTTTTCCAGCGGCTCTACGCGGCGGTGCGCCTTTGGCTCGGGCGGGGCGACCTGCCGCTCTATCGCGATCTCGGTCCCGACGACGGCAAAGGATACCAGGAAGTCGCGAAGGCGTTGGACGGGCAGGACGCCAGCATGGTGCGTATCAACAATCGCGGCGACGTGATCGTCTCGGTGGCGGTGCCGGTGCAGCGCTTCCGCGCGGTCCAGGGCGCGCTCATGCTCTCGACGCAGGGCGCCGATATCGACAACATGGTGACGGCCGAGCGGCTCGCCATTCTCAAAGTGTTTCTCATTGCCGCCGCGGTCATGGTGGTGCTCTCCATTCTGCTGGCCGGGACCATCGCCGAGCCGGTGCGGCGGCTCGCCGATGCCGCCGAAAGCGTGCGCCGCCGCATTCAATCGCGCGTCGAAATTCCCGATTTCACCCGCCGTCGCGACGAGATCGGCCATCTTTCCGGTACGTTGCGCGACATGACCAACGCGCTCTACAGCCGCATCGAAGGCATCGAGCGCTTTGCCGCCGACGTCGCGCATGAATTGAAGAATCCGCTGACCTCCCTGCGCTCCGCGGTGGAGACGCTGCCGGTCGCCAAGACTGATAACAGTCGCGCCCGGCTGCTCGACGTGATTCAGCACGACGTGCGGCGGCTCGACCGCCTGATCTCGGATATCTCCGACGCCAGCCGGCTCGACGCCGAGCTGCAACGCCAGGAGGCGGCGCCGGTCGACGTAGGGAAGCTGCTCAGCACCGTGGTCGGCGTAGCCAACGAGGTCAAGCGCGACGACGGCGTCAAGATCATGCTCAAATTCGAGGGCGGCGGTGGCGGCGGTGCCCGCTCCTTCCAGGTGCCGGGCCACGATTCCAGGCTCGGCCAGGTCGTCGATAACCTGATCGAGAACGCGCGCTCGTTCTCGCCCGCGGGCGGCACCGTGCGTGTCACCTGCCGACGCAGGAAAAATCATATCGAAATATTGGTCGACGACGACGGCCCGGGCGTGCGGCCGGACGCGATCGAAAAGATATTCGAGCGCTTCTACACGGATCGTCCGCACCAGGGTTTCGGTCAGAATTCGGGCTTGGGCTTGTCGATCTCAAAGCAGATCGTGGAAGCGCATGGTGGCGCCATCTGGGTGGAGAATCGGATCGCGGCGACCGCCGGCCCCACCCCCGACGCTGCACCCAAGGTGCTCGGCGCGCGATTTATCGTGCGCCTGCCGGCCATGTAACATCCCCCTTTGCCTCGCCGGCCACGAGGATGCGACCGGCTCCGCGACCGTTGCGGCCCGCTGTGGAAGCCACACCGAAGCACAGGCGGGCGCGGCGTGCCGGTCGCGACATCACCGCCGGCGCCGGTAATGCCGATAGTGGCGGTGATAGTAGTGATGGATCACGCGATGACGGCGGTAATGGACGCGCCGCCGATGTTCCCGCGCCCCGCCGCTGATGGCCACACGGCAGGCTTCGCTGAGCTGCGCTCGCTTGTGCAGGATGCAGGTTTTCACCTTCTCTGCATTCGGAATAAATTTGGAGCACAGCCGCACCGCGTCGGGCGTGCAGGCCTGCCGAGCTTCTGCCGTGCCCTGGGCAGCCGCCACGGTCAGACCGCCAAGAATCAGGCCGGCCGGCAGCACCAGTTGCAAGATCACACGTGTCATCCGCATCGGTTATTTCCCCTCAATCTCGATTCTGTTTCGCGTTGAACGTAGCGTCGGTGGCTGCCGTCGTCGATGGACGTGACGGGCAGGCGGCATTGTGCGCCCGGCAACGCGGCGAGCCATGACGGTGCGCGACGGGCCATGCGATTAAGGTGGGAGGAAGGCGGCAAAACCCGGCGACACGATTATTCTGCGGGGTTCCGTGAAACCTGATGGGTGCGGAACCGGCGGCGGGCGCGTGAAAGCTTTCCCGCGTCCCCGCTGCGTTCCTGTCAGGTCAGCCCCGCCTGATGATTCGTGCGATCGGCTTGCGGCGCGATCAGCGGGAAATCCATTGGAAGTTCCAGCCCGTCACCGGCCGGCGAGTGGCGCCGACATCGGCGCAGCGCTCGATCGGATGTTCGGTGATCTCGTCGGTCGCGTTGTCCAGGGACAGATAACGGCAGAACATGCCGTCCGGCATCGTAAAGATGAGCTTGCCTGTGCTTCTCCCATCACGTGCCGTAACCGCGTGTTGCAACATCGGGCCGATTGCAGCGTGGCCGCCCATCGTCATGGCCGCGGACAGGAGGACGAAAAACAGGCAGGTGGTGATGATGAGACCGAGCGAATCGGAGCGTTCTCCGCGCCGCCGCGTATATGCGGCTGCGCGAACTGAAGGCGGCGCGGCCCAATCGGCCTCCACGTACCAGTCGATCGAATCCGGGCCGGCATTTTCGATGGCGGTCATGCCGCTATCAAAGAACAGAAAGGTTGAATAGGCGATAAGAAAATAGTTTCGAATTGATTCGAAATTCGGCGCAAACCGCAGGCCCCGTGTCCGCTCCGGCGGCTGGTGGTCCGATTCCAACAACATTCGCATCCCGTTTGGGCACGCTCGCGTACGAATGTTGGGATCAAAGGACCACGAGCAAAATATAGAGCGCTGGTGGAGCTTTTTGGATTTGACATTCGCTTGATGAGCGAGTGGCGAGGGGGTAGCGAATGTCAAATCCGCTCCGTCAGTCGGATTTTCCTGTCCCGATTCGACCCAGGAAATGAAATAATGCGGTGAGCAAGTCGCCAAAGCGGCCTGAACCAGTCGAGGAGGAACCAGCGTGCTGACCGCCGAGCGCAACGACATGCTGACCCGCGTCGGTCCGGGGACCCCGATGGGCGCGTTGCTGCGCCGCTACTGGCAGCCGATCACGGGCGCCAGCGAACTTTACGCCAATCCGATCAAGCCGGTGCGCCTGTTGGGCGAGGACCTCGTGCTTTATCGCGATCGCGCCGGCCGTTTCGGTTTGATCGGACGCCATTGTCCGCACCGCCGTGCCGATCTGGCCTATGGCTGGGTCGAGGACAGGGGTATTCGCTGCTCGTATCACGGCTGGCTCATGGACGAGACCGGGGCCTGCCTGGAGCAGCCCTATGAAGACACGACCAATCCCAAGCCGTCGAAGGCCGGCTGCGAGACCAAGGCCTATCCGGTCAAGGAATGCGCGGGGCTGCTGTTTGCTTATCTCGGCCCTCCGCCCGCACCGGAACTGCCGGTCTGGGAGCCTTTCACCTGGCCCAACGGCTTTCGCGAAATCGTGCTCGCCGACGTGCCGTGCAACTGGTTCCAGTGTCAGGAAAACTCGATCGATCCGGTGCATTTCGAATGGATGCACGACAATTGGGGTCGCCGGCTGCGCAGCGGTGGCGCCGGCGGCGGCGCGCCCAAGCATCTGAAATTGAAATTCGAGGAATTCGAGTACGGCTTCGTCTACAAGCGCGTGCGCGAGGGGCAGAGCGAGCAGGACCTCAACTGGACGATCGGCCGCGTCGCGCTATGGCCGAACGCCTTTTATCTCGGCAGCCACTTCGAATGGCGCGTGCCGGTCGACGACGAAAACACGCTCTCGGTGGGGTGGTTCTTCATGCGCGTGCCGCGAGGCCGCGAGTCCTATGTGCAGCAGCGTGTGCCGGTGTGGAAGAGTCCGATCCGCGATCAGGACGGCCGCTGGATCACCAGCCACGTCATCAATCAGGACATCGTTGCCTGGGTCGGCCAGGGCCGCATCGCCGACCGCACCAAAGAGAATCTGCGGTCGAGCGACATCGGTATCGCGATGATGCGCAAGCGCTTCTTCGCCGAGTTCGAGGCAATCGCGGCCGGCAAGGAACCGGGTGGCGTTATTCGCAGCGTCAACCAGGCGCGATGCATCCCGCTGCCCGACATGGCGCGCCGATTCAACATCGAGGGTATTCCGCTCGCCGACTACGACAAAGACCCGATCCTGCGCCAGCGTCTGCGAGAATTCCGTCACCTCTACGGCCAACCACCCGAAGTCCGGCGTGAGTTCGTCGAGGCAATGGGGATCGGCGGGATGGCGCTTCATCAAAGCGGTGAGGCGACCGCTCCGTGAGCCCCTGCAGTCGTGAGCTTCCTATTGTCCCGATTCCGAAGTTCGCATCATTATGCGGCACCCTCGTTTGCAAACTTCGGAATCGAAGGACACCAGCAACTTATTGATCTCGTGGGTCGCGGCAGGAATGATGCGGACTTCCGAACCGCCACACTATGGGCTCACGCGTGTTGCCAATGCCGGCTCCGAATAGGCGCGCATGCAGGGCAGCAACCGTTCCAGGCGCTGGTAGGGTCGATCGCGATGCAGTTGAATGAGCGTGGACGTCTCTGGAATCCTTGCCGGCGTTTCGGACTCGGCGCAAAACTCGCTGCAATAGAATCGACGACCGCCGCCCTTCCAGGCCGATTTTTGCTCAACCGGTCTGCCGCAACACGCGCATCGCATGGTCCGCATCTCCTGTTCCGAGAACAGGTAACGCATGGCCAACGGTGAAGTTCCGTCTTCGGTCCGCTCGCGGCAGGTCGCGTTTCGCCGGCGGCGATGGGCGCTTCCTTACACTTTCCGTTTCGCCGGGCGTTCGGTAAACTTGACAGCCGGGCTGGGAACGGAACGTTCGGGAGTCTGGACTGCAAATTTCAGTCGTCGTTCGAGCAGGGAAATGACTCTTCGCTCGACGCGGGCCACGGGTTCGGCCTTGGCAACCGGAGCAGTGAGCGGCGCGGCCTTTTTGTCCTTCGTGCGCCAAACGCCCGCCAGACGCCAGACCTTGACGGCTGCCAACAGGTGCTCAGCATAGGCGGTCAATTCGCCCCGGCCGTAGCTGATGACGATCGACGAGCGCAATTCGCCGGGAAGCATATTCCAGTGCTGCCAGCATGCGGGAATGCTGCGCGAGGCCGCCGACGTTCCGCAACAGAGGCAAACTCGCCCACCAGCGCCCTCCGTGGCAAGCTTTGATCCAACCATGACGCCACCTACTATCGATCGCTGATTAAGCCGCTATGACGCCCCGGCGACAAGAAAGTCGGCCCTGTTTTCCACAGCTAGTGTGGCGGTTCGGAAGTCCGCATCATTCCTGCCGCGACCTCCTCATGCGGAGTGAAGTTGCCAGTGTCCTTCGATTCCGAAGTTCGCAAACGAGGGTGCCGCAGGAATGATGCGAACTTCGGAATCGGGACACGAGTCTGTTTTGCGACTTTGGTCGCGATGGCTCGCGACGGGAGCGGACGATGAGTGGCGCGCCGAGAGCTGAATCTGCTATGGGCCATCTGCCATTTGCGGAATGAATTCACTCATGCGCACCCAAGTCGCCATCATCGGTTCCGGACCGGCTGGCTTGCTGCTGTCCCATATTCTCCGTCGCAACGGCATCGATTCGATCGTGCTGGAGCGTCAGACCCGCGCCCACGTGCTGGAGCGGATCCGTGCCGGCTTGCTCGAAGCCGGCACGGTGGCGCTGCTGCGCGAGGTCGGACTGGGTGCGCGAATGGACCGCGAGGGGCATCCCCACGACGGCTCATGGATCGCCTGGGAAGGCCGGCCGCGCTTTCTCATCGATACGAAAAAATACACCGGCAAGCAGATGACGGCCTACGGCCAGACCAACATCACCGAGGATCTTTTTGCGGCGCTGGACGCCGCCGGCGGAAAAATCGTCGACGAGGCCGCCAACGTGCAGCTCAACGACCTGACCTCGGGTCAACCGTACGTGACCTATGAGAAGCAAGGCCGGACGATCCGAATCGACTGCGACTATGTCGCCGGCTGCGACGGCTCTCACGGCGTGAGCCGCTTCGCGATCCCGGCGGCAATGCTCAAGACCTATGAGAAGAGTTATCCGTTCGGCTGGCTTGGCATCATGTCGCAGACCCCGCCGTACCCGGACATCTGTTATTGCTATCACAGTCGCGGCTTCGCGCTGGCATCGCAGCGCAACCCGATGCTCAGCCGCTATTACATCCAATGCGATGTCGACGCCAAACTGGAAGACTGGCCGGACGATCGTTTCTGGCAGGAGTTCAAGGCGCGCTGTCCGCAGGAAATGGCCGACAGCATCGTCACCGGCCCGTCGATCGAGAAAAGCATCGCGCCATTGCGCAGTTTCGTCGCCGAGCCGATGCGCTACGGTGCGCTGCTGCTCGCCGGCGATGCCGCCCACGTCGTGCCGCCGACCGGAGCGAAAGGCCTCAATCTTGCGGTCTCCGACGTTTTCTATCTGTCGCGGGCGCTGATCGAATTCTATCGCACCGGCAACACGCACTATCTGGACAGCTACTCGGACACGGCGCTGCGCCGGGTGTGGAGCGCGGCGCGCATGTCGTGGTGGCTGACGATGCTGCTGCACCGTTTTGCCGACGAGACGCCGTTCGAAGAAAAAATGCGGCTCAACCAGTTCGATCATCTGCTGACATCGGAGCGCGCGGCGGCGGCGCTGGCGGAGCAGTATGTCGGCCTGCCGTATTGAGGCGCGCTCGCGCAGTCGCGGCGCACGCAGCGCCGGCAAGCGGCCCGAGGCGGATGTCGAGCATCGCCGCAGCGAGCGATGGAACTCCGACGGGCCGCGCACGTCTCGTTTAGGTTACCGATCGGTCAAGCTTGACTGCGCGCGGTTGCGGGGTCTCCTCGGCGCGGAATGAACGCGCGGAGCATAAGTCCGTGTCGAGGATGGATCGGCTGTCGCAATCCCCGGCGTTGCGCGGTTTCCCGGTCGGGCGAATGGGAATGCGCCCGAGCGGCGCAGCGTCCTGGATGGCGGCGGCGTTTCTCGTCTCGCTTGCGCTCGCCGGCGTCGTCCTTGGTCATTTCGGAGTCGGCGAAAACGGTACTGCGCTCGCCCTGCGCGCGACCGCGCGCTGGTGTTTTCTGTTGTTCTGGCCGGCTTATGCAGGCAGCGCGCTGGCAAAGGTCTGCGGATCGCGTTTCGGCCTCCTTGCCAGCTACGGCCGCCAATTCGGTCTCGCCTTCGCCGCCGCTCTCCTCGTTCATGTCGGCCTCGTGCTCTGGCTCCTTCATGTGGCGGCCGATCAGCGCAGTCCGATGATTTTCTTCTGGGTCGGCGTGCTCTGCACTTACGCGCTGGCGCTGTTGTCGGCGCCGCGGCTGCATGAGCTTTTGGGGGCGCGGCTGTGGCGCCTGTCGTGCCAAACCGCGCTGCACTACATCGCGTTGGTTTTCGCCGTCGATTTCGTGGTCGAGCCGCTGCGGGCGAGCGGTCCGGACAAATACCCGTTGAGCTATTTGCCGTTCGTGATTGTGCTTGCCGGCGGGGTAGTGCTGCGGCTCATGGCACTGGCGCCGCGGCGGCAGAAAGCTTGAGGGCCCGGTCGCGCGGCTAAGCCGACCTCGTTTTGCTCGCCCTGGCCTGCTCGGCGAGAAAGCGCGACAGTCGCCGGCGCACGGCCTCGGCGGAGGCCGGCGTCCATCGGCGCAAACCCTCGCCGGTTTTCATGCCGAGCTTGCCGGCTTTGACCTTCTCGCGCAGGAACGGGTGCGGCCCCGGCGTGCGGTCGAGGTGCGCATAGAGCACCTCGGCAATGTCGAGCGCGAGATCGAGCCCGACGAGATCGGATTGTTCCATCGGTCCGAGCACGGCGGTGCGCGCGCCGAAGCCCGCTTTGACCACCGTGTCGATCGTCTCGGCGTCGCAAACGCCCGCGGCAACAAGCGCGATCGCTTCGCGTTTCATCGCGTGCTGCAGCCGGTTGCCGATGAAACCCGGCACGTCACGGCGGACGTGGACGGGTGCCTTGCCGGCATCGCGCAACAGCTCCATCGTGGCCTGCACCGTCTCTGCCGTGGTCTTTTCGTTCTGAACGACTTCGACCAGCGGGACGAGGTGCGGCGGATTCCAGAAATGGGTGCCGACCACGCGCCCGCGTTGTTTGAGATGGCGTCCGATTTCGGTCGCCGGAATGGCGGAGCTGTTGCTCGCCAGAATCGTGTCGGGGGCCGCGGCGCTTTCCAGTTCGGCGAAGATGTGCTGCTTGAGTTCGAGCTTCTCCGGCGCAGCCTCGAATACAAAGCGCGTGCCTTTTACCGCCGGCTCGAGCCGATCGTGGATGGCGATCCGTTGCGGCAGCGCCGGATCGTCGCCGAGAAGATCGGCAATGGCTTGCAGCCGCGGCGGCAGCGAGGCGCGCGTCGCCGCCGCCGGCTCGTAAACATTCACGTCGTGTCCGGCCGCGGCGAGCAGATAAGCGATGCCGTGGCCCATCAGGCCGCCGCCAACAACCGCGATTTTTTGCCGCTGCATGCGCGCCCTCAATTGTGCGTCCGGAACGACCACCATCTTTATACGTTAATGGAATGAAGCCAAATGATTGGCCGATCTGCAACGGAGAATGGACATGCCTGCTCTCTTGTGGGTCGCGTTTTGGTCTTGGTTGATTGGTCACGCAGCGTGCTGGGGCGAGGAGCCCCGATTGATCCGTGTGAAATCGTCAAACCACCGCGCAAATCATCCCGCAAGTCATCGCGACCGTCATCCGGCGGTGTAACCGCCATCGACTACATCACCTGCCCAAGCGGAAATCCGAGTTCGGCGACGGCGACGGACTGCACTGTCGATCAGACCTCCACGGGCGGAGCCGATTTCGCCCGCCGGTTTCCCACCCTTGCGTGCACCTGCGGATGGTGGGCGCGGCCATACCGGCGGGCCGGCGCGCGCTGCGTTTTCCTCATGCGTGCAGCCACCCTCGCGCGCCAGCATTTGCGCGGCAGACCCTGCGCAGGCCAAGCCACGTTGCAGCCATGTTGCGGCCATCGTACGGCGCCGTTATCTATACACGCCGTCCAGCCCCGTCTCATCACGCTCGTATTGCCGCGCATTTGACCGAAAGGCCGCGATCGATCCTATGGCTCGCCTCGTCATGAAGTTCGGCGGCACCTCGGTCGCCGACATTGATCGCATCCGCAACGCGGCGCGCCACGTCAAGCGCGAAATCGACGCCGGCCACGAGGTCGCGGTCGTGGTGTCGGCCATGGCCGGGACCACCAACCAGCTCGTGGCCTGGTGCGAAGCGGCGCTCAAGGAAAGGCGCATTTTCGACGCCCGCGAGTACGATGCCGTGGTCGCGACCGGCGAGCAGGTGACGGCCGGATTGCTCGCCATCGCCCTGCAGGACCTCGATATCAACGCCCGCTCGTGGCAAGGCTGGCAGGTGCCGATCTTGACCTCGAACGTGCATGGCTCGGCGCGCATTCTCGACGTCAACGGCGACGAGTTCCTCCGGCGCCTGAAGGAACGAAAAGAGGTGCCGGTCATTGCCGGCTTCCAGGGCGTGCACAAGGAGAGCGGCCGCATCACCACCTTGGGCCGCGGCGGATCGGATACCTCGGCGGTCGCGGTGGCGGCGGCGCTGGGCGCCGAGCGCTGCGACATTTATACCGACGTGGACGGGGTCTATACCTGCGATCCGCGTGTCGTTCCGCGCGCCCGCCGGCTCGACAAGATCGCCTTCGAGGAGATGCTCGAACTGGCTTCGCTTGGCGCCAAAGTCATGCAGGTGCGGTCGGTCGAACTGGGCATGCTGCGCAACGTGCGTATATTCGTGCGCTCGAGCTTCGATGAGCCGGAGACGATCGACCCGCACGGCAACCCACCTGGAACGCTCATTTGTGACGAGGCCGAGATCATGGAGCAGCAGACGGTCACTGGCATCGCCTTCTCCCGCGACGAGGCGCAGATATCGATTCGCCAGGTGCAGGACAAACCGGGCGTGGCCGCGGCCATCTTCGGTCCGCTCGCGGAAGCGAACATCAACGTCGATATGATCGTGCAGAACGTGTCGGCCGACGGCAAAACCACCGATCTGACCTTCACGGTGCCGGCGGCGGACTACCAGCGTGCGCTCGATACCATCGCCAATGCCAAGCGGACGATCGGCTATGCGCGGCTCGATGGCGCCACCGACGTCGCCAAGATTTCGGTGATCGGCATCGGCATGCGCAGCCATGCCGGCGTCGCGGCGCAGGCATTCCACGCGCTCGCCGAACGCGCCATCAACATTCGCGCCATCACCACGTCGGAGATCAAATTTTCACTGCTGATCGATGCGGCCTTCACCGAACTCGCGGTACGCACGCTGCACTCGCTCTACGGCCTCGATCGGGCAACGAACTGATCGGCGGTCGCGGCCGGCGCAAGCCCGACTCGCGGGCACGGCAGCGGAGGCGGTTCCGCTCCGCCGCAAGCTCAAGCTGTTCGCGAGCGGGCGGCTGGGAGGCCGGCGAGAGGGGAAATTTTCTCATTCGTCGTTTTTCACAGCAAAAAAGATGCAGTGAATTCCGCTGCAGCGCACAAAATCGGGGTGTCATTGCCCTGTCTTTGGCTTGCCGTTTGCATGGCGCATTCGATATAGGCTTGAGGATGGTCGCTGTGGGTCCAGGCTCCGGCGAATCCCTCTTCGATTAGCCGGGGCGCCGCGGGCAACGCGCCGGCCATAACAGACGCCCGAAGGACCTCACGCCATGCGTGGCGCGCTCGGCGGTCCACGCGTGCTGTTGCGCCGGCTTCGCGAAGTGATGGCGGAGCCGGTCGGCGCGCAGGAACGCCTTGACAGAATCGTGGTGCTGATCGCCGCCAACATGGTGGCGGAAGTCTGCTCAGTCTACGTGCTGCGCAGCGACGCGACGCTTGAGCTGTATGCCACCGAGGGCCTCAAGCGCGAGGCGGTGCATCAGACCGTGTTGGGATCGGACGAGGGTCTGGTCGGCCTCGTGGCAAGCCAGGCCAGCGCCATCAACCTGTCCAACGCCCAGGCCCACCCGGCCTTCTCGTACCGGGCGGAAACCGGTGAGGAAATCTACCATTCGTTCCTCGGCGTGCCGGTGCTGCGCGCCGGCAACACGCTCGGCGTTCTGGTGGTGCAGAACCGGGCCCGGCGCACCTATTCGGAAGAAGAAGTCGAGGCGCTGCAGACCACCGCGATGGTGCTCGCCGAGATGATCGCGTCCGGGCAATTGGCACGCCCGGGCGACCAATTGGCGGCGCGGCAGTCGGTTCACGTCAAGGGCGCCGCCTTGAGCGACGGCATCGCGCTCGGCCACGTCGTGCTGCACGAGCCGCGCGTCGTCGTCACCAATTACATCGCCGACGACGTACAGGGCGAACTGCAGCATCTGCGGGCCGCGCTCGACACGCTGCGCTCCAACCTCGATGAAATGCTCGAGCACGGCGACGTGGTCGAAGGCGGCGAGCATCGCGACGTGCTGGAAGCCTATCGCATGTTCGCCCACGACCGCGGCTGGGTGCACAAGCTCGAAGAAGCCGTGCTGACCGGGCTCACCGCCGAGGCCGCGGTCGAACGCGTGCAGTCCGACACCCGCGCCCGCATGCTGCGCCAGACCGATCCGTTCCTGCGCGAGCGGCTGCACGATCTCGACGATCTCGCCAACCGGCTGATGCGCCAGCTCACCGGCCGCGACCATGCGCCGGCGCGCGAGAGCCTCCCCGAAAACGCCGTGCTGGTGGCGCGCTCGATGGGGCCGGCAGCGCTGCTCGATTACGACCGCAAGCGCTTGCGCGGGCTGGTGCTGGAAGAAGGCGGCGCGCATTCGCACGTCGCCATCGTGGCGCGCGCGCTCGGCATTCCGGCGGTCGGCGAAATCGATAACGCCACCGGCATGGCCGATCCGGGCGATGCCATCATCGTCGACGGCACGACCGGCGACCTGCACATGCGGCCGCTGCCCGATATGGAAGCGGCCTACGCCGAGCGCGTGCGGCTGCGCGCCCGCCGCCAGCAGCAATACCAGGCGCTGCGCGACCGGCCGTGCATCACCAAGGACGGCCAGGAAGTCTGCCTGATGATCAATGCCGGGCTCGCCGTCGACCTGCCGCATCTCACCGACACCGGCGCCGCCGGCATCGGCCTGTTCCGCACCGAGCTGCAGTTCATGGTGGCGCCGAATTTTCCGCGCGCCAACGAGCAGTACGCGCTCTATCGCGCTGTGCTGGATGCGGCCGACGACAAGCCCGTCGTGTTCCGCACCCTCGACATCGGCGGCGACAAGGTCTTGCCGTACATGCGCAACGTCGAGGAGGAAAACCCGGCGCTCGGCTGGCGGGCGATTCGCCTCGGCCTCGACCGGCCCGGCCTGTTGCGCACCCAGTTGCGCGCGCTCCTTCGCGCCGCCGGCAACCGCTCGCTGAAGATCATGTTTCCCATGGTCGCGGCCGTGCAGGAATTCGAGCAGGCGCGCCAGCTGGTCGAGCGTGAGCTGACGCATTTGCGCCGCCACGGCCATAAGCTGCCCGACGAAGTCCAGGTCGGCAGCATGGTGGAAGTGCCGTCGCTGCTTTATCAGCTCGACGAGCTTCTGGAACGCGCCGACTTTCTCTCGGTCGGCTCCAACGATCTGGTGCAATTCCTGTACGCGATCGACCGCGGCAATCCGCGCGTCGCCAGCCGCTTCGATCCGTTGTCGCCGCCGGTACTGCGCGCGCTAAAGGACGTCGCCGACCGCGGCCGCGCCCATAACAAGTCGGTCACATTGTGCGGCGAGCTTGCCTCGCAGCCGATCGGCGCGCTGGCGCTTGCCGCCATCGGCTACCGCTCGCTGTCGCTCAGCCCGTCCGCCATAGGCCCGGTCAAGGCGGTGCTGCTCGAGCTCGATTGCCGCAAGGCGGCGCAGTTCCTATCTCCGCTCATCCATAAGACGGACAGCGGCAAACCGATCCGCGGGCGTCTCGAGGACTTCGCCGCCCAGGAAGGCCTGCAAATCTAATACCCATATGGCCACGCTTCCCGACCAAAAACTCGACGCGCTCGTCGCCCGCCATGC
>JASHOR010000082.1 GCA_030041005.1 Xanthobacteraceae bacterium
GCGCGGGCGTCTGCGATCCGCACGCGCGATCATGCGCAACACCCGATCACGATCCCCGGCGTTGATCATGCCAGCAAGAAAGCGCCGCGCCGCTTCTTGTGCGCCGGGCCCGAGCTCGGCAAGCACGGCCGCGATACGGGCCGTCTGCAGGCCGGCGAGCTGCAGCGCCAAAGCCTCACCCGCCGGCGTCACGTGAAGCAGCCGCTGGCGCCGATCGTTCTCGCCCTCGCGCTGCACAATGTATCCGTCGTCAATGAGCTGCTTGAGCACGCGGCCAAGCGACTGCTTGGTGATTTTGAGAACGTCCAAGAGATCGGCGACCTTCATGCCGGGATTGCGATTGACGAAATGCAGGACGCGATGATGCGCCCGTCCGAAGCCGAGCTTGGCCAGCACCTCATCGGGATCTCCGACAAAATCGCGATAGGCGAAGAACAAAAGCTCGATAAGGTCCCAACACGGCTGGGGCGCGGCGCCCGGTTGGGCTGCCGCGGCGGTCCGCCGTTCCGCACTGGTTGTGATGCCGATGTCCGCCATTATGTCAGCACTATTGACATATTTCGAGGTGGTTGTTAACAGGAAGCCGCGTTATCACGACAGCATCTCGCCGCCCAATCCGACCGGCAAACTGTGCTCGCATTGGGGCACCCGAACATACCGGGAGTCCCGTTCCGACGCAAAAGGCACCCTCTCCCGCGAGTCCTGCATGCGAGAGCGGGCGGCCGGCAAGGGCTTGGCTCCGTGAGGGAGAGACACCATGGCCGTGCCTTTCGACCAACGCTCTGACCTGATCTGGTTCGACGGCCGGCTTGTTCCCACCGCCGAGTGCAAGATCAGCCTGCTGACGCACGGCCTGCACTACGCGAGCTGCGTCTTTGAGGGCGAGCGTGCCTACGGGGGCGATATCTTTCAAGGCACCGCCCATACCGAACGCCTGAAGAATTCGGCAAAAATTCTCGATTTCGACATTCCGTTCAGCGTCGCCGAGATCGACGCAGCCAAGCGCCTGGTTCTGGAAAAGAACAATCAGAAGAACGCCTATGTCCGTCCGATCGCCTGGCGAGGCTCGGAGGCGCTCGGCGTCTCGGCGCAAGCCAACAAAATCCATCTCGCCATCGCCACCTGGGAGTGGCCGAGCTATTTCGACCCGGAGCAACGCCTCAAGGGCATCAAGCTCGATCTCGCCGAATATCGGCGGCCCGATCCGAAGACGGCGCCGTGTCTAGCCAAGGCCGCCGGCCTCTATATGATCTGCACCATCTCCAAACATCGCGCCGAGCAGCGCGGCTATGCCGACGCGATGATGCTTGATTGGCAGGGCCGCGTCGCCGAATGCACCGGCGCCAATATCTTCTTCATCAAGGACGGCAAGATACACACCCCGATCGCCGATTGCTTCCTCGCCGGCATCACCCGCGCGACCGCGATGGATCTGGCGCGCCGGCGCAACATCGAGGTGATCGAGCGTCGCATCATGCCGGATGAACTGCCGGATTTCTCGGAATGCTTCATCACCGGCACGGCCGCGGAAGTGACCGCGGTGTCCGAGATCGGCGGCCGCAAATTCACGCCCGGCCGCATCACCCAGTCGCTGATGACCGACTACACCGCCGAAGTGCAGCCGAAGGGCAAGGCGGCGGCGGCCTAGCGGAGCGGCGCAGGCTTAGACCAGCGCTCGGCCGCCGCGTCGTCGACCGCCTTTGCTTCGACCCAGGATGGGCCGCCCGCTTTTTCCACCAGCTTCCAGAACGGCGCGCGCGTTTTCAGATAATCCATGAGAAATTCGGCGGCGGCAAAGGCCGCCTGGCGATGGCTCGACGCCGTGACAACGAGGACGATGTTCTCGCCGGGCAAAAGCCGCCCGTAGCGGTGGATCACCGTGGCGCCGAGGAGCGGCCAGCGCGTGCACGCCTCCTCGACGTGGCGCGTGATCTCGGCTTCGGCCATGCCCGGGTAATGTTCGAGATGAAGCGCCGTGATCGCCGCGCCGTTCTCGTCGGCGCGGCAGATGCCGGTGAACGTCACGAGCGCGCCGACGTCGGTGCGGCCAGCGCTGAGCTTCGCCGCTTCGGCGGCGGGCTCGAAAGGTTCGCGTTGCAACCGTACTGTCGTGCGCATCCGACTTTCGGGGTCCTACCCTCCCGTCATCGGCGGAAAGAATGCGATCTCGCGGGCGCCTTCGATCCGGGCATCGGCGCGCACGTGGTTCCGGTCGATGGCGGCGCGGATCACCTGCGGCCGTTCGAACGCATAAGCGTATTGCTCGCCCCTGTCGGCGAGCCAACTCATGAGCTGGCCGATGGTGTCAATACCGGGCGGCAGTTCGATCTCCTCCTGGGCCTTTCCGAGGCGCTCGCGCACCCAGGCGAAATAGAGAACCTTGACGGTCACGCGCTCTCCTTGGTGAGGTGGCGCAGTCCCGCCTGCAGATAATCCCAACCGGTGTAGAGGGTGAGCAAGGCCGACAGCCAGAGCAACGCGATGCCGACCACGCTGACGCCGGGAATGAGGGCGTCTCCGGCCTCGCCGGCAATAAGAAAGCCCACCGCGATCAGTTGCAGCGTGGTCTTCCATTTAGCCAGCCGCGTCACCGGCACGCTGACGCGCAACTCGGCCAAATATTCGCGCAGGCCCGAAACCAGGATTTCCCGACACAGGATGACGATGGCCGCAAACAGCGACCAGCCCCGTATCATTCCTCCGGCCGCGAACATCAAGAGACAGGACGCGACCAGAAGCTTGTCCGCGATCGGATCGAGCATGCGCCCCAGAGAGGATTGCTGACTCCACATCCGGGCAAAATAGCCGTCAAGGAAATCGGAAATCGCCGCGGCGATGAAGACGACGAAGGCGGCCCATCGCAGCCACAGCCCACCGCCCAGGATGTTCTGCCAGAACAGGCAACCGACCACGATCGGCACCGCGACAATGCGCCCGTAGGTCAGAATGTTGGGCAGCGCGAGCGGATGCGCGCGTAACGGGCCGGTTGTGGTCGTGGTCGAATTCATTTCACTAACATAGCGCGCCGCCGGGCCGACCGACAGCCTATCGCTGCGCATTCCACTTTTTCCTAATGTCACGATTCCGAAGTTCGCAAACGAGGGTGCCGCATAATGATGCGAACTTCGGAATCGAAGGACACCAGCAACTTATTGATCTCGTGTGGCTTTGGTTCAGAAATCCGCATGACGAGGTCGCGGCAGGAATGATGCGGACTTCTGAACCGCCACACTAGCCGGTTCCCTCGTGAAAGAACGCGTAAATGCGGCGCGCGGTCTCCGCGCTGATTCCATCGACCTGCATCAGGTCGTTTACGGCCGCCTGCTCGATGGCTTTGAGCGTGCCGAAGTGATGCAGCAATGCCCGCTTGCGGCTGGGTCCTATGCCGGGGATCTCCTGCAGCCCAGCCTCGCGCAAATCCCGCTTTCTGCGCGCCCGGTGCGAGCCGATCGCGAACCGGTGCGCCTCGTCGCGCAGCCGCTCCACGAAGTAGAGAACCGGATCGCGTGGCGGCAGTTTGAACGAGTCGCGGTCGGGCAGATAGAAGGTTTCGCGTCCGGCGTCGCGATCCGGTCCCTTGGCAATGGCGGCGAGCGGCACCGTGACGCCGAGCGCAGCGAGCGTATCGCGCGCGGCGCTCAGTTGACCCTGGCCGCCGTCGATAAGAACCAGATCGGGCCAAGGCGATTCTTCAGCTTCCTCCGCGTCAGCTTGCTCATCCCTGCCTTCTTGAGGGGAAGGGATGACAAGGGAGGTCGTCGCCGGCACCGACGTGAAACCATCCGCATCCCGAGCCGGCTGCGCCGGCTCGGCCTCCCCCTCACGGGGGGAGGCGACAGGAACAGCCTCACTGGGCTCTGCGACGGCGCGAGGCGCTTCGGCCAAAAGCCGCTTGAAGCGCCGGCCCAGGACCTCGCGCATCATGGCGAAATCGTCGCCCGGCGTGAGCTCGGCGGAGCGAATGTTGAATTTGCGATACTGATTTTTACGAAAACCTTCCGGGCCGGCGACGATCATGGCGCCGACCGCGTTCTTGCCTTGAATATGGCTGTTGTCGAACACCTCGATCCGGCGCGGCGGACGCGGCAGGGCGAACGCTTCGGCAAGCTGGAGCAGCAGCTTTTGCTGAGACGAGCTCTCCGCCAGCTTGCGGCCGAGCGCCTCGCGGGCGTTGGCGAGTGCGTGTTCGACCAAATCCTTCTTCTCGCCCCGCTGCGGCAGCAGCACCTCGACCTTCTGGCCGCTCTTGGTGCTCAGCGCCGCGGCCAACAGGGCGGCGTCATCGAGCGCATGAGACGTGAGGATGAGGCGCGGCGGCGGCTTGTCGTCGTAGAATTGCGCGAGAAACGCCGACAAGACCTCGCCAGGGCCGAGCGACCGATCGGCCTTGGGAAAATAGGCGCGATTGCCCCAGTTCTGACCCGTGCGGAAGAAGAACACTTCGACGCAGCAAAACCCGCCCTGCTGGTGTACGGCAAAGACGTCTGCCTGCTCGACCCCGCGCGGATTGACGCCCTGGTAGGTCTGAACAGCCGACAGCGCCGCCAGGCGGTCGCGATAGACCGCTGCTCGCTCGAAATCGAGCGCGGCCGACGCCTTCTCCATTTCGCCGGCCAGCTCGTCCTTGACGTTCCGGCTGCGGCCGGAGAGAAACGCACGGGCTTCACGCACCAGGACCGAATAGTCCTTGTAGTCGATCTCGCCCGTGCACGGGGCCGAGCAGCGCTTGATCTGATGTAAGAGACACGGACGCGTGCGGCTTTCGAAGAACGGATCACTGCACGAGCGCAGCAGGAATGCGCGCTGCAGCGCCGTAACGGTCCGATTGACCGCCCACACCGACGCAAATGGGCCGTAATAGTGGCCCGACCGCGTACGCGCGCCGCGGTGCTTGAGGATCTGCGGCGCCCAGTGATCCGCGGTGATGAGAATGTAGGGAAACGATTTGTCGTCGCGCAGCACAACGTTAAAGCGCGGTCGCAACCGCTTGATCAGATTGGCCTCCAGGAGGAGCGCCTCCGTCTCGGTGCGGGTAACGACGAATTCGAGCGTGCGGGTGGTCGCGATCATGCGCTCGATACGCGTGTCGTGGCCGGTCGGGCGCGCGTAGGCGCCGATACGTTTCCTGATGTTCTTGGCCTTGCCGACATAAAGCACGTCGCCGCGGGCATCGATCATGCGGTAAACACCCGGCCGCGAGGGCGCGAGCTTGGCGTAATGGACGATCGCGGCCCGGCCCTCGGCCAGCGACCCTTCGTCCTCGCCCGGGAGAGGTTGCGATGCCTCGGCTGGATCGGGCTCAGGTAAAGCCTGCTCCTCGTCGTCTTCGGCAGGCTCCGCGGCCTCGATCTCCGGCTCGATTTCGTTCTTTGGCGGGCTCATGCGGATGTCGGAACTCGTGTGGCGGTTGAGAAGTCCGCATCATTCCTGCCGCGACCTCGTCATGCGGATTTCTGAACCAAAGCCACACTGGATCAATAAGTTGCTGGTGTCCTTCGATTCCCAAGTTTCGCAAACGAGGGTGCCGCATAATGATCCGAACTTCGGAATCGGGACACTGGACGGCAAAGGCATTGAGGCGAAGCTATGCGTTACCGCGCCCGACAGCCAGAGCACGACAGTAGCGTTGGTCGGATGAGCGGGGCGGATTGCCTGGGACAACCCTCTGCACCCGACCCCGTGCTGCGCGCTGCCAGAGCGCTTCCGCAGGTAATAATCCGCTTACGCGTTGAACGCGAAGAAGTGAAAGCCTGGCAATACAGACTTTCTTAATATTAACGACTCGGAATTACTTTGCCGTATAGGAGCGCTTAACCTTCGCCTCACGATAAATGCTTCGTTAGCTCGGACATTCACGGCGTTGTTGCAGAGCAAAACGGCCGCTCTCGTTCCGGCGCCCCTCAATGGAGCTCTCGATGCAGTTGTTACGTGGGGTAGCCTTTGGCGCGGCGCTCGGCGCGGCGCTGACGGTTGGCGCGACCGATCTCGCTTTTGCCGCGGACTTCGCCCCCTACTACACGACGCCGGAACCATTGTCCGCCTATAGCTGGGCCGGCCCCTATCTGGGTGCCACGATTGGTTACGAATGGGGCAAAGTTGACAACAGCCCCACGCGCCCATCCGGTATCGCCGGCGGCGTTGAAGGCGGATACAATTGGCAAAATGGCGCCTTCGTGTTCGGTGCGGAGACCGACATCGATCTGTCCGGCGCCGACGACACGCTGTCCCCGTTTGAGTTTTCCAACCCGTGGTTCGGCACGCTGCGCGGCCGCGCCGGGGTCACGATCAACAACGTCCTTGTGTTCGGCACCGCCGGGCTGGCGTATGGCGATTTGCGCGCCGATACTTTCAGTCTCACCGAGTCGCACACCACGCTTGGCTGGGCGGCAGGCGGAGGGGTTGAAGTGGGCTTCACCCCTCATTGGTCTGCGAAGGCGGAATGGCTCTACCTCGATCTATCGGACCATACTTTTTCCATGACCGGGGCGGAGAACGGTCTGGCCGCCAACCTCTTGCGGATGGGCGTCAATTACCGCTTCTAGTGTCCCAATCTCGTGTGGCGGTTCAGAAGTCCGCATCATTCCTGCCGCGACCTCGTCATGCGGATTTGTGAACCAAAGACACACGAGATCAATAAGTTGCCAGTGTCCTTCGATTCCGAAGTTCGCAAACGAGGGTGCCGCATAATGATGCGAACTTCGGAATCGGGACACTAGTGGAGCTTTTGGATTTGATATCGCTTGATGAGCGAGTGGTTTGGGGCTAGCGAATGTCAAATCCGCTCCATGCCTCGCCCAGGCTTCCAGAGCCTTTTGGGATGGCCTGCAGCCACCCTAGCGGACGCGACGGCTTCCGGTCATATCCATTGTCGACAATTCGCAGTTTTTTAACCATCTTTTTGTCCCCGTTAAGACATATTTACCTATAATTTTGACACGACCAAGTCTAATTCTGCCGCATTCTCGTCAAAAATTAGAAAAGACGTGTGTCTTTTCAGCACTAGACGTAAGGGCGACCCTGAATACTATGCCGCGCAGCTACGGATTATGGAGGTCACTAATGATGAAAAGGGTCATTGTTGCGTGTATCGCAGTCGCCGCAATGGGGGGCACGGCTGCGGCGGCTGATTTGCCGCCAGCGCCTGCCGTTCCCTATTACAAGGCGCCGGTTTACGTGCCAACCTATAATTGGAGCGGTTTCTACATCGGTATCAACGGCGGCGGCGGCTGGGGGCGTTCCGACTGGAGCACGACCGGCAGTTTCGGCACGTCCGGCGGATTGGTCGGCGGCACGGTTGGCTACAATTATCAGATCAATCAGGCGGTGCTCGGCGTCGAAGGCGACATCGATTGGGCTGACATCAACGGCACTACGTCGGCGGCCGGGTGCCCGACGACAAGCTGTTCGACAGGCGACAATTGGCTGTCGACGATTCGCGGACGGATCGGTTACGCCGGCGACCGCTTCATGCCCTACTTCACTGGTGGTGCGGCCTTCGGCGACATCAAGGCCTCCGGGCCGGGGCTCACCGGAGACGACAGCACCAATGCAGGCTGGACCTTGGGCGGCGGCATCGAATTCGCCATCGCTGGCCATTGGACTGCCAAAGCCGAATATCTCTATGTCGATCTCGGCCACGAGAGTTGCGGTCTGTCGTGTGGCGCAGCCACGCAGAACGTGTCGTGGCGGGCGAATATCGGACGCGTGGGCGTCAACTACCGCTTCTGATCTTTGCCGCAAGGTGCAACAGACAAACCCCGGGGACATGATGTCCCCGGGGTTTTTATTGGCGGGCAGCCGGGCGCAAGAATACTGCCGAACTTCGCTGTTCGCGAAATCCAGAAACGCAATAGCCGAGATTGAGAATGCCGGACCGCGCCGTTGCACAATCCGTCGCGACGACGACTAGCCGGTGATCACCAGATTCACCGCCTTGGGGCCTTTGCCCTTCTTATCGGGTTCGACGTCGAAACTGATTCGCTGTCCTTCCGCCAGTGATTTCAGCCCGGCGCGTTCAACGGCGGTGATGTGCACGAACACGTCGCGGCCGCCATCGTCAGGCTTGATGAATCCATAGCCGCGCTCGCCGTTGAAGAACTTGACCGTACCGCTCATTGCCATAGAGCGACTCCTTCCCGCGGTTGCTTCGCCACCGACCCCCACGGCGCGGCAGCTCGGCTCGACATCCGCACGGACAAAGGCATCGGCCGCAGGCGGCGTCAGTCACTCCGCCGGCCCCCCACAGGAGGCGGAACGTCTAAGCCAGCAACAGTCCACCGACAAAATTAGACCATTTTCAATCTACGGAAAAGTGGCCAACGACGAGGCCAGCCAATCGAGCCGCTGCCATCCCCGTGCGGCCGGCGGCGCCAGGCTGCCCAGCAACGCCGGCAACAGGACCCGCAAATCCGCCTCGAGCGTGAACGGCGGATTGACAACGACCAGACCCGAACCGGCGAGGCCCGCATCCGCGCTCGGGGGCCTCACGGCGATTTCACAACGCAATGCCTTCCCGAGTCCGAGCCGCCGCAGCCGGCGCGCCAGCATGTCGGCGACCTCACGGGTCTTGATCGGATACCATAAAAGATAGATTCCGCCGGGCCATTTGCGGTACGCCGCCGCCAGCGCCTCCGACATCCGCATCACCTCGGCCTGGTCTTCGAAGGGCGGATCGACCAGCACGAGACCGCGTCGCTCCTTGGGCGGCACATAAGCTCCGATTGCGGTCCAGCCGTCGATGGCCAGCGCCTTGGCCCGGCGGTCGCCGCGCAGCACAGCCTTGAGCCTCGCGGCCGATCGCGGCTCGAGTTCGCAGGCGATCAGCCGGTCCTGCGGTCGCAGCAATCCTTGCGCAATCAGCGGCGAACCCGGATAGGTGCGCAACACCCCGTCGGAATTGCTCGCGGCAACGGCGTCGAGGTAGGGAGCGAGCAGTTGCTGTGCCGGTCCCGGCGGAAAGCGGGGTCCGCCATCCTTCCAGATGCGCGCAATACCGTCCCGCCATTCGCCGGTTCGAGTAGGCTCCTCGGCGAACAGATCGTAGCGTCCGGGGCCGGCATGGGTATCGATGACTCGAAACGCCGCCGGCTTTTGTCGCAAATAGACGAGGATGCGGACCAGCACGACGTGCTTGTGGACGTCGGCAAAATTGCCGGCATGAAAGGCATGCTGGTAATTCATCGCAACACGGTCGATGGCCGGCGCCGACCAAACAATATGGGCGCCGACGGATCAGCCAATTCGGCAATCTCGACGCGGTCCCGTCGCGCCACAGCCAGGTTCATCTGGCGTCGGACGCGCCACCGCGCAACGGCGGCATCAGCACTTGGTCGCGCCGGCAACTGCGTCGTGCGACTTGCGGACAGGCGTAAAACTTCAAATCCCTGGAAAGACAGAGCCGCACTTCCCGCAAGCGCCTGGAGTCGCACTCGACCGCCATGTCGCCGGCGGCAAGATCGGGATTTGCCTTGATGAAAGCGGCTTTCACCTCGGAGGGAGTGACCGTGAGCGGTTCGTGAAGATGCAGATACTCGGCCGGGATTTTGACGGCGGCGCGCGCCTTGCGCACCGTGTCGAAGTAGCTTCGCGCGGACAATCCCGAACAGGTCCCATGCTTGTCCCACTCGGAATAGATCAGATGCGGAGCCGGCATCAGGTCGAGCATCGACGAAACGATGGACCGATCGAGCCGCGGCGCCGGCACCTGACAAGATTCGGGAAATCCTTTCTCATATTGCGGCCACAGCCCATGGACGACGAACGAATACGGCCGCGATCCGCACTGTAGAGCATCCGCCCGATCGCTGCCCCGCTGCGATGCCGCGCAAAACGACGGCGACCATGACAGCGAGAGCACATAGAAGTCGAAGCGTCCGGGTTGGCCCTGCCGATCGGACCGCCGCCAGGACCGCGCCCAGCCGGGCTGGACCAATGCGGCGAGAAGCAGAACGGCGAGCATCGGACGTAGCGCGGCTCTGAGCATGGCGACCCCTTTCTGCGCGCGACTGGCAGTAAGTCCGTAGCATACGGCGCTGGAACAAATTACGAACAAGCGGGCTCGCGGCTGCGTTGACCGGTGAAGAATTTTCCGGCAGCACTGTGTGCCTTGGGTGGCGGATTGACGGCACGAGAAGCGCGCCATCTTGCGGGCCGGCGTGACCGGGCCGATACTAAATCAGCCCTCAATGTGAAGGTCGGCCTGCATGGCGGTCTACCGCTTGTTCAAGAACAAGGCGTTCGAGCCGGAAGCGATCACAGCGATGACCAGCGCCTATGCGGATGTCTGCCGCACGCTCGGCGTCAGCGACCGCGATCATCGCGAGGCGAACGTCGTGGCAAAGAAGGTCATCGAGTTTGCCCAGCGCGGCGAGCGCGATGCGACGCGCTTGCGCGATTCCGTGCTGCAGGCGTTGCGACCCTAGACACAAAAACGCGACGAGCGCGGAGCTAAAGAGCCGCATCGCTGTCCCGACACCGAATCGGCCCCCTGGAGCGCCGTGCCTCAATGCTCGCGACCAAACATTGCCAAATTTGAGGTTCTGACTCGCCGTTGCGTGCTCGCATTGCGAGTCAAGTCTTGCAGTGTTCCGCCGAAGATCGAACCGCCACGAGCGGAGGGACCCGATGCGCAATGGTCTATTGAAAATCCTCGCCGCCGGATTGTTCGTTGCGCTGTTCGCGGCTGGCGCCGAGGCGCAGGGCGTGGGGGGAACGAACGGAATGGGCAATGGCTTTGGCGGCCACCATGGGCAAAAGAATGCGAAAAAGCCCGATCCGCCGAAGCCGAAGGTCGACGAAAAGGCTTACAGAGCCGCGCTCAAACAACTGCCGGACAAAAAGTACGACGCTTGGGGCGGCGTGCGTTAGCGTCCGCCGTCACGGCTTTGCGGCGCGGCAATCCGGATTGTAGGCCCAGTCGCGATCGAGGCCGACGACGCAGAAGTTCACGCCCCAGCTTGCGCCGATCATGCCCGTGCCGGACGCGATCGAATAATAGATCGCGTGCCGCCGGCCATCGTTGATCAGCGCGGTACCACTGCAAAACCGCCGTGGAATCGATTGCGCGGCCCACGGCAGGTACGCCGTCTCACGGATATGCTTGATGCCGACGATCTGCAGGTCGGAGTTCCAGAAGCGAGCCTCCTTCTCCTGGAAATCGGCAATGATGCGATCAAGTGCCGGCTGATAGTCGCAGGCGGGCATATCGCGGCTGTAATTCGGGCCCGAGAGCCAGAAATTCTTTTCCAGCCAGTTCGCCGCCCACGCCGGCGAGAACGAAGCGATGCTGGCCGACAAGGCCAACGCTACGCACCCGATGCGACTGAACATGACCCTTCCCCGATTGGCATCGCCAGCGTGCCGCGCGGGCGGCGCGCGGTCAAGATCAGCCGTCCCGGCGCCGCGCATCAGCCGGCATCGTGACAATCGTGCAACGCGCAACGCGCCGCAGCAGCCCAGGTTGCACTGATGTCATTCACCGCAACTGACATTCACCGCAACTGCGCTGTCGGCTTGCTTGATGCTACCATTCGGCTTGTGCCGATTTGATTCGCGTGACTTGGGCGCCTCCTGGGCTTCTCCTTGGGCGCCTCCTTGGGCATCTCTTCGACTGCGGAGATTGGCGATGGGTGAGCTGCGGCGGCTCGCCAACACGGACCTGACCTTCGGCTTGCAGGCGGCTGACCGCCTCATCCTCACCTCCGTTGCGGCCTGGATTCTCGACCTCGGATTGCTTGTCGAGCGTGTCGAGACGATCCGCCCGCCCGGCGCATTGCCGGATTGGCAGCCGGGTGCGCTGCTGCGGCTGCCGTTTTCCAGGCGCATCTGCGGCGACGGCCGTGTCGTCTGCAGCCAGGCGCTGATGGCGCTCGCCGACACGGCGATGCTGATCGCCTGCTCGGCGGCTTGGAATGGCTACCGTCCGATGAGCGCAATCGATCAGACCACGCATTTCCTGCGGCCTGTGACCTTCGATGTCGTTGCCGACGCCCGCGTGATGCGCAAGGGCAATGACACCAGCTTCGGCCGCGTCACCGTGCTCTCCGCCGCCGACAAGCGGCCGGTCGTCATGGTCGCAGCCGCTTACGCGATGCAGTGAGCCGGCAACGTCGGCCGAAGTTCTGTCTCTCCCTCCCTCGGATCCGCGCTTTGAATTCGCAGCGCCGGTCTCTAAGCTTTGAGACGTTGCTTGCTTTATTTCGGAGGGCTGGATGCTGCAGTCTCGCCTGAGCTTCCCGGCGTTGATTTTGGCGCTGATGCTTGCCGGCGGAGGCCCTGCTGTCGCCGGCGCTCGCATCCTCGGACCAGGACCCGGAATTACCGGGAACAACACCGGCGGCATTATCCCCTACTCGCCGGCGGTCGCACACATTTACCGGCGACTCGCCGCCGACTATTGCGCGAGCTGGGGTCGGCTATCGCATGTGACCAGCGTGCACCGCCGCTATGGCGGTTACATCGGCTTTGTCTGCATAGACAAGCCGTGGATGATTCATTGACCGTTGAACATCGGCGTTGACGATCGGACCGGACGGAACGCGAGAGTCGGTCACTCTCGTCCATGATCCACGGCCGGCCCGCGATCGCCGGCCGTTGTCCAATCGCCACAGACCGCCTGCACCAGCGCCAGCGCCGCCACTGCGGCCGTATCGGCGCGCAGAATGCGGGGCCCAAGCGAAAGCCGCACCACATTGGGCAGCGCGAGGAGCGCCGCTCGCTCGTCGTCGGCGAAGCCACCCTCGGGGCCGATCAGCACTGCGAGCGGGGCGCACGACGGCACCGTGGCGAGCGCGGCTACGGGATCGGCAAGACCGGCGTCCTCGTCGCAGAAGATCAGGTAACGCCGAGCGTCCCGCGTGGCGAGCGCCTGCATCAGCGCGATAGGCTCGGCGATTTTTGGCAGTGTCAGGACGCCGCATTGCTCGGCGGCCTCGATGGCATTGGCGCGCATGCGCGCGACGTTGACGCGCGCGACCTGACCGTGCCGAGTCAGCACCGGCTGCAACCGCGAGGCGCCCAACTCGACCGCCTTCTGAACGATGTAATCGAGGCGGGCGGCCTTGAGCGGAGCGAACAGGTAGTCCACGTCGCCAGCTTCGGTCTGGACGCGGGTCCGGCTGCCGACGCGCAGCAGCGGTGCGCGCTTGTACGCGTCCAACGTCGCATCCCATTCGCCGTCACTGCCATTGAAGACAAGGACGCGAGCGCCGGATTTGAGCCGCAACACCGTCGTCAGATAGTGCAACTGGGCCGGATCGAGCGTCACCGTGGCGCCCGCGGCAAGCGGCGCCTCGACGCAAAGGCGAGGGCTGCGGAAATCATAGCCCGGCATTCGATCGACCTCGGCTCGGGTTCGTTTAGTCCGCCTTAACCCTGATGCGGCCTGGATGGTAGTGTTCCGATTCCGAGGTTCGCTTCATCGTGCGCTTCCCTCGTTGGCCAGCTTCGGAATCAAAGGACACTGGCAACTTATTGATCCAGTGTGACTTTGGTTCAGAAAATCCGCACGACAGGTTTGTGGCAAGAAGGATGCGGACTTCGCCACAGTCCTGCCCGATGATTCGTTCTGCTCGTCGCGGAGGCTGCTTTGCCCCTGTGTCGCCGAATTCACCGGGCGTATAATGACTATCAGAGGCAGATCGGGGAACGGGAGGGTGCGCGATATGCGGCTGCGTGTCACCACATCGATTCTCGCCATCGCATTGACGCTTGCCGTCGAGGCGACCGGCATGCGCGCGGCGTCTGCCCAGGTGCAGCCCTCGCCGTGCCAAGGCTTCATCCCGTTGCGCGACGCGGCGCAACAAAGGGGCATGGCTATCGGGGTCGCGGAAAAGCGTCACGCCGACCGCAAAGAGCTCTGTGTCCTTGTGACGCGGTTTTCGGCTGCCGAAGGGGCCGCATTGAAGTTCCTCGAAACAAACCAGGCATGGTGCGGCGTTCCCCCGCAGGCCATTGCCTCGGCTAAAGAGAATCACGCCAAGACCGTGAAGTTCAGGGAAGCGGTCTGCAGCGCCGCCCCGGGGCCGCACGTACAGACGCTGAGCGAGGCGATCGGCGGGGCCGAGCTTGATACCTCGAAGAACACGAAGACGGGAAACGGCGGCACTTTCGACACGCTCACCGGCAATCCGCTGGATAAGTAAATGAGCCGGTCGGCGGGTTCGGTTGCCGACTCCACCGGCAATTGGGTCGACACGCGGGCGCCGGCTTGGCTGCGTCCTTATCTGCGGCTGGCGCGCCTGGACCGGCCGATCGGCTCCTGGCTGCTGCTGCTGCCGTGCTGGTGGTCCGCGGCGCTTGCCGCGGTGGCGGCGCAAGCACGCTTGCCGAGCATCGTCCAGCTCATTCTTTTTTTCATTGGTGCCTTTGCCATGCGCGGCGCCGGATGCACGTGGAACGACATCGTCGACCGCGACCTCGATGCCGCCGTCGAGCGCACGCGCTCGCGGCCGATCCCTTCCGGCCAGGTCAGCGTGCTCCAAGCCGCGGCGTTCCTTGTTACCCTGTCGCTGATCGGTTTGGCTGTGCTGCTCACCTTCAACAGCTTTGCGGTCGCGCTCGGTCTCGCCTCGCTCGCAATCGTCGCCGTGTACCCGTTCATGAAGCGCATCACCTATTGGCCGCAAATCGTGCTAGGCCTTGCGTTTTCCTGGGGCGCACTGATGGGTTGGGCGGCGGCGTTCGGCGGCCTGGCGCTGCCGCCGCTCTTGCTCTACGCCGGATCGATCTCATGGGTTATCGGCTACGACACCATCTATGCCCACCAAGACCGCGAGGACGACGCGCTGATCGGCATCAAATCGACTGCGCTGTTGTTCGGCCCGCGGACCAAGCCCATGCTCCTGGTGTTCTATGGCCTTGCCGTCGTTCTTTTGGCCGCGGCCGGCTTTTGCGCGGGCGGCGGCCTCATCTTCGCGCTGACCCTGTGCGCCTTCGCCGCCCACCTCGCCTGGCAGACCGTCCGGCTCGACATTGCCGATCCCGACAATTGCCTCGCGGTCTTCAAGTCCAACCGCGACGCCGGTCTCATCCTGTTTTTCGGCTTGCTGCTCGACGCCGCATTAAACCATGCCGCCTGAGCGGCCCCGCCAACCGCGGCTGACGACGGGGCTCAAGGGAGCGACAATATCCGACGATATCCGCTAAGACCTGCGCGGTCCCGATTCGACGGCCCATTGATCCGCGGAAGCAATCGGACGGTCCAAACCTCGACAAGGTGAAGCAAACATGCCTCATGCGTGCACGAGCGGCATCGATATCGGCTTTTCCACGCTCGGTTATTTCAAGGTGGCAATACTCGGCGTCGTCCAGGGAATCACCGAACTGATGCCGATCTCCTCGACCGCCCACATGCGCCTGGTGCCGGCCGTCCTGGGCTGGCCAGACCCGGGCTCGGCATTCTCGGCGGCGATGCAGCTCGCTGCGCTCGCCGCCGTGGTCAGCTACTTCTGGAGCGACGTCAGGGACGTGACAGTCAATGCGATTGTTGCCGCGGCGCGCGGGAACTTCCGCGATCGCTATTTCCAATTCGCGCTGTGGATCGCGATCGCCACCGTTCCGATCGGACTTGCCGGGCTCGCGCTGGCGAAAACGCTCAACGCCTGCAATTCGCCGCTGCGCGCGGTCAGCGTCATCGGCTGGTCCTGCATGGTGATGGCGGCGCTGCTGGCGCTGGCGGAAATCGCCGCCCGCCACCGGCGCACGGTCGAGAAGGCGACCTTGCTCGATGCGATACTCGTGGGAATTGCGCAAGTGGGCGCACTCGTCCCCGGCGTCTCACGCTCCGGCTCGACGCTGACCGCAGCGCTCATGCTCGGCTTCAAGCGCGAGGAAGCGGCGCGTCTGTCGTTTCTCCTCGGCCTGCCCGCGATCGCGCTTGCGGGGATGAAGGAACTGTGGGAACTGCACAAGGTCCATCTCGACTGGCACGCTTGGTCCGTGCTGCTCGTCGGCATCGGGGTCGCCTCGGTCTCGGCGTTCTTCGCCATTTGGGGGTTGATGCGAATCCTGGAGAATTTCACGAGTTGGCCGTTCGTCGGTTATCGTTTCCTGCTCGGCGTCGTCATCCTGCTTGGCATCTGGATGGGGTGGGTTGGCTGAGCGAAAATCGCGATACCCCGATTTGCATGTCAGCCATCCCTGTCGGCAATGGCAGCAAAGGTTGCCGGGCTTGCCGGTAGACCCGGATGCTGACAAATTCTGAAAATCGGCGGCAGGTATCTGATCCGCGATTCGGGGGTCTCGGGGGTCGGCGGCTGCGGCAGACAAAATCAAAAATGCTGCGGTAGGGAGAGAATAATGAAATCCGTCATCATTTCGGGCGCAGCGGCGGCTTTGGCGATGATGCTGTGCCAGACGGGCACAGCGCTTGCGGGCCCGACGGAGACTGTGCCGGTCGCAATCAGCGGACAGGTGACATCCGCTGCCGAGGGCCCCATGGAAGGCGTGGTCGTCACCGCCCGCCAGGACGGATCGATCGTTTCGGTCAGCGTGACAACCGACGCCAAGGGTCGATACGCGTTTCCCGACACTCGGTTGGAGCCCGGACATTACACGCTCAAGATCCGCGCCGCCGGCTACGATCTTGCCGCTCCGGTCACGACCGACGTGGTCGGCGAGGCGGCATCGACGGTCGATCTCAGGCTCGT
Organism: Xanthobacteraceae bacterium; assembly: GCA_030041005.1. Taxonomy (GTDB): domain Bacteria; phylum Pseudomonadota; class Alphaproteobacteria; order Rhizobiales; family Xanthobacteraceae; genus BOG-931. The sequence continues at coordinate 16,647 of JASHOR010000082.1, forward strand.
TCCGACCAAGGACCTCGCCGCTCAGCTCACCGACGGCGAGTGGATGATGAGCATCTCCGGCACCGACAATCAGAAGGCCGCCCTGCTCAATTGCACGAGCTGCCATACGCTCGAGCGCACCGTGCTGTCGACACACAATGCCGACGAGTGGATGCAGGTCGTGCATCGCATGATGGGCTACGGCGCGGTGAGCCAGCCGATCAAGCCACAGCGGATGCTGGACAAGGCCCGTGCCGGCACCCCGCAACAATATCGCGAGCTGGCGGACTATCTGGCGACCATCAACTTAAGCTCGACCGACAAGTGGACCTATCCGCTCAAGACGCTGCCGCGTCCGACAGGGGATTCCACGCGCGTCATCGTCACCGAATATGCGCTGCCGCGCAAAACCATCGAGCCGCACGACATCCTTCGCGATAAGGACGGCAACGTCTGGTACACCGATTTCGGCGAGTTGTTCATTTCCAAATTCAATCCAAAGACGCTCAAGCTCACCGAATATCCGCTGAAGGATTTCAAGTCGGGCGCGCCGGTCGGCGAGCTCAGCCTGCAATTCGACAAGAAGGGCCTGCTCTGGTTCGACATGATGTACCAGGGCGCGATCGGCACTCTCGATCCGAAGACCGGCGAGATCAAATATTACCCGCTGCCGCCGAAGTGGAACGACAACCGGGTACAGCTCAATTTCGTCGGCGACCGCTACGACGTCGACGGCAAGGTCTGGACCAAAAGCGTCGGCACCGATGACGTTTTCCGGCTCGATCTGGCGACCGGTCATTGGGAGAAATTCCACCCGACCGACGCGTTGCCGCCGGGCAAGTACGGCATCTATCAGGTCATTTCCGACGCCCACAACAATCTGTGGATGGCGGAATTTCATAACGGCTATCTCGGCAAGATCGACGCCAAGACGCTGAAGGTGACGTGGTATGCGCCGCCGACCCCGCATGCGCGGCTGCGCCGCATGGAGGTCGAGGCCAACGGCGACATCGTCGTGACCGAATACCGCGGCAACAAGGTCGCGGTGTTCGACCCGAAGACGGCAAGGTTCACCGAGTATCCGTTGCCGCCCTACACCTATCCGTACCGGGCGAATTTCGACAAGGACGGCAATATCTGGGCCTCCACCATGAGCACCGACCGGGTCGTGCGCATCAATCCGAAGACCGGCCGCACCGATCAATATCTGATGCCGTCGGACACCAACATGCGCACGGTCTATGTCGACAACAGCACCACGCCGCCGAGCTTCTGGGTCGGCAGCAACCATGACCACGCGCTGGTAAAGGTTGAACCGCTCGACTGAGAATTCGCGGGCCGCGAAATGCGGCCTCAGTCACCGCCCTTCCCGAGCGCGGGAGGACAATCCCGCGAGGCCGTTGACGCACAACCTGCCTGCAGGCGGTCGCTATCGACCGGTCTCGCAGGCTCTTACGAGGGTAGCTGGAAAGATGTTGAGGCACTTCTTCTGCGCCTATCTCGGCATCCCGCTGGTGGCCGCCATGCTGGTCGCGCCGGCACATGCCGCCGACACCATCGCGACAAGGGTGGCGATGTGCGGGGCCTGTCACGGCCAGGACGGCAGGCCGGCCGATCCCACCGTGCCGGTGATCTGGGGACAGCAGGAGAATTACCTCTATAAGGAGCTGCACGACTTCCACAGCGGCCAGCGCAACAGCGCGATCATGTCGCCGATCGTCAAAGGCTTCAGTCTCGACGAGTTGCGCAAAGTGGCCGCCTATTTCGCGGCAAAGCCCTGGCCGGCGCTGAAGGTCAATGCCGCCAACGCAGCGGCACCGCAGGCAAGCGTCATGTGCAAGGCCTGTCACGGGCAGAATTTCGAGGGCGGAGCGCCGGCGCCGCGCGTCGCCGGATTAAGCTACGAATATCTGATCGGAGCCATGAACGGCTTTGCCGACGGCCAGAGAACCAACAATCTCGACATGCCCGGCTTCATGAAAACCCTGACGAGGAGCGAGCGGCAGGCAATCGCCCATTACCTCTCGGCGCTGTAACTGGCGCTGCGAGGTCGAGGCGCGCGCAACTGCTTCGCCAACCGACGGCTATTTGTGCGGGCTGAAGTCCTGGTTCGGAAACGCCGAGCTGTCCGGCGCCTTGATGACCACGAACGGATGGTCGACCGCGGCGTGGCAGGCGTTGCAGCCGCGCGTGAGCTGATCGTAGGCGACCGCGAATTGCTTCGGGTCCTGCGCCCCGATCGCCGCATCGACGGCGTTCAGCGGTTGGCTCACGGCGGCGTTGACGAGTTCGCCGACCGGCAGGCCGTGGAATTGCGGTTGCGCCTTGACGATCCCGGCAAATGCCTGGCGGAGTTCGACCAGCGCGTATTGGGCCAGAGGCCAGTTCCGGGCCCGGCCCGCGAGACCGAGCTTGGCATGCCGTGGCTGTATCAGCGTGTTCATCATGTCGCCCATGGTCATGACATATGGCGCCGGGGCGGCAGGAACCGTTGCCGCCGGTGCCGCGGGCTGATCCGACTGCGACAACGCCGTACCGACGCCAATGCCGGCGGCCAGTGCAACGGTCCCGAACAGCACAGGAATTTTGCTCATGGATCGGCCTCTGATTGCGAAGCTGCGGGTCTGTAACGATTTCACTGCTTCTGCACAAAACAGTCGACTTCGATGGGATCCTTCATGTCGCCGGCGGCGTGGGGACGGCGGACCACGTTGACCTGCTTGTAGCCGGCTTTGGCGCAGGAGATTTGTACGTCGTCGGGATTGACGGTCGTGCCAAACCCCGGAAACTTGAACAGCCCCAGAATATCGGTGGCAGTGACCAGCGCCCCGCCTTTGATCTCCGCCGTCACCTTGGCGTCGCTGATGCCGGCGCCGCCCGTCTCGCGCACGAAGCCGAAAACCGGCGGCCCATCCGCCCCACTGTTGATGTCTTGGTCAAGCAACGTGGACCCACCGGCGCACGCCAGCGCCGGCGCAAGAAGCAGCGCTGCAATCGCGACGGCCAGGCGGACGCCAACCATACCGCTCGTTCCGAACATCCCCGCTGCGCGCCAAGGCCGATCGTGCGGCGCGGCCGTCATTGATTTCAGTCGCCCAAGCCTGTCACGCGGACCATAGGCGATTGCTGCGATCGAACACAAGACCGCAGGATGCGACAGCACCGGCGCAATGGCGACCG
>JASHOR010000083.1 GCA_030041005.1 Xanthobacteraceae bacterium
CGGGTGAGGGGGCGCTGACGCTATGCAGAGCCGCGAAGTTGAGACGATCCGGAAAGCCCCCTCACCCGGCTCGCATCTTCGATGCTCCGCCGACCTCTCCCCGCATGCGGGGAGATAATTTCATTCGTCATACGCGGGCTTGACCCGCGACCCGCATCCTTCGAGGGCCGCCATAGCGCGTCGACGACGCGCGCAAACGCGCTTCCGGCGGCCGCCTCTGGATAAGGGTAACAAAGCAAGCGTAGCCCCGACTGAGCGGCAGCGAAATCCGGGATTTGGCGATAGAGCCACACTGTCTTCCCCGGATGTCGCTGCGCTCCATCCGGCTACGAATTTGGCTTGCACCATTTTCCGCTCGCCTGCCGCTCCGCATGCGTTCGCCCGTGCCGCATCACTTTGATTCGCGAGTGCGCCGCAACGAATCATTTGCTTGATTCTCCGCCGTCCCAGCAGCCGCAAAATGCAGCGCACACCATCGGCAGCGACACACAAGGTTTAGTCGCCACGCGCATCAGCAACAAACATCTTGACGGCTGTGCTCGTTGGTGTACCGGGGCGAACAAATCTCGCTCTTAAAGGACGTGCCTGGGAGACAGACCCGGGCATCGGGGCGAGTGCGGCGCCTGCGCGCGGGCTTGTAACCCGCTCCCGGGCGGCTTTGGGCATCAGCGCGCCGGTACTATGGCCGGTGTGGGTGTTGAGACCCTGGACTGGGACAGGCGGGCCCGGGTAACGCCCGTGCAGCAGCGTTGCGATCTTCGCCCTGGTTGGCGGCTTCATAAGATCGTGCGCTCCCGCCACGTCCCAGGAAGCATGGCCTGGAGCTGAGCGAGGAGGTGACAACCGCCTCGTGAGAGCCGCGATGGAACGCCGAGAGGCGAGCGCCCCCGACTTTTGGGGCGCGCTGCGCCCGAAGCGCATGCAGCCGGTAACGCCTGCAGGCGTGGCGCGGATCGTGAGCAAGCGTCTCTCGGCGTTCCGTCTCCTTTATTTGTTTCGTCATTGCGAGCCAACGGGTCCGGCCCGAAATGGCCGGCCCGATGGCAGGCTCCGCGAAGCAATCTAGTGCCGCGGTGCCGTTGCGGGATTGCTTCGTCGCTCCGCTTCTCGCAATGACGGAGTCGGGAACGGCGTCAACAAACCTCGGGCGCGACAAACCGCGCCGCGGGAACGGCTTACGCTGTTTGAAAATTGAATCCTTTCCGGCATACGAGGCGATCGCGCTTGCTTAGCGCTCGGCGTCGGTATTGTGTTGCGTCGCGCGGTTTGCGGAAACCCCACGCGAGGCTTTGGTTTCCGACAAAGCCTGCAACACCTGCGCATAGGCACGCGCAGCCTGCGATATCGTCGCAACACTGTAGGCCGTGGGCGCGGGCGGGGTCGTTTCGTTCGCCGCATCGAGGTCCGGCGATGTGGCCTGAGCGGTTTGCGTGGCCGCGACAGCGCCCGTTCCGTCGGCCATTATGGTGACCGGATCGCTCGGCGGCGGAGCATCGGGTTCGATATCCTGCGCCGCGCTCGCAGGTTTCACTGCAAACGCCAGACTCGAATGGGCGTCGGCAGCTCCGCCGGCCGAGAACAACCGGCGTTCTGCCCACGCGACCACGCCCGATGTGGCGAGCGACCGTATTGAACGCATGCCGCCGTGTTAGCGCGCCACGCGCTAACGGCGGATGGCGGTAATCAGTGCGGTTTTAGGAAATGCCAAGCGATCGGACGTGTTTATCTCACTTCCACCTCGCCGCCCGTTTTTCGGCGAACGAGGCCAGCCCCTCGGCCGCTTCGGCGGATTGCCGCTTTGTGGCATGGCTTTCGACGAGACGCTCGAATGCCGCGCCGGCGAGGTTCACGAAGGCCGATTGCAGCGCCAGCGCCTTGGTCTCGGCGATGGCCTCGGGACCGTTCTGTAAAATCTGATCGACGATGCGCGCGCCGGCCGCCTGCAATTCGGCAGCCGGAACGATCTCGTGGACGAGACCGATGCGGCGCGCTTGCGCGGCGTCAAAGCGCTCGCCGGTGAGCGCGTAGCGGCGCACCTGGCGCACGCCGATGGCGTCATTGAGTTGGGGAACGATGATGGCCGCGGTGAGCCCCCAGCGCACTTCGGCGATGGAGAAGACAGCGTCCTCGGCGGCGATCACCACATCGCAGGCGGCGAGAAGACCGGTGCCGCCGCCGAAGCAGGCGCCCTGCACCAGCGCGATGGCAGGCACCGGCGCGCGGTTGAGCCGCCAGATCGCCTGCGCGGTGGCGCGCGAAGCGGCAATGTTCTCCTCGCGCGGGGCCGCGCGCACGGCGTCGATCCATTTGAGGTCGGCTCCGGCCTGGAAATGCCGACCGCGGCCGCCGATGACGACGGCGCGCAAGCCTCGCGTCTTCTCCAGCGCATCGAGAGCCGTCAGCAGCGCGGCGATCAGCGCGCCGTCATAGGCGTTATTGCGCTCCGGGCGATTGAGAATGAGGTGCGCGACGCCGCGGCCGTCGATGTCGAGGATGACGGGAGCTGCGGAATCCGACGTTGTCATAGGATGCTCCACGATCGCAGCATGATTAGCCTATCTCGTCATACGCGGGCTTGACCCGCGTATCCGTGCTGAACCAACGCATGGATTGCCGGATCAAGTCCGGCAATGACAAGGAGAAGGCGCAACCATCAACCCGAGACTCGCGCATTCGAGTCTTCGCCATCTACAATCTAAACAGCTTCTCGGCATTGCCGTGGGCGATGCGTTCCTTGTCGGAGGCGCTGGCCGGGATCTGCTCCAAGAAGGCGCGCGCCGCCTTCATCGATTGATACGGATGGTCGGCGGAAAACATGATGCGGTCGACGCCGCCGAGTTCAAGAAACAGGTCGAGGAAAGCCGGCGGGAAATTGAAGCCGGAAAATGTGTAGTGCACGTTCTCGCGCAGATAGTCCTTGTATTGGCGTTTCAGCTTGGTCACCGCCGGCGGCATGATGTCGAAGCGCTGGAACATGAACGGCAGACCTTCGCCCATGTGACCGATGACCACCTGCAATCGGGGAAAGCGGTCGAACACGCCGCCGGAAATCAGGCGTATGACATGAACGGCGGTCTCGATGTGCCAGCCCCAGGCGCCGCCGGCGAGCATCTCGGTCAGCATCGGCGTGAAGCCGCCGTAATAGGTCTCGAGCACCGGCTTGGGCGGCGGCGTCGGATGGATGTAGATCGGCACATCGAGCTTTTCGGCGCATTCGAGGATCGGCGCATGGAATGGATCGTCGAGATAGCGCCCGCGATTGTGGCCGTTGATGACGGCGCCTTTGAATCCATCGCGCACGCGCCGCTCCAGTTCCGCGGCGGCCTTGTCCGGCGCCGACGTTGGCACCGCGGCAAGGCCGGCGAAGCGGGTCGGATGCTTCTTCACCGCCTCGGCGAGGTAATCGTTGGCCTCGCGCGCGAGCGCAATCGCCTCATCCGCAGCCAATTGCTCGACTCCCGGCGAAGTGAGCGACAGCACCTGCATGTCGATACCGGCCGCGTCCATTTCCGCCAGGCGCTTGGCGCCAACGTCGCACAGCCTCTCGATCAGGTTGGCGTAGCGGCCGCCGACGGTCTCGGCACGGTGTTTCAGCTCGCGTCCGGGACCGTCGAAAAATCCGGGCGTGGCATAGTGTTCTTCGAGCGTGATGGTCCGCATGAATTCACCTCGTCATAGCGGGTTTGCCCCGCATGCATGTACCAGACCTCGGCGTCGATTGTCGGGGCCGCGTGGTCGGCCCGGCCATGACGAAAACGGCTTACAGATTGAACAGCTTCTCCGCATTGCCGTGAGCGATGCGCTCGCGGTCGGCGGCGCTCACCGGGAGCTGATCGAGGAAGGCGCGCGCAGCCGCCATCGAGCCATACGGATAATCGACCGAGAACATGATCCGGCTGGCGCCGACCTCGAGCAGCAGGTCCAGGAAGGTCGCCGGGAAATTGAAGCCGCCAAACGTGTAATGGACGTTGTGCCGCAGATAATCGCCGACCGACCGCTCGAGCCCGGTCAGCTCGCGCGCCAAGTTGCGGTCGAGCCGCGGCAGCATGAACGGCAGCGCCTCGCCGAGATGGCCGATGACAATCTGGAGCTTCGGGTAGCGGTCGAACACGCCCCCGAGGATCATGCGGATGAGGTGAATGGCCGTTTCGATATGCCAGCCCCAGCCGGCGCCGGCCAGCATCTCGGTGACGGCCGGCGAAAAGCCGCTGTACGACGCCTCGAGGACCGCCTTCGGTGGCCGCGTCGGGTGCAGATAGATCGGAACGTCGAGCGACATCGCGCATTCGAGGATCGGCCAGAAGAACTTGTCGTCGAGATAGCGACCGCGGGTGTGCCCGTTGATCAGCGCACCCTTGAAACCGAGCTGGCGAACCGTGCGCTCGAATTCCGCAGCCGCCTTGTCGGGCGCGGCGATCGGCAAGGCGGCAAGCCCGGCAAAGCGGGTCGGGTGGGCCTTGAGCGCGCCATGCAGAAAGTCGTTGGCATTGCGCGCGAGCGTGATCTGGTCAACGGCCTCAAGCTGTTCGATGCCCGGCGCATTCAGCGACAGCACTTGCACATCGATGCCGGCCGCGTCCATTTCCGCCACGCGCTTGGCGCCGACGTCGTTGAGCTGCTCGATGATCCGCGCGCCGCGGCTGCCGGAGCGCTGGAAGCGCTCCTTGAGTTGCCGTCCGGGACCATCGAGAAATCCCGGGCTGGCAAAATGCTCTTCGACGGTCACTGTGCGCATCGTCGTTCCTTCTCTCCGCAGGCGTCCAAGCCGTGGCCAATCATCAAAGATGGCAACCTATCCGCCGTAGAACACGTTGTCGCCGAGGTCCTTCATTTCCAGGATGGCGGCGTCGGGACGTCCGGACGGCGGCTTGTTGAGATGCGCCTCGATCACTTCGCCAACGACGATGTGATGGTCGCCCTGCTCGACCACCGAGGTCACACGGCACTCGACCGCAGCCGGCGCATCGACAAGGATCGGCGCTCCGGTCGCCCCTTTGCGGTACGCCTGCCCGCTCAGCTTGCCGTCGCTGACCTGGGTCGGCTTGAAGAACGTGAAGGCGACGCCCTTCTGCTCCTTGCCGAGCATGTTGAGCGCGAACACCTTGGCGTCCTTGACGATCTTATAAGCGCCGGAATCGGTCTTGACGCCCACCACCACGAGCGGCGGCGCGAACGCCGACTGCGTCACCCAGTTCACGGTGGCGGCTGCAATGTTGCCCTTACCGTCATCCGCGGCGAGCACGTAGATCCCGTATGGGATCATGCGCAAAACGGTCTTCTTGGCGTCCGCGTTCATCACTTCGTCTCCTTCCACGTCTGCTCCGTCGGCTACCATGAATCGAATCTACAAGACACGCCCAGGCAGGGAGCCAAGTCCGTATCTCGGCCGCCGATCAGTGATGCATTTCGTCTGGCGGCATGATCCCCCACAGATTAGAAGCCGAGGGATCCTTGGCCCAGACTTTCGGCCGCTGCGGGGAATCGCGGTGCCACGGCCGCGGCTCGAAATAACCGAGCTCCTCGTTCATGCGGTCAAGCTCGGCGAACAGCTCGGTGATCAGACCGGCCGGGCTGCGATGATAGGTGAAGAGGTTGTGGCCGATGCCGTGTCGTCCCGGTCCCCACAACAGCTTGTAGCCGTTCAGCGAAAGAAAATCGCATGCCGTCTGCATGTGACTCCAGTCGCGCAGCTCGAAGGCGGTATGAAAATGACGGTTCGACCCGGTCTGCATCAGATTGATGGTGTGGTGATCCGGCCCGCAGCGCAGGAATGAAAAAAAATCGCCCATCCAGTCCGACTCGCGAAAGCCGAGCACGTCGCAATAGAACCTGGTGGTGTGCCTGACATCGGTAACATGGAAAGCGACGTGACCGAGCTTGTGCGGCACGATGCCTTTGTTCTGAAATTTATCGTGCGAGAAATCCGCGCGCTTGAATACTTCCATGACCGTGCCCTTCGGATCCTCGAAGGTGAGCATTTCGCCGATCGAAGGCCCCGGGTCCTTCTTGCGCATCGTCTTGATGCCGTGAGCCAGCACCTGCTTCTCGAATTCGTCGAGATCATCGCCCTCGCCGATCTGGAAGCCGACGCGCATGCATTGCGCCTGCGCGCCCTTGCGCAGCACCACCGAATGATGATCGACCGTGTTGGCAAGAAACGTGGCGTCCTTGTCTTTGGCGGCGAGCGTCATGCCGAGGATGTTGGTGTAATAGTCGGTCTGCCGCTCCACGTCCGGCACTTCGTAGCTGGCGTGGGCGATCTTTTTGACGCGGATCATGCGTCCTCTCCTTTTCAGTTTCCCTTGTCCAGAGGGCCTACTCCTTCGCGCGGCAGCGCGCCGATCACGTCGACCATCCTGGCGACGTCGTCGTCGCCGAAACCCATCTCCATGAAGCGATGGTAAAGCGAGATGACGCAATCAAGGATCGGCGTCGCCACTCCGACCTCCTTCGCCATGGCGTGGATCATCGGAAAATAATGCTGCAGCGCCGGCACCGGGCCCTGCACCGGTCGGAAGCGACGCTCCGCCATCCACGGCGCGCGGATGCCGAATTGCGTCGAGCCGCCGCTGCCGTTGGCGATCGCCTTGATCATCAGTGGTACGTCGACGCCGGCTTTCAAGCCGAGCGCCATCGCCTCCGCTGTCGCCGCGATGTTGATCGCGACCAGAAGATTGTTGACCAGCTTGACGCGGCTCGCAGCGCCGAACTCTCCGAAATAGAGGCAGGTATCGGCAAAACCGGCGATCACCGGCTCGATCTTCTCACGGGCGCCGACGTCGCCGGCGAGATAGATGACGCCTTTTCTGGCAGCGACCATGCCGGGCGTGCCGGAGACTTCGCCATCGATGAAGATCGCGCCCTTCGCTGCGAGCGGCGCGATCTGGCGCTCTTTGTCGGGCACCGGGTGTGAGCCCAGCTCGACGATGATCTGCCCCGGACGCGCCGAATGGACGAGGCCCCGCGGACCCTGCACCACATCGTCGAGGGCCTCGGTCGAGGGCAGGCACGAGAACACGATGTCGGCCTGTGCGCCAACGTCGGCGGCAGAGCGTGCCGGCACCCCGCCGATCTTTTCGAATTCGGCCAGCGAAGAGCGACGAAAGCCGACGACGCGGTGACCGCTCTTGATCAGGTTCTCACAGATCGGCATGCCGATCTTGCCGACTCCGACAAAGCCAATAGTCGCCATAGACGTTCCTATCGACGTTTCTTATGTCACTTCGATTGTTTGATCGGAGAGGTTCACCCGCAGACCAAGCGTCCCCTCCATGATCGTCCATTCTTTGAGTTCGAAGGTGCGCAGTTTATTGACAAAAAACGGGTCGCCCTCGGCGAGCGCGCGCGCCGCCTCGGCATTTTCCGCGCGCAGCACAGTCAGGCCAAGGCCGCTCGGCGGACCCTCTCCGTCCGACAGCGGCCCCGACGCGAACACGAGGCCGCGCTTTTCCAACCCGATCATGTATTCCAGATGCGCCGAAAGGAGCGGCTTGAGCTTCTCCGGTTCCACAATCGGCTTCGACAGCAACACGTAAAGCTTCTTGCGCAACATCTTGCGCGTCATATCGGCAACACGTTCTTCAAAAAGCATCGCTCGGGCCCCGGGTTTCGAAACCCATAATCCGCTGTCGCGGCGCGCCAAGTCAACAACGACGATCCCGCCGCACCGAGCGGAAGCGCCGGTCAAATCAGCCGCGAACCGTGCGGCAGCCCGAGAAAGTGCCGGCCGACCGCCTCATAAATCGAGAATTGGGACTGCGCCTGCTGCGACACGGCATGCACATCGCGAAGGCGCCGTTCGAACGGATTGCTTTCGAACACCGCGGTAGCGCCGGCTGCCAGATACGCGGTCTCCACGATCTGCCGCGCTTGCTGGCTCAGGTTGATGCAGCCCATGCGCAAGCGCACCCGTTGATCCATCGTGATCGCTCCGGATTGGGCCGCCCGCCAAATTTCGCCGAGAGCATCGAAGAAAAACGCGCGCGCCGCAGCGAGCTGCGACTGCGCGACGCCTACCTGCGACTGGACGACGGGATTGTCGCGCAGCATCACCGTCTGGCCCATCGGAGTTTTCTTCTGCGCCAGCGCACAGAACGCGTCCAAGGCAGCGCGCGCAATACCAAGCGCCACCGCGGGAAAGCTGGCGCCGAACAACTGATAGATCGTGAAGGCATAGAGCGGTCCGTGTTCGCGCCGCTCGGACGGATCAAGCGCGTGATAGCCGATGGCGTAATCTTCCGGCACCGGCGTGTCCGTAAATGTATAGGTGTCGCTGCCGGTGCCTTTCAGCCCAATCACGTGCCACACGTCGTCGATGGCAGCGCGCTCGCGCGGAACAACGAATGTCTTCTGCACCGGCTTGCCGCCAGCGTCGCGTCGCGGTTCGCCGTCCCGTTCGTAGACGACGCAATGCGCGGCGAGCCAGGTGGCCTGACGGCTGCCGCTGGCGAACGGCCACACCCCGCTGACGCGAAAGCCGCCGGCGTCCGCAATGGCCTTGCCGTTGCCGCTTGGCCCCCAGGCCAGGACACCACGCGGATTGTTCTCGAAAATCTCCTTGGCAATGTGCGGCTTCATCGCCTTGGAAATTGTCGAGCAGACCGAGGTCTGACCGATGCACCACGCCGTCGAAGCATCAGCCTTGGCAATTTCCTCGATGACCTGCACGTACTCGATCAGCGAAATCTCCTCGCCGCCAAGCGAGCGCGGCACCAGCATGCGAAACAAGCGCGCTTCGTGCAGGGCATCGACCAGATCGGACGGCAGCCCGCGCGCCGCCTCGATGCGCGGCGCCGCGGCGGCAATCAGCGGCGCCAACGCCCGCGCATTGGCGAGACAGTCCGTTCGTACCCTTTCAGCCATTGCGATGCGCTCCCGAAATCAGGCCTGGTTTGATCAATTGCTTCGTCATTCCCAACCGCCGCAGCAGCAGCGGCCCATCGGCAACGGCGACCACGAGCAGTACCGCACCCATGACGATTTGCTCGGCATAAGGCGGCGCGCCCAGCACATTGAGGCCGGCATGCAACACGCCGAGGATCAGCATGCCAATAGCAATGCCGAGGGGACGACCGGTGCCACCGGAAAGCGACACCCCGCCGAGAATGGCGGCGGTCGCAGCCGGCACGATTACATCGGACAGGCCCGCCGGCGACGCCGACGCCAGGCTGTAGCTCACCAGCACTCCGGCCAGGGCCGCCGTCGCTCCGGAGAATGCAAAGACACCGACGATGATGGCGTTTACATTGACCCCGGCAATCATCGCAGCCCGCCGGTCGCTGCCGATGGCGATGAGGTCGCGTCCGATCCGCGTCGTACCGACCACCAAAGCGGCAACAACGAAGAATGCAAGCGTCAACAGGCTACGGATCGAGAACACGCCCGCGATCGGCTGGGTCAAGGCCAGCGCGACCTGCATATTGTCGTACGGCAACGAGCGATTTTCGGAAAGCACGTAGGCAAGACCGGACAGCACGAGCATGCCGCCGAGCGTGATGCCGATGGAGCCCAGACGCAGCCGCACGATCAGCCAACCCTGCGCAAGACCGGCAATCATTCCGAGCGCCAGCGCAAGCAAAAGCCCCGTCCATGGATCGGTATTCCCGGTGAGCACCGCAATACAGCCGCCGACGCTGAACACTCCGACCACCGAGAGATCGAACTCGCGTATCACCATGGTGAGACCCAACCCCAACGCGACCAGGCCGGTGTCGCCGAATGTCTCCAGCGTCGAGCGAACTACCGCAGGACTGAGGAGAGCGCCCTGTCCAGCCCCGAAGACGACCAGCAGCAAAACCGTCAGAACAAAGGTGACGAGCGGGCGCCCATGCGGATCGTTGCGCAAGAATGCAAGGCTCATCTCAATCTCGCTTGCCCTGAGTTTGCAGCGCCACGACCGCAAGGACGATCACACCGGCGATGAAGAACTGCCATTCCTGGCGGAAGCCCCACAGCAGGAGCACCGCTTCGACGACGGCGATGACGATGGCGCCGATCAGCGTGCGCAGCGCCGATCCCTCGCCGCCCTTGATTGAAGTGCCGCCGACCAGAACGGCAGCCATGGCGTTGTATTCGTAGCCAATGCCGTACGTCATGGACGCCGAGCCGTAGCGGATTGCCAGCATGATACCGGCAAGTCCGCTGAACAAGCCGGCCCACAGATAAGCACTGGTCACGGTCCTCCACGTGCGAACGCCGATGACTTCCGCCGCGGCCAGACTGCTGCCGGTCATAAGCAGATGACGGCCGAACACCGTGAACGAAAGCAAGAACTGCGCGACCGCGGCGCTGCATAGCAGCACGACGAACTCGACGGGAAGGTCGACCAGCTTTCCACTGCCCCAATGAACGCCGACAGTCGGATAAACGGCTCCCTGCGCCGCGAGCGCCTCCGCGACGCCGTAAATCAAGCCTGTCGCGGCGATGCTGATGATGATCGGGTTGGCGCGCACCGCTCCGATCAGCAACCCCTGAGCGGCATTGATCAGCGCAGCGAAGACAAGCGCTGCCGCCAAGCCGAATGCCAATCCGGCGAAATTCATCGCGAGAATGAAGATCATGGAGGTGGCACCGACGAGCGCGCCGAGCGAGAAGGACATGATGTTGCCGCTGATGGTGATAAACGTCATGCCCACAGCCACGCAGCCGATGAACGATACGGTTGTGGCGAGCGAGAGCAGGCTCGGCTCGGAGAAAAATCCCGGCGTCAGCACGGATATCAGCGCCAGCGCGGCTACTGCAATTGTCCGCAAGACCACGAGCGGACTGGGCGATCGAAGCAGCCCGTTCATAAGGCCTGCGCTGGTTCGACCCGCCGCACCGTGGACTCGGAGCGGGACGGGTGAATGATATCGGCGAGAATTCTACTCATGTCGATCGCATTGCGCTGATAACGTCCGACAGTCTCGCCGCGGTACATCGTGATGACCACGTCCGCAATTCCGGCGACCTCTTCGAGATCGGATGACGCGATGACCAATGTGAAGCCCTGATCGCACAACTCGCGCATCAGCCGGTAAATATCGGCGCGGGCGCCCACGTCGATACCGCGCGTCGGCTCGTTCATCAGCAGCAAACAACCGCCGGCACGCTGCAGCGCACGTCCAAACAGCAATTTCTGCTGATTGCCGCCGCTCAGATGTGCAGCCGAGGAGCGCAGCCGCCGTCGATCAATGCCGAGACGGCCCGCCAGGTCAGCGGCCAGGCGGCGCAACGCCGGCCAATCCAGCACGCCGAACCGCGCCCGTCGCCGGAAGCTCGCGGCGACCAGATTGTCGCGAACCAGCATCTGGTGAAACAGGCCTTCCGCGGCCCGATCCTCGGAAATAAAGACGACATTGTTGGCTACACAACGAGGCACCGAACCGAGCGGCAGGGGAATTCCGCTTATCCATACGTTTCCGGTCGCATTCTCAATGAGTCCAGCCAACGCCCGCGTAACGGCATTGGCCCCCGAGCCAACCTGGCCGGCGATGCACACGATCTTGCCAAGAGGAACTTCAACTGAAAAATCGTGCACCTGGCCCGGAATATTGAGGCGTACGATCGTCGCCGCTGAACGAGGCGCCGCCTGCGCCGACGCTTGCGGATACATTTCGCTGAGCGAGCGGCCAAGCATCAGTTCGATCAAATGGGGACGCGTCACTGCCGCGATTGCCTCGGTCGCGATGTGCTCGCCGTTGCGGAACACGGTGACACGGTCGCACAACGCAAACACCTCGCCGAGGCGGTGAGTGACGTAAATGACCGAGCGGCCCTGCCGGCGAACGCTGTCGAGCACGCCAAGGATGCGCTCGATTTCGGCATCGCTCAGCGTCGCCGTCGGCTCGTCGAGGATGAGAATGCGAGCGTCGCGGGCAAACAGCCGCGCGATCTCGACGATCTGCCGCTGTCCGATGCTGAGCGAGGCCACCGGGGCGTCAAGATCCCAGTCGCCAACGTTGAGTGCATCGAGCGCCGCCCTGGCGCGGCGCCGCAGTGCCGTCGTCCGATGAAAAAACGGCACTTCGGCGCTGCCGAGCCAGATGTTGTCGAGAATTGACAGGCGCGGTGCGAGGCTAAGTTCCTGGGCTACGAAGCCAAGGCCAAGGTTCTGCGCGTGCTGCGGCCCGCGCAGAACGACCGGCTCACCATTGACGGCGATAGACCCCTCGTCCGGCTGAAGAATTCCCATCAGCAGCTTCACGAACGTGCTCTTGCCGGCACCATTCTCGCCGCAGATAGCGTGAATCTCGCCAGCCGCGAGCGAAAACGACACCTCGGAGAGGGCGCGAACTCCGTCGAAGCTCTTTCCCAGGCCCGCCGTGCTCAATAGGTGCAGCGCGCCTGCCATTGATCGACGTTCGCTTTGGTGATCAGCTCGACCGGAAGGAGATCGTTCTTCGGCAGCGTCTTTCCGGCAAAATAATCGTTCACCGCATCTGCTTCCTTGCGGCCGAGATCGGTCGGAATTTGGCTGATGGTGGCGTACATCTGCCCGGCCTTGATCGCATCGATGCCTTCCTTGAGACAATTGCCGCCGACCACCGCCAGTTGCTTCGGCCCGAATCCAACACTGATTCCAGCCGCCTGCGCCGCTTTGATGGCGGCAACCGCCTGATTGTCCGCCATGCCGTAAACCAAGTCGAGGCCGCCGGTTGCGGCAAACCTGGCGTAGAGTTGCCCCGCAATCTGTTCGCTTGGTGCAGTGGACCAATGGCCGTCTTCCACGGCCGCAATCTGGATCTTGGGATGGCTTGCCAGCACCTCCTTGATCCCGGCAAGACGCCGCGGGCCGATTCCTTCGGAAAGAGCGCCGGTGATGAGCGCGATCTTGCCCCCATCGCGACCGCCCGCCTTGAGCGCGTCGACGATTGCCTTGCCGGCAATGCGGCCCATTTCGTTTTGATCTTGCCCGACGAACGTGACGTACAAGTTTTCCGTACCGGGTTTGATAGGATTATTGCTCAGGATCACCGGAATGTTGGCTTGTTTGGCGCGGATGAGCGAAGGCACGACGCCCTGTTCGGAAACCGCTTGTATGACCAGCATGTCGTATTTGCGCGCGATCGCATCTTCGATCTGTCGTGCCTGCAGAGCCGCGTCGAAACCGGCCGCCTCCACCGTCACGTCCATGCCGTAGGACGCAGCACGCTCGCGAAAGCTCTTGATGATGGCAACCACGTAGGGATGCGCGGCGAAAGACTGCAGCATCAGCACTTTTTTGCCGGTGCTCGAACCTGCATCGGCCGTGCCGGCACCGAGGCAGAGACCGGCGAGCACACCGAACAGCAATGCCACCATGAAGCTCAGGCGCTGCGCGTTAAGGCGCCAGCGGACAGGCGCGTCGATCCTCATAAAATCCTCCCCGATGTGTAAGGTTGACAGTGGCTTCGATCATCGTTTGCAGCCCCGCGTAACCGAAAACCGATCGTAACCATCGTAACCCACGAGCGCCAGCGAACGCCACACTCGTCAAACCATCGGCTTCGCAGATCCCATCGTTCCGCGAATTGCACATTCGTTCGGTACCGGCATTCTTCGCTGCCCGGCCAGGGCGCCGGATAGTCCGACAGAATATCCTTCGCTCCGCAAGGGGCGCCGCATAAACCCTTCCATGCGACGACAAGGCGCACGGAAGATTGCTTGGCGCCTTATTCCTCGCCGAGCATCTCCTGCCGGCGCCGTTCGAGGGCCGCGGAATAGCGGCGCAAGACGTAGGCTTCCGTCAACAATCCGATGATGCGACGATCGAGATAGGAATCGACCACGGCCAGCGCCTCGGCCTCCGCGCGATCGAAGGCGAGAACCGCTTCCTTGACGGCCATGCCCGGCAACAGCATCTCGTCAGTGTAATGCAAGAAATCTTTGATCGCCTTATCGGGCAATGCCTCCGCGGCATGGGTCTCCGGCACATGAACGAGCCCGACATACCGATCAGCCTCATCGACCGCCACTACATAGGCCGTCGAGCCGAGCGGAAAAGCTTCGCGGAACGATGCAACGGTCGTTGAGGCGTGCACCGTCTGCACGTCCTGACGCATCATTTTGCCGACCGTCAGATCGCGCATCCAGCCGATGTCCGCTGCGCTGCGGATGGTCTCACCGCGCAAATGGAAACGCCACGTCGCAAACGAATAACCGAACACTTCCCGTGTCACCTGCGCGGAGATAATGACGGCGATCAACACCAGGGTCGTCAGCCACAGGTCGCCGGTGGTTTCCAGGGCGATGAAAATCATGGTCAGCGGCCCGCCGATTACGGAGGCCGCCAGCGCACTCATGCCGATCACGGCAAAAGCATTCGGATCGAAATAGCTGGTCGGAAACATCATCGTGAGAGCGACCGCGAGCAGATGACCGCCCAGCGAACCGATCAGCAGCGAGGAAAAGAACAACCCGCCGCGGAATCCAGAGCCGAGCGAGGCAATGGAGGCCAGAATCTTGAGCATGAAGACTAAGGCGATGGTACGAATCGAGAGATCGAGAACACCGATGATTCTGAGCGCCCCGTGACCTGACGACATCACCTGCGGATAGGCCATCGCTATAAGCCCGATGACCATGCCGCCGGTCATCGTTCGCAGAGCCGGCCGCAGCCGCAAACGCGAGAACATCACCTCGCAGAGGGCCACTCCGCGCATGAGCAAGATCCCGAGTATCGACGCGAGCAGGCCGAGGACGGCGGCAATGGCGAGTTCCCGTGTTGTGATCGTAATCTTTTCGGGCCCGACGACGCCTATGTCCACGGAAGAAAACGCATGGGCGACCAAATAACCGATCAGCGCCGAAATACCGACCGGCGCCAGGCTATTCGGCGAATAGCTGCCGATGATCAACTCGAAGCCATAGAAGGCGCCGGCGAGCGGCGCACCAAAGGCGCCCGCAATTCCTGCCGCCGCGCCGCAGCCGACCAGAATGCGAAGGTCGCCGCGCCTCAAATGAAAGGCGTTGCCGATGCGCGAAGCTATGCCGCTTGCGAATTGCGTGTACCCCGCCTCCAGCCCGACCGAGGCCCCGACTCCGCTCGACCAGACCGTTTGCGCTGCGACGATCACGCTGCCGAGAAGCGACATGCGGCCGCCATGCAAGGCATTGGCCTCGATGGGATCGATTTCCCGCTCTGGCCGAAAGCGCCTGATGCACTCCGTCACCGTCCCGAAAAACAACCCACCAAGGAGAGGGACGGAGAATGCCAGAACTGGATTGAGTTTCAGTTGGGCCGACAACCGTTCGGCCATTCCCCAGTGGAAAGGCACCGGACCGACCGGCAGATTGAAGAGCACCTGATGCAGCAGATCGACCGCCGTTCCCATCACGGCCACCACCAGCCCGCCGAGAACCCCGACCACCGCGGCCAGCCCGATCAGGCTGGATTCTCGCGCTCGCACCAATGCGCGTAGGCGACGTGGTATTTCGAGACGGTGAGCCACTTCAGCGATCACAACGCATTGGCCGTCAATGGTGGGCGATCGGCCGTCCGCCGCGACGGAACCGAGCGAAAGCTGATTGGATAGGCGTGCTTCAGCGGCTCGCCGGCGGCGAGTTGCGCGGTGAGCGCCAAAGTAATGTCGATCGTGAAGCTGCCGGCCCCGCTGCCCTTCCAGGCGCAAGACAGTCCGCGCAGCGAACGCACGAGGAGAGCCATTCGCCGCACGTTCGTCATGCCGGTGGCCAAGCCCCAGTTGTGCGTATTAATCCCAGCCGTCGATATCGTATTTGTCGCGGGGTTGCTGTTTCTGACAATCATTCAGCGCTCGCCTTGGCGAGAAACTCGACTTGACCGCACAGCCCGCTGTCGCTGGTCGTCCGCTTGGTCAAGTCGACCATTGGCTTGTTGGCCGCCTGCGCCCCCCGGCATCCGGCGCTCGATCTCGCGGCGTCGGCAACAAAATTCGTCGGAATAGTGCGGCGCACCAGTTGGTAGAAGCCAATCGTCCCAAATGGCTTGCAAGTCAACATATTTGCGCCCGAACCCGAATCTGATCTCCAGGCACGGCAAGGTAGCGCATGCCCTTGAGACCTCCCTTGCTGAAAACCCTCCGCTCGGACCCTGCTAACGCGTCGTCCGCCGCTCGCACGCTGGCGGGCCGGCGGCACACGCGACCGGCGGCGGACCCCTTCCGGAACGCCGGTCGAGACAAGGCGTTACCGATGCGGGAGGCGGGACTCGGATTGGCTACACCTAGAAATGGCGTCGTTCGCAGGCCACTCGTTGCCGCATCAAGAATTTGATCGCCCGGCGGCGGCAGACGCCCATCGCGAAGGTGCAGCGGGCCGGTCGCAATGCGGCACCATCGTCGAGACCGATATTCCCGCCCGTCTGGACGCGCTGCCGTTTGGACGATTCCACCTCCTCGTGATCGTCGCGCTCGGTATCACCTGGATTCTTGACGGGCTGGAAGTGACGCTGGCCGGGGCGCTTTCCGGCGAGCTCACGAAACGTTCCGGCCTGGACTTAAGCAGCAGCCAGATCGGGCTGGCCGGAAGCTGCTACCTCATCGGCGCAGTGCTCGGAGCGTTTTTTTTCGGTTGGTTGACGGATCGTCTCGGACGAAAAAAGCTTTTCACCGTAACGCTGGTCGTCTATTTGCTCGCGACAGCGGCTACGGCACTCTCCTGGAACTTTTGGAGCTTCGCGTTGTTCCGATTTTTCACCGGCGCCGGCATCGGCGGCGAATACACTGCCATCAATTCGACAATCCAGGAGCTTATTCCAGCGCGATTCCGCGGCTGGACCGACCTGTTGATCAACGGCAGTTTCTGGGTCGGCGCAGCGCTCGGAGCCGGGGGTTCCCTGGTTTTGCTCGACCCCGTATTCATCAACCCGGCGATCGGCTGGCGGCTCGCTTTCCTGATCGGCGCTACAATCGGACTTGTGATTCTCGTAATGCGACTTTGGATTCCGGAAAGTCCGCGCTGGCTGGTGACGCATGGCCTGCCGCAAGCCGCCGACGCAGTCGTGCGCGGCATCGAAGCCCACTTTCCGGCGCGCCAAAGTGAGCCCGGGCAAAAAATC
>JASHOR010000084.1 GCA_030041005.1 Xanthobacteraceae bacterium
TCAGAACAAAACTCGCAACAGCCGTCGCGGGGGACATGGCGGCACTTAGGCCTGTTCCAATTCGACCAGGGTGCCGGCGAAGTCCTTCGGGTGCAAGAACAGGACCGGCTTGCCATGCGCGCCGGTCTTCGGCTCGCCATCGCCGAGCACGCGCATTCCGGCCGCGCGGAGCGCATCGCGTGCGGCGCGGATGTCGGGCACTTCGTAGCAGAGGTGGTGCATGCCACCCTCCGGATTGCGCTCGAGGAACTTCGCGACCGGCGAGCCGGGGCCGAGCGGCTCCAGCAGTTCGACTTTCGTGTTCGGCAAGGTGACGAACACCGTGGTGACGCCGTGCTCGGGCTGAGGCACCGCGTCGGAGACCCTTGCGCCCAAAATGTCGCGGTAGACGGCCGCCGCCCTGTCAAGGTCGCTGACCGCGATGGCCACGTGATTGAGCCTGCCGATCATGCTTCGTCAACTCCTATGCGGCGCGACAAATGTGTATCGCGTGGCAAGAGGCCGTGAGCCGAAGCCGACGCGAGCGGACGAGCCAACGCCACCGGTGTCGGCTTGGCTTGGCTCGCCGCATGCTACACCACGAGCACATGCACGTGGCAGATTGGCTTCTTGTTCCAGCGTTCGGCGATGGCCGAGCGCACCGCGCGCTGCACCGCCTCGGCCACCGAGTCCGGGTCGCGCCGACGCGGTTTCGGCAAGGATTGGAACGCCTCCTCGACTGATTGCCGTGCAATTTCGATCATCGCGGCACTGGCGACGTCGGTTTCCGGTACGCCGGTGAGTTCGATCTCGGGATCGGCAACGAGGACGCCCCTGTCGCTCAATGCCAGCGCCACGCTGACCACGCCGGCAAAGCTCAAGCGGCGACGAGCAGCCACCGTGCGCGCTTCGGCATTAACCAGGAGCGTGCCGTCCTTATAGAGCCGGCCCGCGGGAATTTCGTCGATGATCTCCGCCTTGCCGGGTGCCAAACGTACCAAGTCACCGTTGCGGCAGAGCAGAACCTGCGGAACTCCGGCTCGGCGGGCAAGTTCGGCATGTTCGGACAGGTGCAGCGGCTCGCCGTGGGCTGGGATGAGGACTTTGGGCCGCACCCAGCCGATCATGTCGAGCAACTCGCCGCGGCGCGGGTGGCCGGAGACGTGGACCAGATGCGTACGGTCGGTAATGACTTCGACACCCTGGGCGACGAGGCCGTTGATGACGCGATCCACCGCCTTTTCGTTGCCGGGAATGGCGCGCGAGGAAAAGATCACGCGGTCGCCGCGCCCAAGCGTGACATCGGGGTGCTCGTCCTCGGCAATCCGAGAGAGCGCCGCACGCGGCTCGCCCTGGCTGCCCGTGCACAGCGCCAGGACTTTATCGGGCGGCAGATAGCCGTAACTCTCAGCACTGCGGAAATCCTGCACCCCATCAAGGTAGCCGGTCTCGCGCGCGACCTGCACCACCCGCTCCATCGCCCGGCCGACCACGACCACTTCGCGGTCCGCAGCGCGTGCCGCATCAGCGACGGCGCGGATGCGGTCGACATGGGAAGCAAACGTCGTAACCGCGACACGGGCCGGCGCGCTGCGAACGAGTTCGGCCAGGGTCTTGGCCACGTCCGCCTCCGAGGGCGAGCGGCCGTCGCGGATCGCATTGGTGGAATCACCGATGAGCGCGAGCACGCCCTGCTCGCCCAGCGCGGAAAGCCGGGCCGCATCGGTGACCGAACCGACAAGCGGAGTAGGATCGATTTTCCAATCGCCGGTATGCACCACCGTCCCGACCGGCGTGCGGATGGCAAGCGCGTTCGATTCCGGGATCGAGTGCGCGACGCTGATGAGTTCGATGGCGAACGGACCGAGTCCGAACTTGCCCCGCAGCGGCACGACATTGACGGGAATTCGCGGCGCGCCCGGTTCGGCCGCGCGCTTGGCCTCGAACAGCGCAGCGGTGAACGGGGTCGCGTAGATCGGTACGTTCAGGCGCGGCCACAAATCGATCAGCGCGCCCATATGGTCCTCGTGACCGTGGGTGAGCACCAGACCGAGGATGTTCTTTCGTTCCTCGATCAGATAGCGGATGTCCGGCATGATCAGGTCGATGCCCGGCAAGTGCTCCTCGGCGGCGAAGGAGACCCCGCAATCGACCATGAGCCATTGTCGCCGACGGCCGTCTCCGACGCCGTAGATCGACAGATTCATGCCGATCTCGCCGATGCCGCCCAACGCTGCAAAAACAAGCTCAGTCTGCGCCATCAGTCCACGCTTGATCTTCGACCGGGCGCTGCGGCGGCCGGCCGCTGCCTGTGAGCGCAAATACGTCTCCGGCCGCAATGGCCTCTATTGTGCCGTCGGCGAGCCGCAACAACAGGCGGCCGGAGGTATCGAGCGTTTCGCCGCGCCCGAGAACCTCCCGGCCAGGAAGCCTCACCCGCATCTCGCCGCCGAGCCCGTGGGCGCGCTCAAGCCACTCCGATCGAACAGCCGGAAATCCCTCACCGCGGCGCCACTGCCGCAGCCTCCGCGTCATGGATCCGGACAGCGCGAAGAACAGATCGTCGGCCGAAACTCCGGCGCTGGCGGCGGCGAGATCGGTCGCCGGATACGATGCTTGCGACGGATGGTGCAGGCAATTGACCCCGATACCGATTGCGACGACGGGGCATTTGTCCTGCACCTGCCCTTCAATCAGAATGCCGGCCACCTTGGCGGCGGCGCAAAGCACATCGTTCGGCCATTTGAGCGCCAGCCTTTCACGCAGGTCGGGAGCGCAGTCGAGGATGGCGTCATGGACCGCAAGCGCCGCCACAAACGACAATTCCGGCGCTTGGCACACCGGTCCGGGATCGATCAGCAACAGCGTGGCATGGAGGTTGCCGCGCGGTGAAATCCAGGCCCTGCCGCGCCGGCCGCGGCCGGCCGTTTGCACGCGAGCCGTCACCCACAGCGGTCGCGCGTCGCCGCCGTTCGTGGCGCAGGCGAGCGCCGTCGCATTGGTCGAGGCCAGCGTATCGTGCGTCACCAGGCGGTAACCGGCGGCAGCCGCGGCTGGGGCGAGGTCCATCAGAACAGAGACCGGGCGGCCGCGCTCGCTGCCTCGACCAGCGGTCCCGGATAGACAAAGAACAGAAGGTTGAAGAGGCCGCAAATGCCAAGCACCACTCGCACCCCAATCGGCATCGCATAAAAGCCCTCGGCCGCTTCGTCGAAATACATGATCTTGACGATGGCCAGGTAATAGTAGGCGCCGACCGCACTGGCGAGCACGCCGATCACCGCCAGGATGTAAAAGCCCGCCTGGATGGCGGCGAGGAAGACGTAAAACTTGCCAAAGAAGCCGGCGAGCGGCGGCACTCCCGCCATCGAAAACAGCAGCATCGCCAGCACGAACGCCCTCATCGGGTGGGTGCGCGCGAGCCCGGCGAGTTGGTCGATCGATTCAACCATCCCGCCGCTTCGGCGCATCGACAGGATCACGGCGAACACGCCGAGCGTCATTGTGATGTAGATCGCCATATAGACGAGAACGCCCTGGACGCCTTGCGATGTGCCGGCGGCCAGCCCAACGAGAGCGAAGCCCATGTGGGCGATCGACGAATAGGCCATAAGCCGCTTGAAATTGCGCTGGCCGATGGCGGCGAATGAACCAAGCAGCATCGAGGCGACGGAGACGAAAACGACGATTTGCTGCCATTCCGAGGTGATGCCGGGAAAGGCCATCACCGCGCCGCGCACGAACATGGCGATACCGGACACCTTCACCGCGGCCGCAAAAAACGCGGTCACCGGGGTCGGCGCACCCTGGTAGACGTCCGGCGTCCACATATGGAACGGCACCGCGGAAACCTTGAAGCAGAAGCCGGCGAATAAAAATACCAGCCCAAAGATCAGCCCCACTCCGCCATGACTGGCGGCCTGCGCAATGCCAGTGAAGCTGACGGTGCCGGTGAAGCCGTAGATCAAAGAGGCGCCATAAAGCAGCATCCCGGACGACAACGCGCCGAGCACAAAATATTTCAGGCCCGCCTCGGTCGAACGCAGTTCGGTACGGTGGCTCGCGGCCACGACGTAAAGCGGCAGACTCATCAATTCGAGGCCGAGATAGAGCGCTATCAAGTCGGCAGCCGAGATCAGCATGAGCATGCCGAGCGTCGACAGCACAATGAGCACGGAGTATTCGAAGTGCTGCTGCCGTTCGCGCTTGGTGTAATCGAGCGACATGGCGATGGCGGCGGCGGACCCGATCAGCGCCAGGATTTTCAAAAAGCGGGCGAAATCATCGACCACGAAGCTGCCGCCGAAGCTGGTGAGCCGACCCGCCGGCAGTGCCAGAAGGATGGCGCCGGCAATCACGAGCAGCGCGATTGCCGAGAAGTCGACGACCTGCACGGTCAGGTTGCCGCGAAATGCGCCGACCATCAGCAGCGCCATGGCGCCCAGCCCCAGCACGATCTCCGGCAGCAGCGGAACGAAGGCGGGAAGCTGTACAGCGGTCATCGCCTTACCTCGTCAAAGCCGCTGCTTGCACGCTGCCCAGCGCATGGTGGTAGTTGTCGATCAATTGTGTCACCGATGCCGCCGAGAAGTCGAGCACGGGCTTCGGATATACGCCGATCAAGATTGTCACGATCACGAGCGGCGCGAGCACGGTGATCTCGCGCCAACCGAGGTCCCTGATCCATCGCAGGCTCGGCTTCTCCAGTTTGCCGAAGATCACCTTGCGATAGAGCCACAGCA
Source organism: Xanthobacteraceae bacterium (assembly GCA_030041005.1). Taxonomy (GTDB): domain Bacteria; phylum Pseudomonadota; class Alphaproteobacteria; order Rhizobiales; family Xanthobacteraceae; genus BOG-931. The sequence continues at coordinate 4,722 of JASHOR010000084.1, forward strand.
TGTAAGCGGCGGACAGGATGCTGCCGAGCGCCGCCAGCGTTGCGACCCAATTGTTGACGCGGAAGGTGCCGATCAGCGTCAGAAACTCGCCGACAAACCCCGATGTGCCCGGCAGACCGATATTGGCCAATGAAAACACCATGAACACGAAGGCATAAAGCGGCATGCGGTTGACCAGCCCGCCAAAGATCGAAATCTCATGTGTGTGCATTCGGTCGTAGACCACGCCGACGCAAAGGAACAATGCTGCCGAAACAATGCCATGCGAGAGCATTTGAAAAATGCCGCCGGAGACGCCCTGCGCGGTGACCGCGAATATGCCCATGGTGACGAAGCCCATGTGCGCCACCGACGAATAGGCGATGAGCTTCTTCATATCCTCCTGCATCAGGGCGACGAGTGAGGTGTAGATGATGGCCACGACCGAGAGCGCATAAATCAACGGCGCCAGTTGCTGCGAGGCTTCGGGAAACATCGGCAGGGAGAAACGCAGGAAGCCGTAGCCACCGAACTTCAAGAGGATAGCCGCCAGAATCACCGAGCCGGATGTCGGCGCTTCGACGTGAGCGTCCGGGAGCCAGGTATGGACCGGCCACATCGGCATTTTGACGGCGAACGAGGCGAGGAAGGCGAACCAGGCCCAGGTCTGCAGCGTACGCGGAAAGGAGTGATGCAGCAGCGTCGGGATATCGGTAGTGCCGGCCTGCCAATACATCGCCATGATGGCGAGCAGCATCAGTACCGAGCCGGCAAACGTGTAGAGGAAGAACTTGAAGCTCGAATAGACGCGACGCGGGCCGCCCCATACGCCGATGATCAGAAACATCGGGATCAGACTTCCCTCGAAGAACAGATAGAACAGGACAAGATCGAGGGCGCAGAAGCTGCCGACCATCAGCGTCTCGAGAACCAGGAAGGCGATCATAAAACCGCGGACGCCGCGCTGGATCACGGTCCAGCTCGCAAGAATCGCGATCGGCATTATCGCGGTGGTCAGGATCACGAAAGGAAGCGAAATGCCGTCGACACCCAAGGAATAATTGATCGCGCCGCCGAGCCACGGCTCTTTTTCGACAAACTGAAAGTCCGCAGTCGAGGTATCAAACCGCCACACGAGGATGAGCGAAATCGCAAACGTGATCAGCGTCGTCCACAGCGCCACCCAGCGTGCATTGCGTGCGCCCGCTTCGTCGTTGCGCAGGAAAGCGATGAACAGCGCGCCGACGATCGGCAGGAAGACGACGACGGAGAGGATCGGCCAGCTCGTCATCCGTGTCCTCCCACGAACATGAACCAGGTGAAGAAGGCGGCGACGCCGATCAGCATGGCGAAGGCGTAATGATAGAGGTAGCCGGTCTGCAGGCGGATGACGTTACGCGTCACATCGAGCACGCGCGCGGAAACGCCGTCGGGACCGAAGCCGTCAATGATGAAGCCGTCGCCGCCCTTCCAAAGCAGCCGGCCGAGCCGCATCGCCGGGCGGACGAAGAGAAAGTCGTAGATCTCGTCAAAGTACCATTTGTTCAGGAGGAACTGGTAGAGCACGTATTGCTGGCGGGCCAGTTCTTCGGGCAGATCGGGCCGGCGGATGTAAAATACCCAGGCGACCAGGAAGCCGACGATCATCATGACGGTCGGCATGATCGAGAGCGCGAGCGGCAGTTTCTCGGCGTTCTCGAACAGTCCGTTTGCCGTGCCGAGACTGAGCGCCCCGTGGAAGAATGTATCGGCGCCGTGGCCGGTGAATATGGCGAGCGCCGGATAGCCCGCGGCGATCGACCCGATGGCGAGCACGACGAGCGGCACCAACATCGTCTTCGGCGTCTCGTGCGCCGCTTCGTAATGTTCGCGGTCGTGCGGCTCGCCGTGAAACGTCTTGAAGATCAGCCGCCAGGAATAGAACGCGGTCAACGCCACCGCAACCAGCGCCATGACAAAGCCGTAGGCCGCCATCGGGTGATTGCTGACCAGCGCCGCCTCGATGATCGCGTCCTTGGAAAAATATCCGGCGGTGAATGGAAAGCCGGTCAGCGCCAGCGTGCCGATGACCATGGTCACGTAGGTAACCGGCAGCTTGCGCCAAAGGCCGCCCATGTGCCTCGTGTCCTGCTCATGGTGCATGGCGATGATGACCGAGCCGGAGCACAGAAAAAGCAGCGCTTTGAAGAAAGCGTGGGTGAACAGATGAAACATGCCGATCGAATAGGCGCCCACTCCCATCGCCACGAACATGTAGCCAAGCTGGGAACACGTCGAATAGGCGATGATGCGCTTGATATCGTTTTGCACCAGCGCGACCGTGCCTGCGAACACCGCCGTGGTCCCGCCGATGAAAACGACGAATGCCGATGCCCCCGGTGAGAGCGCAAACAGCGGTGACAAGCGTGCCACCATGAACACGCCGGCGGTCACCATCGTCGCGGCGTGGATCAGGGCGGAGACCGGAGTCGGCCCCTCCATGGCGTCCGGCAGCCAGGTGTGCAGCAGAAACTGCGCCGACTTGCCCATGGCGCCCATGAACAGCAGCAGGCACACCACCGTGAGGGCGTTGGCGTCAAAGCTCAGAAAATGAAAGCTCTTGCCGGCGAGCGCCGGCGCCTGAGAGAAAATGGTGTCGAAATCGACCGCCCCGGTGAGGAAGAAAACGGCAAATATGCCGAGCGAAAAGCCGAAATCGCCGACCCGGTTGACGACGAAGGCCTTGATGGCGGCGGCGTTCGCCTCGGGCTTGTAGTACCAGAACCCGATCAGCAAATAGCTCGCCAGACCGACGCCTTCCCAGCCGAAGAACAGTTGCACCAGATTGTCGGACGTCACCAGCATCAACATGGCGAAGGTGAAGAACGACAGATAGGAGAAGAAGCGTGGACGATAAGGATCGTCGCTCATGTAGCCGATCGAATAAAGGTGAACCAGCGAAGAGATGGTCGTGACCACCACCAGCATCACCGCGGTCAGCGAGTCGATGCGCAATGCCCAATCCGAGTGCAGATCGGCGAAGGTAATGTAGGTGAAGAGCGTTACGCGGGCTTGGTGTCCGGCAATACCGACGTAGTAGAAGGCGTACCAGGACAGCAGGCAGGAAATCCCGAGCAGTGTCGTGGTGATGAGACCGGCGGCCTGCGAACCCGCGGCTGGCGGCTCGGCCGGCGGCTCTTCGGCGTGGGTGTTGGCAAAGGCGGCATGCGCCTGGTGCGGCGAAGGCGCCGCGCTCGCATGGCTTTCCTGAACCAGCGGCGCAGCATGATCGTCGTGCGGCGGTGGCGGATCCTCGCCCGGGAAGCGATTGCGCGCACCGATCAGCGCGATAGCGGCGGCGATGAGCGAGCCAATCAGCGGCAGCGCGACGATGGCTTCATACATGCCGCTGTCCCCGTTCCCACCCGCCCTCTGGCCGACGATCCCCTTGCAGCCAATGCGCGTCGGCTGTTTTCGCGCCGCGTGCGGCCGGCGCGACGTCGTTTACAGCGAACATCCCCCTCAGCCTTTCATCAGATTGATGTCTTCGACCGCGATCGAGCCGCGGTTACGGAAATAAGCGACGAGGATGGCGAGCCCGATGGCAGATTCGGCCGCGGCGACCGTGAGCACGATCAAAGCATAGACCTGCCCAACGATGTCGCCGAGAAAGCTGGAGAAAGCCACCAGGTTGATGTTGACCGCGAGCAGAATAAGCTCGATCGACATCAGGATGATGATGACGTTCTTGCGATTGAGAAAAATGCCGAAGATCCCCAGCGTGAACAGGATGGCGGCAACAGAAAGATAATGACCAAGCCCGATGATCATGACAGCCCCTGCCCCGGCTTGACTTTGACCAGCTCGATTGCGCTCGTCGTTCGTCGCGCCACTTGTTCGGCGATGTTCTGCCGCCGCACGTTCGGCTTGTGTTGCAGCGTCATGACGATGGCGCCGATCATGGCGACAAGCAGGATGACGCCGGCGGCTTCGAAGAAGTAGACGTAGCGGGTGTAGAGTACGAGCCCGATCGCCTGCGTGTTGGTCATGCTTGCCGAAGCCGAACCGGCGTGACCCACTCCGGGCGCGATCGCCCAACCGCCGACCACGAGCAGAAGCTCGACCAGCAGAACCGCCCCGACCAGGGCGCCGATCGGTAGGTAATTGAGAAAGCCCTGGCGCAACTCAGTGAAATCGACATCGAGCATCATCACCACGAACAGGAACAGTACGGCAACCGCGCCGACATAGACGATGATCAAAATCATCGCCAGAAATTCGGCGCCGAGCAGCACGAACAATCCGGCGGCGTTCACAAAGGCGAGGATGAGGAAGAGCACCGAATGCACCGGGTTGCGCGCGGAGATGACCATCACCGCGGAGGCGACGCAGATGCCGGCGAACAGATAGAAGAAAATGGCGTTGACGATCATTCGGCTGCAAGCTCAGCGGTAGGGCGCATCGAGCGCGATGTTCCTGGCCAATTCGCGCTCCCAGCGGTCGCCGTTCGCCAAAAGGCGCTCCTTGTCGTAATAAAGCTCCTCGCGCGTTTCGGCGGCGAATTCGAAATTCGGTCCCTCGACGATGGCATCGACCGGACACGCTTCCTGGCACAGCCCGCAATAGATGCACTTGACCATATCGATGTCGTAGCGCGTGGTGCGGCGGGTGCCGTCGTTGCGCCGCGGGCCGGCCTCGATGGTGATCGCCTGCGCCGGGCAGATCGCCTCGCACAGCTTGCAGGCGATGCAGCGCTCCTCGCCGTTGGGATAGCGCCGCAGCGCATGCTCGCCGCGAAAGCGCGGCGACAGCACGCCCTTCTCGAACGGGTAATTCAACGTTGCCTTCGGCTTGAAGAAGTAGCGCATCGACAGCACAAAGGCCTGCGCGAATTCCTTCAGAAACAGCGAGCGGGCGGCTTGATCGAGTTTCATCGCAAAACACCTCGCATGCGGCCTAGCGCAACGGCGGCAGAGCGCCGGGCCCGCCGATCGCTTTGCCGATCCAATAGCCCAAGGTGGCGAGGATGGCGATGTCTAGACCCAGGATCAAACGCCGCATGATCGACAGCTTCTCCTCGAATTCGTCGCGTTGTTCAAGCGACGCCGGACCGTTCTGCGTCCGCTTGCGCCGGTCGAGCAGACGAATCGCCGGCACGTAAATGGCAACCGCAACAATCGTCCCCACGAGCGCGCCAATCCAGGCCGGCAGCGAATATTCCATGCTCCGCTCCGTTCATTGCGGCGCCAGCCCCGTTATCTGCAGCACGGCGGCCACGATCGCGACCATCGCCAGCGAGATCGGCAGGAACACCTTCCAACCAAGCCGCATCAATTGGTCGTAGCGATAGCGCGGCACGAACGCCTTCACCATGGCGAACATGAAGAACACGAACAGCGCCTTGAGCACGAACCAGATCACTCCCGGGATCCAGGTGAAAGGCACGATCGGGAACGGCGGCAGCCAGCCGCCAAGGAACAGGATCGTGCACATGGCGCACATCGTGCAGACCGCCACGTACTCGCCGAGCATGAACATCATGTAAGGGGTCGACCCGTATTCGACCATGAAGCCGGCGACCAGTTCCGATTCCGCCTCGACCAGATCGAACGGCGGGCGGTTGGTCTCGGCCAGCGCAGAGACGAAAAAGATCACCAGCATCGGGAACAGCGGCAGCCAGTACCAGCCGAACAGACCCCAAGGGTGGTTCTGCGCCTCGACGATGGCGGTGAGATTGAGCGAGCCGACGCAGAGCAGCACGGTGATGATGACGAAACCGATCGAGACCTCGTACGACACCATCTGCGCGGCCGAGCGGAGCGCGGCGAGGAACGGATATTTGGAGTTCGACGCCCATCCGGCCATGATGACCCCGTAAACGCCGAGCGACGAAATGGCGAAGATGTAAAGAATGCCGACGTTGATATTGGCGATGACCCAGCCGGCGCTAACGGGAATCACCGCCCAGGCGGCGAGCGCCAGAGTGCAGGTCACCAGCGGCGCGAGGAGGAACACGCCCTTGTTGGCGCCGGCGGGAATCACCGGCTCCTTGAGCACGAACTTGATCAGGTCGGCGAAGGATTGAAACAAACCCCACGGACCGACCACGTTGGGGCCGCGGCGGATCTGTACCGCGGCCCAGATCTTGCGGTCCGCATAAAGAACATAGGCGACGGCGATCAGCAAAATGATGAGAAGGAGCAGACTCTCCCCCACCATGATCAAGAAGGGCAGAATGTAGTCGGACCAGGCCGCTTCCATCGTGCCGCTCCTATTCCGCCGCCGTCATGGCCACGCGCCCCGCGGCAATCGCTGAGCATTCGGCCATCACTGCCGAACAGCGGGCGATGGCGTTGGTGAAGTAGAAGTCCTCCACACTGGAACGAAACGGCGCACGTTCGGTAGTTCCGGGGCGGTGTTGGGCGAGCTTGTGTACGTCGGCGGGATCGCCAGGCGCGATCTGGCCGAGGCGCTGAAAATGCGGATAGGCCTTGAACAGCGCCTGCCGCAACGCCGCGAGCGAATCGTAGGGCAGCCGCTTGCCGAGCACGTCCGACAACGCACGCAGGATGGCCCAATCCTCGCGCGCCTCGCCCGGAGGAAACGAGGCACGCGTCGCCATCTGCACGCGGCCCTCGGTGTTGACGTAGATCGCCGACTTTTCCGGATAGGCTGCACCGGGCAAAATGGCATCGGCGCGCATGGCACCGCGGTCGCCATTGCTGCCGATGTAGATCGAGAAAGCGCCAGGGGCGATTTCGAGTTCGTCGACGCCGAGCAGAAACACCACGTCGAGCGTGCCGGAGGCCGCCATTTGTCGCGCGTTCAGACCGCCTTCCCCGGGTACGAAGCCGAGATCGAGCGCGCCGACGCGCGAGGCCGCGCTGTGCAGAACGCTGTAGCCGTTCCAGCCCTCCTTCACTGCACCGAGATCGACCGCCGCCTTGGCGGCGAGCGCCGCAATGGCGGCGCCATCCGGGCGCGCGAAGGCCGCGGCGCCGACCAGCAGCAGTGGACGCTCCGCCTGGCGCATCGCATCGGCAAAACTATGCCGGGCAATGTCGGCAAGCGTTTCCGGACCAGCGCCGAGATAATCATACGTGTAGGTCAGGTCCACTTTCGGCCCAATGAGCCCGATGGGGAAATTGCTGGTGCGCCAGCGCTTGCGGATACGTGCATTGAGGACGGCGGCTTCCCGGCGCGGATTGGAGCCGACGATGAGCAGCGCATCCGCGGCTTCGATCCCGGCGATCGTGGCGTTGAACAGATAACTCGCCCGGCCCCATTTCGGATCGAGCGCCGAGCCATCCTGGCGGCAATCGAGATTGCCTACCCCCAGCCGGGTCATCAGGTCCTTGAGCGCGAAGACTTCCTCTACCGCTGCAAGATCGCCGACGATCGCGCCGACACGCTTCGGATTGGCACGCGCAAGCTTTTGCGCGATGACCTTGAAAGCCTCGTTCCAGGAGACAGGCCGAAGCCGGCCGTTGTCGCGCACGTAAGGCTGATCGAGCCGCTGCGTGCGCAAACCGTCGACCACATGCCGCGTCTTGTCGGAGATCCATTCCTCGTTGATGTCGTCGTTGGTGCGCGGCAGAATGCGCATGACCTCGCGGCCGCGGGTGTCGATGCGGATGGCGGAGCCGAGCGCGTCCATCACGTCGACCGACTCGGTCTTGTTGAGTTCCCACGGCCGTGCCGCGAACGCATACGGCTTCGAGGTCAGCGCTCCGACCGGGCAGAGATCGACCACGTTGCCCTGCAATTCGGAGGTCATCGCCTCTTGCAGGTAGCTCGTGATCTCCATGTCCTCGCCGCGCCCGGTGGCGCCGAGTTCGGGGACGCCGGCGATTTCGGCGGAGAAGCGGACGCAGCGCGTGCACTGGATGCAGCGGTTCATCGACGTCTTGACCAGAGCGCCGAGATATTTGTCCTCGACCGCGCGCTTGTTCTCGCGGAAGCGGCTGCCGTCGATGCCGTAGGCCATCGACTGGTCCTGCAGATCGCACTCACCGCCCTGGTCGCAGATCGGGCAGTCGAGTGGATGATTGATGAGCAGGAACTCCATTACGCCTTCACGTGCCTTACGCACCATGGGTGAGCGCGTCCGCACCTCCGGCGGCTCGCCCTTCGGTCCGGGCCGGCAGTCGCGCACGGCCCAGGCGCAACTCGCTACCGGCTTCGGCGAGCCGACGAGTTCGACCAGACACATGCGGCAATTGCCGGGGATCGACAGCCGCTCGTGAAAGCAGAAACGCGGGATTTCCGCGCCCGCGGTTTCACAAGCCTGAAGCAGCGTGTACTCCGGCGGAACGTCGATTTCCTTGCCGTTGACGATGAGCTTGGCCATCTCCTACCTCACTCCGCCGCCACCGAGACCGGCTCCGGATGCGGGTTGGCCGTGTATTGGTCGATGCGCCGTTCGATTTCCGGCCGGAAGTGCCGCAGCAACCCTTGCACCGGCCAGGCGGCGCCGTCGCCGAAGGCGCAGATGGTGTGGCCCTCGATCTGCTTTGTCACCTCGAACAGCATGTCGATCTCGCGCTTTTGCGCGCGGCCTTCGGCCATGCGTTCAAGCACGCGCCACATCCAGCCCATGCCTTCGCGGCAGGGCGTGCACTGGCCGCAGCTTTCGTGTCTGTAGAAATAAGAGATCCGGGCCATCGCGCGTACGATGTCGGTGGACTTATCCATGACGATGACCGCCGCGGTGCCGAACGCGGATTTCTTGGCGACGCAGCCGTCGAAGTCCATCAGCAGCGTGTCGGCCTGATCGGCGCCGGCGGGAATCATCGGCATCGACGAGCCGCCGGGGATGACCGCGAGCAGATTGTCCCAGCCGCCGCGCACCCCGCCGGCATGCCGCTCGATCAGTTCGCGCAGTGGAATGCCCATCTCTTCTTCCACGTTGCACGGCCGCTCGACGTGGCCGGAGATACAGAACAGCTTAGTGCCGGTGTTGTTCTTCCTGCCGATGCCTGCAAACCAGGCGGAGCCGCGGCGCATGATGTCGGGGACCTGCGCGATCGTCTCCACGTTGTTCACCGTAGTCGGGGAGCCATAGAGGCCCATGTTCGCCGGAAACGGCGGCTTTAGCCGGGGTTGTCCCTTTTTACCCTCGAGGCTCTCCAGCAGCGCGGTCTCCTCACCGCAAATGTAGGCGCCGGCGCCGTGGTGGAGCACGATGTCGAAGTCGAAGCCGTGGATATTATTCTTGCCGATGAGCTTGGCCTCATAGGCCTGATCGATCGCCGCTTGCAGCCGTTCGCGCTCACGGATGAATTCACCGCGGATGTAGATGTAACAATGCTTCGCCGCCATGGCGCAGCCGGCGATCAAGCAGCCTTCGATCAACAGATGCGGATCGTGGCGCATGATTTCGCGGTCTTTGCACGTGCCTGGCTCCGATTCGTCGGCGTTGACCACGAGGTAATGCGGCCGCCCCTGCTGCACTTCCTTCGGCATGAACGACCATTTCAATCCGGTCGGGAAGCCGGCGCCTCCGCGGCCGCGCTGCCCTGAGGCCTTGCACTCATTGACCAGCGCGTCACGGCCTCTTGCAAGAATGTCTTTGGTGCCGTCCCAGGCGCCGCGGGCGCGGGCGCCTTCGAGGCCCCAATCATGCTGGCCGTAGAGATTTCTGAAGATGCGATCCTTGTCGGTCAGCATCGATCAAGCCTTCTCTGCCAGCGTCGTCAGGCCGCCGGCTGGCGCGGAATTGAGCCGATCGACCTGTGGCCCCGGTTTTGGCGTCTTGCCGTTTGATAGATCGTTGATGATCTGTGTCAGAGTTTCCGGGGTCAAATCCTCGTAGTAATCGGCGTTGATCTGTACCATCGGAGCGTTGACGCAGGCGCCCAGGCATTCGACTTCGACCCAGGACAATTTGCCGTCGCCCGTCACCTCATTCTCTTCGCCGATCAAGCGATGAAGAACTTTCTTCAGCCCATCCGCGCCGCGCAGCAGGCACGGCGTCGTGCCGCAGAACTGCACGTGGTATTTGCCGACCGGCGCCAGATTGAACATCGTGTAGAAGGTTGCCACTTCGAGCACGCGAATTTTCGCCATGCCGAGCAGATCGGCGACCGCTTCGATCGCCTTTTGCGGCAGCCAGCCGCCGCACTGGTCTTGCGCCCGCCACAGCAACGAAATCACCGCGGATTGTTGCCGGCCCGGCGGATACTTTTCCATCTGCCTCTTCGCCCAGGCCAGATTCTCCGCGGTGAAGGCGAAGCTGTCGGGCTGCTTCTCGGCGAGGCGGCGCACGCTCATCGGTCAACCTCGCCGAAAACGATATCGATGCTTCCCAGAATGGCCGAGATATCGGCCAGCATGTGCCCGCGCGACAGAAAATCCATCGCTTGCAAATGCGCGAAGCTCGGCGCCCGAATCTTGCACTTGTAGGGTTTGTTGGTGCCGTCCGCGACCAGATAGACGCCGAATTCGCCCTTGGGCGCCTCGACCGCGGCATAGACTTCGCCCGGCGGCACCTTGAAGCCCTCGGTATAGAGCTTGAAATGATGAATGAGCGACTCCATCGAGCGCTTCATCTCGGCGCGCCGCGGCGGCGAAATCTTGTGGTCGTCGATCAGCACGAGGCCCGGCGTCTTGGCCAACAGCGCGATGCATTGCTTCATGATACGGATCGACTGGCGCATCTCCTCCATGCGGATGCAATAGCGATCATAGTTGTCGCCGTTCTTGCCCACCGGAATATCGAACTCGAGTTCGGAATAAATCTCATAGGGCTGTGACCGGCGCAAATCCCACGCCGCGCCCGAGCCACGCACCATGACGCCGGAGAATCCGCGCGCCCAGGCGTCGGCCAGCGATACCACGCCGATGTCGACGTTTCGCTGCTTGAAGATGCGGTTATCGGTAAGGAGTTCTTCGAGATCATCGCACACTTTCAGGCACGGGTCGCAGAACGCCGCGATGTCGTCGATGAGCTTCGGCGGCAAATCCTGACGCACGCCGCCGACGCGGAAATAGGCCGCGTGCATGCGTGAGCCCGACGCGCGCTCGTAGAAGCCCATGAGCTTTTCGCGCTCTTCGAAGCCCCACAGCGGCGGCGTGAGCGCGCCAACGTCCATGGCCTGTGTGGTGATCTGGAGCAGGTGCGACAACAGCCTGCCAATCTCGCAATAGAGAACGCGGATGATCTGTCCGCGCCTCGGCACCTCGATGCCGAGGAGCTTTTCCGCCGCCAGGCAGAAGGCGTGCTCCTGATTGATCGGCGCCACGTAGTCGAGGCGATCGAAGTAGGGAATGGCCTGCAGATAGGTCTTGTGTTCGATCAGCTTTTCGGTGCCGCGATGCAGCAGGCCGATATGCGGATCGACACGCTCGACCACCTCGCCGTCAAGTTCGAGGACAAGCCGCAGCACACCGTGCGCGGCCGGATGCTGCGGACCGAAATTGATGGTGAAGTTGCGGGGCGAAGGAGCCGGTTCCGCCATTATACCAATTCCGCTGCTTTCGCGGCCTTCGCCGCGAGTCGCGCATTGAATTTGTCCCAATAGACAACAAAGCGCTCGTGCCGCCCCTCGCCAATCAGGTCGATACCGTCATGCGCCTTGACTTTGAAGCCAACGCGATTGCCCACAATTCTTTCCACCTCCGCATCGACCGTCACCGTCTGACCCGGCAAGGTCGCGGCGAGATGGCTCACGTCCACATGCACGCCAACGCTGCCCTCGCCGGCGTCGAGGTGCGGCGCCAGGAGCTGCGTGCAGGTCCATTCCATCAAAATGATCATGTTGCCGGTGGCAAATACCTTGGGCATGGAGGCGATTTCCGGGGCCTCCGGATACGTATAGGGCACGGTCTTGTTCTCGGGCACCTTGTAGGAAAACCGGTGCGCGAGACCGGATTTGAGGGTTCCCTTCATGTCATGATCCCTGCCCGCCGCCGGATTTGGCCTTCTCGTCTCCGGGCAGCACGTACTCGGTGCCTTCCCAAGGGGAGAGGAAATCGAAGTTGCGGAATTCCTGCGTCAGCCGCACCGGCTCATAGACGACCCGTTTCAGTTCGTCGTCGTAGCGCACCTCGACAAAGCCGGTGAGTGGGAAATCCTTGCGCAGCGGATGACCGTCAAAACCGTAATCCGTGAGGATGCGCCGCATGTCGGGATGGCCGCTGAACACGATCCCGTACAGATCGTAGGTCTCGCGCTCGAACCAGTCGGCGCCGGGATGAACCTCGATGATCGAGGGTACCGGCGTCGACTCATCGGTCTCGGCCTTGACGCGAATGCGCGCGTTGTGCCTGGGCGAGAGCAGGTGATAGACGACGTCGAAGCGCCGCTCGCGGCCGGGCCAATCGACCGCGGTCACGTCGATCAGACAGCAGAACAGACAGCCCGGATCGTCGCGCAAAAAGCGCATGACCGCGACGATGTCGCGGGCCTGCGCGCTAAGCGTCAGCTCGCGAAAGGCAATCGTATATCCGGTGACCGACGAGGGCAGCGCGCCCGCAATCGTTCGGCCGAGCCTATCCAGCGTTTCATCCATGATTCAGCGTTCGATCGTGGCCGTGCGGCGGATTTTCTTCTGCAGAAGCAGCACTCCGTACAGCAGCGCTTCCGCGGTCGGCGGGCAACCCGGTACGTAAATGTCGACCGGCACGACACGGTCGCAACCGCGCACCACGGCATAGGAATAGTGGTAATAGCCGCCGCCGTTAGCGCACGACCCCATCGAAATGACGTAACGCGGCTCCGGCATCTGGTCGTAGACCTTGCGCAATGCCGGCGCCATCTTGTTGGTGAGCGTTCCGGCGACGATCATAACGTCCGACTGGCGGGGCGAGGCGCGCGGCGCACAGCCGAAGCGCTCGACGTCGTAGCGCGGCATCGACACCTGCATCATCTCGACGGCGCAGCAGGCGAGCCCGAACGTCATCCACATCAGCGAGCCGGTGCGCGCCCAGGCGATGAGGTCGTCCGCCGCCGCGACCAGAAAGCCCTTGTCGGACAGCTCGGCATTGAGTTCGGAAAAATATCCATCCGCCGTCCCCACCGGCTTACCGGTGCGCGGATCCAGGATCGGCTGGCGCGAATTTGCAATCGCAGCGGGTTCGCTCAATCCCATTCGAGCGCTCCCTTTTTCCATTCATAGATAAACCCGATCGTGAGCACCGCAAGGAAGGTCATCATCGCCCAGAAGCCGTACACGCCGACCTTCCCGAACGTCACCGCCCACGGAAACAGGAAGGTGACTTCAAGGTCGAAGATGATGAACAGGATAGCCACGAGATAGAAGCGCACGTCGAATTTCATGCGCGCGTCGTCGAAAGCATTGAATCCGCACTCGTAGGCCGACAGCTTCTCAGGATCCGGCTGCTTGTAGGCGACCAGAAACGCCGCAGCGAGCATCACCAGTCCGATCACCGCCGACACGCCGACGAAGACAATGAGTGGGATATACGCCAACAGCAATTGACTGATCGAATGAGCCATCGGCAGTCCTTTTGTCAGCCGGGAATGACTTAATCCCTCTTCACGACGAAATCCCCATCGGCACAAAGGAGGCTTCCGGCGGGTTCGCCCTCCCTCCCCTCGACTGGCGGCGAAGGCGAAGGAGTCGAGGAGAGCACGCTGATTTGCCGCGAAAACTAAGCAGATTCGGCCGCAAATCGAAGGCCTTGACCCTTAGCGCAGCGCACAAAAAGGTGCAAGGCAGGCCTGCGCGCATGCGTCATTAGCGTCGTCGCCGGCGGTGATGGTACGATCCGGCAACGAACGTCATGGGAGGAACGCCGTTGCGGCGCGCATGGATCTGGCTGCGAAGTGCGACACATTTGCAGACGCTCGCACTCGCAGCGGCGGTCATTGTCGCCGTTGCCGGCGCCACCAACGCCGCCGGCTATCCGGATCGCCCCATCAAATTGATCGTCCCGTTTGGCGCGGGCGGGCCGCCGGACGTGGCCGCACGCATCATCGGGGCCTACCTTTCGGAGCATCTCGGCCCCGTGGTGGTCGAAAATCATGTCGGCGCCAGCGGCACTCTTGCGGCACGGATGGTGGCAGCCTCCGCGCCCGACGGCTATACGCTGCTCGCCGGCACGGCGGGGTCGCTCTCGATCAGCCCGCAACTTTATAAGAATGCCGGCGTCAACCCGCTCAAGGACTTTACCGCCGTGGCTCTTGTATCGTCGGCGCCGCTGGTTCTCGCCGTGAACCGGTCGGTTCCCGTCCACAGCGTCAAGGAGCTGGTCGCCTACGCCAAGGCTCATCCGGGCAAATTGAACTACGGCGCCGTGATCGGCACGCCGCCGCATCTGAGCGGCGAAATGTTCAAGCACTTGACCGGCACCAACATCGTCTTCGTCCCCTACAAAGCGGCATCGGAAGCGACAACCGATGTCTTGTCAGGGCAGATGAACATGACCTTCGAAGGGACGACCGCCATAGTGCCATTGGTCAGGTCCGGCCAACTGCGCGCGTTGGCGGTGACCAGCCCTCACCGCATCGCGGAGATTCCACAGGTTCCGACCATGGACGAACTTGGTTACACGGGAATGCCGCCGGATTCCTGGCAAGCCATCGTGGCCCCTGCGGGCACGCCAGCCGCAATTGTGGAGAAGATCAATGCCACGGTGAACCGCGGCCTGAACGATCCGGCGGTCAGGAGCAAGATCGTCGGGCTCGGCGGGCAGCCGGAATCGGAGTCGGTATCGGATTTTGCGGCCTTTATCGCCTCCCAGTACAAGCGTTGGGGCGACGTCATCCGCGTCACCGGTGTCACGTTGAATTGAACAAGCGGGCCAATCTCATGCATATCCCGTCTGCCAAGTTCCGGCTCGCTCCGGCGCTTCTGATCGTCGCGGCGGCGTTGATCTCGTTGCCATTGCCGAGCCGCGCCGAGAGCTACCCGTCGCGGCCGGTCAAGATCATCGTGCCCTTCGGCGCCGGCGGGCCGACCGACGTCTACGTCCGCGCGCTGGCCGTAGAACTGCAAAAGTCGCTGCACCAGACTTTCGTGATCGAGAACCGTCCCGGCGCCGGCACCACAATCGGCACCGACCTGGTCGCGCACGCAACGCCGGACGGCTACACGCTGTTGATGGCGAGCAGCACGCAAACCGTCAACGAGACGCTCTACAGGCATAAACCATACCGGCTCCTGCGCGATCTCGTCCCGATCGCGCCGCTTGAGGAGAACGACCTGGTGCTGGTCGTCAATCCGTCGGTGCCAGCCAAAAATCTGGCCGAGCTGTTGGCGTTGGCGCGGGCGAAACCCGGCACGCTCAACTTCGGTTCCTCCGGACCCGGTTCGAATTATCACATGGCCGCGGAGCTGTTGAAAAACCTCACCGGCATCAACATCGTGCACGTCCCGTACAAGGGCTCTACCGGCATGCGCGTCGATATCCTCAGCGGCCAGATCCAAATGCTGTTCGATTCGATCCCGACCATGGCGGCTTATGTCAAAGCCGACAAGGTGCGCGCGCTCGGCACCACCGGCCTCAAACGCTCTCCCATTCTGCCAAACGTACCGACGATCGCGGAAACGGTTCCCGGCTTTCAGTTCAGCCAATGGGTCGGCTTCATGGCCCCAAAGGGAACGCCGCAACCGATCATCGACCTGCTGCACGACACCATCACCACAATCTTGAGCCGACCCGACATCAAGCAAGCCTGGGAAAAACAGGGCGCAACCCCGATGGTGATGACGCAGCCCGCGTTTGCGGCTTTCATGGCGGCCCAGGTCGCCAAGTGGGCCAAGGTGATCAAGGACAACCACATTACGCAGATCGATTAGGCTAGTAGAATGCGTTCCGCGACGGAGCGCAGCGCGCGCGCTTTCACGCTGTGCTTCATCCCAGGCGCAAACGCAGGTGCATGATGAACGATATTGCAGCGCTTTCCTCGGCTCCGATCAAGGCCGAGGACCATTGGACGGCCAAGGACGGCAACGTAAGACTATTCTTGTTCGAGAAATACGCGGGCGATCCAAAAGGGTCGATCGGCACCATCCTGTTCGTCCACGGCTCCTCGATGGCGGCGCAACCGACGTTCGATCTGCAGGTGCCGGGACGGCCGGACTCGTCGGCCATGGAGTTCTTCGCCCGCCGCGGCTTCGATTGCTGGAGCGTCGACATGGAGGGCTATGGCCGCTCCACCAAGGACCGCGACAACAATGCGCCGATCGCGCAAGGCGCCGACGACTGCTTCGCCGCAGCGAACTACATCGGGAAGCTTCGCGGCAAGCGGCCGCTTTTGGTCTATGGCATTTCTTCAGGCGCGTTGCGCGCCGCGTTGTTTGCCCAGCGCCATCCTGACCTCGTCGGACGTCTCGCGCTCGACGCCATGGTATGGACCGGGGAAGGTTCGCCGACGCTCGCCGATCGCAGGAAAAAACTCGCCGAATTCCGCGCCAAGAACCGGCGCCCGATCGACAAGGCCTTCATCCATTCGATCTTCGATCGCGACCATCCCGGCACTGCCGAAGAACGCGTCATCGACGCTTTCGCCGAGGCGGTCGTCGCGCTCGACACCTCGGTGCCCACCGGCACTTACGTCGACATGTGCGCCAACCTGCCGGTGGTCGATCCGACGAAAATCACGGTGCCGACGCTCATCATGCGCGGCCAATGGGACGGGATCGCAAGCTTCGCCGACCTCATCGCGTTCTTCGACCGGCTGCCCAATCCGGACAAGCATTTCGCGGTGATGCCGGGCATCTCGCACGCCAGTTTCCAGCAAAAGAACTACGCGCTCGTCTACCACATCCTGTGGAGCTTCTTTACGCAGCCGGCGCCAGTTTATCGGGGGTAACACGATCCCGCCTGCGCCCCTTGCCCACGGGCAGGGAATGGGACAGGGGGGACGAGATTGAAAGGCCCGCATCATGGCTTTCAGCTCTTGGCGCGGCGTCGTCGGCATGATCAATCCGACGATGCGCCCGGGCGTGACCGAGGAGGTGTGCCGGCTCCTGCCGGAAGGCATCGGGCTTATTCCGTTGTTCCTCAACATTCGTCGCGGTACCGCAGACGAATTCCACACCATGATGCCGCATTACGAAAAACTCGTTGCCGTTCTCGCCGAACAACAATGCGATCTCATTCATCCGCACGGGGCACCGCCGTTCATGGTGCTGGGCCGCAAGGGCGAAGCAAAGATCGTCAAGACCTGGGAGAAGAAATACAAGGTGCCGATCATGAGCGTGGCGCAGAACCACGTGAACGCGCTGCACGCGCTAAAGGCCAGGAGCTTCGTCGGCGCCACCTATTTTCCACCCGCGCTCAACGCCATTTTCGCCGCCTATTTTCGCGGCGCCGGGTTTGCGGTGCGCGGCATGGCGGGCATCGACGTGCCGTTTGCAGAAGTGCAGAACCTGTCCGGCGAGCAGGTCTACGCCCACATCAAGAAGAACTTTCTCAAAGCCAAGGGGGCCGACGCCATCTACATGCTCGGCTCGGGCTGGCGCACCCTCAACATCATCGCCACGCTCGAGCAGGATCTCCAGGTTCCGGTCGTGCATCCGGTGCCGGCGCGGGTGTGGGAGATCCAGAAGCGACTCCATGTCCGCCAGCCGGTGAAGGGTTACGGTCATCTCTTGGAGGCGTTTCCATGAAGATGCCTTTGCGTCCGGCCTGGTCCTCTCCCGGCAAGGCCGAGAACGGCGGCGAACGGCGCTTCGCTCTTGCCGTCGTCGGCAGCTTCATCATCGCCACCATCGCCGGCACAGCCCATGCCCAATCCGTCGCGCACTTCTACAAGGACCGGCAGATCACCATGGTGGTCGGCAATGCGCCCGGCGGCATCAACGATATTTCGGCGCGCTTTGTCGCGCGCTATCTCGGCAAGTTCATTCCGGGCCGGCCGACGATCGTCGTGGAAAACGAACCTGGCGCCGGCGGCATCATCGCCGCTAACCGCCTGGCCAATGTCTATCCCCGTGACGGCACTTATCTGGCCAAGCTCGAACGCGCGGTGCCGCTTCTGGCCATCCAGGGCGATACCAACGTGCATTTCGATCCGCTCAAGCTGACCTGGCTCGGCAGCCTCTCGTCGTATGCGCACGACGCCTACCTGATGCTGCTCATGGCGACCAACCCGATCACGTCGATCGCCGAGCTTAAACAGCCCGGCAAATCCATCACGCTCGGCGGCGACAACGCCGCATCGAGCAACGTGATCTACGCCACGATCGCCAAGAAAATCCTCGGCCTCAACGTCAAGGTCGTGACCGGGTATCGCGGCGCCGCCCCGATGTTTTTGGCGATGCAGCGCGGCGAAATCGACGGCCAGGTGGTCGGCTACAGCTCGGTCCGCGCCGGCCAGCGCACGTTGTGGAATGCGCACGCCTTCCGCGCGCTGATGCAGTTCGGCCGCAAGACTCGCAATCGCGATTTTCCCGACATTCCGACGGCATATGAGTTGACCAGCGACCCCGCGGCGCGCGCGCTACTCAACTTTGCCGACTTGCAGTTCTTCATCTCGCTGCCGTTCGCCGCACCGCCGGGAGTGCCGGCGGACCGCGCCGAGGCGCTGCAAACGGCATTCATGGCGATGTGCAAGAAACCCGAGGTGATCGCAGCCGCAGCGAAACTCGGCATCGAGATGAGTCCCATCGACGGGGACACGGTGCGCGCAGCGATCGCCAAGGCGGCCGCAACCCCGCGCCCAATCATCGACCGTTACAACGCGCTCCTTGGCCCCGCACTCCATTGACCGCCGTCCGCTACGGCGCGAAGTTATACGCGCGTTTCCACGCGCTCGACATTGCGATCAATTCTGACAAGGAGGGGTCGTCATGCCCTACACGCTGCCGGATTTCTGCCGCGACGTGTCGGTGACACTCAAAGCGAAGGGCCAGAACGGCCTGCCCGACATCGCGCGCAAATTGACCGACCTTCTCAACAATCCCGCTTTCATTGCCGCAACCTTCAGCGACGACATGCCGCCCGGCAGACGCGAGCTCTGGCACGATCCGGATACCGACGCCTACGTGCTCGCGCACGTCCAGGAGGGCGGCAAAGTCGGCAAACCGCACAGCCACGGCGCGTCGTGGGCGATCTACGGAACCGCCCGCGGCGTAACCGAGATGACCGAATGGCGGCGCGTCAATCCGGCGCATGAGGAGGGCTTGGTGCTGGAGAAAGGCCGACAGTACGCGCTCGGTCCGGGACAGACGCGCGGCTACGCTTCCGGCGCCATCCACTCCACGGCGCATCTGCAGACAGCGTGGGTGATCCGCGTCACGGGAACGGATCTCGACGCCATTCCGCGTTATCACTTCAACGCGAACACCGACAAAATCATGGAAAAGGTATGAGCGGCGGTTTTCCGCTGCAGCGGACGCATTAGGCGGCATTGCCGCCTTCCGTCGCCACGGCATGGCCGCCTTACGCCGAACGACCCGGCCGGTGAAGCGAACTCGCGACCAAGCCGCTAAGCGGCTGAAATCGCGAAGACACTTGTTATCATGGCGGGAGCGACGGGGCTCGAACCCGCGACCTCTAGCGTGACAGGCTAGCGCTCTAACCAACTGAGCTACGCCCCCGCGGGCGCGGTGCGCAGTTAAGGCCGGCCCCCCTCCAAGTCAAGGATTTAAGACCTAAATCGCCGGCGGCAGCGTGCCTTAAGCACGCCACAGAGTGCCCTGACATAGGGGATTAATGCCGAAAACATCGGTGGAATCGGCAAAACAAGCGTGGTCAGATGAAACCGAATCGTCTAACTGCATCGCGGTGAGGTTCACATTTCGCCCGCCAACGCTTCATTCGAGGAGGGTCTTATGGCATCCAAACCAGCCACTACCGTTACGCTGAAACACCTTGCGGCAACTCTCGCCGAAGACAACGAGCTGTCGAAGAAGCAGGCCGAAGCCATCCTCGGCGGCTTGGTTGGCAACATCGTCAAACACCTGAAAAAAGGCGAGCGCATCCGCATCGGCGGTCTCGGCATCTTGCAGGTGCGCAAGCGGGCGGCACGCATGGGCCGCAATCCCGCGACCGGCGAGCCGATCCAGATCAAGGCGAGCAAGAAGGTGGCGTTCCGCGCCTCGAAGGAACTTAAGGAAGCCATTTGACCCTCCCCGCGCGAGCCGAAACGCGGATCGCGCAAGGTGCTCCGGCCGCCTGGCTTCCATCAGGAAGCCGGTGCGGCGGGTAGCCGGCTAACAATCTTGGTTCATGGTCGGGACGGATGCGTGCCTTGCAGGCGGCGCGTTGCGCGCTGTTTGGCTATGGTGCCCAAACCATTCTGTCTCTCCGATACGGGATCCTTGCTCGGGTTCGGGCTTGCGGTTGGGCTGCGACGTTGACGGCGCAATAGAGTTGATTGTCCCAGCGGCGACGGTCGGAAGCCTATGCGCGCGATAAGCGTATTTGTCAGATACCTTCGGTCACCCATGTCTCCGGGCCGGACACAAAGAGTGCGTGGTGGGCGGTGACGGACTCGAACCGCCGACATCCTGCGTGTAAAGCAGACGCTCTACCGACTGAGCTAACCGCCCTCACAGTAAGATTTATCGCCGCGCAGCCATCGTGCGCAAGTTGATCGGCGAAAATTGCCGGCCCCCGCGCGAGCGAGTTGTGATATCCTATTAAATGAGGCGACGCGATCGGCGGGAGGGGGGCATGAGACATCGGGTAGCCGGTTTAGCTTTGGCTTTGTTTTTTGCCGGCACGTCGGCCGCGCTGGCGCAGTTCCCACCGCAGCCGCCGCCCCCGGCTTTGCCCGGAAGCCCGCAGCAACGCGCCGCTTGTCACCCCGACGTGGTGAAGTTCTGCCAGGCTGAACTCGCCAGGAACAAGGACGACATTTTCGCGATCCTCGGCTGCCTGCAACGCAACCGGTCGAGGATCAGTCTCGCGTGCAGCGAAGTGCTGACCGCCAACGGCAAGTAACAACGGCAAGTAAGCCCGGCCGCGATCCCTTTGCCGGCCGCGGACGGCCACCCCAGTATCGCGACCGAGCAGGGTTTACTCGTGTCCCGATTCCGAAGTTCGCATCATTATGCGGCACCCTCGTTTGCGCGCAACCTATTGATCTCGTGTGGCTTTGGTTCAGAAAATCCGCATGACGAGGTCGCGGCAGGAATGATGCGGACTTCTGAACCGCCACACTAGGCGCCCTCGTCCACAGAGTCCGGTAGGCTGATCGTGTCCTCCGGCCCGCAAGACGGACCTCGGGCAACATGCTCGGCCAGACGGACCCACGATTGCGCCAGTGTCAGCCAGAGTGCCTTGTCGCCATCGTCATCGGCACGCTGGGCCATAGCAACGCACTCTTCGGCGTAACGCCGATGGTCCTGTGCGGTCCCCATGCTATTCCCCTACGCACTTAACGGAACGCTGATATCAGCCATCGAGTTCGGCGCCGCCGCGGTGGCGGCATGGCCGAACTTGGGCGAAGATCTCATTAATGATGGCGCTCGGAACTGAATATCCAGAATTGCCTCTGCGGCATAACTAGCGGCAGCAATAATGGCTTCTCGTGCGGCGCTCCACGACGAGCTTTCGCATTACTTAATAATTCTCGCATCCTCTTATGTAAATTTTTCCTAGCTGCATTGCAGCATAATATTGTGCGGCGCAGCGGACGAATGTCTATATTCAGGCAGCGATTCCGGCGCGAGCCGGGGAAAGGAGCCTAATATGATCACTTCGTTCATCCGTTTCATTCAAAACTGGCGGCAATATGGGGAAGCGGTCCGCGAACTGTCGAATCTCAACGATCGCGAATTGGCCGATCTGGGGATTACCCGGGCGGACATCCCCCGCGTCGCCCGCCAATACCTGCCACGCTGATCGGAACCATCGGCAGCGCCGAAAAAGGGCCATGCGACCGCTGCACGCGGGCGGCGGCCCTTTTTTCGATAATCGATCCGGCTGTCCGGTTATGGGCTCGCCGGTTCCATCCCCTTCGACTTGATAATGGAAATCGCGTGCGGTCCCGAGAGGAACTGCACCAGTGATTTCGCGCCCGCGCCGGCCCCGGCGGCGACGCCGGCGGAATAGACCGTGAAATTCTGAATGGCCGCCGGCAACGGCCCCACCAGCACGGCGCCCTTCACCGCGAGGATTTCGCTGATTTGATGAATGCCAATTTCGGCCTCGCCGTCGACGACGTGAGCAGCCACCTCGCCGCCTTGCACTAGCACCGCCTTGGCATTGATGTCCTTGGCGATGCCGAGCCGCTCCAACAGCTTGCCGACATAAATTCCGCTCGAGCCGCCGGCCGCCGGATCGATATAGGCGACCGATTTCGCCGCCAGCAGTGTCTTCTTGAACGCCTCAACGGTGCTGATGTCGGGAAGCGGGCTGCCCGCCTTCACCACGACGCCAACTCCGGTCTTGGCCAAATCGGTGCGGCTGCCGGGGATTACCTTGCCCTCTTTGATGAGACCGTCGATCGCTTCGGGCGTGAGCACGGCGACCGCGAAGGTCTCCTGCCCGCTGCCGACCAATTTGAGATGTTGGCCGACCGTTCGATAGGTGATCTCGACTTTGTTGCCGCTTTCCTTCTCGTACTGAGCAGCAAGGGCGGTGAGAACCTGCTTGAAGGCGCCACCGCTGATCACCTTTACCTCCGTAGGCTTGGCAGACTGGGGCATGGCTGATTGCGTCAGTGCAAGCGTGAGTGTGACCGCTGCAACGGTTCGAGCAAGAGGCATGAGCGACCTGCCATGGCGCGCGGCGAAGGACGAGCGGCGTTCTACCTTTTGAACAGGCCCATGATTTCGGCCCTCGCCAGCGTGTTGAAATGCAGGTTGAAGCCGACCACGGCCGCGGACGTGTCCGCTTTCACATCGAGTCTGTCGGCTTTCACTGCGAACACCGTAAACAGGTAGCGGTGCGGATGGTCGCCCTGCGGCGGGCATGGTCCGCCGTAGCCGGGGACGCCGAAATCGGTGCGGGTCTGCAGCGCGCCGGCCGGCAGCGTGCCGCCCGAGCTGCCCGCGCCTTCGGCGAGTTCGCTCACGCTCGCCGGAATATTCACGACCAGCCAGTGCCAGAACCCGGACCCGGTCGGCGCGTCCGGATCGTAGCAGGTCACGGCGAAACTCTTGGTGCCCGCCGGCGCATTCGACCACTTCAGATGCGGCGACTTGTTGTTGCCGGCGCAGCCGAAGCCGAAATCGGCCGAGAGGATGAAATCCTTCGGCAGATAGTCGCCATCCTTGAAGCTGTTGCTCGCTAGGGCAAACGCCATTTGCCTGCTCCCTTGCGCGAAAGGCGGATCGGCCGCGGAAAGTGCTTCAGGCGTCCACGTCGCTACCGCGGCGGGCGACGCGGAACCCATTCCAAGCCCACCATAATCGCGCGCACGACAAGAGAAAAGTGGCGTTGGCGGGGTGGGCGAAGCATGTTAACCGGCGGTCATGCCGGTTCTTGCGCTCATGGATGCGGCGACGCTTTTCCCGACGCGTGGTGCGCTGATCGGGCTCGATCTCGGCACCAAGACGATCGGCGTCGCCGCCAGCGATCCCGACCGCCGCGTGGCGACGCCGGTGGAAACCGTCCGCCGCAACCGCTTTCATCTCGACGCGCGGCGCATTCTCGACCTCGCCGCCGAACGTCACGCCGTCGGTTTTGTCTTGGGTCTACCCATCAACATGGATGGCAGCGAAGGTCCGCGCGCCCAGGCGACCCGCGCATTCGCCCGCAACCTCGAAAAACTCACGGGCCTGCCGATCGCGCTATGGGACGAGCGGCTATCCACCGCGGCGGTGGAGCGTGCCCTCATAGCGGCGGACGCCAGCCGCGCCGCGCGCAAGGCGGTCATCGATCAGCACGCCGCAGCCTATATCCTGCAGGGGGCGATCGATCGGCTGGCGCGAGATCAAGTTGGCATTCAAACGGCAACTTGAACGCCGCGGCGGCGCCTGCACCGGTTCAGGGAATCGGCAGTCAATCTTCCGGAAGCACGCGTTGCAACAGCGCGTCCGCGGTCGCCGCGGCCAGATCGGCGCTGCCGTAGAGCGCGCCGCGCGGCCTTGCCACGCGTGTCCGCACGAACGCGTCGGCCACGGCACCGGGCGCGCTCTCGCGCAGCGCCGTCGCGGCAGCCAAGAGCGCAAGCCTGCCGACCAGAGACCGCGCATCGACCTCCGTCGCCGAAGCGATGTCGACGGCGGCGTCGAGCGTGCCAGCGGAAGCCGCGCGCGCGAGCGCGGCAACGAGATTGCGTTCCTGCTCGCCCTTGAGCGCGCGCAGTACATCCAGGCACATGACGTTGCCGGAGCCTTCCCAGATGGCGTTGACCGGCGCTTCGCGATAGAGCCGCGGCAACAAGTTCTCCTCGACATAACCGTTGCCGCCCAGGCACTCCATCGCTTCGAAGGCGAAGGCCGGCGCGGTCTTGCAGATCCAATACTTGACCGCCGGCGTGAGGAGCCGCGCGTAAGCGGCTTCGCTTGCGTCCTCCGCCGCGCGATCGAAGGCGCGGCACAGCCGCATTGCCAAGGCAACCGCGCCCTCCAGTTCGAGTGCCATGTCGGCCAGGACGGCGCGCATCATCGGCTGGTCGTAAAGGGGTTTGTGAAAGACGCTGCGATGGCGGCAATGGTGCACCGCCTGCGCCAACGCCATCCGCATGAGCCCCGCCGACGCGATCGCGCAGTCAAGCCGGGTGAGTTGTACCATCTGCAAGATGGTGCGGACGCCGGCACCCTCCTCGCCGACGCGCCAGGCGAACGCGCCGGTGAATTCCACCTCACTCGAGGCATTTGAGCGATTGCCGAGCTTGTCTTTGAGACGCTGGAAGCGAAGCGCGTTGACAGTGCCGTCGGGCCGAAAGCGCGGCAGCAGAAAGCAGCTCAATCCGCCCGGCGCCTGCGCCAGGACGAGGAACGCATCGCTCATCGGCGCGGAAAAGAACCATTTGTGACCGATCAGCGAATAGGCGTCGCCCTCCCGGGTCGCCGTGGTCGTGTTAGCGCGCACATCGGTGCCGCCCTGCTTTTCCGTCATTCCCATCCCAAGCGTCATTCCCGACTTTTCCCACCACGGCCGAAATGCCGGGTCGTAGCGACCGGCGACGACTCGAGGGACGATTTGCGCGGCCAGCGCCGGCTCGGCGGCAAGCGGCGCCAGCGCGGCGCGGGTCATGGTGATTGGACAAAGGTGGCCGGTTTCCACCTGTGCTGCCATGTAGAAACGCGCCGCGCGGACGACTTCCGCGGGCGGCGGGGCATGCTTGCCGCTCTCCGTCCAGGTCGAGGCGTGCATCCCGGCCGCCATGCTCTGTTCCATGAAGCGGTGATAGGCCGGATGGAACTCGACCGTATCGCGGCGAAAACCCTTGGGGTCGAAGATGTGCAGCCTCGGCGTATTCTCGTTCGCCTGCCGCCCCAGCGTGAACATGGCCGCCGTGCCCCATTGCCGGCCGAATTCCGACAGCGCGGCGGCTTCGTCGCCGGCGCCGTTTGCAGCCACGGCTTGCCGCAGCGGCGTATCGCTCGCGAACAGATCGACGTTCTCGAAGGGCGGCGACTGGTTGAAGACCTCGTGGGTATCGAAAGGCGAGCGCGGAGCTTGTGGAAACATGACGGTCAGCCTCTTGGTCGGCGGATCGTAGCATGGTCGGCAATCTTTCCGGTGCAACACTGTCGCGGCCGGCCAAAGCAGGCTTGCCCGCGCGCCGCGAATGGGCCTATAGCAGCGCTTTAATGACGAAGGCCCTGCCTCCGACGCGCCATATCATTTCGATCAACGACCTCAGCAACAAGGAGATCGAGACGATCTTCGAGGTCGCGCAGGAGTTTTTGCAGGAGCTTGCCGATCGGGAAATCCCCTACCGCATCGCGCGCAATACCGACCTCGCGTCCAAATGCGTGCTCGCAACTCTGTTCTACGAGCCTTCGACCCGCACCCGGCTCTCGTTCGAAAGCGCGATGCTGCGTCTGGGCGGCGCCAACATCACCAGCGCCGATCCGGCGGTCAGTTCCGCCGCCAAGGGTGAAAGCCTCGCCGACACGATCCGCGTGATCGGCAATTACGCAGACATCATTGTCATTCGCCACCCGCGCGACGGCGCCGCCCGCCTTGCCGCCGAATATTCGCAGATTCCGGTGATCAACGGCGGGGACGGCAGCCACGAGCATCCTACCCAGACCCTGTGCGACCTGTTCACCCTGCGCTCGAAGAAGAAGAGCCTGAAGGACATGAAGGTCGCAATTTCCGGCGATCTCAAAGGCAGCCGCACCATCCATTCCTTCGTCTATGCGCTGGCGCGGTTTGGCGCCACCATCGATCCCCTCCCCGCGCCCGGCATGGAGCTGCCGGAGCACGTCGACCGCAGGCTGCGCGAGGAATTTCACAGCCGCATCGTTTCCAAGGATCCCAGCCGCACGGAAGCCGCCGATGGCGGTTCGATCGACGCGCTGTACGTGACCGCCGACCAGCCGCATCAGCTTGCGCTCATTCCCGAGCCCGAGGATTACGGTGTCATTGTCCAGAAGAAGATCGACGCAGTTTACGTCACGCGATTCCAGAAGGAGCGCTGGGCCGAAAAGGAGCGGCCCTATCCGAAGATCGATGCCAAATTCATGCGCGACGAGAAGTACTCCGAAGCAAGCGTCATGCATCCCTTGCCGCGCGTCAACGAACTGGACGTCTCGCTCGACAAGGACCGCCGCGCGATCTATTTCCAGCAAGCCGCCTTTGGCGTTCCGGTACGAATGGCGTTGATTTCGCTGCTCTTGCAGCTACACAAGAACAAATCACTGCATCGATTCCCCGACGGCTTCGCCAAGCCCACGCATCCGATCTACGCCCAGCCAATCGCGACCGGAATTCAATGCGGCAATGCCAACTGCATCGTCTGCGACCCCGCCGAACGACAGTACGCCGCCAACAAGTTCTACATCGTCGAAGACGAGGCACGACGGCACATCACCCTCCGTTGCCTCTATTGCGAGGCCGACATCGGCGAGGAGGTCTCTCGCCATTTTGTCGTCGCCGACACGCTGCGAAAGACGTTCGCGCGCGGTCTGTCCGCGCTCTCGCGGCTCGGCGCCGAACGGCTCAAGCATCTCGTCATCTATGGCCACGAAGCCGATGCGGCGGCGGCGGGCTTTGAGCAACGCGAAGGCGGCAAGAAGGCGCGAGCCGGCTAGTGGAGCGGATTTGACATTCGCTACTCCCCAAGCCACTAGGTCCTTGAAGCGAATGTCAAATCCAAAGCTCCACCAGCACTTGTATTTGCTCGTGGTCCTTTGATTCCGACATTCGCACGCGGGCGTGCCGAAACGGAATGCGAATGTTGGAATCGGACCACGAGGCATGAGCGAGTGGCCGCTTGCGTTCCACTACCTCGCCGCCTTCGTCTTCGGCTATCTCTGCGGCTCAATCCCGTTCGGCGTGTTGATTACAAAGCTCGCCGGCGTACCTGATGTGCGCTCCATTGGCTCCGGCAATATCGGCGCCACAAATGTTCTGCGAACCGGCCGCAAAACGCTCGCCGCCGCGACTTTGCTGGGCGACATGCTCAAGGCCACGTTCGCGGTGCTGGTCACGCTCTCACTGTTTCCTCGTGAGGTCGCGTTGGCTGCCGGGCTTGGGGCGTTCCTCGGCCATCTGTTCCCGGTCTGGCTTCGGTTCAAGGGCGGCAAGGGCGTCGCCACCTATATCGGCCTGCTGCTCGGCTTCGGCTTGTGGATCGCGCTTGCGGCGTTTTGCGTCACCTGGGCGATCATCGCCGCCACAACCCGCTATTCGTCGCTCGCGGCCCTGCTGGCGAGCATTACCGCGCCAATGGCCCTTTCCTGGCACGGCGACGTCCCCGAACTGTGGCTCTTTCTCGTCCTGTCGCTGCTGCTGTGGTTGACGCACCGCGCCAACATCGCCCGGCTGATAAGCGGCACTGAAAGCAAGATCGGCAGTCGCGGCTGACTTTTTCGGCCATTGTGCCGGCACTTTCGAGGTATGCTCAGGCAACGCCGGAGTACAAGCCGGGGGGCGTTGATGCTGCGTGAGTGAAAATCGGGACGGCATCCACCTGACGGACGAACAGCGAATCGACTGGCTGCGACTCATCCGCAGCCAGAACGTCGGTCCGCGCACCTTTCGCGCCCTCATCAACCATTTCGGCGGTGCGCGCGCGGCGCTTGAAGCGCTGCCGGGGCTGGCACGGCGGGGCGGACGCGGCACCACACCGCAGATTTGCTCACGCTCACAGGCCGAACGCGAGATCGACGCCGCGGATAAGATGGGCGCGCGGTTCGTCGCTGTCGGGGAAGCGGGCTATCCGAGACTACTTCAGGCCATCGACGATCGGCCTCCGCTTCTGGCGCTGCGCGGCAATCCCGATGCGCTTACAAGACCGGCCGCCGCCATCGTCGGCTCCCGCAACGCCTCGGGGGCGGGCCTTAAGATCACGCAGCAGTTGGCGCGCGGACTAGCTGCAGCCGGCTTTGTCACGGTCTCCGGCTTGGCGCGCGGCATTGACGCCGCGGCGCACCGGGCAAGCCTCGAAAGCGGAACGATCGCCGTGCTTGCGGGTGGACTCGATCGCCTCTATCCGCCCGAGCACGCCCCACTGGCCGACGCCATTCTGGCCGCCGGCATCGTGCTGTCCGAAATGCCGTTCGGCTGGGAACCGCGGGCGCGCGATTTCCCCCGGCGCAACAGGTTGATTTCCGGCATCGCGCTCGGCATCGTCATTGTGGAAGCGGCCAAGCGCTCGGGCTCGCTGATCAGCGCGCGACTTGCGCTGGAACAGGGTCGCGAGGTCTTTGCCGTTCCGGGATCGCCGCTCGATCCGCGCGCGGAAGGCACCAACGGGCTGCTCAAGCAAGGCGCAACGCCGGTGACGGAAGCTGCCGATGTCGTCGCAGCGCTGCAGCCGATCATCGGCCGCGAACTGCCGGCGCATGAACTGAAATCCGCCGATGACGGGCCGCCTGAATACGACGAACCGGCGCCGGACGAACGCACGCGCGTCATCGGGCTGCTCAGTCCGGTCCCGATTTCGATCGACGATCTCGTTCGACTGTCCAAGACGTCGTCGCGCGTGGTCCGTATCGTGCTCCTGGAACTCGAAATCGCCGGACGCCTGGAGCGCCACGGCGGCGGCCTGGTGTCACTCGTCTAGCGGCGGAGAGGATGAAGACGTTCCGCCGAAAGTTCAGGACGCTCATCCCGGCGTTGACGATGTTGGCGCTTCTGGCCGTTTGTGCGCGGGCGGGCGGCGCCGTCAGCGACCGGTTCGACACATTCCTCGCGGCCCTACAGCGGGATGCGGCGGCGCGTGGCGTCGCGCGAGCGACGTTCGCAGCGGCCTTTGCCGGCGTGACGCCTGACCCAGGCGTTATCGCTGCCATGAAGCGGGAGCCGGAATACGGCAAGCCGATGGCTGCGTATCTCGCGGGCCTGGTCTCGCCTGGGCGCATTGCAACCGGCCGGCGCAAGTTCGCGCAGTGGGCCCAAACCCTGCGCGCAGTGGAGAAGCGATTCGCCGTCGATCCCTCGATCCTCGTTGCGATCTGGGGCATCGAATCCTCATTCGGGGAAGCACGCGATCCATGGGACGTCTTCCGCTCATTGGCGACACTTGCTTACGCGCGCTTTCAGCCGCCGCTGTTTCGCAACGAGTTGCTCAGCGCGCTCGAAATACTGCAGCAACGCGGCATTCCCCGCCGGCAGTTCGTCGGCTCATGGGCGGGTGCGATGGGTCAGCCGCAATTTCTGCCATCAAGCTATCTGGCCTATGCGGTCGATTTCACCGGCAACGGCCGCCCGGACATCTGGACCAACGTCCCCGACGTGCTCGCCTCGATCGCCAACTATCTGCACAAGAAAGGCTGGCGTGCGGGCCTGAACTGGGGCTTTGAAGTGAACGTGCCGGCGCAATTCGACTTTCGAACGAGCCGCGGCTCATTCCGGCAATGGACCGCGAGAGGCTTCAGGCGCGCGG
Organism: Xanthobacteraceae bacterium; assembly: GCA_030041005.1. GTDB lineage: Bacteria > Pseudomonadota > Alphaproteobacteria > Rhizobiales > Xanthobacteraceae > BOG-931. The sequence continues at coordinate 34,552 of JASHOR010000084.1, forward strand.
ACGGCGGGGTCCTCCCAGAGACCGGCGACGCCATCCTGTTCTTTCCCAGCGGTGCCGCGGGCCCGGCCTTCCTCGTGACGCACAATTTCATTGTCATCAAGCAATTCAACAACTCGGATGCCTATGCCCTTGCAGTTGGAGAGCTTTCCAACCGCGTCCTCGGGCTTGGCCCGATCCGCGCTGCCTGGCCGGCAGACGATTTCCAGCCGTCGCGCGGCGAGCGCATCGCGCTCCAACACCGTCTCGCCGATCTCGGCCTCAAAGTGGACGACTTTAATGGCCATATCGATTTCGAGTTGCGCGACGACATTCGGCAGGTGCAGCAGCGGTTTGGGATGACTGCAGATGGCTACCCGGGCCGTGCACTGTTGCAGCGGATCGGCGTGCCGGCCCCGTAATAACGACGACGGGGGGCCAATTTGCGACCAAAGAGCAGATCCGCGACCGTCATAGCCACTCCCGGGCGCCGTCCGAACCCTTTGCAATCTGATCAGCCTCCAAATGCGCCATGTCGAGAATGTAGGCAAGGCTTACCAGATGCTGACGGCGCGCCAGTTGGGCAAGTTCGCCGGCAAGCGTAGCGATATAAAGGGCGATATCGCTGGGTGATTGCGGCCGTTTCGTTTCGCCCGCGCGTTCTGACCGCATCGTGGAATTCCGCACGCCTCACGTTAAGCGATTGGAGGCGTCGATATAGACTATTACTAGTATCTATGACTGAAAACAACTATCGCGAGCACGGCGGCCTCCAGGAAAAGACAAGGCAAAGGACCCGTTCATTGCTCCTGACGCATGGCTTCGGTCCCCGGCTGCGATTTGACAGGAAGGATGACATTACCCATCTTCCCCGCGGCCGGATGTCTGCCGGCGTCCCAGAAGTTGGAAAAAAGACTGTAAAATTATTGAGTTAGCATGGACCTCGTACTGGTAGAATCGCCCGCCAAGGCGAAGACGATCAATAAATATCTGGGCCGCGGCTACGAAGTCATGGCCTCGTACGGTCACGTCCGCGACTTGCCAGCCAAGAGCGGTTCCGTCGACCCGGATGCCGATTTTCGCATGCTGTGGGAGGTCGATCCCAAAGCGCTGAAACGGCTCAACGACATCGTCCGTGCGGTCAAGGACGCCGGCAAGCTCATTCTTGCGACCGACCCGGATCGCGAGGGCGAGGCCATCTCCTGGCACGTGCTTGAGCTGCTCAAGCAAAGGAAGGCGCTCCACGGACAGCCGATCCAGCGCGTCGTGTTCAACGCCATCACCAAGCAGGCGGTGACCGAGGCGATGCGGCAGCCGCGCGGAATCGATCAGTCGCTGGTCGATGCCTACCTCGCCCGCCGCGCGCTCGATTACCTGGTCGGCTTTACCCTGTCGCCGGTGCTCTGGCGCAAGCTGCCGGGCGCGCGTTCGGCCGGACGTGTGCAATCGGTGGCGCTCCGGCTCGTGTGCGACCGCGAGCTGGAAATCGAAAAATTCGTCCGCCGGGAATATTGGTCTATCTTGGCGACACTGGCGACGCCACGCCAGGAGACTTTCCAGGCGCGGCTGACCGGCGCCGACGGCAAAAAATTGCAGCGCCTCGATATCGGGTCTGGCGCGGAAGCCGAGGCATTCAAGCAGGCGTTGGAGCAGGCGGCATTCACGGTAGCGGCCGTCGAGGCAAAACCGGTCAGGCGGCATCCGCAGCCGCCGTTCACCACCTCGACGCTGCAGCAGGAAGCAAGTCGCAAGTTCGGGTTTGCCCCGGCGCATACGATGCGCGTGGCGCAGCGGCTCTACGAGGGCGTCGACATCGACGGCGAGACCGTAGGCCTGATCACCTATATGCGCACCGATGGCGTGCAGATCGCCAACGAAGCCATCGTCGCGGCGCGGCGCTTGATCGAAACCGACTACGGCGCGCGCTACGTTCCGTCATCGCCGCGCCACTACGAGACCAAGGCCAAGAACGCGCAGGAGGCGCACGAGGCGATCCGGCCGACCGATCTCGGCCGTCGCCCGCGGAACGCCCAGCGCTTTCTCGATGCCGATCAGGCCAAGCTCTATGAACTGATCTGGTTGCGCACCATGGCCAGCCAGATGGAATCGGCCGAACTCGAGCGCACCACGGTCGACATAACGGCGAAAGTGGCCCAGCGCCTGCTCGAACTGCGCGCCACCGGGACGGTGATCAAATTCGACGGCTTCCTGACGCTCTATCAGGAAGGACGCGATGAGGACGCCGAGGACGAGGAATCGCGCCGGCTGCCGGAAATGAGCGCCGGCGAGCGGCTGGGCAAGCGTTCGATCGATGTCGAGCAGCATTTTACCGAACCGCCGCCGCGCTATTCCGAAGCCTCGTTGGTCAAACGCTTGGAAGAGCTGGGGATCGGTCGGCCCTCGACCTATGCATCGATCCTGCAGGTGCTCAAGGACCGCAAATACGTGCGCCTCGACAAGCGCCGGCTCCATCCGGAAGATCGCGGCCGCATCGTGGTCGCCTTCCTGGAAAGCTTCTTTGCCAAGTACGTCGAGTACGACTTCACCGCGGGGCTCGAGGAGCAGCTTGACCTGATCGCCAACAGCGAAATCCCCTGGCGCCAGGTGTTGCGCGACTTTTGGCGCGACTTCATCGGCGCAGTCGATGAAACCAAGGATTTGAAAATCTCGCAGGTGATCGACGCGCTCGATGCGCTGTTGGCGCCGCATCTGTTCCCGCCACGCGCCGACGGCAGCGATCCGCGCCAATGCCCGACCTGCGGCAGCGGGCGCTTGACGCTGAAGCTCTCCAAATACGGCGCCTTCATCGGCTGCTCGAATTATCCGGAATGTCGCTATACCCGACCGCTGTCGCTGCCGGCCGAGGGCGCAGCCGACATCGGCACCAAAAAACTCGGCGAAGACCCCGAGACCGGCCTCGAAGTGACATTGCGCAGCGGCCGTTTCGGCCCCTACGTGCAGCTCGGTGAATCCGTTGACGGCGAGAAGCCCAAGCGCGCCAGCCTGCCTAAAGGCATGACGCCCGACGAGGTCGACCTGTCGCGCGCATTGGCGCTGCTGCGGCTGCCGCGCGAGGTCGGCCGCCATCCCGAAGACGGCGAGCCGATCCGCGCCGGCATCGGCCGTTTCGGGCCCTACGTACAGCACGGCAAGACCTACGCAAATCTCGAAGCCGGCGACGATGTATTCACCATCGGCCTCAACCGAGCCGTTACTCTCATTGCGGAGAAGATCGCCAAAGGCCCGCGCTCGCGCCGTTTCGGCACCGATCCAGGACGCAATCTCGGCGAGCATCCGACCAAGGGCGGTCCGGTCGTGGCCAAGAATGGCCGCTATGGTCCTTATGTCAGCCACGCCGGGATCAATGCGACGTTGCCGCGTGATCGGACGCCGGAGACAGTCACGCTCGACGAAGCCGTCGCCTTGCTCGACGCCAGAGCCAATCGCGGCACGCCGGCCGCTCCACACGCCCGGCCGCGCAAGTCCGCGCGCGCCGCGCCAGGCGCGGCACGACCGGGAAAGCGCAACGCCGCTGACCGGCCCGCGGGCGAAAGACCCGCCGAACGAGGCAGTGCAAGACCGGCGGCAAGATCGAAGCGGCCGGCGGCGACGAAGAAATCCCAGCGCAAGACCACGCAAGCTGCCGAATAGATCCGACCCGATGGGCCGCTCGCAACCGATCAAGTCTGTGAGCGGCCGATGAGACGAACCACGCTGCCCTCGCGCGAGGAACTCCTTGCCTTCATTCGCGAGCGAAGCGGCAACGTCGGCGCGCGTGAGATCGCGCAAGCCTTCGGCGCCAAGAACGCGGATCGTGCCGCCCTCAACCGCATGCTGCGCGAGCTGAGCGAAGAAGGCCACATTCGCCGGCACCGCAAGCGGCTGCATCGGGCCGGGACGCTCCCGCCCGTCGTACTGGCCGATATTACCAGCCGCGATCCCGATGGCGAATTTCTGGCGCGCCCGACCGAATGGGACGAACAAGCTCACGGCGCCGCGCCGCTCATCCGCGTTGTTGCCTCGCGCCGCGCCCACCCCAGCGAAATCGCCGGCATCGGCGATCGGGCACTGCTGCGCATCGAGCGATCGGGCGAACGAGAACCGAGCGGACGCGTCATCAAGCTCATCGATCGCGCCAAACACCGCGTGCTTGGCATCTTCCGCGGGCTTCCGGGCGGCGGCGGTCGTCTGGTGCCGATCGACAAGAAACAGCTCGGCCGCGAACTCGCGATCGCAGCCGCGGCGACCCGCGGCGCGATGGATGGGGATTTGGTTGCCGTGGATGTCGCCCGCCAGGGCCGGTTCGGCTTGCCGGGCGGTTCAGTCGTCGAACGGCTCGGCTCGATCAAAAGCGAGCGTGCAGTCAGCCTGATCGCGATCCATGCGCACGGCATTCCCCAGGTCTTTTCCCGCGCGGCGCTCGCCGAAGAAAAGGCCGCGCGTCCGATCTCGCTCGCCAAGCATGACGAGACGCGGGAAGATTGGCGCGGCGTGCCGTTCGTCACCGTCGATCCGCCCGATGCCAAAGATCACGACGATGCCGTGCACGCCGTGCCGGATACCGATCCGCGCAATGTCGGCGGCCATATCATCAGCGTCGCCATCGCCGACGTCGCCCATTATGTGCGGCCGGGCATAGCGCTCGATCGCGAAGCTGCGGAGCGCGGCAATTCGGTCTATTTCCCCGACCGTGTCGTGCCGATGCTGCCCGAGCGCATCTCCAACGACTTGTGTTCGCTGCGGCCTGACGAGGACCGCCCTGCACTGGCCGTACGCATGGTGATCGGTGCCGACGGCCGCAAGCGCTCGCACAGCTTCCACCGGGTGTTGATCCGCTCCGCTGCGAGGCTGCATTACGAACAGGCACAACTCGCCATTTCCGGTCGGCCGGATGAGGTCACCGAACCTCTCGTCCACAGCGTTCTCCAGCCTCTCTACGCCGCCTACCGCGCGCTGCGCCGCGCGCGCGACGAGCGCGAGCCGCTCGATCTGGACGTTCCCGAGCGCAAGATCGTGCTCAAATCCGACGGGACGGTTGACCGGGTGATCATGCCGCAACGCCTGGAATCGCATCGGCTGATCGAGGAGTTCATGATCCTCGCCAACGTTGCCGCCGCCGAAACCTGCGAACGCGCGCGCGTGCCGCTGGTCTACCGGGTGCATGACGAGCCGTCTCCGGAAAAGATCAACGCGTTGCGGGAATTTCTCGCCACGCTCGACATTTCGCTGCCGAAAGGCGGCGCGCTGCGCCCGGAGGCCTTCAACCGAATCCTGGCCCGCGTCAAAGGCCGCGAGATCGAGCGGCTGGTGAACGAAGTGGTGCTGCGCAGCCAGGCGCAGGCGGAATATTCGGCAAACAACTTCGGCCATTTCGGCCTCAATCTTCGCCGCTACGCGCATTTCACCTCGCCAATTCGCCGCTATGCCGACTTGATCGTGCACCGCGCGCTGATCCGCGCGCTCAAATACGGATCGGACGGACTGCCGGACGACCTCGAAACGCCGGCGCTTGCCGAGATCGCCGCCAACATCTCTGCGACCGAGCGCCGTGCCATGAAGGCCGAGCGTGAGACCGCCGACCGCTTGATTGCGCATTTTCTGGCCGACCGCGTCGGGGCGCTCTTCGACGGTCACATTTCGGGCGTCACCCGCGCCGGTCTGTTCGTGGAATTGGACGAGACCGGCGCCGACGGGTTCATCCCGGCGCGCACGATCGGCGACGAATATTTTCGCTTTGACGAACCCAGCCGCGCATTCGTCGGCCGGAGGCAGACACATCGCCTCGGCGACGCGGTGACTGTCGAGCTGGTGGAAGCCGCCCCCGTCGCCGGCGCCTTGCGATTCAAGCTTGTGCGACATGCTTCCGGCGCGGCGCAACAGCCTGGACACAAGCCGCCGCCGCGGCGCAAAACCGGACCACGGCGGGCGCGGCACTGACAGGGGCGGAGCAATGAGCGATCACATGATCGATCCAGGTGTCGCCGCGGATCGGGCCGAACGGCTGACTCGCACCATTCGCGATCAGACATTTCCCAACCTCAAGCCGCGGGATTCCGCGACGCTCATTCTCATCGATCAATCGGAACGGGTTCCCAAGGTGCTGCTCGGCCGCCGGCACGAGCGGCATCGTTTCATGCCCGGGAAATTCGTTTTTCCCGGAGGTCGTATCGAGCCGGCCGATCGGCTGATGACCGCGCTCGCGCCTTTGCACGAGCGCGATATTGCTCGCCTCATGCAGCGCGTGCAGCAGGCAAGTCGGACAAAAGCGGCGGGCTTCGCGTTGGCGGCGGTGCGCGAAACCTATGAGGAAACCGGTCTGATGCTTGGTGTCCGCACCGCGGCGCCGGCAAATGCGCCGCCGGGCGCCTGGGAGGCCTTTGCCAAGGCCGGCATTCTGCCCGATCTGAGCGCCGTTCATTTCATCGCCCGCGCGATCACCCCACCGAAGCGGCCGCTGCGCTTCGACAGCCGCTTCTTCGCCGCTGATGTTTCAACCGTGGCCGATCGCTCGAAGGGCTTCGTCGGTCCCGATGCGGAATTGGTTGAATTGGTTTGGCTGCCAATCGATCAGGCGCGCAGCCTCGATATGCCCGGCATTACCGCGGTCGTACTGGAGGAGCTCGCAGACCGTATCGCCGCCGGGATGAATCGCGACCTTCCAGTGCCGCTCTATCGCATGCTGCACAAACGTTTCGTGCGCGAAATCCTTTGATCGGCGTGCGGTTTCCTTGACATTGGTGGCCTGCCGACTAGTTTGACGGCCAGCAACGCATCGCCTTTGAGGTGACCCACATGGCCAAAGCGACCACGATCAAGGTCAAGCTGGTGTCGAGCGCCGACACCGGCTTCTATTATGTGACGCGAAAGAACTCGCGCACCATGACCGACAAGCTGGTGAAGAAGAAATACGATCCGGTGGCGAAAAAGCACGTCGAGTTTCGCGAAACGAAGATCAAGTAGGACCGGCGTGACAGGTTTCGTGTTGGTTCGTTACGCTCGGCCTGTCATCCTCTGCCCGCGCTCCAGACCGATAGCCGGGCTTCGGGTCAAATAAGCCATCGAACTTCATCGGATCAGTGAAGGAAGGGTGGCCGGCCGGGAACGGCGTCATGAGGAGGCCACTCGCACCGCTCCCGCGCCGGCCGAACCCCACGGACCCAGGAGATGCGGCGGACCTGAGCACTCCGTAGGGTTGTTCAAAACTCAAGAGAGTCCGGGCCGCCGCCTGCGCGGGGCAAATCTTGTGGGTCCCGGCTGTGTTCGTTTGTCGACAAAAGCTATCTTACCCTGTGGAGAAAGCAACGGCCAAAATTTCGCCGCAAAACAGGTTTCGTGGATAACCACAAT
>JASHOR010000085.1 GCA_030041005.1 Xanthobacteraceae bacterium
GTGCCGGTCTTGCCGGCGATCGGCTTGCCGAGCGCGCGCAAGGCGCTGCCGGTGCCGTACTGGACCACGCCTTCCATCATCGACACGATCTGATAATCGGTCATCGGATCGAGCACTCTCTGCTCATGCTCTACCAGAGTCGGCTCGGGCTGATTGCGCCAGCTCTTGGCGTCGCAGCCGATGCATTCGCGCGTGTCATGCTTGTAGATGGTGTGACCGTAACGATCCTGTATGCGGTCGATCAGCGTTGGAACGACCCGCAGACCGCCGTTGTCGAGCATTGCGTAGGCGTTGACCATGCGCATCAACGTGGTTTCGCCGGCGCCCAAGGCGTAGGACAGATACGGCGGCAGATTATCGTAGACGCCGAATTTCTTCGCATATTCGGCGATCAACGGCATGCCTATCGCCTGCGCCAGCCGCACCGTCATGACGTTGCGCGACTCTTCAAGGCCGAAGCGCAGCGTCGAGGGACCGTAGAACTGGCCGCCGTAATTTTCCGGTTTCCAGATGCCGCCTCCGCTCGGCCCCATGTCGATCTCAATCGGCCCATCCATGATGATGGTCGAGGGCGTGTAGCCGTTGTCGATCGCCGCCGCATAGACGATGGGCTTGAACGACGACCCGGGCTGGCGGAGCGCCTGCGTTGCGCGGTTGAATTGGCTCTGGTCGAAGGAAAAGCCGCCGACCATGGCGAGCACGCGCCCGGTATGCGGATCCTCCACCACCATCGCGCCGGAGAGTTCCGGTATCTGACGCAAGCGGTATTGTCCGGCCTCTTGCATCGGCTCGACATAGATGACGTCGCCGGGAGAGAGCACGTCGCTCACGCGTCTGATCGGATGCGAGCGTCCCTTGGCCGGCCTCGCCCACTTGACGGCATCGAGCGGCACGATGCCGGTCTCGCGCTGCTTGACCACGTTGCCGCCCGGATCGCGCGGCGGCTGCAGACCGATGCGCGCCGACTGGTCGCTCACGTCGAGCACGACCGCCATCCGCCACGGCGCAATGTCCGAAAGCGATTTCACGTCGGCGAGCTTGAGCCCCCAGTCGCCGCTGATGTCGATCTTGGCGACCGGACCCCGATAGCCTTTGCTTTCGTCGAAATCGACGAGACCCTGCACCATGGTCTTGCGCGCCAGAAGCTGCAGCTTGGGATCGAGCGTGGTGCGCACCGACAGGCCGCCCTCGTAGAGCTTTTTCTCGCCGTAATGATCGACCAGATAGCGGCGCACCTCCTCGGTGAAATATTCGGCCGAGTATTCGTGGGTGTCGGGCGGCCGCATGTCCACGACGAGCGGCTCGTTCTTCGCCTTCTGACCTTCGGCGGCGGAGATGAATCCGTCCTCGACCATGCGGTCGATCACATAGTTGCGGCGCGCCACAGCCTCGGCATGGTGGCGGAACGGGTTGTAATTGTTCGGGCCCTTGGGCAGGCCGGCCAGATAGGCGGCTTCCGCGATCGTCAGTTCGTGCACCGATTTGTCGAAATAGAGCAGCGAAGCAGCCGCCACGCCGTAGGCGCCGAAACCGAGATAGATTTCGTTGAGGTAGAGTTCGAGGATCTTGTCCTTCGAATAGGCGCGCTCGATCTTGAGCGCCAGCAGGATTTCCTTGATCTTGCGGGAGAACGTCACCTGGTTATTGAGCAGGAAGTTCTTGGCCACCTGCTGAGTGATGGTGGAGGCGCCCTGCGGGTGGCGATTGCTGCCGTAATTCTCGACGTAGGACAGCGCCGCGCGGGCGATGCCGGACACGTCGATGCCCGGATGCTCATAGAAGTTCTTGTCCTCGGCAGCGATGAAGGCGTTCTTGATCAGGCTAGGCACCGCCTGGATCGGCAGGTACAGCCTGCGTTCCTTGGCATATTCGGCGAGCAGCGTACCGTCGGCGGCATGCACGCGCGTCATCACCGGCGGCTCGTAATTCTTGAGCTGCGTGTAGTCCGGCAGATCCTTCGAATAATGCCAAAGCGAGCCGGCGACGACGATGGCGCCGACGAGGAATATCGTCGTTCCCGCCGCGAACAAGAACCCCAGGAAACGCAACAGCATCTTCATTGAATGCGTCTCGCCCGCCCCCGAATCGATGCTTGTGCGTAACCGAATCGTCCGCAGCCGCGCGGCAAACCGCAGTTTGGCGGAATTGGCCCCGGCCCGCCAGAGAGCCCTCGCCTCGTCGGCACTCGTCGCTCCGTTTCTTGTTCAAACTGAGGCCGTTTGCCACGCTGGCAGGTCTCAGTCGCCGCTGGCATGCCTGCTCGCCACGTGGGTGGAGAGGTAGTTATCGACGGCCTTGGCGATCGAATCGGCGGTGCGATCGCGCCAGGCATCGGACATGAGCGAGCGGAGATCCGCCGGGTTGGACACGTAGCCCAGCTCAATGAGCACCGACGGCACGTCCGGATCCTGCAGCACCCGGAACCCGGCCGATTTGATCGGTTCCTTGTGCAGCCGCGCCACCCCCTTCATATCGCCCACCAGATTGCGGGCGAACTGCGTGGAAAATGTCTTGGTCTCGCGTTTGGCGAGGTCGACGAGTATGTCGGCGACATCGTTCGGCTCGCTTTTCAGATTGACCCCGGCAATGATGTCGGAGCCGTTCTCCTTCTTGGCGACCTCGGCGGCTTGCGCGTCAGAGGCCTTGTTCGACAGCGTATAGACGGTTGCGCCCTGCGCGTTGCTCTCATGGCGCGGCAGCGAGTCGGCATGGATGGAAATGAACAGCGCCGCGTGAGCGTTGCGGGCGATGCGCACCCGCTCGTCGAGCGGGATGAAGGTATCGTCGGTGCGCGTCATCAGCACGCGGTATTTGCCGTATTTGAGAATGCGGTCGCGTAAGCGCTTGGCGAAGTCGAGAACGATGTTCTTTTCCTCCTGTCCGGTCGGCGCCACCGTCCCGGTATCGATGCCGCCGTGACCGGGATCGAGCACCACAAGCGGGCGGGGATCCGAACTCTGGACTTGGGGTTGAGGTTGGGGTTGGGGTTGGGGTTGGAGTTGGGCTTGGGCTTGGGCTTGGGGTTCGGGTTGCGGCGCCGGCTGTGCCGTCAGCAGCCGATCCTCGATCGCAATCTGCTGCAGGAAGCTCTTGCGGTCGGTCGGGACCAGATCGAGCACCAGCCGCGCCGGGTCGCCCGCCGCGGCGTCGACGACGAAGGCCTTCTCGACCCGCACCGGCTGCTTCACGTCAAGGACGATGCGCGACCCCCCCACCATCATCAGGCCGAAACGGAACTCCTTGACCAGGCCGCGGCCGGTCGCCCCGGCCTTCGGCGGCAGTTGGAAAATCACCTCCGGGATGTCGACGACGACCCGATAGGGGTCGGCCAACGTAAAGGCATGCAGGTCGATCTTGCGGCTCAAGTCCATGACGAACCGGGTGTCGGTCTCGTCACCGCCAAGTCGCACCGCGGTGGCGACCGGATATGAGTCGGACGAGGTCGGGCCCGCCGCGCGCGCGGCTGCGGCCGCCATGGCGATTTCGGCGAAGAGCACGACAGCGACCAGCGCCCCGCTCGGTGCCCGCACGGCCATCGGTTCCAGCCCTCCCGCCCATCCTAATTCCTTATGGAGGCGTGGTTAACTCAAACTTAACTGCGGACGGAACCCGACCCCGGTCATCGCGCCGGCCGACCCATTTCGCGGCAAGTCCACAGACGGGCTTGCAAATTCCCTATCGGGGGCCTTATGAAGAACAGGCTGACGGTGACAGATTCCGGTTGCGTCGCGTCAGGGCATCCGGCAGGTCCGCCACAAGCGTCTCCCCTAAGATGATGACGGGAGCGAGGCGGGTGCCGCTTTTGGACCTCCTGCGGCGCATCGGCGCCGAGGATGCGGACAAGCAAGCGACGCGGATACCCGTAGGGGAAGACAACGACCGGAACCTCGTGTGCGATGCCGTGAGCACTCAAGAAATTGCGGTGGCTCGATTTGCTACCGCCCTGCAATGCGGTTTGGAGTTGATGTTCGAGGCGCCAGTCCACACTAAATCGAGTCGGGATGGCGGTGTCCGCGTGACGCTCGCCCGCTCGCCGATCGATCTGGCGTGGCGCGCTCGTAATGTCCGATCCGTTTTCCTTCACCGACAACTGGGCCGATCGCCATCGTCCATCGCCGATGCGGCGGGGAACCGGCGGCACGCGCCCCTATACGAGATTTGCAATGGCCAACAAAATGCTGATCGACGCGACCCATCCGGAGGAGACCCGGGTGGTGGTCTTGCGCGGCAACCGCGTCGAGGAATTCGACTTCGAATCCGCGCAGCGCAAACAACTTAGAGGCAATATCTATCTCGCCAAGGTGACGCGCGTCGAGCCGTCGTTGCAGGCGGCCTTCGTCGACTACGGCGGCAATCGCCACGGCTTCCTGGCGTTCTCCGAAATCCATCCGGACTATTACCAGATTCCGGTCGCGGACCGTCAGGCGCTGATCGACGAAGAGCAGCGCGCCCAGCGCGCCGCCGATGACGAGATCGACCGTCGTTCGCGCCGGCGCGGCGGCCAACCGAGATATTCCGAATCCCGGCGCCACGACGACGACAGGGTGCGCGGCGCAGTTTCGGACGAAACGGCCGGCGATGCCGGAGCGACGGAGTCCGCGCCACCCGACGAAGAGGCCGGGCGAACCGAGGCCATCGCGACCGGCGAGGAGGTCGCGGCAAATCGCGAACCTGCAACGCCCGCCGATGGCGAGCCGCCATCCACCGCTGAACCGTTCGAAACCGAGCCGGGCGAGCCCTATCCGTCCACGGCCGAGGAGACGGCGGAGGCCATGTCCCAGACTGAGCAGTCTCAGCCTGAACTGCCTCAGCCCGAGCCCGTTCGGTCGGAGCCGAAAGCATCCGAGCCTGCCGAGCCCGAGGAGTTACAGCCGAACACCGCCTCGCCCGCTACCGCGCCGTTCGAGGTCTCAGCCGACGCGACGGGCGAAACCGCTGCGGATTCCGGAGATCGAGGCCCGATCGCGCCCGAGTTCGTCGAGGAGGGTCGTTCCGCGCACGGCCGCGATCACGTCGACCCTGAGAACGGCGACAATGGCGAAGACATCGTGGAATCGGTCGGCGGCGCGGATGCGCTGGAGGAGGTCCCCGACCGCGCGTTGCGCAACCGCCGCCAGTACAAGATTCAAGAAGTCATCAAGCGGCGGCAGGTCATGCTGGTGCAGGTGGTCAAGGAGGAACGCGGCAGCAAGGGCGCGGCGCTGACCACCTATCTGTCGCTCGCCGGGCGCTACTCGGTTCTGATGCCCAATACGGCGCGCGGCGGCGGCATTTCCCGCAAGATCACCAGTCTGGAGGATCGCAGCCGCCTCAAGGAGATCGCCCAGGAACTCGAAGTGCCCGAAGGCATGGGCGTGATCCTGCGCACAGCCGGCGCGAGCCGCACCAAGGCGGAGATCAAGCGCGACTTCGAATATCTGCTGCGGCTGTGGGAGACCGTGCGCGATCTGACCCTGAAATCCACCGCGCCCAAGCTCGTTTACGAGGAAGGCTCGCTGGTCAAGCGGTCGATCCGCGATCTGTATTCCAAGGACATCGACGAAATCACCGTTGCCGGGTCCGAGGCGTATCAGGAGGCGAAGGACTTCATGCGCATGCTCATGCCGAGCCATGCCAAGAACGTGAGGCCTTACACTGAAACGCAGCCGCTGTTGTCCCGCTACGGGGTCGAGAACCAGCTCGACGCCATGTTCTCGCCGGTCGTGCAATTGCGTTCCGGCGGCTACATCGTGATCAACCAGGCCGAGGCGTTGGTGGCCATCGATGTGAATTCGGGCCGCGCCACCCGCGAGCATCACATCGAGGACACGGCGCTCAAGACCAATCTGGAAGCGGCGGACGAAATCGCCCGGCAGTTGCGTTTGCGCGATCTTGCAGGCCTCATCGTCATCGACTTCATCGACATGGACGAGAAGCGCAACAATCGTGCCGTGGAGCGGCGACTGAAGGAGTGCCTCAAGCAGGATCGGGCCCGCATCCAGGTCGGCCGCATTTCGCATTTCGGTCTCCTGGAAATGTCGCGACAGCGGATCCGCGCCAGCGTCCTGGAGAGTTCGACGGAGAAATGCCCGTATTGCGGCGGCTCAGGTCACGTGCGCTCGGTGTCGTCGCTGGCGCTGCAGGTCCTGCGCGCGCTCGAAGAGCAACTGATGCGGGGCGCCACCCATAACCTGATCGCCCGCACCCGTCCCGATGTCGCGCTCTACGTGCTCAATCAGAAGCGCGCTCATCTGCGCTCCCTGGAAGAGCGGTTCGCCATAACGATCACGATTTCAGCCGACGAATCCGTTGCGGCGCCGCAGGCTTTCGTCATCGATCGCGGCGATCAGGTGCACACGGTCGAGGAGGCGCGCGCCCTTGCCGACAAGCCGCAGCCGGTTGCCGCACCGCTGGAGGAGGAGGACGACCTCGAAGAGGCCGACGGCAGCGGAACCGAACAGCGTGATACGCAGGTTGGAGAGGCTGGCAGCGAGCAGCGCGAAGGCGGTGCGCGGCAGCGCCGACGGCGTCGGCGCGGACGCGGGCGCGGACGTGAGAACGGGGAAAGCGGCGAAGCGATGCACGCCCAGGAACCTGCCGCCGAGGATGCCGGTGAATCGGAGGCTCCCTCATTCGCCGTAGCCGAAGACGAAACGGCGACCAGCGACGAGGGCGCGGCAGCGGCGTCGCCGGACGAGCGGCAACCGCACGAGCACCAGGACCACGGCGAGCCGCAGGGTGACCGGCGGCGGCGGCGGCGCGGCCGCCGCGGCGGCAGGCGCAACCGCCACGAGCGCGAACGCAATGGCGAGGCCGGGCAGGACGCGGAGCCGCACCCGATGCAGACGCCGGCCGAATTCGCGCCCGATGCATTCGTCCAGCCCGACGAGCCGAAATCGGAGCCGGACCACGCGATTGCCGAGCGCGACGCATCAACGCCGGAGGCCGTTTCTGCCCCACCGCGCGCATCCGACGCGGCACCGTCCGACGTGGCGGCGCTGCCGCCAACGCCCGCCAGCGAGCCGGACTCGGCCGGGCCGCGCCGGCGTTCGACGGTCCGCGAGCCCGCGCCCGTCTCGGGCACTTCCGACGAGTCCGTGCCTGCGTCACATCCGGCCACCCCTCCTGCGCCCGAAACGGTCATTACGGAGAGCGACAAAAGCGAGAGCGCCGACCGGCCGCGCCGCACCGGATGGTGGTCGCGCCGTTCCGCTGGCGGTTGACGCCGGCGCGTTCCCGCCCCTCACCATGCGTGCGAGCGCGCCATGAAAAGCGGCTGGGTCGAAGCCGATGCCGAGAGCGCTGTCAGCAACGGCACCCGTTCGGGTCTCGACCGCGATTTCGCGCTGCGAATCTACACGACGCGCCTGCTCGGCCGCGAGCCGAAACTCGTTCTGCTTGGCGGCGGCAATACCTCGCTGAAAGCGCGCCGCCGCGAGCGTTTCGGCGATGAGGTCGAGGTTCTGCTGGTCAAGGCCACCGGCGCCGACATGGCCGCACTCGACAGCCGCGGGTTTTCCGCGGTTCGTCTTGCGCCAATGCGCAAGCTGCGCGCGCTCGACCATATCGAGGACGTCGAGCTCGTTGCCGTCGAGCGCGCCAACCTGATCGATCCGATGGCGGCCAATCCCTCGGTCGAGATGATGCTGCATGCGTTCCTGCCGCACAAATTCATCGACCACACCCACGCAACCGCCGTGCTCAGCGTCATCGATCAACCGGACGGCGAAGAAAAATGCGCGGATATCTTCGCCGGACGGCTCGCGTTTGTTCCTTATGTGATGCCCGGCTTCGGCCTGGCGAAGCGGGCGATCGACGTCTTCGAGCGGAGCAAGCCGAGCGACGGGCTGATCCTGAGCAAGCACGGCATCGTCACTTTCGGCGCGGACGCGCGCGAATCCTACGAGCGCATGATCGCAATGGTCACGCTGGCCGAGGACTTCATCGGCCGCAACCGCAAATCCGTGGCGGTCGGCGCCGTGGCCGGCAACGTCGCCGGCGAAATCGACGTCGCCCTGATCGTGCGCGGGGTCTGCAGCGAGAAGGATCGCGAGAACGAGGGCGCCTGGCGCCGACCCGTTCTTGAATTCCGCGGTGGCGCGACGGTGTTGAAATTCCTGCTCGGCAAGGATTTGCAGCGCATCGCCCGTGCGGGCGTCATCACGCCGGATCACACTATTCGCACCAAGAATTGGCCGCTTGTTCTGCCAATGCCGGAAAACGGCGCGCTCGATCAATTTGCGCGCGCCGCCCGCCAACGGGCCGAACAATTTGTCGGCGACTATCATCGCTATTTCGAACTCAACAACGCTCGCGCCGGCGGCAGCAAGCGCGAGCTTGATCCCCTGCCCCGCGTGGCGCTCGTACCCGGCCTCGGCCTGTTCGGTTTGGGACGCTGCAAGCGCGACGCGATGATCGTCGCCGACATCGCCGAAGCCTGGATCGGAGGCGTGAGCGACGCGGAAGCGATCGGGCGCTTCGAATCGATCTCCGAAGCCGACATGTTCGACTGCGAATACTGGCCGCTCGAGCAGGCCAAGCTCGGCGCCCGGCAAGAGCCGCCGCTCGCCGGACAGATCGCCGTGGTGACCGGCGCCGGCGGCGCCATCGGCGCGGCGACGGCACGCGCTTTCGCTGCCGCAGGCGCCGAAGTCGCCCTTCTCGACGTGAACGCCGCCGCCGCCGGCGCACAGGCGAAAGAGATTGCGCCCACCGCGCTGGCGGTCGTGTGCGACGTGACCCGCGAAGACTCCGTGCGTACGGCCTTCGATCAGGTCGTCAAAGCCTTCGGCGGCGTCGACATCGTCGTCTCCAACGCCGGCGCCGCCTGGCAGGGCCGCATCGGGGAAGTCGACGAAGAGATTTTGCGCAAGAGCTTCGAGTTGAATTTCTACGGCCACCAGCGCGTGGCGCAGGCTGCCGTCAGGATCATGCTGGCGCAGGGCACCGGCGGCTGCCTCTTGTTCAACGTCTCCAAGCAGGCGGTCAACCCAGGGCCGAATTTCGGGCCTTACGGCATCCCGAAAGCGGCGGCGCTGGCGCTCATGCGTCAATACGCGCTCGATTACGGCGCCGACGGCATCCGCGCCAACGCGGTCAACGCCGACCGCATCCGCTCCGGCCTGCTCACCGCCGAGATGATCGCCTCGCGCTCCAAAGCGCGCGGTTTAAGCGAGAAGGACTACATGAGCGGCAACCTGCTCGGCCGCGAAGTGATCGCCGAAGACGTCGCGCAGGCTTTCCTGCATCACGCGCTGGCGCTGAAAACCACCGCCGATGTCACCACGGTCGACGGCGGCAATATCGCGGCGGCGATGCGGTGAACGCGGTTGCGGCGTCGTTGGCGCGACGATAACATTTCTCCAATCTCCGATATCAGATGCAGCATGGCCCAGATCGTCATGTGATCGACGCCGGGCAGGTCAGAAGATGCGATCGCTCTCCACCGCCCGTGTCCTCCTCATTCTCCTGTGCGTGATCGCGCTCGCGTCGTTTCTGCCGCTGTGGGCGAGCGGCTACATCCTCGGCCTGTTGACTCTGGCGTACTATTTCGGCGTGTTCGCCATGGCCTGGGACCTGCTGTTCGGCTTCGCCGGGGAAGTCAATTTCGGGCCGACTTTTCTGATCGGCGTCGGCGCCTACACGGCCGGCATCCTCGACAATCTCTACCAGCCGCCGATCTGGCTTTGCATCGGCGCCGGCACGGCGGCCGCGGTGACCGGCGGCCTCGTCCTGGCGCTGCCGGCGTTGCGCTTGCGTGGCCCCTATTTCGGGCTGGTCACGCTCGTCGCCGTGCTCATCCTGCAGAATTTCATCATCGTGGATGCCCACCTGACGGGCGGCGAAATCGGATTGACCGTGCCCGACGTCATCTCGATCAGCGATTCCGTCAATTACGAGATCGCGCTGTGGTTCATGGCGATCAGCGGCGCGATATTGTTTTCGCTGTCGCGCTCTCCCGTCGGCCTCATCCTGCAGGCAAGCGGCCAGGATGCGATGCAAGCCGGCGCGCTCGGCTTCAATGTCACCAAGCATAAGCTCACGGCGTTCGTGATCAGCGCTTTCTTCTCCGGGCTCGCCGGCAGCCTGATGGTGTTCTATCTCGGCTCGGCGTCGGTCGGCACCTTCATCGACATCACTGTCGGCGTACAGATCATCATCGCCGCGGTGCTCGGCGGACGGCGCACCATTTTGGGCGCCGTGCTGGGCGCCGTCTTCCTCGTCGCCATGAGCGAGGCGCTGCGTCCGCTCGGCGACCTTTCCAATTTCGTCGTCTTCACCATGGCCCTGATCGTTATCCTGATCTACCCCAATGGCTTTTTCGGCCTGCTCACGCGCAGCAAGGAGGGCGCCTGAGCATGGAGGAACGCGCCCACCTCGAAGTTTCCGGTCTCACGAAGCGCTTCGGCGGCCTCGTCGCCGTCAAGGACATGGCTCTCTCGGTCGCCGCGGGCAGGATTCTCGGCCTGATCGGCCCGAACGGTTCGGGCAAATCGACGGTGATGAAGCTGATCATGGGCATCGAGCGTCCCGATTCGGGCTCGGTGCGCATGAACGGCGTGAACGTCGCCGGCTGGCCGTCGCACAAGATCGCGCGCATGGGCGCCGGCATCGTCTTTCAGCATTCGCGCCCGCTGCATCGGCAGACCGTGCTGGAGAACATCAAGCTCGCGCTCCTGCCCGACAAGCTCACGCGGCTGCTCGCCGACCCGAAGACCGACGAGCAAGCCCGCATGATCGCCGCGCGCGTCGGCTTGAGCGCCGTGCTTGATCGGCGTCCAGCCACCCTTCCGTTCGCCGACCTGCGCAAAATCGAGATCGCCAAGGCGATCGCGCGCAACCCGAGCGTATTGTTGATCGACGAACCGTTTGCCGGATTGACCGGAAAGGAAACCGCGGCTTTCTCCGATCTGATCTGCGAGCTGCGGGATGACGGACGGGCCGTGCTCCTGGTCGACCACAACGTCAAGAGCGTCGCTCGTCTGGTCGACCGCGTCATCGCCATGTACGTCGGCGAGCGGATCGCCGAGGGCACCGCCGACGAGGTGATGCACAACGAGACCGTGCGGCGGGTCTATCTCGGCGGCAGAATCGAGACTGCATCGAGGCCCGAATCCTCGTTTCGCGATGCGGTCACGCCGTTTCTCGAGCTCGACAATGTCAGCGTGCATTACGGCAAAGCGCAGGCGCTGCAGTCGGTGTCGATTCACGTTCACGAGCGGGAATTCGTATCGGTGGTCGGATTGAACGGCGCCGGCAAGACCACGATGTTCAACGCCATCTCCGGTCTCCTGCCTTATAGCGGCGACATTCGTCGCCAGGGCGGATCGCTGCGCGGCCGTTCGGCGGCAGCCATCGCACGCGGCGGCATCGTGCATTGTCCGGAGAGCCGCGAACTGTTCACCGAGATGACGGTGCGCGAAAATCTCGATCTCGGCGGCCAACATCTGCCGCCCGCCGAATGCGCCGCGCAGATCGAATGGCTGTTCGAGCTTTTCCCGATTCTGCGTCAGCGGCAGCGGCAGACGGCGGGCACGTTATCCGGCGGCGAGCAGCAAATGCTCACCATCGCGCGCGCCTTGATGATGAAGCCGAAGCTGCTCATGCTCGACGAGCCGACGCTGGGACTGGCGCCGGTCATCCTTGAACAGATCTCCAAGGCGCTCGAGCGCCTGCGCCAGACCACCGACGTCACCGTGCTTCTTGCCGAACAGAACGTCACCTTCGCGCTGCCGCATGCCGACCGCGTGTACGTGCTCGAACACGCCCGCATCGTCTGGGAGGGCGGACCGGCGCGCTTCGCGGCGGAAATGGGGACCGGGTATTTGTAGCCCCGGCCAAGCCGACGCGCGCGAGCCGATTTCTGAGAGCATGATCCGGACAAGTGGAAACCGGTTTTCCGAGAAGGTCATGCTCCAGCAAAATGCTTAGGCGGCCTGAACCGCCACACTAGGCGTCGTCGGGCATCTCGATCGCAGCGGGCCGGTGGCGCACGCGAAAAACCAGAAAGTGCGACATCGAAAAATTGACGATGAAGCTCGCCAGGATGGCGATCGCCTTGGCCAGCCATATCGGCAGCAGCAACGATTGCGCGCAAAACACCAGCGCGGCGGTGTTGGCGCACCAGCCCACAACGCCTGACGCCAGGAAGGCGAGATAGGCGCTCCAACGAAGTTTGCGTCCCGACTCCGCCGCAAAAGTAATCGACGAGTTCAGGATGTAGGATCCCGTGACGGCGACGATCCACGATGCCATGTTGGCGGCGACAAGCGAAACGGTCACGGGGCTGGCACAGCGGCAAGTGTCGGCCACCGTGCCAAACAGCGCCAGCGCGCCCGGCGACCGGTCCAAAGCCGACCGCGCCACGAGGAATACGCCGTAGTCGATGAGCGTATTGACAATGCCGATCAGCGCAAACGCCACCGCTTTGAGGCTGACCGCGCGTTTGCGCCAGCGATAAAGGAGCCAGAACCGCAGCGTGTGGAGGCGTCCGACCGAGCCCATCGCGACCCGCATAGCACGTTGGCGGCCGTCCGCCACCCCATTGAGCAGGCCGTTCGGCTGGTTTGATTATTTTCCTTGCGTCGGCCCCCCGCTTACGCGACACAAAATGCTGCCGGCGCTATAAAATCCGACACGGCGAGGATCGAGCCGATGGAGCCCAGGAGCGAACCCCGGACCAGGTCCGAGGGCGAACTCAAAAGAGAGCCGACAAATGCGCTGCCGCGGCGTGCGCCACAGGGCGCGAGCGCCGAGGCCGCAGCGCGCGCGGGACTCTCGATCGTGGTGCCGCTCCATAACGAGGCCGCAGGATTGGAACGCCTGCACGGCCGCCTGGTGGAGGTCGCCCAGCTCCTGCGGCAGACCCGCGCGCTGGCCTGTGAAATCGTCTACGTCGATGACGGCAGCACCGACGACACCCCGGCGATTGCCCGCGAGCTGCCGGCGTCGGGCGTTGACCTCCAGTTGATATCGTTGTCGCGGAATTTCGGCAAAGAGGCCGCCCTTCTTGCCGGACTCGATCACGCCCGTCACGGTGCCATCGTGTTCATCGACGGCGACGGCCAGCATCCGCCGAGCCTGATAGAAACCCTCGTCGACCATTGGCTCGACGGCGGTTACGACGTGGTCTTCACGGCCAAGGCGCATCGCTCCAATGAATCAGTGACGCGGCGCATCGCGATCAAGGCGTTTTATGTGCTGCTCAATTGGGGCGCGCGCAGCAGAATTCCGGAAGACGCCGGCGATTTCCGGCTGCTTTCGCCGCGGGCCGCCAGCGCGCTGCGGCAACTGCCGGAGCGCAACCGCTTTTTCAAGGGGTTGGCGAGCTGGATCGGCTTTCGCCAGATGCGCATCGACTACGAGCCGCAGGCGCGCAGCGGCGGCCGCAGCACCTGGAATACGCGTTCGCTGATCGGATTGTCGCTCGACGGATTGACCTCGTTCTCCGTGGCGCCGCTGCGGATCGCCACCATACTTGGTCTGCTGCTGGCGGTCATCGCTCTCGTCTATGGCGGCCAAATCCTGTACGAGACGCTCGCCTACGGGGAAAACGTTCCCGGTTATCCGTCGCTGTTCGTCGGGCTCATGGTCCTTGGCGGCGTGCAGCTCATCATGCTCGGCGTTCTCGGCGAATACATCGGCAAAATCCTTGCCGAGATAAAAGCGCGTCCGGTCTATTTCGTGGCCGAGCACGACCTCAGACACGACGTCGAGGTGCGCGCCCGCGACGAGCAGTCCGCCCCGCCTTACCCGCATGGTAAGGTCGGGGAAGCCGCGGAATGAGCACGTCCGCCCGTCGCGCCATCATCGTTTGCGCCGACGATTACGGTATCTCGCCGGCGGTGAGCCACGCTATTCGCGACCTCATCGCGCGAAAGCGCATCAACGCCACCTCGGTCATGGTAACGGCGCCGACCTTTTCCCATGCCGAAGCCGCAGCGCTGCGCGAGGTGGCCGGAGATCACGCGGCGATCGGATTGCACTTGACCCTCACCGCGCCGTTTCCGCCGCACGCCCAGGGCTTCGCGCCGCTTCGGCGCGGCGCCTTTCTGCCGCTTGCATCGATGGCGCGGCGCGCGCTCTCGCGCTCGCTCGCGCCGGCGTTGCTCGAGGCCGAAATCGCCGGGCAGCTCGCCGCATTCGGTGCCGCGTTCGGCCGCGCGCCCGACTATATCGACGGCCACCAGCACATACACGTGTTCCCGCAGATAACAGAGGCTCTGCTGCGGGTCGCCAAGCATGCCGCGCCGCACGCCTGGCTCCGCCAATGTGGCCGTGCGGTGCGAAAAAACCTCGAGCCGAAGGGACTCTTCCTCGACGCACTGAGCCGCCGCTTTCGCCGGCTTGCCGCCCGCGACGGACTATCCACCAATCCGGCGTTCGCGGGGACTTACGCGTTCCGCCCGCGCGCCGATTACGCGAGACTCTTTCCGACGTTTCTCGAAGGTTTGCCCGACGGCGGCGTGGTCATGTGCCACCCGGGCCGGGTCGACGCCGAACTGATCCGGCTCGATCCGCTCACCGACCTGCGCGAGCGCGAAAACGCGTATTTTCTCGCGGATTCCTTTCCACAGGTCCTGGCCGCGCATGGCGTGGCGCTTGCGCCAATCGCTCCGCGTCGCGCGTAGCACGACGCGGCCTCGAACGCTGCGTCACATCACGACGACCTTGGTGCCCACCTTCACGCGATTGTAGAGGTCCTCGATGTCGGCGTTGCGCAGCCGAATGCAGCCGGACGAGACGTTGTGACCGATGGTCCACGGCTCGTTGGAACCGTGGATGCGATAGTCGGTCGAGCCAAGGTACAGCGCGCGGGCGCCGAGCGGGTTCTGCGGGCCGCCGGCCATGAAACGCGGCAGTTCCGGCTGGCGCTTGAGCATTGCCGCCGGCGGTCGCCAATCCGGCCACTCGCGCTTGGCGCTGACCGTCTCGACGCCCGACCAGGTGAAACCCTGGCGACCGACGCCGATGCCGTAGCGCAAGGCCTTGCCGCCGTCTTCGACCAAATAAAGGAATTTGTCCGAGGTATCGACGATGATCGTGCCGGGCGGCTCCTTGCCGTCATAGGCGACGGTCTGGCGATCATATTTCGGATCGACGGGAGGATAGCCGGAATCGTCCGCCACCGCGGCGGCCTGATCCGGATCGGCGACGAGCGCGGCAGTCTGCGGCGCCTGCGCGGCCGCGGAAGCCGACGGCGCGGTCGCGGAAGGAAGGCTGCCTTGTCCCGCCTCCGTCCGATACGCGGATGACTGCGACGCATCGTCAGCGGTACCGCCGAACAGAAACTGGATGAAGCCGCCGCCGAGATCGGGCTGCGCCGCAGCGAGCCGAAGCGGCGCGGCGGCCGGCGCGACCGCCCGGGCGGCTTCGCTTGCAGCGTCTTGCGACAGCGGGGCGTTGGCGGGATTGAGGATGTTCGACAAAGGCTCGGCCCAGGCCGGAACACAAAGCGCGCTCAGGAGGAGCGCTGACACAAACATACGCCGCATCGTTCACTCTGTACTCTTTACACGGGCGCGGCTTGGAGCCGCGTCCGGCCAAATACAGGCGCAAACGACGACTGTTTGGTAAATTTTTTCGCGCTGCTCCCGTGACGAGCGTTCTTTGCACATTGTTCATCAAGTTACAGTTGATTTTGGATGAACGCGGCGCCGTCATGGTTAATCGAGCGTGTGCGATGGATCGCGCAAATGGTCGGTTCGCGATGAACGGCGTATTAAGTCGCGTGCCGATATTCTGGCGAGGGTAGGATTATGGCTCAACCGCGCAAGCTCTATCGCGTCGAACGACCGGTCGCCGGGCGGCCGGACGCAGAACACAACGCCGAACATGCGCGGTCGCGCCATCGCGAGATCGGCGGCGGCGACGGAGCCGATGACGGCCAAGCCCGCGCGGGCGCGGCAACGCGGATATCGCGCATGCATCATGAATTGCGCGCCATCGTGAGCGGCACCGAGCAGGCGGCGCAAGACATTCTTGCCGCGGCCGAAGCAATCGACTTGACGGCCAAGAAGCTGTCGTCTGCCCTGCGCGACAAGGCCGAGCGGAAAATGGCTCGAGACATCGAGGACCTTATCATTCGGATCTTCGAGGCCTGCAATTTCCAGGACCTGATCGGCCAGCGGGTTGCGAAAGTCGCCGGGGCAATGAAATTCGTCGAGGGCCGCATGGCGCAGGTGAGCGAGGCAATGAGGATGCCCGCCGCCACGCCGGAATCCCTGCATGGACCGCGACTCGAAGGCGACGAGGGCCATTCGCTGCAGGCCGACATCGACGCCATTTTCGTAAGCCGGCGTTAGGCTCACGCGACGCGCGTAGCCGCGGCGTCGGCGGAAAGTGAAAGTGAACTCGCTATGCCGGTCGCCGAATTGCGGCAAAGCACAGCAGCGCCGCGGCAGCGAACGCACCGGCCACGCCAAGCGCGGCGGTATCAGAGGCGCGTTCGGCAATGTAGGACATGCACACCGGAGCCCCGGCCTGCACCACCAGAAATGGACCGCCGATCCGTCCCATAAGCCGGCCGTATCCGTCGGCGCCGAACAGCGACAGCGGCACGGTGCCGCGCGCAATCGTCATCAGTCCGTTTGCCACCCCATACATAACGGCGAAGCAGGCGGCCAACGGGGCGGAAAAGCGCAGCAGCAGGAGCAGGACGAACGCCGCCACCAAAAGGCCGACGGAGAAGCGCGCGATCCACAGCGGATGGGTGCGGCGGGCGAACGACAGTTCGCACACGCGCGCCAGGACTTGCGCCGGCCCGAACAGCATGCCGATGACGACGACGGTCGCGGGCGTCAGACCGAATCGCTCGAAGATGGCGAGCAGTTGTGCCGACAGCGCCGAGGGCACGAACGCGTAAGATGAGAACGCAGTCGCCACCAGGAGGAACCCGAGCCCGTGCGCCGGCAAGAGCGCTGCCGGCTTGCTCTCCGCCGAGAAGCTTGATTGCCGGTGCGGCTTTTCATCGGCCGCGGCGCGCGCGCGTTGACGCGGCAGTGCGAAAGCGAGCAACGGCGCCGCCACCAGCCCCAACAGCGCGGCGTACACCAGATAAGCGCCGCGCCAGCCAACATGATCGATGAGGATTTGCGTGGTCGGCCAACTTACGGTCGAGGCAAAACCACCGGCGAGCGTCAGCGTGGAGATGGGTATCCGCGCCTGGCCGCCAAAGATCCGGCCGAGCGTGGAGAAAGCCGGGTCGTACAGCGAAGCCGCCATGGCGACGCCGATTGCCATCCACGCCGCATAATAGGAATACGCGCCGGGCGCCAAGGCGAGGCCGAGGAGCCCGACGGCACCGATCAGCGAGCCGCCCGGCATCACCACGTGGCCGCCAAAGCGATCGATCAGACCGCCAACCTGACGCGAGACGAGACCCCCGACGAACAGGCCGACGGAAAAGCCGCCCATGGCGAAGGCCTTGCTCCAGCCGTGGTCGGCGGCGATCAGCGGCACGGTGAGCACCGGGGGATAGAACAGCGCACCCCACGACAGAATTTCGGTGATCCCAAGCACGCTGACCGCTCGCCACGGACCGACGAGAAATTCGCGCAGGGCGGGCATTGCAGCGATGCCGTGTAAGAAATCTATTGCTGTCCCGGCGCCAACGGCCGCGGCGGCGACCGCCTGGCGCGCGCCGTACCCTCAGGCGCGCAGCGCACATAGACTCCCGTGCCGTAACGACCCGCCACTTCCGGGTCCATCCACTTGAGCACCATGGTGCGGCCATCGAAGGAGACGATCTGCCGATCCTCCATGCCGCCGGGCGGCCCCGGCGGGCCGACGTAGTTCTGGCCGCTTTCGCTGCCTTTGAGCTCCAGTTCCTGCAATTGCGCATTGTCGGCGAGATACATCATGACGCCGCCGGTCGGCCCGCGATTAATCACAACCGGCTCGCTGCACGCGACGCGCGCGGCCGCCTCGGTCCGCACCAGATCTTCCGGCCGATGATAGGAGCCGTATCCCCAACGGCCGACGATCTCCTCGGGGCGGATCGTCGAAGGGATGGCCGGGGCGGCTGCCGGAGGGGGCGCCGACGCCTCGACCGGCGGCGGGTTGGTGGCGCAACCGCCGGCCCCGAACACGCACAAGAGGGCTGCAGCCGGGAGGAAACGGAAATCGTGCAGCCACGCCCTCATCGAAGCTTCTCCCTGAGCAGCCGTTTTGACATCCGGATCTGTGGCTTCGCCCCGCGCCCGAACCACCATTGTCATATTGTGCCATTTTTTTTCGCACAGGCCCATTCTGGCGGCGAATTTGGCCGCCGGAGTGACCAATTGGCAGAGGCCCTGGGCTCTGGCAGCCGGCAGAGGGCGTTGTAGCCCCCGCTCCTTTCCACTTTGTTAGCCCTCGTCTTTTCCGCTCCGTTAACCACAGTGTCCAGCAGCCTTGACAGCGTGGCCTCAACCTCCTATGTCCGCGGCGGGTCTGGCACTCTACCCGCGCTAGTGCTAACCTATTGAAAAACCGTAGCAACTCCTCCATCCCATAGAACGGCTGTGCGGCGCGAAACGGCCCTCGGAGTAATCATGGCAAAACTGAAATTCCGCCCGTTGCATGACCGCGTGGTCGTCAGACGCATCGAGGCTACTGAGAA
The DNA here is from genome assembly GCA_030041005.1 of Xanthobacteraceae bacterium. Taxonomy (GTDB): domain Bacteria; phylum Pseudomonadota; class Alphaproteobacteria; order Rhizobiales; family Xanthobacteraceae; genus BOG-931. The sequence continues at coordinate 18,581 of JASHOR010000085.1, forward strand.
GACCAAGGGCGGCATCATCATTCCCGATACCGCCAAGGAGAAGCCGCAGGAAGGCGAAATAGTCGCCGTCGGACCGGGCGGCCGCGATGAGAATGGCAAGCTCATCACCATGGACGTGAAGGCCGGCGATCGCGTGCTGTTCGGCAAATGGTCGGGCACCGAGGTCAAGCTTGAAGGCGACGAACTCCTCATCATGAAAGAATCCGACATCATGGGCGTGATCGCCTGAACCTACTCTTCGTCATGGCCGGGCTTGACCCGGCCATCCATGGGGCCGGACCGGCTGCATGGATCACCGGGTCAAGCCCGGTGATGGCGCGCTGAAGAACCCCCCAGGAGCAAACAAACATGGCTGCTAAGGACGTAAGATTTTCCACCGACGCGCGCGACCGCATGCTGCACGGGGTGGAGGTGCTGGCCAATGCGGTGCGCGTGACGCTTGGCC
>JASHOR010000086.1 GCA_030041005.1 Xanthobacteraceae bacterium
GCGATCGACGCCTTCGGCCGCGTTGATATTCTCGTCAACAACGCCGGCATCCTGCGCGACCGCATTTTCCATCGCATGAGCTGGTCCGACTGGTCGGACGTGATTGCCGTGCACCTGCACGGCAGCTTCGCCATGAGCCGCGCCTGCGCCACCCATTTCCGCGAGCAAAATTCCGGCAGCTTTGTGCACATGACTTCAACCTCCGGGCTGATCGGCAATTTCGGCCAGGCCAATTACATGGCGGCGAAGATGGGCATCGTCGGCCTGTCGCGCGGCATCGCGCTCGACATGGCGCGCTTTGACGTGCGCTCGAACTGCATCGCGCCGTTTGCCTGGACGCGGATGATCGATTCGATTCCCGCCGAGACCGAGGGGGAGAAAGAGCGCGTCGCCCGCCTACGCGAGATGACGCCAGAGAAAATCGCGCCGCTCGCCGTCTATCTCGGCTCCGACAGCGCCGACGGCGTCAGCGGACAGATCTTCTCGGTGCGCAACAACGAAATCTATCTGTTCAGCCAGACACGTCCGATCCGCGCGCTGCATCGTTCCGACGGCTGGACGCCGGAGAAGATCGCGACGCAGATCAAGGGAGCGTTCGCGTCGTCGTTCACGCCGCTGGAACGGTCAAGCGACGTCTTTTCGTGGGACCCGGTGTGAGAAAAGGGACGCAATGGCCATCTCCTACGACAAACTCATGGCGATCGAGATTCCGCCGCGGGAGCAGACTTACGACGAAAAGGATTGCATTCTCTACGCGCTCGGCGTCGGGCTTGGCCACGATCCGCTGAACGAGGACGAGCTTGCTTTCGTCTATGAGAAGAACCTGAAAGTGCTGCCCACCATGGGCGCCATCCTCGGCCATCCCGGCTTCTGGATCCGCGATCGCGACACCGGCATCGATTGGGTGCGCATCGTCAACGGCGAACAGGGCGTGCGGCTGCACGCACCGCTCAAGGGCCAGAACACCGTCATCGGCCGGCAGCGCATCGTCGAGGTGATCGACAAGGGCGCCGGCAAGGGAGCGCTCGTGCTTACCGAGCGCCAGGTCACCGACAAGGCGAGCGGCGAGCCTGTCGCGACTGTAACGCAAACGACCTTCTGCCGCGCCGACGGCGGTTTCGGCGGTCCGCCGCGGCAGGCGCCGGAGCCGCACCCGATTCCGGCGCGCGCGCCCGATGCGGTCTGCGATCTGACGACGCGCCCGGAGACCGCGCTGATCTATCGGCTTTCCGGGGACCGTAATCCGCTGCACGCCGAGCCGGCGGTGGCCAAACAGGCCGGCTACCCGCGGCCGATCATGCACGGACTGGGCAATTTCGGCTTTGCCGGCCACGCCGTGCTGAAAACCATGTGCGGCTACGACCCGCAGCGCCTCGTTGCCTTCGCCTGCCGTTTCACCGCGCCGGTGTTTCCCGGCGAGACGCTGCGTACCGAGATGTGGCGCGACGGCACGATGGTGAGCTTTCGCACCCGCGTGATCGAGCGCGACGTTATCGCCGTCAACAACGGCCGGGCCGAGGTCAGATCGTGAGCGAAAGCGCCGAGCTTGCGCAGATCCGCCAAGCGGTGCGCGGGCTCTGCGCGGATTTTCCCGGCGAATACTGGCGCGCGCTCGATCGCGAACGCGCCTATCCGGACGAATTCGTCGCTGCGCTCACGAAAGCCGGCTTTCTCGCCGCTCTGATCCCGGAGGAATACGGCGGCAGCGGACTGACGATGAGCGCCGCCGTTGCCATCATGGAAGAAATACAGGCGTCCGGCTGCAACGGCGCCGCCTGCCACGCGCAAATGTACACGATGGGCACGCTGCTGCGTCATGGCAGCGCCGAACAGAAGGCGCGCTATCTGCCGCCGATCGCGCGCGGCGAACTGCGCCTGCAGGCGTTCGGCGTCACCGAGCCGACCTCCGGCACCGACACGCTCAGCCTGCGCACCACGGCGATGCGCGACGGCGCTCATTACGTCGTCAACGGCCAGAAAATCTGGACGTCGCGCGCCGAACATTCCGATCTCATGCTGCTCTTGGCGCGCACCACGGCGCGCGAGCAGGCGAAGTCGCGCACCGGCGGCCTTTCGGTGTTTATCGTCGACATGCGCCAGGCCAAGGGCCACGGCCTGACCGTCCGCCCGATTCGTACCATGATGAACCACGCCACTACCGAAGTGTTTTTCGAGGACATGCGGGTGCCGGCGGACAACCTCATCGGCAATGAGGGCGAAGGGTTTCGCTATATCCTCTCCGGCTTGAATGCCGAGCGCATTCTCGTTGCCGCCGAGTGCATCGGCGACGCCAAGTGGTTCATCAACAAGGCCGCGGCGTATGCCGGCGAGCGGGTGGTTTTCGGCCGGCCCATCGGCCAGAACCAGGGTGTGCAGTTTCCCATCGCGCGCTCGTACATCGCCATGCGCGCCGCCGAACTGATGGTGCACGAGGCCGCCGCGCTCTACGAAGCCGGCAAGGAGTGCGGTGCCGAGGCCAATATGGCCAAGCACCTTGCCGCGGAGGCCTCCTGGGCCGCTGCCGATATGTGCGTGCAGACCCACGGCGGATTCGGCTTTGCCGAGGAATTCGACATTGAACGCAAATTTCGCGAGACCCGGCTCTACACGGTGGCGCCGATCTCGACCAATCTGGTGCTGTCCTATATCGCCGAGCATGTGCTCGGCCTGCCCCGGTCATACTGAGATGTCGCGTCCGCTCGAAGGCCTCCTCGTCGTTTCGCTCGAACAGGCCGTCGCTGCGCCGATGTGCACCTGCCGGCTCGCCGATGCGGGCGCGCGGGTTATCAAGATCGAACGGCCGGAGGGCGATTTCGCCCGCGGTTACGACGACCTGGTCCATGGCGAATGCAGCTATTTCGTCTGGCTCAATCGCGGCAAGGAATCGGTCGTGCTCGATCTCGACCAGGCAGACGACAAGGCGTTGCTCGCGGCCATGATCGCAAATGCCGACGTGTTTGTGCAGAACCTCAAGCCCGGTTCCGCGGCGAAGCTGGGCTTCGGCACCGCCGAACTGAGCCGCAGGCATCCGCGCCTGATTTGCTGCTCCATCACCGGCTATGGCGACAGCGGACCCTACGCCGGCCGCAAAGCCTATGACATGCTGATCCAGGCGGATTCGGGCCTCGCGTCGATCACCGGCACCGCCACGCCGGCGCGCGTCGGCGTCTCGGTGTGTGACATCGCCTCGGGCATGAACGCCTATGAGGCGATCCTGGAGGCGCTGATCGGACGAGGGCGCACCGGCAAAGGCGCCGAACTCTCGATCTCGATGTTCGACGCCATGGCCGACTGGATGACCGTGCCGCTGCTGCAGCAGGAGGCCGGTTCGCCGCCGCGGCGCATGGGCCTTGCCCATACCTCGATTTCGCCCTACGGCACATTTTGCAGCCGTGACGGCATCGACATCCTGATCTCGATTCAAAGCGACCGTGAATGGCGGGCGCTCGCATCACAGGTGTTGGATGACCCAGTGCTTGCCGCCGATCCGGCCTTCGCCACCAACGTCGAGCGCATCAAGCGCCGTGCCGAGACCGACGGTCGCGTCGGCACTGTGTTCGCCAAGCTCGGAGCCGAAGAGCTCGAACGAAAACTCGCCGCGGCCGGTATCGCCTTCGCGCGCGTCAACACGCCGGCCGACCTCTCGCATCATCCGCATCTGCGCCGCATCAGCGTCGGCACGCCATCGGGTCCGGTCTGCTATCCGGCGCCCGCCGTGCAGCACCGCGGCCAATCGCGGCTCTACGGGCCTGTGCCGGCGCTGGGCGAGCACACCGAAAAGGTGCGGAAAGAGTTCGAGACTTGTTCCCTCCCCCGCCCTTGTGGAGGAGGGTAGGGAGTGGGTTCGGCGAGACGTGTCAGAGGCCATAGCGTACCACCGCTCCACCCCACCCCAAATCCTTCCCACAAGGGGAGCGGAATGCCGACCGCAGCAAGTAGCCCGGCTTGCGCCTTCGCAAGCCGGGGAATCGGCGTTGCGGCGTCCGCGCTGCTCCCGGATTGCGAAGACGCAATCCGGGCTACGCTCACTGCCTCTACCTGTACACGTCCCGGCGATGACCGACGCCGACCACCAGCACGACTTGACGGGCGTCCTGTAGTTCGCAAATGACGCGGAAATCTCGAATCCGATAACGCCACAAGCCGAACTTCTCGTGGCGCAGCGCTTTGCCGAAATTGCGCGGGCTCTCGGCTTGGGCGATCCGTTCCTGCATGTAGCGGAAAACTTCCGACCTGATCGAGCGATTCAACTTGTTGAGGTCGCGGATTGCCCCAGGATCGTATTCAATCGTCCAGCCCAAGGGCTTTCCGTGCTTGTTCGGCGGTCAGTGGGGTTTGACGGTTCTCCAGACGGTCAGCGACCATCTGCATATCGTCGAGGTCTTCAATGCTGGCCTCGATCAGCTCGCGCGCCAATTCGCCTTCAGATAGACCCCGGCTCTTAGCCAGTTCGATCAGTCTTTTCTCAATGGCAGTCGGCAGTGAAACCGTAAGCATAATTCCGCTCCTCCGCTTGAATCTAAGGTCTGTTCCGGCTTCAAGCAAGAAATTGTCTGCTCAGAAATTGTCTCCCCGCCGCCCTAGGCCGGATAAGCGCAGCGATATCGGGGAGCGTCGTGTGAGCCGCACAATCGTCCCCGCGTTTCGCTTCCGGGCTACGACGACGCATTCAATGCAGCTCGCGGTCGGCGGCGAGTTCGACGATTCCCGCCTCATGATGGGAGCGCGATCCCTTCAGCCTTTTCATGCCCGCCTCCGCTTCCAGTTCGCCCACAATTCCGACCGCCTTGCCATGCGGGGCGTGCACCGACAATTATCCTGCCCCTTATGGGCAGGATAGGGTGGAGGTCGGAAGCTATCAGGATAGTCTTGACAGCTGTTCGTCGCCTCGCCACCCCCATCCCTAGCTCCTCCCCACAAGGGGGAGGGGAAAGTCGGGAGAAACTCCATGGATATCGGCTTCATCGGTCTCGGCAATATGGGCGCGCACATGGCGCGGCGGCTGGTCGAGGCCGGGCACAAGGTCACCGTCTATGACGTGCGTCAGGAGGCGATCGGCAACATCGCCGCGCTTGGCGCGATGGCGGCACGCTCGCCCAGGGAGGTGGCGGACGCCGCCGAGACCGTGATGGCGAGCCTGCCGACACCCGACATCGTGCTCAAGGTGGCGACCGGGCCGGACGGCGTGATCGAAGGCAAGCGCGTGCGTCGCTTCGTCGACCTCTCGACCACCGGCTCGGTGATGGCGCAGCGCATTTTCAAGCTTCTGGCGGAGAAGAACATTGTCCAGGTGGACGCGCCGGTGAGCGGCGGCGTGCGCGGGGCCGAAAAGGGCACGGTCGCCGTGATGGCGTCCGGACCGCGCGCCGACGTCGACGCGGTCGAACCGGCACTTCGGGTGATCGGCAAATTCTTCTACATCGGCGAAAAACCGGGCACCGGGCAAACGATGAAGCTCTGCAACAACGTCCTGTCCGCCGCGGCGACCGTGGCGACCTCGGAATCGTTCGTCACCGGCGTCAAGGCCGGGCTCGATCCCCGCACGATGGTCGACGTCATCAACGCCAGCTCGGGACGCAGCACCGCGACCGAGCAGAAATTCCCCGAAGTGGTCATTCCGCGCAAATTCAATCAGGGATTCACCGCCGGCTTGATGCTTAAGGACGTGAACCTGTTCATCTCGGAAGCAAAGGCGCTCGGCGTGCCCGTCGAAGCCATCGAGGCCGTCGCCGCGCTGCTCAAGCTCACCTGTGATCAGCTCGGATCGGAGAGCGACATCACCGAGGTCGTCAAGCCGATCGAAAAACGTGCCGGCGTAGAAGTGCGTGCGCCGCGGGCGTGACGATCTCGCCGCGATTTCACTCCATTCGTCTGCCGGTCATGAGCAGCTTTCGATTAGATCAGTTTCGCCGCATCGTCATAAAGGTCGGCTCCTCGATCCTCGTCGACTCCGAGGCCGGCGCGCTCAAGGAAGCGTGGCTTCATTCGCTGGTTTCGGATCTCGCTGCGCTGCATGGGCGCAAGCGCGACCTCCTCGTCGTCTCTTCCGGCGCCATTGCGCTCGGTCGCGCCGTGCTCAAGTTGCGGCCGGGTGCCTTGAAACTCGAGGACAGTCAGGCCGCCGCCGCCGTCGGCCAGATCGTGCTCGCACGCACATGGACGGAAGCGCTGGCACGGCATGGCATCGCCGCGGGGCAGGTCCTGGTGACGCTCGGCGACACCGAAGAGCGGCGGCGCTACCTCAATGCGCGATCGACGATCGACAAGCTTCTGGAATGGCGCGCCGTGCCGGTCATCAACGAAAACGATACCGTTGCGACCGGCGAAATCCGCTATGGCGACAACGATCGACTTGCCGCGCGCGTGGCCACCATGGTCAGCGCCGATCTTCTCGTCCTATTGTCCGACGTCGACGGCCTCTACGACGCGCCGCCAGAGCGCGCCGTATCGAAGCGGCAGAAGCCCAAGCATATCCCACGCGTCGAGCGGATCACGGCCGAGATCGAGGCCATGGCCGGTACCGCCGCATCCGAGTTTTCTCGCGGCGGCATGCAGACCAAGATCGAGGCGGCCAAGATCGCCACCGGCGCCGGAACTCACCTGATCATCGCCTCGGGCCGCATCCGGCATCCGTTGCGCGCGATCGCCGAAGGCGGGCGACGCACTTGGTTCGTCGCGGCGGAGAACCCGATCACGGCTCGCAAGAAATGGATTGCCGGCTCGCTCGAGCCCAAGGGCGCTCTTACCATCGATGCCGGGGCCGTGGCGGCATTGCGACGCGGAAAAAGCCTGCTGCCGGCCGGCGTGGTGCGCGTCGACGGCAGCTTCGAACGTGGCGACGCAGTCATTATCCGCGGCCCCGACGGCGCGGAAATCGGCCGCGGCCTGTCCGCTTACGACGCCGGCGATGCGCAAAAAATCAAAGGGCGGGCCTCATCCGACATTGCATCGATACTCGGCTTCAGCGGACGGGCGGAGATGATCCATCGCACCGATCTGGTGCTCGGCCGCACGTGATTTCGGCTCGTGTCCCGATTCCGAAGTCCGCATCATTATGCGGCACCCTCGTTTGCGAACTTCGGAATCGAAGGACACCAGCAATTTATTGATCTCGTGTGGCTTTGGTTCAGAACTCCGCATGACGAGGTCGCGGCAGGAATGATGCGGACTTCTGAACCGCCACACGAGGACGCATTGGTCGCCTCGCCGCGGGGCCGCCCGACATGCACCCGCCGCTGCATACGGACCCTGCGGGCGCACCCCACAAAGGAAAACCCCGACCGCTAACGCGGCCGGGGTTCGACGCCGGGTGATTGAGGGTGAGGGGCTGGGGGGCTTCGCCCGGCGCTGCAAATCCAACGCCGCCGCCTATTGGTGGTTCCGGCTGGAGCGAAGATTTTTTTGCCGACGCAAAATATTTTTTTCGCCCCCTCCACAATGCCCGCCAAGACGGCCATCCCGGACCCGCCGGGGAGGCGCCTGGGCGATTCCCGTGCCAAGCTCGACCGGAAGCTCGATCCGGCGCCCCTTCGGAGTGAGGAGGTAACGCGAGGAGACCCGAAGTCGGCCGAGTTCCCCACCCCAACCCTCCACCACGTACACCGAGCCAACCGGAAGCGACTTCGGCAGGCCGCCCACGCGGCGCTGCTTTGCTGGTTCCATTGCGACCTCCGGGAGTTGCATTCTTGGTACGTTTACCAATGCAACAGCGCGCCCCAGCCGAGGTTCCCCCATTCTCCGCCACGCCTACGACATTGCTGTGAATCGCTGCGGATCATTCCCATCTTGCATTCGCCTCGCCCGATGGCCGCAAACATGTTAGGAACTCGACAATGGCATGTGAATCGAGGTCATGAACGCCCCAATCAGGGCCCTGCAAAGCCCCGAAGGCCTGGCGGCGACAATGCGCGCGATCGGTCGCGACGCGCGTGCAGCCGCGCGCGTGCTTGCACTCGCTCCGGATCGCCAGAAGAATCAAGCGCTTGGTGCCATGGCCAAGGCCCTTCGCGGGTCCCGCGCCGCGATCTTGGCCGCCAACGCGAAGGACGTGGCCCAGGCAAGCTCCGAGAAAGCCAGCGCTGCCTTTGTCGATCGTTTGACGCTCGACGCGAGGGCGATTGACGGCATGGCCGCCGGCCTCGAAGCAATCCGTCGGCTCAAGGACCCCATCGGCAGCGTGATGGCCTCGTGGCGGCGCCCCAACGGCATGCGGATCGAGCGCGTGCGGGTTCCGCTCGGCGTTGTCGGCGTGATTTACGAGAGCCGACCGAACGTCACGGCAGACGCTGGCGCCCTCTGCCTGAAGGCCGGCAATGCGGTGATCCTGCGAGGCGGTTCCGAAAGCTTCCGTTCGTCGCAGGCAATCCATGCTGCACTGGTTGCCGGCCTCGCGGCGGCAGGCCTGCCCGCCGCGGCGATTGCACTTGTACCGACACGCGATCGCGAAGCCGTCGGCATGATGCTTGCCGGACTTGAAGGGTCAATCGACGTGCTTATTCCGCGCGGTGGCAAGAGCCTGGTCGGCCGCGTGCAGACCGAGGCACGCGTACCGGTCTTCGCCCATCTGGAGGGCGTATGCCACGTCTATGTCGACGGCAAGGCCAAGCTCCCCATGGCCAAAGCTATCGTGCTCAATGCCAAAATGCGTCGCACCGGCGTGTGCGGCGCGGCCGAGACCTTGCTGGTCGATCGCTCCGGGGCGGCCAGATTGCTCAAGCCCTTGGTCACCGCGCTGATCGATGCCGGGTGCGAGGTTCGCGGCGACGCTGCCGTTCAGGCGGTGGACGGTCGCGTCAAGCCGGCCAGGGAGGCCGACTGGGGCACCGAATACCTCGACGCAATTATAACGGCGGGCGTCGTCGACGGCGTCGAGGCCGCCATCGCCCATATTGAACGTTACGGTTCGCATCACACCGACGCGATCGTCACAGAGGATAAAAAAGCGGCCGACAAGTTCCTCGGCGAAGTGGATTCGGCCATCGTGCTGCATAATGCTTCCACTCAATTTGCCGATGGCGGCGAGTTCGGCTTTGGCGCCGAGATCGGCATTGCAACCGGACGCCTGCACGCCCGGGGGCCGGTCGGCATTGAGCAACTCACCAGTTTCAAGTACCGCATACACGGCAACGGCCAGACTAGGCCGTAAAGGGCTGTCCGCACCGTATTCATCGGGCTGACGAGGCGAAACAATCTCAGCGGACATGCCGGGGAGGGGGACTTTTCTGAGGGTCATGAGTTGCGAGTCCCCTGGCGCGCGCTCGGCTGCCGGCAGCCTGGTGACGCTGCCGCCACATGCGCCCGGCATGCGCATCGGACTGTTCGGCGGCACCTTCGATCCGGCTCATGCGGCGCATCGCGCCGCGTGTCTGCTGGCGATGCGGCGGCTTGGCCTTGATCGGGTGTGGTGGCTGGTCACTCCCGGCAATCCGCTCAAGGACACGAGCGGATTAGCGCCGTTATGCCAACGCGTGGCCGCCGCACGCGCGCTTGCCCACCATCCACGCATCGATGTGACCGATTTCGAAGCGCAACTTGGCAGCCATTACACCTATCAGACCGTCTCCTACCTGGTGCGCCGGTGCCCCACGGTGCGGTTTGTCTGGATCATGGGCGCCGATAATCTGCGCAGTTTTCATCGCTGGCAGAGATGGCGCGAGATCGCGACACTGATCCCGATCGCGATCGTGGATCGGCTTGGGCCAAGCCTTTATGCGACTGCCAGCGCCGCCGGCCAGGCCCTGGCGCGGGTCCGCGTCAGCGAAACGGACGCCTCATCGTTGCCGAAACGAAAACCGCCAGCCTGGATTTACCTGCATGGGCTCAAATCTCCACTTTCGTCGACCGCATTACGAGCCGCACGGGGGCTGCCGAGCAGAACGTCGCGAAGCGGTTGAAACTGTTAGCCGCCCGTGCCTATCTTAGTGAGGCTCCGGATCGGGTGACCCGACCGGAGAGCGTTTGGAGCGAAAGGAAAAGGACCCCTGTCCACGCCTGCCACTTTTCGGGCCCATCATCGCGCGCCCGAAGCAGTCTCCAGAAGGCGTTTTGACGCCGAGGAGATCCTCCATCTGATCCTCTCGCGCCTGGACGAGATGAAGGCCGAGAATACCCTCACCATCGATTTGCGGCAGAAATCGTCGATCGGCGACTACATGGTAGTTTCGTCGGGCCGGTCGCAGCGCCACGTCGGATCCGTCGCCGACCGGATCGTGGAGGACCTGAAAAAGGTCGGGATAGCGGCTCGGGTGGAAGGCGTGCCACATTGCGACTGGGTCCTGATCGACGCGCGGGACGTTATTGTCCACGTCTTTCGACCCGAAGCGCGGGATTTCTACAATCTCGAAAGAATGTGGATAGGCGGCGCTGCGGCGCAGCGCGCCGGCTGACGCTGCGTGGCCGAGCCATGGGTCCGGCCCGAGGCAGCCCGGTCCACGGCCCACGTGCGGAGATGACGTAGCATGCGCGTCATCGTCATTGCGGTCGGCCGCCTGAAGCAGGGACCGGAGAGGGAACTGGCGGCGAGCTATCAAAAACGCGCGCAGGCGGTCGGACGCGCGCTCGGCATGGGCGACTTCGAGACGATCGAGATTCGCGAGAGCCGGGCGCAGGACGCCGAGCGGCGGCGCGTCGAGGAGTCGATTGCGATCGCCAACGTCATTCCAGAGCGGGCGACCATCGTCGTTTTGGACGAGCGCGGCGAGAACCTCGACAGCACCAAGCTGGCGACGCTGCTGCGGGATTGGCGCGGAGAAACCCGTCCCGCAGTGTGCTTCGTCATTGGCGCCGCTGACGGATTGGCGCCGAGCTTCTGTGCGCGGGCCAATCTCGCGCTCGCCTTCGGAGCGGCCACTTGGCCGCACCAACTGGTGCGCGTCATGCTGCTTGAACAGCTTTATCGCGCCACCAGCATCCTCGCCGGCCACCCCTACCATCGGGCGTGAATGCCCTTAATTCTTCTTAATCAGGTTTCACTGAATTGTGACGCTGGCTACCGGACGCGTCTTACTCTGGTCCAAACATTGCTTTTTCCTGACTACTCGAGACCGGCCTTTACCGTGAGCTGCATGATTCTCCGACGGTCGCGCCCAACCGATCCGCGCCTTCTGCTCGGCCCGGCGTTGGCGTTGGCGCTGCCGCTGGGAACTCATTTGGCGGCCCACGCCCAAACGCCACCCACGCAGGCGGCGATCGGTCCCGCGCGGGCGGCGGCGCCATCGACCGCGACAACCCAACAGGCCATCCCGGCAGAAGCTGCGATCGCGCAACACCATCAGGAACTCGATGCCGCGCGCGCCCAGCAGCGCCAGTCGGCCGATAGCCAAGCCAAGCTCAAGATCGAAATCGACGCCCTTGCAGAGGACCGGCGCGCGCTCAGCCGGCAGCTCATCGACTCGGCAGCGCGCGTCCGCGACGTCGAGTCCCAGATCGACTCGACGCAGGCACGGCTGCGATCGCTCGACCAGCGCCAACAGGTGTTTCAGAAATCGCTCGACGCGCGACACAGCCAAATCGTCGAGGTGCTCGCCGCCCTGCAGCGCGTCGGGCGCTTGCCGCCGCCGGCCTTGCTGGTGCGGCCCGAGGACGCACTGAAAGCATTGCGCACGGCCATCACCCTCGGCGCCGTCGTTCCCGACATGCGGGCGGAGGCCGATGCCATCGCCAGCGATCTCAACGACCTGTCGCACGTGCGAGCCGACATCGTCGCCGAGCGGGAGGTGCTGTCGCAAAACCTCAAGCAGCTCGCGACCGAGCAATTGCGCCTGAACATGCTCATCGAGGCGCGACAAAAGAAGCAGGCGGCTGCCGAGCAGGCGCTCGCAAGCGAACAACAGCGCGCCGCCGACTTGGCGCAGCGAGTTGGCACTCTGCAGGAACTGATAGCGAAGCTTGAGGTTGACCTCGATCCCGCGACCCGTGCGGCCCGCGCCGCCAGCGCCGCCGGCAAGGACACTATCGGGCATGATCTCGCGGCCTTGAGCGATCCCGGACGGTTGGCTCCGGCAATAGCCTTCGCCGATGAGCGCGGACGGCTGCATCTGCCCGTCAACGGCGTGCCGGTCCGAGAATTTGGTACGCCCGACGGCAGCGGTGGAACTCAGAAGGGCTTGTCGATCGCGACCCACGCCGGGGCCGAGATCACCGCGCCGTGCGACGGTTGGGTAGTTTACGCCGGACCATTTCGCAGCTATGGGCAACTCTTGATCCTCAACGCCGGGGGCGGCTATCATGTGTTATTGGCGGGGATGGAGCGGATATCCGTCGATCTCGGACAGTTCGTACTGACTGGAGAACCCGTAGCGGTGATGGGCGGCGAACCACAGGTGTCTGCTGCCGTCGCGACCGGATCGAAACAACCTGTGCTCTACGTGGAGTTCCGCAAGGACGGCGCTCCCATTGACCCCAGCCCGTGGTGGGCGACAAACCAAGGCGAAAAGGTTCGCGGATGATGCGCAAGACCCCTCTGATTCTCCTCAGTGCACTGGCCGGAGCCGCAGTAACGCTGCTGGTGGTTCAGCCACACTCGCTGCTGATCGGCTCCAGCGCCAAGGCAGCATCGTCGTCGGATACCTATAAGGACCTCAACCTGTTCGGCGACGTGTTTGAACGCGTGCGCGCCGATTACGTGGACAAGCCCAACGACAAGAAGCTCATCGAATCGGCGATCAATGGCATGCTGACGGGGCTCGATCCCCATTCCAGCTACATGGACCCGAACAGCTTCCGCGACATGCAGGTGCAGACCCGCGGCGAGTTCGGCGGTCTCGGCATCGAGGTCACCATGGAAAACGGGTTGATCAAGGTGGTCGCACCGATCGACGACACGCCCGCGGCCAAGGCCGGAGTGCAGGCCAACGACATCATCACCATGCTCGACAACGAGTCGGTGCAGGGCATGACGCTGAACCAGGCCGTCGACAAGATGCGCGGGCCGGTCAACAGCAAGATCAAGCTCACGATCATACGCAAGGGCGCCGACAAGCCGATCGTGCTGACGATCACACGCGACATCATTCACGTGAAATCGGTGCGTTCGCATGCCGAAGGCAGCGACGTCGGCTATATCCGCATCACCCAATTCAACGAACAAACGGGCGACGGGTTGAAGGGCGCGATCTCCGATCTGAAGGCCAAGCTCGGCGCCGACAAGATCAAGGGCTATATCCTCGATCTGCGCAATAATCCCGGCGGTCTTCTTGATCAGGCGATTATGGTCGCCAACGACTTCCTCAACAAAGGCGAGATCGTGTCCACGCGCGGCCGCAACGCCGACGAAACGCAGCGCTTTGACGCCCGGCCGAACGGCGACCTGACCGGCGGCAAGCCGCTGATCGTGCTGATCAATGGCGGTTCGGCATCGGCTTCGGAAATCGTCGCCGGCGCCTTGCAGGACCACAAACGCGCGACCCTGATCGGCACCCGTTCATTCGGTAAAGGTTCGGTGCAGACCATTATTCCGCTGGGCGCCGACAATGGCGCGCTGCGGCTGACCACGGCGCGCTACTACACCCCGTCCGGCCGCTCCATCCAGGCCAAGGGCATCGTACCCGACATCAGAGTGCTGGAGGAGGTGCCCGTCGCGCTGAAAGGCGAGACCGATACCAAGGGTGAGGCTTCCCTCCCCGGCCATCTCGCGGCCACGGGTCATGAGGAGGAGGGTTCGCAGTCCTACGTGCCGCCGGACGAGAAGAATGACAAGGCGCTGCAGGAAGCGATCGATCTGTTGCGCGGAACGGCGACCAATGCGGCCTTTCCGCCCAATCCGAAAACCCCGATACCGAACTGAAGCAAAAGCAAATTCCGGGCAATGCAGTCGGGGCGGCGCGAGCCGCCCCGACTGTTTTTGATCCAACCTCTTGCCCCGACAGGCCGCACTCCAGGTTCGTTTGCGACCGGCCTTTGACCCGGCGTGATAGACTCACGGCATGATTCGCGCGGCAGCGATTGGCGAGGGGGCGGGCGATGGCGGCGGATGACTTGACCGCCCCGCTTGGCCAGCAGCGAAGGAAGTCTCGCCGGGCGATTCGCGTTCCGGTGCTGCCTATCGTTGCCGGAGCGCTTGGCCTGTTTCTGGTCGTGTTTGTGCTGTGGGCGGCCGTTGGCAACGATCCGCTGGGCGGCGAGCCGATGGCGATTGCCCCGATCCCGGTCCAGCCTGCGGCAAAAAAATCCGCGACGGCAGCCGTGCACGGAATAGCGGCCGGACAAGCGGGCCCCGGCCGATATTTCGGTCCGGCATCAGTGCAAGGAACCGCCAGCCAGCAAAAGAGGGCACCTGCGCCGGGCACGACTACGATCAACATCATCAACGGCACAACGGGCGCCCATCAGGAGGTGACGATCCCGGCTCCCGCCGACCAGTCCAAATCGTCACCAGTTCCGCCGGTCGACCAGAAGTTCGTCGAAATGACGCCGCAAGGCGCGATCCCGAAAATCGCCGCGGACGGCACCCGCCCCGCGGATGCGTTCGCCCAGCCGGTGAAAGCCCTGCCGGGCAAGCCCGACGCGCCACGGATCGCTCTTATTGTCGGCGGACTCGGCGTCAGCGCCAAGGATACGACCGACGCTCTTGCCGATCTTCCGGGTCCGGTAACGCTTGCTTTCATTCCGTATGCAAACGACGCCACGTGGGTCGCGCGCGCGCGCCAGCAAGGCCACGAGGTCCTGCTCGAAGCGCCTATGGAGCCATTCGACTATCCTGACAACGATTCAGGGCCGCAAACGCTTCTTACCTCGCTCACACCGCAACAGAATATCGTGCGCCTGCATTGGCTGATGAGCCGATTTCAAGGCTATGTCGGGCTCATCAACATGATGGGAGCGCGCTTCACCGCTTCCGAGCAGGCATTCGGTCCGATCCTGCGCGAAATCGCCGGGCGCGGCCTGATCTTTGTCGACGATGGTTCCAATCCAAGGAGCGTCGCCGGCCGTGTTGCCGGAGCAAATAACCTGCCGTTCGCCCAGGCAGCGACCCTTGATTCGGTTGCCGCACCCGGCGAAATCGATCGCGCCCTGGATCGTCTGGAGGCGACGGCGCGCCAGCGCCACGTCGCGGTCGGCTTTGCCTCGGCGCTGCCGGTATCGATCGCCCGTATTGCCAATTGGGTAAAATCGGCGGCAAGCCGCGGCGTGCTTCTGGTCCCGATCACCGCAGTTGCCATGAAGGACAAGCCAAGTTGATCCGGAGAACGGGAATTCCGAAGCTGGAATTCGAAGATCGGGAAATGAGCGATCTTTGCTTTGAAAGCCTTGTGTTCCAACCTCGCACTGCCAATCTCTGATTTTGATCTCTCTTTCGCCGATTTCCACCTCCCGAGAAGCCGCTCATGTCCTCAGGCTCCCTGCCTTATCGCCCTTGCGTCGGCATCATGGCGCTCAATCGCGACGGGCTCGCCTTCATCGGCCGTCGCATCGACGGACCGGAGCACGTGGACTCGGTTCACGCTTGGCAGATGCCGCAGGGCGGCATCGATGCCGGGGAACAGCCGTGGCCGGCGGCATTGCGCGAACTGCGCGAGGAAACCAACATCGGTTCGGTGGAGCGGCTCGGTGAAATAGCCGAATGGCTCAATTACGACATTCCGCCCAATCTCATCGGACAGGCATGGAATGGCCGCTATCGCGGCCAGACCCAGAAATGGTTCGCCGTACGCTTTATCGGTTCCGACGGCGAAATCGATATCGCCCATCCCGGCGGCACGGCGCACGCCGAGTTTTCCGCCTGGCGCTGGGAGCCGATGTGCAATCTTCCGGACCTTGTGGTGCCGTTCAAGCGCGCCATCTACGAGCGCGTGGTGAAAGAGTTCGCGAAATTCGCCTGAGTTTTCGCGGTGTCATGAGCCCAGCCGGCACGACGGCCTGGCAAGGACGCTTTCTGTTCGGTCGTTTCGTTTCGTTTCGTTTCGTTTCGTTTCGTTTCGCGCGCCGCGATGGCGAGACGTGCTACTGCGCCAGTGCCGCCTGCAACGCCTTCAACTGCTCAAGCCGATGAGCGAGCTTGTCGCGCTGCGCCTCATCTGTCGCATCGGCGACATCTTCCTCGGCGTCCTTGATCTCGGCGGCCAGCAGCGCGACATCGTAATTGTCCTGCGGCTGCGCGTGGTCCGCGAGGATGGTCAGCCCGGCGGGGCTGACTTCGGCAAAGCCGCCGATGACGACAATGAGTTCGCGACTGCCGCCCCTGTAGATCGTGACGACACCCGGCCGCAGCGCGGTCACCAACGGCGCGTGGTCGGCCAATATACCCATGTCGCCTTCGACGCCGGGCAAATCGACCTGGTCCACTTCGCCGGAAAACAGCACGCGTTCGGGCGAGATGAATTCGAAGTGAAGCTGAGCCATCGCTTTCTGCGTCGTTCCTGGAACTGGTGGCGAATGGAAAAGAAATTCCTAGCGTTTTGAGATCGGGTTGATTTGCCGAACCGTCATTGCGAGCCGCGGAGCGACGATCCGACCTGATAACGTCGCTCGATGGTCGCTATTCGTCGTTTCGCCATTCGCCTCTACGCCGCCTCGGCCGCAAGTTTCTTGCCCTTGTCGACCGCCTGCTCGATGGTGCCGACCATGTAAAAGGCGGCCTCGGGCAAATAATCGTATTTGCCCCCGCACAAATCCTTGAAGCCGCGGATCGTATCCTCGAGCTGCACGAACACGCCGGGCAGTCCGGTGAACACCTCGGCCACATGCATGGGCTGTGACAGGAATCGCTCGATCTTCCTCGCGCGGGCGACCGTCAGCTTGTCTTCCTCCGACAGCTCGTCCATGCCAAGGATGGCGATGATGTCCTGCAACGATTTATAGCGCTGCAGAATGGCCTGCACCTGACGCGCGACACTGTAATGCTCTTCGCCGACCACGCGCGGATCGAGCATGCGCGAGGTCGAGTCGAGCGGATCGACAGCGGGGAATATCGCCTTCTCGAAGATCGAGCGCGACAGCACAGTGGTGGCGTCGAGATGCGCGAACGACGTCGCCGGGGCGGGATCGGTCAGGTCGTCGGCCGGGACGTAGATGGCCTGCACCGAGGTGACCGAGCCTTTGTGCGTCGTGGTAATGCGCTCCTGCAGCGCGCCCATGTCGGTGGCGAGCGTAGGCTGATAACCCACCGCCGAGGGGATGCGCCCTAGCAGGGCGGAGACCTCCGAGCCGGCTTGCGTGAACCGAAAAATGTTGTCGATGAATAACAGCACGTCCTGGCCCTGGTCGCGAAAATATTCGGCGACGGTGAGGCCGGACAGCCCGACACGGGCGCGCGCGCCGGGCGGCTCGTTCATCTGGCCGTAGACCAGCGCACATTTCGAGCCCGCCACCGAGCCGTTGTTCTTCTTCGGGTCCTTGTTGACACCGGACTCGATCATCTCGTGATAGAGGTCGTTGCCTTCGCGCGTGCGCTCGCCGACGCCGGCGAATACCGAGTAGCCGCCGTGCGCCTTCGCCACGTTGTTGATCAGTTCCATGATGGTGACGGTCTTGCCGACGCCGGCGCCGCCGAACAGTCCGATCTTGCCGCCCCTGGCGTAGGGCGCCAGCAGATCGACGACCTTCATCCCGGTGACCAGGACCTGCGCCTCGGTCGACTGATCCGTGTAGGCTGGCGTCGGCTGATGAATAGCGCGGCGCTCCTCGTGCTCCACGGGGCCGGCCTCGTCCACCGGCTCGCCGATGACGTTGATGATGCGGCCGAGCGTGCCGTCGCCGACGGGCACCGAGATCGGCGAGCCCGTGTCAATCACCTCCTGGCCGCGCACCAGCCCGTCACTGATGTCCATGGCGACGGTACGCACCGTGTTTTCTCCAAGTTGCTGGGCGACTTCGAGCACGAGACGACGGCCCTGGTTCTGGGTCTCCAGAGCGTTGAGGATCGGCGGCAAGTTATCGTCGAAATGCACGTCGACAACAGGGCCGATGACTTGAGTGATATGTCCGACTGCTTTAGCCATACGTGGTCCTTAGCTTTGCTGGCGTGCCGATTTAAAGCGCCTCGGCTCCAGAGATAATCTCAATCAGTTCCTTGGTGATCATTGCCTGACGGGTGCGGTTGTAGAACAACGTCTGCCGGCGGATCATGTCGCCGGCGTTGCGCGTGGCGTTGTCCATCGCCGACATCTGCGCGCCATAGAACGAAGCGGCGTTCTCCAGAAGCGCGCGGAATATCTGCACCGCGATGTTGCGCGGCAAGAGATCGGCCAGAATATCCTCGGCCTCGGGCTCGAATTCGTAGACCGCGCCGCCCAGCGCATCAGCCACCTTGGCGTCGAACACCGGCGGAATGATCTGCTGCGCCGTGGGAATTTGTGCAATGACCGAACGGAAGCGCGAGAAGAACAGCGTGCAGACGTCGAACTCGAACTTGTCGAACAGCGCAATGACCTTCTCGGCGATCATCTTGGCGTGCTCGAAATGCAGCGCGCGCACCGCGCGCAGGTCGACATGCTCGACGATCTGTGAGCCGTACAGCCGTCGCAACTGGTCGTAACCCTTGCGGCCGACGCAGAAGAACTTGACGTCCTTGCCCTCGCTCATGAGCGCGGTGGCGCGCTCGCGCGCGAGCCGGACGATGGCGGTGTTGAACGGCCCGCATAGGCCGCGTTCGGCGGTGCAGACGAGCAGGAGATGCACGCGATCGCTGCCGGTACCCCGCAGCAGTCGCGGCGCCGTATCGAGGCCGGTCACCGAGGCCGCGATATTGCCCAGCACCTTCTCCATCCTCGCGGCGTAAGGCCGTGCCGCTTCGGCCGCCGCCTGGGCACGACGCAGCTTTGAAGCGGCCACCATTTGCATGGCCTTGGTGATCTTCTGCGTCGCCTTGGTGGCGGCGATGCGGTTTCGCAGGTCCTTGAGGGAAGGCATGTCGGGCTCTATTCCGTCATCCTGAGGTGGCCGCGCAGCGGCCCTCGAAGGATGCCGGCCGAGGCGCCGGGGCCGTCGTCATCCGAGGCTCGGCGCTGCGCGCCGAGCGCCTCGGGATGACGGAATTTGGTCTGTCCATGCGTCATCACGCGAACGTCTTTGCGTAACCGTCGACCACGCCCTTGAGCTTGCCTGCGGTCGCTTCGTCGAGATCGCGCGAATCGCGGATGGCGCCAAGAATATCGGAGTGCTGGCCGCGCAGCGTCGTCAGCAAGCCTTCCTCAAAGGCTCGCACCCGCTCGACCGGGATCGGATCAAGATAGCCGTTGACGCCGGCATAGATGACGGCGACCTGCTCCTCCATGCGCAGCGGCGAGAATTGCGGCTGCTTGAGCAGCTCGGTCAGCCGCGAGCCGCGGTTGAGCAGGCGCTGCGTGGTGGCATCGAGATCGGAGCCGAACTGGGCGAATGCCGCCATCTCGCGGTATTGCGCGAGCTCCCCCTTGATGCGGCCGGCCACTTTTTTCATCGCCTTGGTCTGCGCCGCAGAGCCGACCCGCGACACCGAGAGCCCGACGTTCACGGCCGGACGGATTCCCTGGTAGAACAGATCGGTCTCGAGAAAGATCTGGCCGTCGGTGATGGAGATGACGTTGGTCGGGATATAGGCCGACACATCGTTGGCCTGCGTTTCGATCACCGGCAGCGCGGTGAGCGAGCCTGATTTGTGGTCCTCGTTCATCTTCGCCGCGCGCTCCAGCAGCCGCGAGTGCAGATAGAACACGTCGCCGGGATAGGCCTCGCGCCCCGGCGGCCGACGCAGCAACAGCGACATCTGGCGATAGGCCACCGCTTGCTTTGAGAGATCATCGTAGATGATCACCGCGTGCATGCCGTTGTCGCGGAAATATTCGCCCATCGCGCAACCGGAAAACGGCGCCAGAAACTGCATCGGCGCCGGATCGGACGCCGTCGCCGCAACGATGATGGAATAGTCGAGCGCGCCATTCTCCTCCAGAACCTTGACGAACTGCGCGACGGTGGAGCGTTTCTGTCCGACGGCGACGTAGACGCAGTACAGCTTGATCTTCTCATCGTTCGAGGCATTGAGTGATTTCTGATTCAAGATCGTGTCGAGCGCGATGGCGGTCTTGCCGGTCTGGCGGTCGCCGATGATCAGCTCGCGCTGGCCGCGGCCGATCGGGATCAGCGCGTCGATCGCCTTGAGCCCGGTCGCCATCGGCTCACTAACCGATCTGCGCGGGATGATCCCGGGCGCCTTGACGTCGACGCGCCGGCGCTCGCCCTGAATCGGACCCCGGTCGTCGATCGGATTGCCGAGCGCGTCGACCACGCGGCCGAGCAGGCCCTTGCCGACCGGCACGTCGACGATGGCGCCGGTCCGCTTGACGGTCTGGCCTTCCTTGATCTCGCGGTCGGTGCCGAAGATCACGATGCCGACATTGTCGCTTTCGAGGTTGAGCGCCATGCCTCGCACGCCGCTCTCGAACTCGACCATCTCGCCGGCCTGCACGTTGTCGAGGCCGTAGACATGGGCGATGCCGTCGCCGACCGAAAGCACTTGGCCGACCTCAGAGACCTCGGCCTCCTGGCCAAAATTCTTGATCTGCTCCTTGAGGATTGCGGAAATTTCCGCGGCGCGGATATCCATTATCGGGCCTCTTTCATCGCCTGCCTAATCGCATTGAGCTTGGTGCGCAGCGAGGTGTCGACCATGCGGCTGCCGAGCTTGACCACGAGCCCGCCGATGATGGCGGGATCGATTTTGACATTGAGATCGACATCCTTGCCGCTGACCGCTTTGAGCGCGGCGCGCAGCGCATCCAAGTGTTGATCCTTGAGTTGCTCCGCAACCGTCACCTCGGCGGTCGCCTCGCCCTTTTGGTCGGCGACCAGTTCACGGTACACCTTGATCATATCGCGCACCGCGAACAGCCGGCGATTTGACGTCACCAGCTTGAGAAAATTCGCCGGAAGCCCGACGATGCCGGCCCGCTCGAGCACCGCGGACAGCGCCAGCGACTGCTCGTCGGCGGAAAACACCGGGCTGCGCACCAGACGGGTCAGATCCGGGCTCTCGGCCATCAGCGCGTCGAACCGATCAAGATCGGCCTTCACCGCATCGATCGCATTCGCCTCGCGCGCCAGCTCGAACAGCGCCGTCGCGTAGCGGCCGGCCATGCCGGAGACATCGAACTGCGCGGTCGCAAAGTGGCCCGCCGTCGCGGCTATGATGGGTTCTTCGCCTGCCAAGTGTGTTCTCTATGCTCGCGTGCGTTCTGCGCGTGCTCGCAATCTCGTTCTTTGGAGCTTTTCCGTAAGACTCGCAACCGGCGCGAACGGTGGGCGCAAGTCCTTGGGATTAAAGCGGGACTTGGATGTTTGGGAGCGCGGGCAGTGCCCGCGCCCCGGCAAAATCGTCGCGTTGCTAACATAGCGTCGAATGCGGTGCAACAACGCGAAACCCGCGAGAATCCTGCGTCGGCTCCGGCACAGTACGTCTAGAAGGTCCGCCTTTCGGATAACTACGACGCGCGCGCAGTGTGCTGGTGGATGACGTCGAGAAAAATCGCGCCGTATTGGCGGAGCTTGGCTTCGCCCACGCCGTGTATTGCGCTCATCTCTACGGCTGTGGACGGCTTACGGCGCGCCATGTCGATCAAGGTCTTGTCGGCAAAGACCACATAGGCGGCGACACCCTGCGCCTTTGCAAGTTCGGAACGTCGCCGCCTGAGCGACTCGAACAACGCGGTATCGCCCGGGGCACCGTCGGCGAGCGCCTCGGCGTTGGCGGCGGCGCGCGCCGCTTTCTTGGTGGCGGGTTTGAGGGTGTCCTTGCGGAGCGTGACCTGCGTCGCGCCTTTGAGCACGCGCCAGCCCGCTTCGGTGACCGACCACGTGCCATAGCCGGTGATATCGAGCGCAATGACGCCGGCGCCGTGGAGCTGGCGGAAGATCGAGCGCCATTCCTGCCTACCATATTCCTTGCCGACGCCGAAGGTCGGCAGGAAATCGTGGCCGAATTTGTCGACTGCCTCAGTATTGTCGCCGGTGAGCACATTGGTGAGATGCTCGGTGCCGAAGCGCTCGCCGGTGCGCACGATGGCGGACAGCGCCTTCTGCGCCGCAATCGTACCGTCGATGACCTCGGCGCCGTCGCAGCAGAAATCGCAATTGCCGCAACTTCTCGCCGCCTCGCCGAAATAGGACAGCAGCGTCTGGCGGCG
Organism: Xanthobacteraceae bacterium; assembly: GCA_030041005.1. Lineage (GTDB taxonomy): Bacteria > Pseudomonadota > Alphaproteobacteria > Rhizobiales > Xanthobacteraceae > BOG-931. Next base: position 22,095 of record JASHOR010000086.1, read on the forward strand.
GCAGCGCGGCGACTCGCACAGCGAGACGAGCGCGTTGAGCCGCTGGCGGTCGACGCGCTTCTGTTCGTCGGTCGATTCGCTTTCGTCGATCTGCAAACGGCGCAGGCGGATATCGCCCATGCCATAGAGCATTAGCGTATCGGCCGGCAGGCCGTCGCGCCCGGCACGACCGATCTCCTGATAGAAGCTCTCGATATTGGCCGGCATGTCGGCGTGCAGAACGAAGCGGACATCCGGCTTGTCGATGCCCATGCCGAACGCCACGGTGGCGACCACGACGACGCCGTCCTCCTGCAAAAAGACGTCCTGATTGTGCGAGCGCGCCGCCGGCTCCATGCCGGCGTGATAGGGCAGCGCCTTGACGCCGATCTCGCGCAAATAGTCGGCCAGTTCCTCGGTCTTGCGCCGCGACGCGCAATAGACGATGCCGCTCAGTCCCTGGTGGTTGCCGATGAAATCGGCGATCTGCTTG
>JASHOR010000087.1 GCA_030041005.1 Xanthobacteraceae bacterium
AGCGGCGCCTGAACCCTCGACACTCGCTGGCGCACGTGTGCCACGAAGCGTGAAATAGAATGTTGCGCCCTCGCCAACAGCACCTTCGGCCCAAATCCGACCTCCGTGCCTGCGAATGATGCGCTGAACCGTGGCGAGGCCGATGCCGGTTCCTTCGAATTCAGAATTCGAGTGCAAACGCTGAAATACACCGAAGAGCTTCGAGGCGTATGACATATCGAAGCCGGCGCCATTGTCGCGAACAAAATAGGTGCGCGGATCCCCATCGGTGAATCCAACCTCGATACGGGCATCCTCGCGTTTGCCGGTGAATTTCCAAGCGTTTCCGAGCAGGTTCTCGAATGCGATCGTCAGCAGATGATGGTCGCATTCGCTGATCATATGTTCAGCGACGACAACCTCCACTGGTCGATCGGGCCAGGATTTCGCAAGCCGCGATGCCACTCCGCGAGCGATCGAGGTGATGTCGGCCTCAGCACGATCCAGCGACGAGCGCGTCACCCGAGAAAGTGCGAGCAGATCGTCGATAAGACGGGCCATGTGCTGGGTCGACTGGCGCACGTAGTTCAAATATTCCTTCCCGGCATCGTCGAGCTTGTCGCCGCAATCCTCCAGCAAGGCGAGACTGAATCCATCGATGCTGCGCAACGGTGCGCGAAGATCGTGTGCCACCGAGTAGCTGAACGATTCGAGTTCGTCGTTCTTGACTTCAAGCTCGGCGTTCTTCGATTCGAGTTCCTCCATGAGAGCGGCTTTGACCTTGGCAATCTCCAACGCCGACCGCGCCTCGTTGGCTTCGTACTCGGCGCGCAGAAGCCGTTCGCGAACTGCGCGATGCTCGTCCTCGAACTGCTTGCGCCTGATCTGCGCCAGTACGCGCGCCCGCACCAGGTCGAGATCGCTTGACTTGGTCATATAGTCGTCTGCTCCGGCACTGAGGCCGGCAATCATCGCCTCCCGGTCCTCGACCGCCGTCAACATGATGATCGGGATGTCGCGCATTGTCGGCACACTCTTGATGCGCATGCACGTTTCACGACCGCCGATGCCCGGCATTTGCAGATCGAGCAGAACGCAATCGACCTGTTGCACGGCAAGCAAGTCCAGGGCTTCTTCGCCCGAGCGCGCAAGAATGACCTCATAGCCCTCGGAGCGCAGGGCTCCGGCGAGTTGCTGCAGATAGGTCTCGCTGTCGTCCACGGCCAGCACCTTTTTCGGACCCTGCAGACTTGTGGTGCCGCCCCAGGCGCGTTGATCGCCGGCGCTCCGCAACATGGCGCTGATGCGCGCCAGGATTAAGCCGATGTTGTCGTCCTTTACCGCGAACGCGTCCGCGCCGGCGTCGAGCGCGCGGACCTCGGCGCTGCGATCTTCCGAGCCGGTCAGGAGGAAGCACGGCAAAGCCCGGAGCGCGGCATCGAGCCGGACGCGCCTGATGACGGTTGCACCGTCGATGCCGGGGAGCACGCCGTCGACGACAATGCCGGATGGGCGCAGATCCGCCGCGATGCGCAGCCCCTCCTCGCCGCTGCCGGCGACGACCACACGGTACGAGGCCTGCTCCAGCGCACACTTGAGCTCATTCCGAAATGTGACGCTATCATCGATGAGCAGAATGGTTTCTTTCGTCTGCGGGGCCCCTTCGCCGCCGCGACGCACCAGCTCGCGGGCGCGGCCGAAAAGATAGGTCGGGTCGTACGGCTTTCCCACGTACTCGTCCGCTCCCTTGGTAAGCCCGCGAACACGGTCGCGGACTTCGGCTTCGGTCGACAGCATCATGACGGCCGTGCCGCTGCCAGACGGCATGGCCCGAATTTCCTGCAGCAACGCGATGCCATCTCCGTCCGGCAGCAGTACGTCGAGAATGACCAGGGCGAACGACCGCTCGGCCAGCGCGCGTCGTGCTTCGGCGACGGTGGCGCAGGCGATCGTTTCCAGACCTGCGCCGTTGAGCAACTCAAGCAGGCTCATGCGCACGGTGACGCTGTCGTCAACAATGAGAACCGAACCGGTCATTGCGAGAGCTCCATGACCGCGCCCCGCAATGCAGCCACGCACGAGCCGATTTCCTTAAGCGGCAGCACGAAGGTCGCGGCGCCAAGCGCCACCGCCTCGCGCGGCATGCCGTAAACGATCGACGACGCCTCGTCCTGAGCAATCGTGACACCGCCGGCGTGACGAACATCGAGGAGGCCGCTGGCGCCATCCTTGCCCATCCCGGTCAACAGGCAGGCGGCGGCACCGGCGCCGTATTCGGCGGCGACAGACTCGAACAGGACATCCACCGACGGCCGGCAGGAGTGCCGTTGTGCGCCGCGATTCAGCAACAGGCGGTCGTTGCACACAACGAGGTGGCGGTCGCCGGGCGCAACTGCGACGCAGCCCCGCAACGCAGCGATTGGCGTGCCGCTTTGCGGGCTGACCACGCGACGGTCAATTTGCGTGCCAAGCCACTCCGCGAACGCGGATTCAAAAGGGGCATTCATGTGCACCACAACAAGTACAGGGATGCAAAATTGCGGCGGCAGCGATTGAAGCACCTCGCGGACTGCCGCGGGCCCACCGGTGGAAGCGCCGATGGCGAGGACTTCGCACCGTTCCCGCTGTCGTTCCGCCGCGCGAGAAAAGGCGAACCTTTCGACGGGGCGTCGATATGACCCGAGCCGCGCGCGAGGGTGGGTGATGACCTTGATTTTGGCGACCAGCCTCACGGCGGCACGCAGATGATGCTCCCAATCGCCGTCGACTTCTGCCCCCGTCGGCTTTTCCAGGACATCAACCGCGCCTGCCGCGAGCGCGTCATAAACCCTGAACAGCTCGCCGCGATTGACCGACGATGAGACGATCAAGATCGGGGTTGGAAAATGCGCCATGATATGCTCGGTGGCCTCGAGGCCGGTCATGACCGGCATCATCATGTCCATGGTGATCACGTCGGGTCGGTGCAGCCGGGCGAGATCGACGCCCTGTTTGCCGTCCTCCGCCACGCCGACGATATCGAAATCAGCGCCGGCCTTGAGCGCCTCAACCAGCCGCTCGCGCACCGTTGTAGAATCCTCGACGACAAGAACGCGCATCTTGGGCATGCGCGTCACGCCGCCATCATCGGCTTGATCATCGACAACAGCGCAGCCTGATCAAATTCGCTTTTGACGATGTAGCCTTGGGCGCCAACGGCGCGACCGCGCTTGCGATGTTCCGGCTTGGCCAGAGACGTGACCAGGATCGCCGGGATATCGCAAGTTTTCGGATCCGATCGGATGCGCTCGATGAAGGTAAATCCATCCATGCCGGGCATTTCGACATCGACCAGGACCAGCGCGTAGGCTTTCTGCCGAACGCGCTCCAGCGCCTGCTCCCCGGACACTGCAAGATCGACATCGTAGCCTGCCGACTCGAGGATGCTTTGCTCGAGCATGCGCGTCGTCAGCGAATCATCAACCACCAGGACGGGACGCTTTTGCGGTTGCGCGCCGGACTCGTTGGCGCAACCGCGGCGCGCCGCAGCAATAAGCTCGTCGGGATTGATCACCAGTTGCGGATTGCCATCGGCATCCAGCGTCGCGGCCAAGACGGCGGGGCTCGCTGTCACGTGCTGCGGCAGCGGTCGAACGACGATTTTGGCGGTGCCCAAGAGGCGCTTCACTCCAATCACCGCGAGACCATTGTCGGCTGCGATGACGATGGCGGTCCAATCGCCGCCTGGCGACCAGGTCGCTGCGCCGAGAGCCGCCGCAAGCGGGACAAACGAAACCACTTCTTCGTTGTAGAGGACAGACGCGCCGGACGCCGCCAAAGTGATTTGGGCCGAAGATAGCCGGCGCGTGCTGCGAACGGCATCGAGCGGAATCGCGACGACGGTTCCCGTATCCGATACTTCCACGATCAAAGCATCGATGGAGGCCAGAGCCGGCGGTATCACGATTTCAAATGTCGTTCCCGCCCCGGGTTTGCTGCGGCAGCCGACCTCACCGCCAAGCCGCTCAACCGATTCACGAACGACGTCCAGACCAATGCCGCGGCCGGACTCCTCGGTGACCGTCTTTGAGGTGCTGATGCCGCCGCGAAGCAGCACGTTCAGAAGCTCGTCGGGTCCGGCCGTCGCCATTTCAGATCCGATCAAGCCACGCTTCATTGCGGCCTGCCGTACCGCATCGAGATTTATGCCGCGGCCATCATCGCTGCAGGAGAAAACGATCCGCCGATCGCGCCGGAAGACGTTTACGGACACGCACCCGACTTCCGGCTTCCCCGCACGCGCGCGCTCGTCGCCGGTCTCGATGCCATGGGCGACGGCATTGCGCACGATTTGAAGCAATGCTCCTTGGATACTGTCGAGAATGTGCGCATCCAGCCGGACGGCGCCGCCGCCAGCCTTGAATGAGACGTGCTTGGCCTGTGCGCGCGCGGTATCGCGTGCCATGCGCTCGAGTGTCGTAAACAAGCTGCCGACCGGCACCAATCGCAGACGCTCAACAGCCTCACGCAATTGCCGCAGTTCGCGATCCATCTGATCGACGGTCGACTCGAGACTGCGGCCGATCGCGCCCATTTTTCGGCCCAGTTCCTCCGCAACGGTTGAACGGTCGCCGGAATGCGACCTCGAGCCGGACTCCTTGCGGCCAGGGCGATCGGTCAAGGCTTCCGAAGCCAGCAACTCGGAGAGTTGAGCGGCCTGCTGCACGCCGCGAACGGCCGCCCTGAGGCCGTTCAAAAGGGCGTGCGTTTCAACCACGCTGTCGAGAACGGCATCCGCCTCCGCAACATCGGTCCTGACGGTCCGGAATGCCTCCTCGATCGCCTGTTTTCCGACTGCCGGCGCCGATGGCTCGCCGACAGGCGCCAAAGCGGCCAACTGATCGCTGATCGCATCGATGTGGTGGAGAACGGCGTCGATCTGCTCGCGTCCGACGTCGCGACCCGACTCGCGAAGCGGCGAAAGCACGTCTTCGATCTCATGGGCCCGGTTGGCAATGTCGGACTGCTTGACGACTCGCGCTGCGCCTTTGAGCGTGTGGGCCAGGCGTAACAGCCGCTGCACGGTCGCCGAGTTGCTTTCGCCCTTTTCCAGGTCGAGAACGTCGCGCGAGAATTGCTCCAGGATCTCGCGTGCCTCCGGCCGGAAGTATCGGTAGGGATCCTGGGCCATTGTTCACACCGCCATATGCGGCTGAATAATGCGAAGCAGATTCCTCGACAGCACCGCCATCTGCGACACCGTCTGCAGCGTCTGGCCGGCGCTGGTCTCGGTCTCCACCGAGGCCTGCGTCACGCTGGCGATCGCGGTGTTGACCTGCTCGACGGCGCTTGACTGCTGTTTGGTCGAAAGCTCGATCTCGCGCGCGGCGTCGGTGGTCGTTGTCACCAGGTCAGCGATTTCCTTGAATGCAATCGCCACGTCGCCGAATTGCCGCGCGCCGACATCCACCGCCTTCGAGCCGGTCTCGGTGGCCATGACGGTGGTATTCACCGCGCTGCGCACGTCGTCGATCAAGGTGCGAACCTCCTTGGTCGAACCGCCCACGCGGTCGGCCAATTTGCGAATCTCCTCGGCGACGACGACAAATCGCTTGCCCGCGTCGCCCGCGCCCGCCGCTTCGATCGTCGCGTTGATGGCAAGGATGTTGGTCTGCTCGGCCAGTTCGGACACGATATCGAGAACGGCCCCGATCTCCTGCGACTTTTTACCGAGTTCGAGCATGTGCGATACGATCTGATCCACCTGGAGCCGGATGCCGGTAATCGATTCGTGCGTCAGATCGACGGTGGTGTGACCGGAGCGTGCCGAATTCGCCGTCAGTTCCGCATTGTGGGCCACACGCTGTGCGCTTTCCGCAATCTGCCGCGACGTGGCCAACAGCTCGCTGATAGTCGTGCTGATCTCGGCCATGGCCGTCGCCTGTTCCTTGGCCCCGGAGGCTTGCTGATTGGCGGCGGCCTGCAGTTCGGACGACGAACTGCGCACCTGGCCCACGGCGCCACCGATTTGATTGGACAGCGACCTCGATATGAACCAGCCGATCAGACCCACCAGGACCGTACCTATCAGGCCGCCCCAGAAGATGACCGACATGGTCATGTCGGAATTGGCGTGAGCCTGCTCGGACCATTGCTGAAGCACGGCTTGTTCCGCCTGGTCGGCTTCCGCAAGGGTGTCGCGGATCTGATCCATCTCGGTCTTGCCGCGGTTGGTGAGAATGAGCTTGAGCGTCGGGTCGAAGCCCTGCGTTCTTCGCAAATCGACGGTCTGATTGAGTTCGGCGAGCTTGCTCTCGATCAGCGGCATCATGGCGGCGAGTCGGCGCTGCTGATCCGGATTGTGGACGGTCAGTGTCTTGAGGTCGGCAACGGTCGCCTTGATCGCCGGAAGGGCCGACTGGTAGGGCTGCAGATAGCTGTCATCACCCGTTATGACGTAGCCGCGCGCCCCGGTCTCGGCGTCCTTCAGTTCCGACAGCAGATTGGCCAGCTCGGTGCGAATCTGGTGCGAGTGCGCCACCCAGCCCTCGGTCTCGATCAACAGATTGGCGTTGCGGTAGCTGATGCCTGCGATCAACAACAGCGTCAGCGCCGCGAGGCCGAAGCTGGCAAAAAGCTTTTTGCTCACGGTCATGTTTTCGAACATATGGAATACTCCGCTGGTGATTTCGGGCACGCGAACCCGTGCTGATCTCAAGGGTGAAGCGCTTTGAGCACACGCGAGAGGTCGATAATGGGTCGAAGGACGTCGCCGATCTGGAGGACGCCGTTTGTGAAAGCTTGATCGTCGGTTCTTTGCGCAGTCGCGATCGCCGCCGGAGCAATGCGAAGCTGCCCCTCAAATCCGTCGAACGCGAGCGCAACACGCGCGGCTGCGGCAACCACGAGCCAGCGGGTCGCCGCTGCAGACCGCTGACCAAGCACTCGCTTGAGGTTGTAGACCGGCGTGACGACGCCCCGGAATCCGGCGATACCGAGCAGATATTCATCGGCACCGGGAATGGGCGTGACCTTCTTCTCGGCGAACAGGCCGGAGATGTCCGTCAGCCGAAGCGCAAAATGTTGGGCGTCGAGCCGGATCGCGAGGAAGCCCTGCGGCGCGGCATCCGCGACGGATGGAGGATCGGCGAAGCTGCGATCGAAATTCAATCGCAATTCGGCCGCACGCTGCGCTGCGCGCGACGAAGCTGGCATCATGGCTGACCTCGGCGATCCATCAATGCCGAGTCGCACAGGGCCATCAGCGACTCCCGGCTGAAGCCGCCGCCGAACAGCAGTACCCGCGACGGGGCTTCGTCTTTCAGCAACGCCCGCGCCCGCGCGAACTCGCGGCAGGCCGCGTTGTGATCGCCGTCTCGTCGCGCCAGCAAGCCCAGGTGCACTCGCGGCATTGCAAACGCCGGATCGAGCATCGTGGCGGCTCGGTGATGGTCGCAGGCGCCGTCGCTGTCACCCTCATGATCACGACAAAGCGCCAGCAGATAATGGGCCCCCGCATTGTCCTGGTCGATCGAAAGCAGGCGCAACGCCGATCTCTCGGCCGGCACGACCTGGCCGCTGTGAACGAGCAGCGTCGTCTCCAGCAGAAGCACTTCCGCGTCACGATCGTGCCCTCTCGATTGTTCGCGAAGATGATCCAACGCTTCGGCAAATCGCTCCTCGCGCAGGAGCGCCATCGTCAACGCTGGATCAAACTGCGGCGCGATTACCTGCCGCCGACCGGTTAGCCGGCAAAATTCCCCCATCGGCAAAAGCGTCGCCACCCGCTCGCTTGCAAGGCGAATGTCGTCAAACCAGGTGGCGTCTTGTTTGCAAAGTCGAGGCGATATCCGAACCGAAGACGCTTTGGGCGCAAATTCGCAAGATTCTTTGGGCGGAAATTCGCGCGAGGGTACTGGGCTGGGCCGCGGAGCGTCGCTCAAACAATAATAGAACGTTCCATGACTGTTGCAGAGCTGAAATTCGTCGGATACGCCTCGAAGCGTTTCCGCGTGCCCGAGAAACAAAAAGCCACCGGGCACAAGCGCGCGCGCGAACCGCGCGATCACGCCGCGCATCCGCATCGGCTCGAAGTACATCAGGACATTTCGGCAAAAGATCACATCGTAGGTTGCCGGTCGCCATAGATCCGGGTCGTCGGTTGCAAGGTTGGCCGCTTCGACTGCAACCATTCTGCGAATTGCATCGTCGAGAGCAAACTGGCGCCCTTCGGCGCGAAACCATCTGCTCCTGATATCCTCCGGCGTTTCACGCAGCGCCCAGGCGGAATAGTGCGCCTGTCGCGCTTTCTGCAAAGCCGAGGGATTGATATCGACCGCGCGTATCGCGCTATTCCAGGTCGGGTCGGGAATCCCTTCTCTGGCGACGATCGCCATCGAGTAGGCCTCTTCGCCCGATGAGCAACCGGCGGACAGCAGGCGCAAGGTCTTTTGCCCGGACGATCGACGGAGCCGTTCCGGCAAAACCACCTCGGCGAGCGCGCGAAATTGCTCGTGGTTGCGAAAGAAATATGTTTCGCCGACGGTCAATTCGCGCGCCAGCGCGGAGATTTCGCCGTGCGACGGCTCATGCTCGAGTTCCCACAAATACGCCGCACTGTCCCGACCTCGCTTTTCGATCCGGCGTTGCAACACCGCGCCCAAATATCCCAGCTTGGCGTCGTCAAAGAGCAGTCCGATCCGCTGGCCGAGTACGGTGCGAAAGCGCTCCGCGTCGCGAGTTGCCGGCTGCACGCTCACGACGCCACCCGCCCGGCATGGTCGGGAACGACAAAATCGTCGGGAACGATGCGCGCCGCGTTCAACAGGAAAAGCAGGTCCCGGTCGCGCGATGCCATGGCCACGATGGCGTCGTCGCTGCCTATAAGCGGCGGCATCTGGGTCAAGTCGTGCCTCGCGACGACGGCGGCGCCCAGAACCGCGTCGACCGCGAATGCAATCGTCCGGCCACCCGTTCGGGCCGTGACAAGCTGCGTGTATCGAGCGGATGTTCGGTCGAAGAGAAGGGCCGTGTCGACGACCGCAACCGGCGCGCCCCTTATGATCGACAGGCCGAGCACAAGCGGCGGCGCAGCGGCGATGGTTTCGACCGGCAACATCCGCATCGTTTCGACGATTTCGGACATCGGCAGCGCGAAACGATGCGACCCTGCGGCGCAGAGCAAGCAGAGTTGCGCATGAGAGTATCGATCGGCAGGCGCCGGAGGTGCTGCCCGCTCGGTCATGTTGCGATCCGATTGGTCAAGATTCGACATTTGGCTGGCGTCCCACGCTGCTGCGGCTTTTGGCTTCATTTTCAAGAAACAAAGAACGTCATGAGCCTTAGCTCTAAGCGAGCAAAACTAAGGCTTCCTAACAATGGCAGTCGGCAGAAATGCGTATGAGGTTGTACGTACCGAACGATGCAGATGGAGCATCATAAGACGGCCTTAACGGGATGGCTGTTAGACGGACAAAACGTGAGCGGAGTACATCGTTCGGGCCGTGATGCGGATTTGCGAGCGCGCTCAGCTAAATATGAAGACCCCCCGATCCGGATCGATCGCCGCTTCACGATACCAGGCTCAACAGCGGCTGGATCGGTGATCTGACAAATGCGGCAGCCCCTGAAGGCGTTGATCGTCGATGACAGCGAAAAGGACACTGTCCTGCTGCTGCGCGAATTGCGGCGCGGCGGCTATGAATTGTCGTTCGAGCGCGTCGATAACGAATCCGCAATGCTGTCGGCAATCGCGCGGCAGTCCTGGGACATCGTACTCACCGATTATTCGATGCCGCGGTTCAACGCGAGCGCTGCGCTGGCGGCCATCGCCAGATCAGGCGTCGATCTTCCCTGCATCGTTGTTTCCGGCGCGGTGGGAGAAGAAACGGCGGTCGAGGTGATGCGCTCGGGAGCCCAGGACCTCGTTCTCAAACACAATCTCAAACGGCTGGTGCCGGTCATCTCGCGCGAAATGGTCGCCGCGCGGTCAAGGCGCGAACGAAGACTCGCCGATGCCGAACTGGACCGCGAGCGTCAACTGCTCCGGCAGCTCATGAATGGAATACCGGACGCAATCTGTTTCAAGAACCTCGAGCGGCAATATATTCGTCTGAACGATGCGGAATGCTCGATTCTAGGTGTCGAGCAAGATGGCGATGCGATCGGAAGAACTGTTGATGAACTGCTCGGCACGGCACTTGGGAAGAGGCGCCGTGCCGAAGAGGAGCGCGTGCTGACGACCGGCGAAGCGCTCCTCAACTGCGTGGAGGAAGTGACCGGACCGGCCGGCACGACGCGGTGGGTTTCCGCAACCAAGGCACCGATTCGTGGTCCGCAAGGAGAGATTGTCGGCATCGTCGAGGTCGCGCGCGACATCACCGAAAGCAAGCGCCAGCAACAACTGAAAGACGAATTCATCGCTACCGTCAGTCACGAGTTGCGCACTCCGCTCACATCGATTCTCGGTGCCGTCGGCTGCCTCGTTGGCGGCGCGGCCGGCGCTCTGCCCGAAGCCGCGATGCGGATACTCACGATTGCTCTCAACAACTGCCGCCGCCTCATAGCGATAGTCAACGACATCCTCGATATCGAGAAGATCGAAGCAGGCAAGATGATGTACGACCGCAAGCCGGTCGACGTGCATGCGCTGGCGGTTCAAGTGATCGAAGCCAATCAGAGTTTTGCCGACAGCTACGGCGTGGCGCTCAAGCTCGACGAGGCGGCCAACCACGGTGAAGTCTTCGTCGACCCGCAACGCTTTTCCCAGGTACTCACGAACCTGATCTCCAACGCCATCAAGTTTTCGCCACGAGATTCCGAGGTCGATATTTCGATCGAAAACCACGAGGACGAGATCCGGATCGCCGTCCGGGATCGCGGTCCCGGCATTCCGGATGACTACAAAAGCCGCATATTTGAAAAGTTCGTACAGGTTGACGCCTCCGATCGGCGCCCGCGCGGCGGCACCGGGCTTGGCCTCAGCATCGTCAAGCAAATTGTCGATCAATTGGATGGCACAATCGAATTTGAGGCGGCGCGCGGCGGCGGAACGATCTTCAAGGTTGCTTTCAGGGCATTGACATCGGCAAGCTGCGCATCAGCGGTGCCGTCGTGTCGTTCGTGCGATGAAGCTTCGCCGCGGATGGAGTCCATGCCCACCAGTCGCGCGATACGTTAACGCCGCACCTTTTCGGGCAGGCCCGGAGGTGTGTGTGCCAAAGCCCCCGCCCAGTGCTTTGCGGTTCGGCCGATTTTCGAGACGGCCGGGTCCGAAGATAATTAAAAATGGGATCACCGCTGAGACTTAAGCGGCGGAATTTCGTTGCGGGGGTAGGGTTTGAACCTACGACCTTCAGGTTATGAGGGGGCGCGAAATTCCACGAACTTCTGCGAAAACGGGCGAAAGGCTGTGCAATGAACCTTTCTCCAAGCCATCTTCCGTTGCGGTCGGGGCGACGTGAGCTGACGATGTCGCGCCAGAATCGCCTGCGTGCCTTCCGTACAATGTCATCGTCCCAATAACACTGATCTGGCCTCGTTATTTCCGACATTTCGGTCCGCCGAACCATTCAGGCAGCATTTCTTGAACTTCTTGCCGCTGCCGCACGGGCATGGATCGTTGCGGCCGACCTTGGGAAAGAGGGAGACCTCGGTCCGGCTCGACGATTGTCGCCCGGCCACTGCGCGAGCGCGGCGCTTCTCGTCTTGTTCATATTCGGGACTGAAGCCGTACCACTTTGACAGTTCCTCGACTGTGTCGCCGAATAGCGTGTATTCGCGGCTTTCCGTATAGGGCAATGAGCCTTGGTGTTCGATCGCGTACCTGAGGTCTCGTTCAAAATCTTCAAAGCCAAGCCAGTTCTTGTCGACAGACCCGCGCTCGAAAGCCCTTTCGACAAGAGCCTTCAGGTCGGCAAGGCCCAGCATGGCGATCGCACTTTGCCACCCGTTCCAGGCAAAGCAGTCATGTTCAGGCTTCAATTCACCCCAGCAGGCCTGGAAGAAACGCGCCGCCTCGTCGCGAGCCAGTTCACCGCGCAGCGCGACCATTGCGATCGCCTCGCACATCCGTGAACGCACGTACTCATCAGCATCCCTGTCGAGAATAATCTCGTAGAGAGGCTGTGGATCGCCGTCAAACACAGCAGCCATGACCCGATGGCTGGTTGAAACGACGCCGTCGCCGAGGATGCGGTCGACTTCGTCGGACGGCGACCGCAGCAATCTCGCTAGCGGCCTGTATGCCGACTTCTCGCGCCAGGAGCCGAGCAAATGAAATATGAAAAATAGTGGATTCGATTTGGCGCGATCATTGGCGTTTGCCACCACATATCGCTCGATCTCCGCCAAGAACGCCGACAGCGCACCCCCCCGATCCAAATCGGCGGCGCGGAGGGCGCCGATCGGCAAACTCTCGTAGAACGTCAGTTCGTGGAGTACCTGGGCAATTTGCATGTTGCGCTCCAGCGAATCGCGAGCAGCCCGGGCAGAGACGATAAGCCAGGATAAGAGACCCTACAGCGATTTTTGGCATTCTGCCCGGTGCCATGCACAGCCCCGCGAGGCCATCTCACAGGCAAGAAAACCGATCTTCTTGCCACCCGTGCCGCTATTCGTACCGGAGCGCAACCGTATGCCGATGCGTGATGCCGGGCTGTGACGCGTTACCTGGTAGATACGAACGCCATCTCGGCGACGGCTCCCACAGCAGCCGTGAAGCGCGCCGAGCTTGTCGAGTGGATGGATACGCACTCGCCCGACCTTTTCCTTTCGGCGGTGACGATTGCGGAAGTCACTGAAGGTATTGCCAAAGCAAAACGTGAGGGCGCGAAGCGAAAAGCGTCCAATCTGTCAGCCTGGCTACGAACCGTGCTCCACCTTTACGGTGATCGCGTGCTGCCGTTCGACGGTCCGACGGCAGAGATTGCCGGCGTCCTGGCCGATTTGGCCCACAGTCGAGGTCATTCGCCCGTTTTTGCCGATGTTGCGATTGTGCGACGGCCCATCGCCACAACCTGACCATCCTCTCGCGCAATGAGCGCCATTTCACACCGATGGATGTTGCCGTCGTCGATCCGCTCCAGACGCTTCCTTCCGGCAAATGAGCGACACAGCAGAATTGCAGAAAGTTAGGACGGCCAACGAGCCGTTGAGAAAATCCCGCTTCGCATTCGCGGTAACCATATGATTACGCAGCCCCACTCGCCCTCTTGCTTCCACAGTGCTTCCAGACGCGGGACTGTGACCTCATCGTAAAAATCAAACGCCGCTAAGTCTTTGACTTAGCGGCGTAATTTGGTTGCGGGGGTAGGATTTGAACCTACGACCTTCAGGTTATGAGCCTGACGAGCTACCGGGCTGCTCCACCCCGCGGCAAAGGGCCAGAATGTCGGCCATCATCTAGCAAGCGAGGCCCAATAAGGGAAGTGCGCCGGCAGGGATATTTCGCCATACTGTCGTGGAAATCCCATCCGCCTGTCATGGATCTTACGCCATCGCCATGCACGGCCCGATAGAAGCCCAAAAGGGCAAGAAACCGACGCTGCAACCGAAAGCGGCAATGGGACCGATCCTGCGCGCCATCGCGAGCCACATCCTCGCCGGCGCGCGCGCGGCCCTGGCCGATCCGCAGCGATCGAGCCAGGAGGCGGTGCACGATTTCCGCCGCGCCATGAAGGAGTGGCGGGCGCTGATGCGGCTCTTGGCACCGTTCATCGCCGACGCCGAACGGTTGCGCATGGAGGCACGCGACCACGCCCGCTCGCTCGCACATGCGCGCGACAGCCAAGCGGCGCTCAACGCCTTCGACGATCTCATCAAGAAGGGCCTGGTGCTCTCCGAGCGCTCGACGGCGACTGTGCGCGGGCGGATCGAGGCGCTGCGGGGCAGCGAAGAACGCGCGGTGCTCACGCCGGAATTGGGCGATGCCATCGTCGCTTGGCTCGATGCTACAGCGGCTGCGGTCGAGGCGTGGCCGCTGGAGCCATTCGACTTTGCCGCCATCGCCGCGCAGCTCGCCGTCGGCTACCGCAACGCGCGCCGACACGTGCCCGCCGACTGGTCGGTCGCGACACCCGAGGAATTGCATGCGCTGCGCCGCCGCGTGGTCGATCATCGTTACCAGATGGAACTGATCGAACCGCTGTGGCCGCGCTTTGGCCGGATGTGGACCGAAGAAGCCGAGCGACTGCGCGGCCGGCTCGGCAAGTGCCAGGACCTTGCCGTGATCGAGCGGCTCGCCGGATCGCATCAGCCGCTCGCGCACTGGCGCTTGCGTCTTGCGCCCGCCTGCGCCGAACGACGCGCGCAACTCATCCGTCGCTCCGCGCGAATCGCCCGGCGTCTGTTCGCAGAGAGGCCGAAGGCGTTTCGCCGCCGGCTGGAAACGTTGTGGGAGCGCGGAAAGTAGATGAGGTTCTCCGCTTTCGCCGCCCGAGCAGGAAACAGGTCACTGCGCCGGGGCGCTTGACACTCCCAGATAAATCTCGCGCACTTGATCGTTGCGCTCGAGTTCCGCCGCCGGCCCGGCGAGCGCGACACGTCCGGTCTGCAGCACGTAAGCATAATCGGCGATGCCGAGCGCGAGCGGAATCGACTGCTCGGCGAGCAGCAGCGTGAGTCCCTGCCGGTGCAGTTCGGCAAGCGCATCGTAGAGCGTTTCCACGACAGCGGGCGCAAGCCCGAGGCTTGGCTCGTCGAGCATCAACAGTTTCGGCTCGCTCATCAATGCGCGCCCGAGCGCCAGCATCTGCCGCTCGCCACCTGAAAGCGTTCCGGCCAATTGCCGGCGCCGCTCGGCGAGCCGCGGAAACAGCGCGTAAGCGCGCTCGAACAGCGCATCAATGCGCGAACGGTCGGCAAGCGCGGTGGCGCCGAGACGCAAATTCTGCTCCACGGTCTGCGCCACAAACAGACGCCAGCCCTCGGGCGACAACGCCAATCCCTTGCTCACGATTGCATAGGCCGGCAGCCCGGAAATGATCTCGCCCCGCCATTCGACCCGACCGCGGGACGGCCTGATCAGCCCGGCGATGGCTGACAATGTCGTCGTCTTGCCGGCGCCATTGGAGCCGAGCAGAGCCACGACCCGGCCGGCCTCGACCCGCAACGAGATATCGGCGACGCCGACAAGGTCGCCATAGCGTACTTCCAGATGCTCGACTTTCAGCTCGACCATGCTGAACTCACGCAACAGCTGTTCGATCCGTCGTCTCCGCGAAAGCGGGAACCCATACCCGCCTCACTTTAAGACCTGCTCGTATCTTGATCATGGATTGCCGCGTTCGCGGGAATGACTGCGCGTCCCGCGGCCGAGATAAGCCTCGATCACCGCTTCGTCGGCGACAACCTCTTCGGGCGTGCCGCGGGCGATGACATGACCCTGGTTGAACACCAGCACGCGCCGCGTCAGCGTCATGATCACCTCCATGATGTGCTCGACAATGACGATGGTCACCCCGGTCTCGTGAATCCGCCGCACCAGGGTGATGGCCTCGCGCACTTCCATCGGTGTCAACCCGGCAAGCGCCTCGTCGAGCAGCAGCAGTCGAGGCTGCATCGCCAGCACGCGCGCGATCTCCAGGCGCTTGCGTCCCGGTGTGCCGAGCGAGCGGGCGCTTTGCTCGCCGCGCAGCCCGGTCAGTTCGACGACGCGGCGGGCGCGCTCGCGCGCATCGCCGCGATGCGGATGGCGCAAAAAGGCGCCGACCGTCACGTTATCGAGAACGCTCATGTCCTCGAACGTCGCCGGCACTTGAAAGGTGCGACCGATGCCGGCGCGCGCATGCGCTTCCGGCGAGGCACGCGTGAGATCGACGCCGTCGAACACGATGCGGCCATCCGTCGGCGCCATGTCGCCGGCAAGGCAATTGAAGAATGTCGATTTGCCGGCGCCGTTCGGCCCGATCAGTCCGACGATCTCGCCCTCCTCGACATTCAGGTCGGCGCCCGCCACGGCCCAGAAATTGCCGAACGCCTTGGAAACCTCGCTGGCTTCAAGCAGCATGCGCGCGCCTCCACAGCCGAGGCGCGAGGCGGCGCCATAATTCATGAAGTCCGCCGGGCTCGAAGCGGGCGATCAAGACGATGATGCCGCCGTAGATGATGAATGTCAGTCCCGATCCGCCGCCGCCGAACCAGGTATTCGCTGCGGTCTGCAGCGGAATCAGAATCATCGCGCCGACCAGCGGACCGAACAGCGTGCCGGCGCCACCAAGCGCAGCGACGATCACCATCTGCACCGACACCAGAATGCCGAAACCGGAGTCGGGATCGATAAAGCCGGTCTTAACCGCATAAAGCGAGCCCGCCGCAGAAGTGAACGTGGCGGAGAGCGCCAGGGCCTTCAGCTTGGTCAGCCGCACCGGTACGCCCAGGCTGCGCGCAGCGCGTTCGCTTGCCTTGGTCGCGCGCAGGTAGAAACCGAAGCGGCGCCGTTCGACTTCGAAGGTCACCACCAACAACAAGCCGAGCACGGCGAGAAAGATATAATAGTAGGACAGGTCGCCGCGAAACGTCAGATCCCACCAGCCGCGCGCCACTGCCGGGCCTTGCAGACCGATGGCACCGCCGACCAGCGGCCAGGCACCGAAAAAAATGCGAATGAGTTCGGCGACGGCAAGTGTCGCCATGCTGAAATAATGACCGCTCAGCCGGAACGTCGGCAGACCGATCACCACCGCGAGGACGACGCTGAGCAGGATACCGACGGGCAGGCCGACGAGCGGCGGCCAGCCCCACAGCGTGTAAAGCAAGAGCGGCGCATAGGCACCGAGCCCGAAGAACATGCTGTGGCCGACCGAGACCTGGCCGGCATAACCGCCGACGACGTTCCACGCCGATGCCGAGATGGCTGCGAGCAGAAACGCGACACCAATGTCCCGGTAGAACGCTCCCGAGAAGACGATCGGGTAAAGCAGCAGCGCCGCCGCCAAGAGACCCACCATGACGCGCCTGGAGCGGAGATATTTCACGCTTTCCCCATCAACCCTTGCGGGCGCAGCCAAAGCAGCGCCACGAACAGGCCATAGACGACGATGTCTTTATAGATGGGGCCAAGCCAGAAGGCGGAAATCGCCTGGATCAGCCCGATGATCAGCCCGGCATAGAGCGAGCCAAGCACACTGCCAAAACCGCCGAGCGCAACGGTCACAAACGCGATCAGCCCGAATGTTTCGCCGACCGAGGGCGACCACGGATAAGCCGTCGCCAAAAGCGCGCCGGCGACCCCGGCCGCGCCGGCCGACAATCCCCAGGCCAAGGCCTGCATGCGATCCGGCCGGATGCCCATGAGCATCGCGGCGGAACGGTCCTCGGCGACCGCGAGAAGCCGGCTGCCGATGGTAGTGCGCGTGAGCAAAAAATGCAGCGCCATCGTCAGCACGACGGCAACGATGCCCGCGACCAGTTGCGCCACCGGCAGAAAAATGCCGCCGACATTGAGCGTGCCGGCGAGCACGGTCGGCGGCAGCGATACGAAATTGGCCGAAAAGATGAAGAATGCGGTATAGCGCAGCAGCAAGGCAAGCCCGAAGGTGGAAAGAATTTGCGATAGCATCGGGCCGCGCAAGACGTGGCGAATAAGCACGAAATAGAGGCCAACGCCGAGCGCGAACAACGCCAAAGCCGCGACAGCCCCAAAGCCGATCGGTCCCCCGCCGACATGCAGCACGACCAGCAGCGTCACGTACATGCCGAGCATGACGAATTCGCCGTGGGCGAAATTGATGAAATTCATCATTCCCCAGATCAGGGTCAGGCCGGAGGAAAACAAAGCGTAGATAGCCCCCAACAGGAGGCCACCGACGATCACTTGCAGCAGTATCATCGCGGACGTTGTCCCGACCTATCGCGTCCAGCCGGCATGGGCCATTGCAGTGTGGCGTTCGCAGCCGCATTTGGCCAGACGAGTTTGCAGTGCTTGCCCTGCAGTTGAATGAGATGGGTCGATGCGAGGATATTCTGTGCGGTCTTATCGAATTTCACGCCCTGATGGGCCATCATCGGATTTCGCCGTCGGGTGGAACGAATCATTTGGCGGAGACGGTCTGCAAGCCGCACCATGCTTACGTCGGCTGCTTGCGAAGCGAAAGATACGGCCGCACCTGTTCGAGCACTTGTGCGGGAGAGATCCGTTGCATGCCGCGCGGGACCGGGCCGCCATCGGGCACGATCGGGTGGATGAATTTCGAATATCTGAGAATGGGTGTCCCGCCGAAGAGGCCGAACGCCTCGGTCCCCGCGGCAGCCGCAAGATTCAGTGGACCGGAATCGCCGCCAACGAAAAGATCGGCCCGACGCAATAGCGCCGCGGCCGCGGTCAGTTTCAGGTCGCAGCCGTTCACCGCGCTTGCGCCGGTCGTATCCGCAATAAAGTTTTCTGCGCGGGCGGCTTGGGCAGGACCACCGACGAAAAAGACTGTTCCGCTCGTGAGGCCGCGCAGGGCGGCAATAAATTCCAGCCAATAGGCGTTCGGCCAATCCTTGTCGGGATGCGATCCGCCGAGGCCGAGCACGGTCCACGGCCGCGAATAACCGCAAAATTTTTCGTCAATCGCCGACAGCACGTCGTCCGCAATGCAAAGATTCGGCTCCGTTGTCTGCAACGGCACCCCCATATCCGCCATGAGCGTAACCAGCCCGTCGATGGGAGAATCGTGGAAATGGCTTCGGTCGATGCCCGGATTGGTGATGTACATTCGCTGGGCGGTAAGCCCGACGCCGATACGCTCCGGGATTCCGGCCAGGAACCCGGCCAGCGCCGGGCGGACGGTGCGGTCGAGGATCCAGAGCCTGCGAAAATGCTTTCGCCGCAGCAGCCTCACGAGTCGGATCAGGTTGATTCCGCGACGCAGTTCCGAACCGGAATGTTCGAAATAGATCGTCTCGGCGACGCTCGGCTCCGCTGCAAGAAGCTCGCGCGCGCCGGTTGTCGGCGGCGCGAGAAACGTGACCTTGCCGCCGGGCGATGTGGCAGCGATGGCGCGAATGAACGGCAGGTGCCAGATGACATCCCCGATACCGGGCTTGGGCTGAATGACCGCGTGCTGCGTCAAAGTCGTGTTCATGGACCTCGAACTTTTACACGCTCTCACTCGCCGCCGGGATGTATTTGACGAGCTCGGCGGCGACCCGCGTTATGACGCCGTCCCAGTCGCCCAGCGCAGTCTGCCGAAACAGCCGCGCTGTGGGATACCAGGGGCTCGTTTCGCCATCGAGCGTCCAGCGCCAATCCGGCGCAAACGGCACGAGCACCCAGAGCGGCCGACCCATGGCACCGGCAAGGTGGGCCACCGCGGTGTCGGCGGAGATCACCAGATCCGAGAGCGCGATGATCGCGGCGGTATCGGTGAAATTTTCCAGTTCGGCGCCCAGATGCGTCACGCGCTTTGCCGCGGCGAGTTCGTCGGCATCGCCGCTGCGCACGTCGCGTTGAATGCTTAGAAACCTTGCCGGCACCGCCAACAGCGGCGCCAGTCGCGCGAACGAAATCGAGCGATTGCGATCGTTGTAATGCACGGGATTGCCCGACCATGCGATCGCGATGCGTGGGCGCGCCAGCGCACCGATGCGCGCCGACCATTTGGCAAGATCGGCATCCTTCGCCGAAAGATAGGGAATCTCCGCCGGGACGCTGTGCGGCTCGGTGCGCAAGGCGAGCGGCAGGCTGCCGAGCGGGCAATGCACGTCGAATGGCGGCGGCGTCTGGCCGCGCGCGATGATCGTCGCGTCGCCATCGAGCCGCGCCATCAGCGCGGTCAGTTCGCTCTGCACTTCGAGCACGACCTTGGCGCCGCTTGCGGCAAGGAGCGGCACGTAGCGGGCAAACTGGATCGTGTCGCCCAACCCCTGCTCGGCATGCAAAAGCACGGTCTTGCGCGGCAGCGGATATTCGCCGAGCCACAGCGGCTGCGGGCGGCTCTTCTGTACCGGCATGCCGCTTCTTCGCCAGCGCGCTTCATATTTCTCGAAGCCGCGTCGGTAATCGCCGAGCGTGAGCAGAGCGAGCGCTTCACTGAAATTGAGATCCGGATCGTCCCTGCCGATGGCACGCGCCTTGCCGTAACTGGCGACTGCCTCATCGTGGCGGTTGAGCGCCGCCAGCGCTCGACCGCGATGCAGCCATGCTCCCGCATGTTCCGGAGCGGACGCAAGCACGCGTTCTTGTGCCTCGAGCGCGGCGCCATAGCGGCCGAGCTCATAGAGGACGAGGCCGCGGCTGTGATGCGCGACCGGATGCGCCGGCGCCAGCGTCAGCGCAGAATCGAATTCGGCGACAGCCTCCTCAAAAAGGCCGAGCGACGCGTGGGCGATGCCGCAATTGACCCGGGCCTCCACGTGCTGCGGCACGCGCGCCAGCACATGGCGAAATTCATCGATGGCCTGTTGCGTCCGCCCCGCGCCCAGCAGCGCGTTGGCATGCTGATTGCGAATGCCGACATCGGCGGGGCTGAGCGCCAGCGCCCGGTCGAAACAGTCGAGCGCCTCATCGTAGCGCTTGAGTGCGTGCAGCGCCTGACCAAGATTGGCCCAGGCGCCGGCGACGCGCGGATTGATCTTGACCGCGGCCGCAAACAACCGATGCGCTTCGCCCATGCGGCCAAGCCGCGCCTCGATCGTACCGAGCAGATTGAGCGCATCGAAATGGTCAGGCGCCGCTTTCAGCACGCGGGTATAAATCTTTGCCGCCTCGCGCAGCCGGCCCTGTCGTTGCAGGGCGAGTGCCTCGTCGAGCGACTGGGCGAGGCTGAAGGGCGCGGATTTCGCGTTCACAGCCGATTGATCCGTGCGATGCGCCGCGTTACCTCCGCCGGCGTCTGGCTGTCGGCCTTGCTCTTGAGCGCGAGAGCCTTGCGCGCTGCGGGACGATCCAGACAACAGGCGAGCCAGGCTTGCAGGTTCCGAACCGCGGACAGGTCCATCTCAATCGCGCGGCTGATCACGGCGGCAACGTTGAGATCCGCAACGGTGAATTCGTTGCCGAGCAAATAAGGCTGCTTCGCGACCGCGGCATCCAGAACCTTGAACGGGGCCGCAATGACTTTCAGCGCCTCGTCGCGTTTTGCCGCATCGCGCTCGGCCGGCGGAAGCCGCACCGCGTGCAGGGACCAGATATTGACGCCGCGATCCACCTCGGAGATCGCCCAAAAGCTCCATTGCCACGCCCTCGCCTCGTCTTGCAACGACGCCGGATAGAGCTTGCCGAGCGAATGCTTCTTGGCGAGATACAGCGTGATCGCCAGCGATTCGAACAGCGCGAAGCCGTCATCGTCGATGAACGGCAGCCGTCCGTTCGGATTGACGGCCAGGAATTCAGGCGCGCGCGCGCCGGCTTCGCCGATCTCGATCGGCAGATGCTCGTAGTCGAGCCCCAGTTCGGCCGCCATCCACAGCGCGCGAAAGGCACGGGTGCGGGCGATGCCGTAGATACGCAGGCGGGACATGCGTCGTTCCGGTTTCGCGCGGAGAATAGCCGACAATTGCGGCGGCGAGCCAGCCTGATGGATCGCATCACTGCGGGCTCTATTGACCGCAATTGCCGGCGGCGCCTGCCATTCCGCGGCAACCGGCGCCGCCGGACGGATCTCGAAGGGTTCGATCTCGTCGCGGCGGTACGAAAGCAACACGGCTCCGACCAGCAGCAGGAGACTGCACAGCGACTTCGAGCAGCGCGATAAAGCCGCCATGCGTGTGCACGAAGGCGACCCGCGGTATCGCCAGGGCGCTCACGCCAGACGACAGCAGGTAACGAACCGCGTAGACTCGCGCGCGCCAATCGCTATCCGCGTATCGCGCCAAACGACAAAGGCCGAATTATTGCGTTCGGCACTGCTTTGGGATGGTCGGTCGAGCGTTGTCAATTCGCGGCCGGGATCGTACTTTGTCGCGTCAAAACCGGGGAATTGGAATGGAATTCGGCATTTTCTCGAATGGATTTCGCCCGCACACCACCGCAGCACAGACTTACGAAGAGGACCTCGCGGAAATCATCCACGCCGACAAGCTCGGCTTCAAGTACGCCTACATCAGCGAGCATCACGGCGAGCCGGTCTATATCGACAAGATCGACACGCTTCCGGTGCCCGAACTGTTGATGTGCAAGGCGGCGGCGCTCACCAAGCAGATCCGCATGGGAGCTGCGGTGAAGCTCATCCACCTGGCGCATCCTGTCGACACCGCGATCCAGGCGGCGGTGACCGACCACGTCGTCGGCAACGGCCGTTTCATCTTCGGTTTCGGCTCGGGATTTCCCAATCCCTTGTTTGCCGGCGAGCGCGGGCTGTCTCACACCGACCGCCACGGCCGCATGCGCGAGTCGCTCGACCTCATTCTCAAATGCTGGAGCGCGGGCGAGCCGTTCGACTGGGACGGCAAATATTGGCAAGGAAGGGGCATCGTCGCCACGCCGCGGCCGCTGACGCTGCCGCATATGCCGATGGCGACCGCGACCGACACCGAGGAAACCATCGACCTCGCCGGCACGCGCGGCTATACGCTCCTGCGCGCGCAGCTCGAGCCGCCCGGTTCGATCCGGCAAAAAGCCGATCGCTACCTCCGCGCCGCCAAGGCCGCCGGACGGCCGAACCCGCTCGCCAGCGTCACCGTCGCCCGCTACGTCTATCTCGCCGACAGCCGCCGCGAGGCGATGGACGATCTGCGTCCGGCGATCAATTACGAGTTGGGTTATCAGAAGGCGCGCGGACTGATCCGTATCATTACCTCCAATTACGATCTCGGCATCAAAGGCGACGACATCACTTTCGATCAGCTCGCCGAGGCCGGAATCTATTTCCTCGGCGACCCCGACAGCGTGGCGAAGCAACTGCGCGAATTCTACGACGATGCCGGCGGCTTCGGCACGCTGTTGATCGTGGCCGGCAAGAATTGGGCGACGCGCGAGAAAGTGTTTCGCTCGATGCAGATGTTCGCCGACCACGTAGTGCCCAAGCTTGCTTCACTTCAGCCCGTGCGCGATCCTGACGTCGTTGCGGCGTAGCCCCAGCGGAGATACGCGAAATGCGCCTCGGACTATTCATGATGCCGGTGCATCCGCCGGCACGCTCGTTCACCGAAACGCTGGCCGAGGACGAGGAGAAGGCGCTTTACGCCGACCAGCTCGGCTTCGACGAAATGTGGCTCGGCGAGCATTTTTCTGCGACCACCGAGCCGATCCCCTCCCCGCTGATGTTCATGGCGAGTCTTCTGCCGCGCACCAAAAACTTGAAGTTCGGCACCGGCGTGATTTGTCTGCCCAATCACGATCCGGCCATCGTCGCCGCCGAAGTCGCGCAGTTCGATCACATGAGCCGCGGCCGCTTCATGTTCGGTATCGGTCCAGGCGGGCTCCTCTCCGACTTCGAGCTGTTCGACAATGCCGACCGCAGCGTGCGCGGGCGCAAGGCGATGGAAGCCATTGCAACCATTCAGAAAATCTGGGCGCAGGATCCACCCTACGATCTTTCCGGCGAATTCCGCTCCGTGCAGCTCAAGGAAGCGATCATCCCGCACCTCGGCATCGGCAGCATGCCGAAACCGTTCCAGAAGCCGGGCCCGCCCATCACCATGTCGGTCTCCAGCCGAAATTCGGCGACCGCGCGCGTCGCCGGACAGCGTGGCTGGGGCATCTTGTCCGGCAACAACATGCCGGCCAATGCCGTAGCGACCCACTGGCAGACCTACGGCAAGGCGTGCGCCGAGGCCGGCAAGCCGGCGCGCGGCGAGAATTGGCGCGTGACGCGCAACGTCATGGTGGCGGAAAGCGAGGCCGAAGCGCACGATCGCGTATTTTCCGCAAGCGGATCGAACCATTACTTCTATACCTACATGCGCGAGGTGCTCTCCCGCGTCGGCATTCTCCAGGTGATGAAGCCCGATCCGGACATGCCCGACGAGGCGGCCACCGTCGATGTCATTACCGAAGCCTGCGTGATCTACGGCTCGCCGAAAACATTTCTCGATAAGCTCATCGCTTTCCGCGAGGAAGTCGGCCCGTTCGGCACGCTGCTGATGACCGGTCTCGACTGGAGCGGCCCCAACCGCGAATGGGAGCGCAATTCGATGCGGCTCCTGGCGCAAGAGGTTTTCCCCAAATTTTGCCAGCACACCACGGCCCAGGCCGCGGAGTAGGAATCGCCGAAGGTCGCGCCATGAGAAGACTGCTGACGCTGCTCGGCTTCATGCTGCTCGTTCTCGGCATTCTGTTTGCCGCGCAGGGATCGGGATATTTGCCCTGGCCGGCGGAGAGCTTCATGGTCGGCAACGGCCGTTGGGTGTTCTACGGCGGCGCGATCGGCGCAGTCGGCCTCATCGTCATCTTTATGGCACAGTTCACGATCTAATCGGCCGCCGCCCAACCCTAAAAGCGCTGCAGCATCCCCTCGCGAAAAAACTTCGGCAGTTCGGCGATATCACCGGAGCCGTAATCACCGTCGACCGCAGCCGACAGCGCCGCCAGCGTTCCCGACGACATCGGCATCGGCACACCGGTGAGCGCGCCGGTCGCTACCGCCGACATGATGTCCTTGCGCAAGGTGCGGATGTCCAGCGTCATGTCGCCTGCCTCGCCCTTGAGGACCCCGGTCTTGGCCTTGAGCCATCCGGTCGCCGTTGCGCTTTCGGACAGCGCATCGAGCATCTGATCGAGCGTGAGCCCCTGCTTGGCGCCGAGCGCGAGCGACTCGGCCAGCGCCTGCACGTAGGCGCCGAGCCCGATATTGGCGGCGAGCTTCATCGCGTAGCCTGTGCCGTGCGGCCCCATGTGCATTATGCGGCGCGTCAACTTTTCCAGGACCGCGCGGGCGCGCGCCAAATCCTCTGCATGTCCGCCCACCATGGCGAACAGCGTGCCGGCGCGCACTTGCGGAATGGTGCCAAGCACCGGCGCCTCGATGAGCCGCGCGCCTTTTGCCTCCGCGAGTGGCGCCAGTTCGCGCCCGGTCATCGGCTGCAGCGTGCTCATCTCGATGAACAATTTGCCTTTCACATCGCCTTGCAGAAAACCATCCGGGCCATTGAATATCTGCCGCGCGCCGTTGTCCTCGGTAATGCTGGAAATCACGATCTCGGACGCGACCGCCACCTCGCGCGGGCCGCTGCCGATCCGCAAACCGCCGGCCGCAAGCTTTTTATTGGCCTCAGCTCTCTGATCCCAACCGATCACGTCGAAGCCGTGCTCGCGCAGACGCTCCGACATCGCCGCCCCCATGCGGCCAAGGCCCACAATTCCGACTTTCATGACATGCTCCGGTTCGAACCCACTCCGGCCACAGTAAAGCAAAGTTCGATCGAGTTGACACGCGGCAACACACCGCTCCTGGTGCGCTCGGCCGTTCCCCGCACGCGGGAAGAGGTGCGAGCGAGGCACCAGTCTCCCTGATCCTAAGCCAACGCGTCCGCAACCGCCTTGCCGCAGGCCGCGGTATTGGCCGCCCCGCCGAGATCGCGGGTGCGGAGCTTGGGTTCCGCCAGCACTTTCTCGATGGCCTTGACGATCGCGGTTGCGGCTTCACCCTCGCCGAGATGGTCGAGCATCATCGCCCCCGACCAGATCTGGCCGATCGGATTGGCGATCCCCTGCCCGGCGATATCCGGCGCCGAGCCGTGCACCGGTTCGAACACCGACGGGAATTTGCGTTCGGGATTGATGTTGCCCGACGGCGCGATGCCGATGGTGCCGGTGCAGGCCGGACCAAGGTCGGAGAGAATGTCGCCGAATAGATTCGAGCCGACGACGACGTTGAACTTGTCGGGCCGAAGGACGAACAAAGCGGTGAGAATGTCGATGTGGTACTTGTCCCACTTCACGTCGGGAAACTTCTTCGACACCGCCTCCACGCGCTCGTCCCAGTACGGCATGGTGATCGCGATGCCGTTCGACTTGGTGGCCGAAGTCAGGTGCTTCTTCGGCGTCCTGCGCGCGAGCTCGAAGGCGAATGTGAGCACCCGGTCGACGCCGATGCGCGACATAACCGTTTCCTGCACCACCACCTCGCGCTCGGTGCCGCCGAACATGCGCCCGCCAATGGCGGAATATTCGCCCTCGGTATTCTCTCGCACCACCCAGAAATCGATGTCGCCGGGCTTGCGGCCGGCGAGCGGCGACTCAACGCCGGGCATCAGCCGCACCGGCCGCAGATTGATGTACTGGTCGAACTCCCGCCGCCACAGAATAAGCGAGCCCCACAGCGAGATGTGGTCGGGCACCTTCGCCGGCCAGCCGACCGCGCCGAAATAGATCGCGTCACGGCCGCCGAGCTTTTCCTTCCAATCCTCCGGCATCATGCGCTTGTGTTTCTCGTAATAATCGCAGGAGGCGAAGTCGAAATGATCCTGCCGCAGTTCGAAGCCGAACTTCTTCGCCGCGGCTTCGAGCACGCGCACGCCCTCGGGCACGACCTCCTTGCCGATGCCGTCGCCGGGGATGACGGCGATGTTGTAGACGCGGTTGGTGGGCATGTGGCTATTCCTCTCGGCAGCAGTTGGTACCGAAAGCTAGCGCGAAAGAATCCTCCCGTCATCCCGAGGTGCGAGCGTAAGCGAGCCTCGAAGGATGCCGGCCATGGCGCCTGGGCCGTCGCCCTTCGAGGCTACGCGGCCACCTCACGGTGAAGGTAAGGTGCATGCACGGCGCCGAACGCATCGAATGCCTCGGCGAGCAGCCGAAGCACCAGCATCGGGTCGGTCGCGGTGAGCACGCGGCTGCGGTGGGCCTTGCGCAGATCATCCGCCGCGCCGACGCAGGCGGCAGCCGTATCGAGCGCCCAGCCGAGATGTTTCCGCGCGTGGCGGAGGCCGAGTTCGACCCCGTAAAGGCCAAGCATTTCGCCGTACAGCCCGCTGACAAGCGCAAGCTGTCCGGCAAGCGGCGGTGCTGCGTCGCGCTGTCCTGTTGCGAGGTAACGCGCGAGCTGGCCGGGAAACCACGGCCGTCCTTGCGCGCCGCGGCCGACCATCACCGCATCGGCGCCTGATGCCGCCAGCGCCGCGTCGGCATCCTCGAAACTCTCGATATCGCCATTGACCACCACCGGAATCGATACGCCGTCCTTGACGGCGCGCACCGCGGCCCAGTCGGCGCGGCCCTTGTAGAACTGACAACGGGTGCGGCCGTGGACGGTGACGAGCCGCACGCCCGCGGCTTCCGCGCAGTGCGCCAGTTCAGGCGCGTTGCGCGAGGCGTCGTCCCAGCCGAGCCGCATCTTCAAGATCACCGGCAGACGCACGGCCTTGATCACAGCCTCGATCAGCGTGAGGGCATGCGGCAGGTCGCGCATCAGTGCCGAGCCGGACTGACCGCCGGTGACGTGCTTGGCCGGACAGCCCATGTTGATGTCGATGATGGCGGCGCCGGCATCTTCGGCAATCGCTGCGCCTTCCGCCATCCAGCGCGCCTCGCAGCCGGCAATTTGAACGACGTGCACGCCGACGCCATGATCCTCGATCCGCCGCCGCGCCATGCGCGCTTGCGCGGCGCGCCCGCCGCCGGCCAGCGCCGCGCATGCGGTCATTTCGGAGACGACGAGCCCTGCGCCAAGCGAGGCAGCCATGCGGCGGAACGGTGCATCGGTGACGCCTGACATCGGCGCCAGCAGCACCAGATTGGGCAGCGGAACGGGTCCGATGGAGATGGGGTGCACGGGCATGTTGCAGCTTCAAATCCGGTCAGTCCGAGCGCAATCCCGCTCGAGCGGTTCCAAGACCCGCCGGGAATTGTTTTACGTGCGTCATTTGATCGTGTCTATTTCAGCAGTGCGCGCCACGCGGCCGGTCTTGCACG
The DNA here is from genome assembly GCA_030041005.1 of Xanthobacteraceae bacterium. Taxonomy (GTDB): domain Bacteria; phylum Pseudomonadota; class Alphaproteobacteria; order Rhizobiales; family Xanthobacteraceae; genus BOG-931. The sequence continues at coordinate 27,734 of JASHOR010000087.1, forward strand.
GCCGCCGTGCGACCGGCCTCATAACGTACCGAGTGCGACCGGCTTCATAACGTAGCGAGCGCGACCGAGCCCTTGCGGCTTGATTGCCGCGCTCCCTCACGACGACTACCTTGTGCGGAGGTCGATTCGAAATTCGGGGGAAACCAATGCAATCGCGATTGAGAACACCCGTTGCCGTACTGCTCGCGGTGCTGTTCGCCGTGGCTTGGCCGCTGCCGCAAAGCCGCGCCGCGTCCGGCCCCGAGATCGAGGCCGGCGTGCACGCCACCCTCGCCCGGTTCTTCAGCCAAGTCCGCTCCTCGCGCGACCTCGCGAACAAGGCCACCGCAATCCTGGTCTTCCCCACGGTGATCAAGGCCGGCATCGGCATCGGCGGCGAATATGGCGAAGGCGAGCTGCTGATCCGCGGTCAGCCGGCCGGCTTCTACAACATCGCATCAGCCTCGGTCGGATTTCAGCTCGGCGCACAGGCCCGTTCGGTCATCATCATGTTCATGACCGATTCCGCGCTTGGACAATTCCGCCGCACCGACGGCTTCAAGGTCGGCGTCGACGGCTCCATTGCGGTCATCGCCATCGGTGCCGGCGGCGCAATCGATACCAACAGTATCACCAAGCCCGTGATCGGCTTCATCTTCGATCAGAAGGGGCTGATGTATAATCTCACGCTCGAAGGCTCGAAGATCAGCCGCATCTCGCGGTAGAGCGGCGGAAGGTCGGATCGCTTCGCCCCGCCGCGGCGACACGTCGATCACGCCGGAAGCCACACCGGCGTGCGCGCCCCGCGACGTCGTTGAGCAATCCTATTCCGCCGGCAGTTTCGGCTTGGCGCGGATGAACGTAGTCTTCAGATTGTCCCAGAGCTGAACCTTGATCCCGTTTCGGTGCATGATCACGCTCTGCTGGATCACCGACAGCGTGTTGTTCCAGGCCCAGTAGATCACCAATCCGGCCGGGAAATGCGCCAGCATGAAGGTGAAGATCAACGGCATCCAGTTGAAGATCATCTGCTGGGTCGGATCGGGCGGTGCAGGATTGAGCTTCATCTGCACCCACATCGTGATGCCCATGACTACCGCCCAGGCGCCGATATGGAGGAAGCCCCCGATATAAGCGCCGAGAATCGCCTCGGGGTGCCAGGAAACCAGCCCGAACAGGGTGAAGATGTTTGTCGGGTCCGGCGCCGACAGATCGTGGATCCAGCCGTAGAAGGGCGCGTGCCGCATCTCTATCGTGGTGTAGAGCACATCGTAGAGCGCGAAGAACACGGGGATCTGAATAATCATCGGCAGGCAGCCGGAGACGGGATTGATCTGCTCCTTCTTGTAAAGCTCCATCATCGCCTGCTGCTGCTTCACTCGATCGTCGGCATAGCGCTCCTTGATCATCGCCATCTGCGGCTGCACCGCCTTCATCTTCGCCATCGAGGTGTAGGACTTGTTGGCGAGCGGGAAGAACACCAGCTTGATCAGCACCGTGACGATGAGGATGGCGAGGCCGAAATTGCCGACCAGATGGAAGAAGAAGTCAAGCGCGAGAAACATCGGCTTGCTGATGAAATAGATCCAGCCCCAGTCGATCAGAAGATCGAAGTGGTTGAGCTGAAGACTTTGGTTGTAGCCGCCGGGCCCGAACGGGAAATTGATGCCCACAACCGAGACTTCCTTTGCGCCGGCAAACAGCCGCGACGAAACCATGGCGGTCGTGCCCGGCGCGACGGTCTGCGGATCTCGTTGCAGGTAATCGCTCTGATAGATCGGTTCTTGCCCGTCGGGCGTGTCGACGGAAAAGCGCGCGGTGAGATTGGCGTCCGTGTTGGGCACCAACGCCGCGGCCCAGTATTCGTTGGTAAAGCCGAGCCAGGCGTTGGTCGCGTTCCAGCAATAATGCTGAGCGGTGCAGACCGACGACGACGATGCCTTTGCGTCGACAACCTTCTTGTAGGTGGGCTCCTGCAGGCCGTCCTTGCCGATATATCCAACGGGGCCTTCGTGAAGGTAGAAAGAGTAGCCCTTGGCCTTCGGAGTGCCATGGCGAGAGACCAGCCCGTAGGAGTACAGAGTGACCGGATTACTGCTCTTGTTCTGAACGCTCTCGGTGATGTGGAACATGTAAAGATCGTCGACCGAGATGGTGCGCGTGAAGATCAATCCCTGGCCGTTGTCGTAGCGGAGCGTGACTGGATGACCGACGGAAAGTGCGCCGGTTCCTACTTGCGTCCAAGCCGTATCCTGACCCGGCAGATTCTCCTTCGCGCCCGAGGCGCCCACCCAGCCGAACTCCGCGTAGAACGGGTGCGGAGCGCCCACCGGCGAGAGCAGCACCACCCGCGGTGAGGCAGGATCGATGGTTACGTGATAATCCTTCAGAGAAAGATCATCGATGAGCGCGCCGTGAAGGTTGATGCTGCCGGAAAGCCGCGGCGTATCGATGGCCACGCGCGGGGAGGCGGCAATTGCTGCCTTGCGGGTAAGCTGCTCCGGCCGCTCCGAAGGAACGCTTGGCGCTGTCGGCCTGATGGCCGACGGCGCGCCCGACGTTGGCCCAGCGCCGGCTAACGGCGTCGCGGGCGTCCCAGGATTCGCTGGCGTGGCCGGCTGCCCCGGCTGGTGCTGAATGGTTTGCTCTTGGTGCTGCTGCGCCTGGTTTTCTATCTCCGGCGTGGCGAAAAAGTACTCCCAGCCGACCACGACGATCAACGACAGCACAATGGCAAGGATGGTGTTCTTGTGCTCGTTCATTCAACGCCCTTGCATTGACGGATTGCGGCGCGGCCGTGGCGGCGATCGCGGGCGCGAAGGGGCCTGCGAACCTGCTTCATGTAAGGACCCTTTTGCGGCGCCACCAGTTCTCTCCCGCTCGACCGCGTGGATGCGCTGCAACGCCGCGTCAAGCTCCCGCATCATGTCACCGAAGGGCAAGTCGAGCGCTGCCCGGCGGCCGATCATCACATAATCGTATCCAGCTCGCAGGTCTTCCACGCTCGCCAGACGCAGCAACTCGCGCAACCGGCGTCGCACCCGGTTGCGCTCCACCGCGTTGCCGACCCGTCGGGACACCGTGAAGCCGACCCGGATGTCCTCTTTTTCGTCCGCGCGCCGGCGCGCCTGCAGCACGAACGCCTTGCAGGGCGCCCGCGTTGCCGCTGCGGCTGCGCGAAAGTCACTGCGGCGCTTCAATCGCTCCATGGCGCAAGCACGGGTGGCACAAGCGCGAACGGCAACCGTGTGCCGGTCACGCACTGAGCCGCTTGCGTCCATGCGCGCGCCGCGCCGCCAAAACCTTGCGACCTCCCTTGGTCGCCATGCGAGCACGAAAGCCGTGACGGCGCTTGCGCACCAACTTGCTAGGCTGATAGGTCCGTTTCACCAGTATCTCCGCCGAAGCGCTCGAACTCAGCCCCGCTTGCGCCGGCATTAGTCCGCGCGGCCCCTCTCTGCGAGAGGTTCGAGGAGCCCCGAATCCGTGCCAATTGGGCGCACAATCGGCGCGGCTTATACGGGACCCCTATTGTTCCGTCAATCTGAACGCCATGCGGCTCCATGCGACCCCTTGTCGGCTGGCGAGCGCCAAGCGCCCCTCAAGCGGGGCGCACGAAGCCACGGGACCCGACATCGCCGTTCCCCAATGAATGGACGGATGTATAGAATGTCGGTGACACAGCCAAGACAATCCAACAAAGACAACCCAACAAGGACAATCAAAACCGCGACTTGAGGCGTCCAGTGGTCCGATTCCAACATTCGCATCCCTTTTTGGCACGCCCTCGGGCGAATGTTGGAAGCAAAGGACCACGAGCAACTATTAAGTGCTAGTGGAGCTTTTGGATTTGACATTCGCTTGATGAGCCAGTGGCTTGGGGGTAGCGAATGTCAAATCCGTTCCACTGGCAACCGGATTTTCGCCCGGGTTTTTGAGTTCATTGCGCGGAATTGGCGGCATGACGGCGGACCAGCATGGCCGAGGAAAGCGAGCTTAGGCCCGACATCTGTGTGATTGGCGCCGGCGCGGGCGGGCTCGCCGCTGCCGCCGCCGCCGCTGCCATGGGCGTGCCGGTCGTGCTGATCGAACAAGGCCGCATGGGCGGCCAAAGCCTCAACACCGGCTCGATCCCGTCAAAAGCGCTGCGGGCGGCGGCCGAGCATGCCGCCGCCTTGCGCGATGGTCCGCGCTTCGGCGTCAAAAGCACGCGCGCAGGCATCGATTTTGCCGCCGTCAGAGCCCATGTGCGCGGCGCGATTGCCGCCATTGCTCCGCAGGATTCGCGCGAACGCTTTGCCGGACTCGGCGTGCGCGTCATTGCCGGCACGGCACGCTTTAGGGATGCGGGAACGGTGGCAGTGAACGGTACGACCGTTAAGGCACGCCGCTTCATCATCGCTACAGGCTCGGCGGCTATCGTGCCGCCCATCGCCGGCCTGGGCGAGACGCCGTACCTGACGCCTGAGACCGTATTCGACCTCACCGAGTGCCCGCGCCACCTCATCATCATCGGCGCGGGAAGGATCGGATTGGAACTGGCACAGGCTTTCCGACGGCTCGGCGCCGAGGTCACCGTATTGGAATCCGCGACCCCCCTGAAGGATGAAGATCGCGAATGTGCGGACGTCCTGGTCGGGGCCTTGGCCCGTGAAGGCATCAGGCTGCGCACCGCAGTACAGGTGGTGCGGGTGCATCGTGTGCTGGCGCGGATCCAGGTCGTCATCGCCAAGCCGGGCGACGGGCTTTCGGTCGCCGCGCCTTCGGACGGCACGGTTGCAGACGGCGAGGAGACGATCGAGGGAACCCACCTGCTGTTGGCAGTCGGTCGGCGCGCGAATATCGGCGGCCTCGACCTCGATGCGGCACGCATCCGCCACGAGACCGACCGTATCGTCGTGGACAAGCGGTTGCGCACGACTAACAGGAACGTGTACGCGATCGGCGATGCCATCGGCGGCTTCAGATTCACTCACGTCGCCCATCACCATGCCGGCGTAGTCGTTCGCAATGCCGTTTTCCGGCAACCGGTCGCCGTTGACCATCGCGCGATCCCGCGGGTGATCTTCACCGATCCCGAACTCGCGCAGGTCGGCGATCGCGAGGATGAGGCACGCGCGCACGCCGGCGCCATTCGCGTGCTGCGTTGGCCTTATCGGGAAAACGACCGCGCCTTGACCGCTGCGGCAAGCGGCGGTCACGTCAAGATCGTTACGAACCGCAACGGCAAAATTCTCGGCGCCACGATCGTAGGCCGCGGAGCGGGCGAAAACATCTCCGCCTGGGCGCTCGCCATCGGCCAGGGGCTCGATATCGGCGCGCTCGCCGGCCTGGTCGTGCCCTATCCGACCTACGCGGAGGTGGGAAAACGCGCCGCCATCACCTATTTCATGCGGGGTTTGACGAGTTCACGGGCGCGTCGCATCATAGGATGGCTGCGTCATGTGCGGTGACGTAAGGCTTTGCCGATGAACGAGGAACAGGCCGCACCGCCGAAACCGGTTCGCGCGCCGCGATTTGGGCTTTCAGGAAAGCTCCTCGTACTCACGATCCTGTTCGTGATGATCGCGGAGGTGCTGATCTACGTGCCTTTGGTCGCCAACTTCCGCGTCAACTGGCTGCGTGACCATCTTGAAGTCGCCAAGACCGCGGCGCTGGTGCTGGAAGCCGCGCCGAACGGCATGGTGCCGGACCCGTTGGCCAAGAAAATCCTCGCTTCGATCGGCGCGCGCGCGGTGGCGATGAAGATGGGCGCCACGCATTACATGCTGCAGCCCAGCGACGTGACGCTGCCGCCGATTTCGGACGTCTACGACATGCGCCACGTCGCCACGTTCGATGCCGTGGTCGACGCGTTCAAGACGATGCTCGACGACAAGAACGACGTGATGCGCGTGGTCGGTCCGGCGCCGATGGGCGGCGAATATATCGACCTCGTCATGGACGAACGCCCGCTGCGTACGGCAATGCTGCGCTATTCGGTGGGTCTATTGCTCACCTCGCTGCTCATCTCCGGCATCACCGCTGCATTGGTCTATCTGGCGCTGCATTATCTGTTTGTGCGGCCGATGCGCCGGGTCACTGATAACATGATGGCTTTCCGCGCCGATCCGGAGAATGCCGGGCGCATCATCATGCCGTCGGGGCGGGTGGACGAGATCGGCGTCGCCGAACGCGAATTGGCGGCGATGCAGACCGAGCTCGCCTCCATGCTGCAGCAGAAGAACCGCTTGGCCGCGCTCGGGCTGGCGGTCTCGAAGATCAACCACGATCTGCGCAACCTGCTGGCATCCGCCCAGCTCTTCTCCGACCGGCTGGCCAAATTGCCCGATCCGACCGTACAGCGCTTCGCGCCGAAACTGATGCAGGCGCTGGAACGGGCGATCGCGTTCTGTCAGTCGACACTGTCGTATGGCCGCCTGCAGGAGGCGCCTCCGGACCGCCGCCCGATCCTGCTCGAACCGCTGGTCGAGGAAGTGCATGAGACGCTCAATCTTGCTCCCGACGCGTCGATTCGCTGGATCAGCGCCGTCGAGCGCGGGCTCACCGTCGAGGCCGATTACGACCAGTTGTTCCGTATCCTGCTCAACCTCGCGCGCAATGCCGTACAGGCGATGGAGAGCCGCGCCGCGCGCGATCCCGGCCGTGATCAGGTGCGCATCACCGGCCGGCGGGAAGGCGCGGTCGTCGTCATCGAGGTGTCCGATACCGGGCCCGGATTTTCCGAAAAGGCGCGCGCCCATCTGTTCGAGGCCTTTCAAGGCTCGACCCGCACCGGCGGCACCGGCCTGGGTCTCGCCATCGCCGCCGAACTGATCCGCGCCCACGGCGGCGAGATCCGCCTGGTCGAGGGCACGATCGGGGCCACCTTGCGGCTCACCATCCCGGACCGCGCCGTGGAGCTGTCGGCCCACCGCGGCACCGGCGCGCGCGCCCGCGCCTGAAGCTCGTCACGATCCGGGGGCCTGCATCCGCCTTTATCTTGCCTTGCCAGAGGCAGTTTGAGCCTATAGCTATGGCGCGCGTCGCCAACCGCGCCCGCGGTCGGACCGACGCCCCATCTCGCGCAAAGCGCCCGTAGCTCAGCTGGATAGAGCACCAGACTACGAATCTGGGGGTCGGGAGTTCGAATCTCTCCGGGCGCGCCAGCAATTTCAATGACTCAGTAGAAGAACGAAAAGTGCTAGGCTCGCTATAGGCTCGGCCTTTTCGCAGGAAAAATTTTTCTTGTTAATGCAACGGAGTCGCGGCAGCCGACCTGCGGTTAAGCAACCGTCCCGTTCGTGGTCTTTGTCCAGACAGTCGATTTTCGACAAGCCCGGCGGCGGTCGCTGTGATGCGGAGATTCGGTAGCGATCGGAGCAATAGCGGACATTCCTGACGCTCGCTCGAAACCGCGTTTTTGATCCAAAGGCAATATCGAGAACAATTCGGTCCGGTCCGCCGGCGGGCGATGCAGGACCGGTTGGCCGAAGAAGCTGCAGCGATCAAACAGGCGAATGATACGATAGGGTTTTTGTGCGGCTTCGTGTCGCGTATCCGTTCCACCGCTTGTGCGTTTTCCTGCGCTGTTAAGCTCAACACTCCGCGATGCCGCAGTGCCGTTGGGTAACTAAAGGGACGTTCAGATGAACAAAGTTATCACAGCAATCGTGACACTCAGCTTATCGTCATTCGCTCTCATATCGAGCGTTGCTGCCGACGAAATCACAGCTTTCTTTCCGGGTTCTCTCAAGTATGCTAACTCACAACTCATCGCTCAGTTTGAGCGGTCCTCGGGAAATAAGGTCAACGCCATTTACAGCACCGCGGGTGCCGTCGCCAACAAGGTCCGCAACGGCGAGGCTGCCGACGTTGCCGTTTCTGCCGCCGGCGCGATGGAGCAATTGGCAACGCAAGGAAAGCTCCTCTCAGGCAGCACTGCTGCGCTTGTCAAAGTCGGTGCCGGAGCGATGGTGCGCAAGGGGGCTGCCAAACCCGACATCAGCACGGTCGAAAGTCTCAAGGTCGCTTTGCTCGCTGCAAAAGCCATTTCATACACCGATCCCGCGCTTGGCGGACCTGTGGGAGTCTACATTGGAAAACTCATGGATAAGCTCGGTATCGGCCCGCAGATGAAACTCAAGACCAGGTTGTCCGGTCCGGGCGATGCCGTCAGCACCACGGTCGTGAAGGGCGAGGCCGACATTGGCTTCATCATGATCAACGAAATACTGGCAGACCCGAGGGTGGATTTCGCTGGACCTTTGCCGGGACCGGTTCAGTATTACACGACGTTTACCGGGGGCGTCGTTGCCGCGAGTACACACCGAGATGCCGCGCGGGCGTTCGTCAGTTTTCTTTCGTCTCCCGCGAGCCGCGGTGTTTTGGAGAAACTTGGTTTCGAGGCGCCCTGACCTAACCTCCGGCCGCGGTCGTTGCAGCAAGAGCCGGGCTGCGGAATGTCCGGTTATGGCACCTACCTCGTGTCACTCAATGCGGCGCAGCGATTTGGTCGCTCTCAAGGGTAAAACAGAAGTCGCACGACCATCGCCATTCGGTCGACCCGGTTGGAAATTGATGCGAGGGCCGAACGCTGCGCGTGCTCGCGGCGCCGTGCGCAGACCGGCAGCGACGATCAGACCTTCGGCATCGACGGGAACAGGATGCGGCCGCGCCCTGGCGAGCACCAGCTGTGCATGGGTCATCGGATAACCGGGATCCTCGACCCACACTTTGTCGCCGGGTTCCAGTAGCACACGGATCGCGATGTCAATTGCTTGCTGCGTGCCAGCCGTGATGACAATCTGGTCGGGGTCGCAACGCACCGCGCGCGAGGCTCGTAGGTAGTCACGGATGTTAGCCCGTAGTTCGGCGAGGCCGCCGGGATCGGTGTAGCCGAGATCATTAGCGCCGATCCGGCGCACGGCGCGGTGCGTCAAGCTGCGCCAAGTCTCGGCGATGCGCGGGTCCATGAGTGTGCGGCCGGTGTTGAATGGGCGGACATCGCTTTGCGTCGCCGATCGCTCGAAGTCGGGGAAGGACCGCGCTGATGTCGGTACGGCGCGCTTCGTCACGAGCGGAGCGGCGCACCGTTGTGACGCAAGGCCGGTCAGATCACCCGCGACGAACGTACCTGAGCCGTGGCGACTCTCGACGTAGCCTTCGGCCAGCAGGTTCTCATACGCCACGACCACGGACGCGCGCGCCACGCCGAGCTTTGTTGCCATGGCTCGGGAGGACGGCATGCGCGTGCCGGAACGGAGCGCGCCGGATGACACCGCGGAGCGCACCTGCATGTAGATTTGCCGCGTGAGGGGCGTGCGGCTCGCTCGATCGAGCTGCCAAGCGTAGAGGTCAGCCCATCCGCGCAATTTCATTGGAAAATCGGCTGTAAGTGGTCTGCTGCGATGACCGTGCGATGACCGAAAGTGGATCATCCTGTCGATCCAGTAAAGAGCTAGGTTTTGCCCGTCCCCCGCGCATGGGTGTTGCAAGGATCGAGCTGATGACACCGTCCGAACTGGTGGAACTGGCCTGGAGTTACCCATTGTTCGAGGCCCTCTACGGCCGCCGCTCGCGGCGATTTGGCCTAGGCTTCGAGATGCCGGACGGTCCGTTCCGCTACAGGTCCACACATGCGCCGGTTCCCCTGAGCGAGATCGAGGAAGCGCTGCTGGTGGGCGCGGGCGCCGGATTCTCTGGACTGGCGCTATGGGATTTGTCGACGCCGGCGCCTTACCGTCGCCGCAGCGGCCGCACATTTCCGACGACGCGGCCTGGCGGCCGGACGGCCCTTTTCTTCACCAACGACGATGGGCTCTATGTCCTCGATGCCAAAGTCGCGGCAACCAAGCTGCGTGAGATTGATACCGTGGACGAGCGCACCAAGCTCCTCGAAGTCTACCGCGCGCAGCGCCGAAAGCTTCGCCGCGGCAGGCTCGACATTCCGCGCGCCATACCGCCGATGAGCGCTCATGACCTCTGGGACTCAAACCAGGCGGGCTCGATGCTGTTTCTGCCGGTATGCGATGTGAGTGCATCGCTGATCTCGTTAATCGCGCAGTTCGTTGATCCCGCGCTGCGTCGCTTCGCGCTCGCGAGCGGCGGCATGAACATCGTCGACGACCGCCATGGCTGGCGATCGGCCGGAACGGAACGATGGCTGAAGGACGGCTTCCTAGATGCCGAACGGATACTGCCTCTGTCGATCGTCGAGCGGCAGGCGTGTTACTATACCTTCAGCGAACCGGCTGCGGTCTGCCAGAACATTTTCCTGGCAACCGAGGCTCTGGGACTGGGTGGGTGGAAGCACTGCGGATTTCTTTCGCTCAACATTCTTGAGCGCATGAACTTCCACGTCGTCAAGGCAAACGATTCACCGGCATTCGGCAACCCAGTCGGGCTCGACGTCGTGTTTGAGGCAAGCTGTCCGCCCTATCACCCGACCATGGATGCAGCAGTGGACTCAGTACTCGCGCCGCAGTCACCCGGCCATCAGGAAACCGGGCCGGTGCCACATCGCATGTCGGAAGCAGAGCATCGTGCCGGCACAATCCGCATAAGCGCGGAGGGGCTCGCCTGCACCAAGGCGATCTGCAACTACATCCACGACACTTACGGCCGCTTTCCCGGCAGCACCGATGCGATGCATCTGATGTGGGCGATGCAGGTACATCACATCGACACCGACTACTACGACCGGTTCTTCGGTCCCAGCGCCTACGGGCCGGCGCACGCGGCGCACATGGCGACCTGGCACCGGTGATGTCCGACCCAAAACATCGTACCGTCTATCTCCTCGATCCGGTGCGTTGCTGCATCAGCGGCAAAGACGGCTAGCGCTGATTCCAACGCGCCCAATTGCTGCCCCTTCCTCTTTCACCAGGGTTGAACGTCTCGCCGCCGAACCTCCGCTTGAATTTTGGAGCGCGGTGTAAGCTCCCATCGAATGTCCGACGATAGGCGCCTTTCCGATATTAAGCGCATCCCGATCATGCCACGGAGACCGTGCCGTGAGCGCAACGCCAGGACGAATCCATGCTCAAGTATCTTGACGGTTAGACACTCCGCGCGCGACTCGCACCGGCCATCATCGCCGCCGCGCCGGCCAGCGATTGGGGTCCACCGTGGCCGGCCGGCAACAGTGTGGGGCCGGGAGCCTGCTAGAGTGGAGCGGGGCGAGAGATTACCGGAGTGTGCGGGCAACGACAGTCGGAACTCTTTAATAAACATCAAAGTGATTGAAGCGGCCGTCGGGCTCGCCCGCTGAGCACCCGGATTTGAGCGGAGGCTCAGATGAAATCGTTGTCAGGTGCGCCGCGCGGCGGCGCCAACGAATTACTGTTTCGCGGTGCGGCGGCCACGCGTGAGCACGCGCCTCCTCCACCGGCCCCGCCGCACGGCACGAGCGGCGCACGACCCCTCTCCGCCGTTCCACGGCGCTTGACGGCGGCGGACGAACGGCAGCGAGCAAACCTCCAGACCCTGTCGCTCCGAGCACGGAGAGAGAGTAAACGCGGGCGGCGGCAGCGGGCGCTGTTGCTGGCGAGCTGCGCCTTTGCCGCGATGGCGCTCGGCATGACGCTTCACCCGCGCCCGGCGCAGGCGCAGTTCGTCTGTTCGGATATCGAAACCGGCACCGGCCAGGGCGCGAACGCTAGCGGGTCTTCTGGCAATTTTGCCTGCGGTCCGAGCGCCAACGCCAGCGGCGACGGCAGCGCCAACATCGCGACCGGCAATAACGCCAACGCCAGCGGCGACGGCAGCGCCAACATCGCGACCGGCGGTAACGCGAACGCCAGCGGCAGCAGCAGCTTCAACATCGCGATCGGCTACCAAGCCAACGCCAGCGGCAGCGGCAGCTTCATCAGCAACATCGCCGTCGGCATATTTTCTACGGCCACGGGCGCTGACAGCGTCGCGTTCGGCGCCAATACGCAGGCTTCAGGCGCCAACTCCATCGCCATTGGCGGCAACAGCTCCGGCAGCCCCGTCAGCGCGTCGGCGGCGAACGGCATCGCCATCGGCAATGGGGCGCAGGTCGGCGCGAGCGGCAGCAATGCGGTCGCACTCGGCTTTGGCGCCAATGCCAACGGCAGCAACGCCGTCGCGGTCGGCGCCAGCAATACCGTGACCGGCGACAATTCCGGCGCCTTCGGCACCGGGCAGACGGTCGATGGCAGCGGCAGCTTCGGCATCGGCGACCCGAACACCATCAACGGCAACGGCACCTTCGTCTTTGGCGATGGAAACAACGTCAACAATGGCACGACACCGACCGCCGGCTGGGGCGACAGCATCGACGTGGTCGGCTCGAGCAATACGCTGGCCAGCACAGCCAATGCGGCCGGCTCCGCGGTGCTCGGCAACTCGAACACGGTCAACGCCACCGATGCCATCGCCAT
>JASHOR010000088.1 GCA_030041005.1 Xanthobacteraceae bacterium
GGCGATTTTTATGTCGGCTGAGTGTCATTCGCCAGGCGGTCGAGATGCAGCCCGGATGTGTGCCGCCTCCGCGGTGGGCGCGAGTGCATCGCCTGATCGAACGCAACGCGCGCCTCCTTCTCGCGGCCGAGCCGCATGAGTAACTCGCTCTGAGAGCGTCGAGCTGGGGTCCTCTCCATCATCGCCAATGCAAGGACGAATGACCATGCTTCGCGCCGACGCTCCGCCCGGCAGGACGACGCGCGCCACAGGGTCGCGTCCTAGCGCTGCGCCGCCACGTAATCGGCAAGCCGCGTCATCGTCTGCACCAAGCCCGTATCGGCACCGTATTCCTTGATCACGCGAGTGCGCTCCGCCGCGGACGGGAAGTCGCCACGCCAGACGATGCGGGTGCGACCTCCGAGGTCTTCGAACGTGATTGACTGCCGGAACTGCACCGGCTCGACGTCATCGCCACCGCCGTGGCGGTAGACGATGCGTTCGGGCGGCACGACTTCCTCGTAGGTGATGCGGTTCTGATAATCGCGGCCGTCGGGTCCGTGCATGACGAAACGCCAGACACCGCCCGGACGCATGTCGAAGCTCAGAGTCGTGGTCCGAAACCCGTTTGGTCCCCACCAATGTGCCAGATTCTTCGGATCGGTGAACGCCGCAAATACCAGATCGCGCGGTGCATCGAATTCGCGCACGCCAACGATCGCGCGCGTATCGCTGTCGAGGTCGAGGCTACTTTTTGCGGCCATGTTTCGCGCTCCTGACTTTAGGTTGCTTCTCCTTGAGTTCGGGTGAGCTTTTCGCCTGCAGCTTCTTCAGATATTCGTCGAGCCGATCGAAGCTCGCGTCGTAGAAGCGGCGATAATGCTCGAGCCAATCGTCCACCTCTTTCAACGCGCGCGGCTCGATGCGGCAGGGCCGCCATTGCGCCTCGCGCGAGCGGGCGATCAGGCCGGCACGCTCCAGCACTTTCAGATGCTTCGACACCGCCGGCAGGCTCATGGCGAACGGTTTCGCCAGCTCCATGACGGAGGTTTCACCCGCCGCCAGCCGCGCCAGGATGGCGCGGCGAGTGGGATCGGCGAGCGCGGCGAAAGTGGCATCGAGGCTTGTCATAAACCATCCAGTTAAATAACTTGTTGGTTAAGTACAACGGAAACTCCATCCCGTCAAGCGTTCATTGCCCTTCCTTGCCAAAGAGGGAACGAGCACAATCTTGTGCGTCATATTTCAACCGCAACGGCGGTGAACGGTCCGCAAATGTCGTTCCTGCGGCTCTATCTGCGCGTTCTTGTCCTGCTCGGGTCGGAGGCGCGTCTCGCGATAACGCTTGCCGCCGCCAACATTGCGCTGGCGGTGTCGCAATTCATCGAGCCGGTGTTGTTTGGCCACATTATCGATCGCTTGTCGGGCACGCTGCCGGCGAGCGCCGGTGCGGCAGCGCAGGTGCTGGCACCGCTGCTCGGCGTATGGGTCGGCTTCGGATTGTTCATCATCGTGGCGGCTGCCCTGGTCGCCTGGTTCGCCGACCGGCTGTCGCACCGGCGCCGCAACATGGTGATCACCGACTATTTCGAGCATGTGTTGCAGCTGCCGCTCGCCTTCCACGCCGCCGCGCATTCGGGCCGCCAGGTCAAGGTCATGCTCGCTGGCACTGATACACTATGGTGGTTGTGGCTGCAGTTTTTCCGCGAGTATTTTGCCGCCTTCGCATTCATTTTAGTGCTGCTGCCGACTTCGCTTGTTCTTAATTGGCGGCTGGCCTCACCGCTGCTCGTCTTGTGCATGGCGTTCAGCGCACTGACCGTGCTGGTCATGCACAAGGCCTTCGGCATGCAGCAGGCCGTCGAACGGCATTACTCCGAACTCGCTGAGACCGCCGCCGATGCGCTCGGCAACGTCGCACTGGTGCAAAGCTACGCGCGGGTCGAGCGCGAAGTGTCCGGACTCAAAAGCATCGTCGATTCGCTCTTGCGCGCGCAGCTGCCGGTCTTGTCGTGGTGGGCGGCAGCTACGGTGATGACGCGCGCCGGCACCACACTCACGCTCTTGGTAATTCTCGTCTTCGGCACTTATCTCAAGTTGATCGGATTGGCGTCGGTCGGCCAGATCGTGAGTTTCATGAGCATGGCGGCGCTCTTAATCTCCCGACTCGAACAAGCAGTCAGCTTCGCCAATCGGCTGTTCCTCGATGCGCCGAAGCTTAACGACTTCTTCGGCGTACTCGATACAGTACCGGCGCTGCGCGACCGGCCAGACGCCATCGATCCCGGCCGCGTGCGCGGCCGCGTCGAATTCAAGAACGCCTCGCTATCCTACGACGGCAAGCGCGCCGCGGTAAAAGACCTTAGCTTCACCGCTCAGCCGGGCGATACCGTGGCGCTGGTCGGGCCGACCGGCGCCGGCAAATCCACGGCGCTGGCGCTGCTGCATCGCGCCTTTGATCCGCAATCGGGGTCGATCACGATCGACGGCATCGACATTCGCGACTTCAAGCTGACGGCGCTCCGGCACAATATCGGGGTCGTGTTCCAGGAGACGCTGCTGTTCAACCGCTCGATCGCGGAAAATCTGCGGGTCGGCAAGCCGGACGCCAGCGAAGAAGAGATGCGCGCGGCCGCCATGCGCGCGCAAGCGCTCGACTTCGTTGAGCGTAACCAGGACGGTTTCGAGGCCCCTATCGGCGAACGCGGTCGGCTGTTGTCCGGAGGCGAGCGTCAACGGCTCGCGATCGCCCGCGCGCTCCTGAAAGACCCGCCGATCCTCATCCTCGACGAAGCAACCAGCGCGCTCGATCCGATCACCGAGGCGCGGCTTGATCTCGCGCTCGACGAAGTGATGAAAGGACGCACCACTTTCGTCATCGCGCATCGGCTGGCCACCATCCGCAGTGCCACGCGCATTCTCGTGTTTCAGCACGGGCGTATCGTCGAGACCGGCACGTTTGACGAATTGCAACGCCGCGGCGGCTTTTTCACTGAGCTGGTGCGGGCGCAGTTTGCGCGTGTGGCGGCGGAGTAACGCCGTCGTATAACTAACGCAGCCGTTCCAGGATGCTGACGTAGTTGGCGACCGCGGTGCCGCCCATGTTGAAGATGCCGCCAAGGCGGGCGTTCTCGATCTGCATGTCGCCGGCTGTTTCGGTCAACTGCATGGCGGTGAGCGCGTGCATGGACACGCCGGTGGCGCCGATTGGATGACCTTTGGCCTTGAGCCCACCCGAGGGATTGATCGGCAACGCACCATCCTTCGCTACCAAACCTTCGGCAATAACGCGCGCGCCCTGCCCTTCCGCCGCCAATCCCATCGCCTCGTATTCGATCAGTTCGGCGATGGTGAAGCAGTCGTGCACCTCGGCGAAGGACAGATCGCGCAAGCCAATACCGGCTTGCGCCAGCGCGCGCTGCCAGGCCAATGCGCAGCCTTCGAACTTGAGCACGTCACGCCGTGACATCGGCAAAAAGTCCTGCACGTGCTCGGCGGCGCGGAACACGATCGCCCTGTCGCATTTCAGCGCGGTCTCGACGTCGGCCAGCACCAGCGCCGCGGCGCCGTCGGAAACAAGCGAACAGTCGGTCCGCTTGAGCGGACCCGCGACGCGCGGATTTTTTTCACTTTCGTTGCGGCAGAACTCGTAGCCGAGGTCCTTGCGGATCTGCGCATACGGATTGCCGACGCCATTCTTGTGATTCTTCGCCGCGATACGGGCGAGCGCATCCGACTGGTCGCCCCAGCGCTGAAAGTACAGATCCGCGATCTTGCCGAAGATTCCGGCAAAGCCGCCGTCGATGACGGCCTCTTCACGGATGTAGGACGCCTTCAGCAGATTGCGCCCGATCTCGGGACCTGATGTCGTGGTCATCTGCTCGACTCCGACGACGAGCACGATGCGGGCGGAACCCGCCGCGATCGCCTTGAGGCCCTGGTGCACAGCGGCCGAACCGGTGGCACACGCATTCTCGACGCGGGTGGCCCGCTTGAAGCGAAGATCGGGCGAAGCCTGCAGCACCAATGAGGCGGTGAAGTCCTGCGCCGAAAAGCCGGCGTTGAAGTGACCGAGCACAATCTCGTCGATGTCCTTCGGCGCGAGCGCCGCGTGCTTGAGCGCATCCGTCGCCACCTCGACAATCATGCTCTCGACGGTTTCGCCACTGAGTTTGCCGAAGGGCAAATGCGCCCATCCCACGATACAAGCGGTCATGATCGCTCCGTTGCCATCCTCATTTGGTCCCGACCCGTCAATTTGCCGCACCGTCGAACTTTAGTCGCTTTTCAGTGTATGCCCTGGTCCATTGCACAGCCGCGCCAGCTTAGCCTCAATCGGCTTTGCGTTCGAGACCGCCTTGCTGCTACAAAGGGTGTTGGGCTGGGCTCCTGAACCGAGCCCAATCGCGGCAGCCTCCGAGCTGGCCGACCGATTGGACCGCAACACAGTGATTCGTATGCCATCCCTTCGGTCATCGTCGATTCGAACCGGGCTCAGTTCCCTGCTTGTCGTCGCATTGGCGTTTGCCCTTGCAGCATCCATCTTCAGCACGCCGGCGCGCGCCGAAGCCACACTCCTCGTCGATGCCGGCAGCGGCAAGGTTCTGGAAGCGCACGACGCCACCCAGCCGTGGTATCCGGCCTCGCTGTCGAAGCTGATGACGCTTTACCTCACGCTGAGCGCGATCAGGGATCACCGGATCACCTTCGACACCCTGTGCACGGTGTCGCGCAATGCCGCCATGCAGGCCCCCACCAAGATGGGCTTCCCGATCGGCACGCAGGTCACCGTCGACAATGCCATCAAGATGATGATGGTGAAATCAGCCAACGACATGGCGGTCATGCTGTCCGAGTGTGTCGACGGCACCATCGACAATTTTGCCCAGGAAATGACCGAGACGGCGCATCGCCTCGGCATGAGCGAGACCAACTACGTCAATCCCAACGGCCTGCCGGCCGACGGCCAGATCACCTCGGCGCGCGATCTCGCCATCCTGGCTCGCGCCCTCATGAGCGAGTTCCCGCAATACAGTTTCTATTGGCACATTCCGGCGATCCAATACGGCCGGCGCGTAGTGCGCAACTACAACCCGCTGCTCGGTCGCTTTCCGGGAACAAACGGAATGAAAACCGGCTTCATCTGCGCGTCCGGTTTCAACCTCCTCGCCACGGCCAAGCGCGGCGACAAGGAACTGATTGCGGTCGTGCTCGGCGCGCCTTCCGGGCCGGCCCGCGCCGTGACCGCGGCGGAGATGCTGGAAAGCGGCTTCGAGCGCAATCCGCTGTCATGGCTGTTGCCTTCGCTCGGCACAGTGAACGATCTCAAGCCGATCGATGCGGCGCCGCCCGACCTCAAGGACGAAATGTGCGGACCACACCGCAAGCGCATGCAGCAGGCGGAGGAGGAAGACGAAGAGGCCAGCGCGGCCGGTGCGGGCGGCGGTAACGGCGCGATCACCGCCGGCGATGCCAACCCGCAATTCTCGGTCCTGCTCTCGACGTTGCGTAATCCCGGCGCCAAGCACCCTAACCTGCTTTCCGACCTCGGCCCGGTGACGCCGATCATCGTTTACACCGGGCCGACACGGCCGCCCGGCTGGAAACCCCCGGTCGTACGCCGTCGGAGGATCGCCGCAATCGGCAAGGTTTCGACGTCGAAATTGCGGCCGCGCAAGCGCGTGCATATCGTGCTTAAACCGAAAAACACTCCCTGACAGCACTGCCGCGTTCGCTTCGGCATTGTCCAAAGTCGGCGGGCGGGAGCGGTGGAAGGCAAGCAGCCATTGACCCGACGAAGGACCGGAGCGCCGGCGCCAGCGGCCTGCGCGCAGTCTTGTTTCGATTTGCCATCGCCGCTAGATAGGACACACGCCGCTCACAAGACCTCGCATCCGCGGAGAGGTGGCAGAGCGGTTGAATGCACCGCACTCGAAATGCGGCATACGGGCAACCGTATCGGGGGTTCGAATCCCTCCCTCTCCGCCAGTAAGGACACACAACACACTCCCCCATTCACCGGCTGAGGCCCCACCAAATGGGCCATTTCGGGCGCGGCGACGCCTCAATCGAGGCGCCCACGTGTGACTGTCCTATGTCAGCCCCACGCAATCGAATCGAGAATCTCGTCAAATCTCATCTTGTTTGCGGCAGGGTCTTCTCCAATTGCGTGCCGGTAGAATGCTCTGCTGAGAATGCCTATTCCGTCATGAGCTCGGGTAGAGCGTCCGGCCAGAAGTGACGCATCGAGTCCGGATTGATGAGCGCATTCAGGTTCGGCGATGCACGTCCATGAATGGCGGCATGAACGGCGGCTTCCGACACCTTGCCGGTGGCGGTAAGCGGAATTTCCGGCACCACGGCGATCTTTTGCGGTACGTGTCGCGGCGACAAATCGTTGCGAATGCTCTGGCGGATGCGGTTTTCAAGGGAATCGTCGAGATGAACGCCGTCGCGCAGTTTCAAAAAAAGTATGACGCGGGAATCGCCGTTCCACTCCTGAGAAACGGCTACAGATTCGGTGATCTCTTCGAAACGGGCGAGCGCACGGTATATCTCTGCCGTGCCGATGCGGATGCCACGCGCATTGAGGGTGGCATCGCTGCGGCCGAATATCACGATTCCGCCACGTGGCGTGATCTGTGCCCAGTCGCCGTGGCGCCAGACATTCTTGAAGTGGCTGAAATAGGTGCTTCTATATCTGCTGCCATCAGGATCGTTCCAGAAACCGACCGGCATGGACGGGAACGGCCGCGTGATGACGAGTTCGCCCGCACGCCCCAGGATCGACTGACCGGCGTCGTCGAAGATCTCGATCTTGAAGCCGAGGGCCGGACACTGGATCTCCCCAGCCCATACCGGGCTGATCGGATTGGCCGAGACCAGTGAGCCCAGCGGATCGGTGCCTCCCGAAGGAGAGCCAAGATGAAGATCCGATTTCAGCGCGTCATAAATGTACCTGTATCCGTCGGAGCCGAACGGGGAACTGCTGACTATGAGGGTCCGTAACGCTGCGAAATCCAGACTGTCCCGTGGCGTCAAGCCGGACTTCATCAGCGTATCGACATATTTGGGAGTCAGCCGGACAAACGTGGCTCTTTCGTTCGCGGCGTGCCGAAGGATGGCGTCCGTCGAGGGTCTGAACGGGGACCCGTCATAAAGCACGATGCGGGCGCCGAGTGCCAAAGAAAACACCATGAAATTCCAGACCACCCAGCCGGTCGTACTCCACCAATAGACGCAATCGTCCTGCTTGACGTCGAACTGCAGGGCCAGCGACTTCAGGTTTTCGAGCAGTACGCCGCCGGCACCGTGCAGGATGCATTTGGGCGTGCCGGTCGTACCGGACGAAAAAAGAATGAACACGGGATGATTGAACGGCAAGATCGCAAATGGGATGTCGCGCGGCGCAAAGGGCGCAATGAATTCGCTGAAGTGCCGGGCAGACGGGATGGGCGTTAAGTCGGCGCCACGCTCGAGGATGTCAACAACCACGGTCGATGTGATGCTGGGAATGGCGTGAGCGATTTCGGCCGCCTTCTGAACAAGGCCGAACCGGCGTCCGTCGTAAAGGTAACCATCGGCGGTAATCAGTAGTTTGGGCGTAACCTGGCTAAGACGATCGATTGCCGCGGCCGCGCCGAACTCGGGGCCGCAGGAGCACCAAATGGCGCCGACGCTCGCGGCGGCCAGCATGAAAGCAACCGCTTGCGGTATGTTGGGAATGTAGCCGGCGACACGATCGCCAGGCTCGACGCCGCCCGCCGTCATCGCCTGGGCGATGCGCGAAACCAGATCATACAATTCGGCGAAGGTGAGCGTGTGGCGCGTGCCGTCCTCCAGCAGCCCGACGACGGCAACCGCGTTGTCCCGCCTGCGAAGCAGATTTTGCGCAAAGTTGAGGCGAGCGTTCGGAAACCAGGCCGCGCCCGGCATTTGATCGCCGTGGGTAAGTATGATATCGCCGCGCTCCTCGGCGATCACGCCGCAATAGTCCCATACCGCGGTCCAGAACCGCTCCGGCTCCTCTACCGAGAATCGGTGCAGGTCTGCGTAGTTGGCGATTTGCTTATTCCACCGCCGGTTCACCTCGCGAATGAATGTCGTTATTTCGCTTTGAGCGATCCGTTCTGCGGAGGGCTGCCATATGGGCTGCATCATCGGCCTCCCAGCCGGGTCGCCGCAAATTGCGGATATGTCTGGGCGACCCGATCGCGCACGGGACCGTGCAGTTGCTCAAGCCACTCCGCCGGCGGAGCGGCCGTCTCCGGCGGCCGGTCCGGCATTGCAAAGTCGAAGCCCGTGTTCCCAATGACCTCTTCGGGTGTATGTCCAGGATGCACACTTGCAAGGGTGAAGCAGGCTTGGGTTCGGTCAAACGTGAAATGGGCCATGCCTGTGATCAAATCCGACGGACCGCCGCGTCGATACACACCCGGCGGCGTGACGCCGGGGGCGCTGATGAAGTCGACCCGGGGAACGAGGACGCGGCGGCTGTGCTCCTCGCGATAGAGGATGATCCGGGGTACCATGTTGTAAATAAATGGTGTTCCGTGCGACCCCGGGAAGCGCACCCTGTTGCGCGGATAGTCACCGACGCCGACCATGTTGAGGTTGGCCCGGCCGTCGATTTGGCCGCCACTCAAAAAGAAAACGTCGATGCGCCCTTGTCCGATCCGATCATAGAGTTCGCTGCCGCTTTCCGGGAACGGATCATCGATATTGTTGCGGAAGACGAGGGCGCGTGTCTTGCCATTTGACATCGCTTCGGCGAGCAGAGCGGCGGCGGCTTGCACCGGCGAAGAGGAGCCGACCGCAACGGTGCCGCTGCCGACGATCAGCCGAGCGATCAGGCAAATGATCAGTTCATCCTTAGTCATTATCCGCCCGGCACTCGTTGACGACGAACCGGCTCAGGTAGTCCGCAAACCCATCGGCGGTGTGCGCGAGCCGCGCATATTCTTTGATATGTGCAAAATCCTCAGGATAGCGATGCTGCAAGGACATTGGCCATCCGCCATGCGGCACATGTGCGATTGCCGTTACATAGACCGATGAAAGGGACCCGGCCGCCATGTGTTCGTCGTGCAGCAGGTTTCCATCCCAAATTTCTTCGACGGTTACCAGTGTGCGCTTGGACGCGTGAGCGACGTAGGCAAGATCGCGCCGTCCGGCGATCCAGACATTTCCAAACCGGTCGCCGTAGGCTGCATGAAAGATGAAAACGTCGGGATTGATGGCGGGCAGCAACACGACCGGATCGCCTCCGCTGCCGAACGGGTTGTCGATGACGCGCCAATCGTTTCTGATTTTCAGCAGATCGGAGCCGATGAGACCGCGCAACACGGTAAAGGGTTGACCCTTCTCACCGGCCTGCAAGCCGGCATGGATCGCCGGGCAGGTGCTGTCACGGAGCTCTATCGTTCCGTTGCGGACCGCTTCGCTAAAGCGCGGGCCTACACCGATCTCGCTGATGACAACAGCGCCGCACTCCACGGTCTTTACGCATCCAGCCCCGATCAGCAGGTCGGCGTGCATGCCACAGACTGGCGCACATAACAGATGCAGGTCGCGGACATTGCGGCGGATAAGGGCGCGTGTTGCCGCCATGGCCGGCCCGCTCTCATCCTTGGGAATTGCCAACATGGATCCGGAATCGACCATTGCCACGAGATCGTCGAGCGATTTGAAGGCTTGCGAACCGTTCATTGTGCGCTCCGTTCAACCCGAGGCTCCAGCTTGCGTACTCGCGAACCGGTCGATTCCGATGAGCTTTTGAACGATAAGTAGGAGAACCAGCCCAAACACCATGGCGATCGTCGACGACGAGAGCACGCGGGCGTCGAAGTCTATTTCGATCGAGTGAAAAATTTCCACCGGAAACGTCGTCGTATGAGTGCCGGCAAGGAAGAGAGAAATCGGCACGTCGCCAAAAGACACCATAAACGCATAGGCCGCGCCAGCGAAAATGCCCGGCATGATCACTGGCAGTGTGACCCTGCGCAGCGTGCGCCAGCGGCCTGCGCCCAGGCTTGCCGCCGCTTCCTCCAGCCTTCCATCGAACCTCTCCAAGACAGTGGTGACGCTGCCGATCACCAATGGCGATAGGATGAAGAAGTGAGCAATAACAAGGCTGATGAACGTCCCGACCAGACGAATCCCGAAATCATAAAGGGCGTAATACATATAGAAGAACGAAAGCCCGATGATCACCACCGGTACCTGCAGCGGAATCCGAAAGAGCGCAGCGATGACCTCTCGTCCCCGCATGCTGGTGCGGGTAAGGCCGAGACCAGTCGGAACGGCAATGATACAGGCAAGCAAAGTAGCAACAAATGCCAGCGCAAGGCTCACGCCGAATGCATGGATGTGACTCCACGGTGTCTGCAAATACCACTCGAGGGACAGGTGGCGCGGCGGGAAAACCACCGCGCCGGATCGATAATATCCACCGTTCAGCGACGCGCCGACGATAACGACGAGAGGAGCGAAGAGCAGAACATAAACGCCACCGATCCAAATCGTGGACGCGACGCCGGTGCCGCGTTCGACGAGTCGGACCAGTTGTCTCCTCGTGGGGCCGAAGCCGCGTTGGAACGCGCGGTCGAGGCGCTCGAAGATGGCCAGCCCGCCGGATTCGCCGCGGTGCAATGCTCTCACCGTCAATGCCGAGGCGAGAAAGCCGGCAACGACGTTCATCAGCAGCACCAGGACCAGCAGGATGGCCGCGAGCGTGCTTGCCGTCGCATACTTCGTCTCAACAAAGATCGTCTGATAGATCAGGACCGGCAGGGTCAGAACCCGGCCGCCGCCCATCAGAATAGTCGGGGCAAAGGCGCCCATGCTCAGGCTGAAGACCGTCAGCGTGACCGTAACGATCCCGGGCAAGCTGAGGGGAAGGACAATTCGCCAGAAGACCCGCAGCCGGCTCGCGCCGTGAATCGCCGCTGCGTCCTCGAGCGCCGGTGGGATGGTCCGAATGACACTGTAAAGGAGCAAAACGGCGAACGGGAGTGCGTAATAGATAAGCCCGAGAATCACGCCGACCTCGTTGCCCAGCACCGTAATCGGTGCATGGATCAGGCCTGACCACAAGAGAAAATGATTGAGTGCACCGGCCTTGCTGAAAATGATGATAAGGCCAAGAACCTTGATCGGCGAACTCACCATCGACGTGAGCAAGACCCCGCTCAGCAGCATCATGGCGATCCGACCGCTTGCCCGCGCGATTGCATAGGCGAGCGGATAGGAGAGCAGGAAGCAGCCGAGCGTTGCACCAGCGGCTACTCGCAGCGTGGTGATTATCGAATCTACATAGAGGGTTCGATGCAGCGCCTGGATGTAATTGGCGAAACCTACCAGGGACCCGGTTTGACCGAATCCGAGCTCGCGCAAAAAGCTTTTTTCAAGAAAAATAAACTGCGTTCCCACGGTCATCGCGAGGCTTATCGCCAGTGGAATGGCAAGGAACCAGCCCCACCGTGCAGTCATTTAATGAAAACCCTAAATCGTGAGGCGTGCCAACCCAAGCTGATTCTGTCGCCGCGGCTAAAGCGCGCCGCGGCAGGCTTGGCTTCGACCATCGCAATGACGTCGTCCGCTAGCTTGACCTGCATTTCCACGATGTTGCCCAAAAAGACCCGGTCAAGCACAGTCGCCGGAGCGATAACCATGTCATTCGTCGGCACCGATGGTTCGACTTCGATCTCGTCCGGTCTGATGCCAAGCGCAACAATGCTCCCAGCGGTAAAGCCGTTCCGAGGCGGGAGCTTCAGTTCGCCGATGGCGGAGCGCACCGACATCCGATCGGATGCGATCGAAGTAACCCGCGCCGAAATGAAATTTATCCTTCCGAGAAAGTCCGCGACGAAGCGGCTCGCCGGATCGCCATAGATTTCGGCTGCGCTGCCAATCTGCTCGACACGACCCGCGTTCATGATCGCGATCCGATCGGAGATTCGCATGGCCTCGGTCTGGTCATGGGTGACGTAAAGCGTTGTGATCCCGAGTTCACGCTGGATGCGCCGCACTTCAAGTTGCATGGCCTCGCGGAGTTTCAGGTCAAGCGCTCCCAGAGGCTCGTCCATCAGCAGGAGCTGTGGGGCATAAGCCACCGCGCGAGCCACAGCAACTCTTTGTTGCTGCCCTCCAGAAAGCTGCGCGGGAAAGCGATCGGCCGCGTCGCTTAGACGTACCAGATCGAGCAATTCACCAACCCGTTGACGGATCTGAGACCGCGCAAATCCGCGTTCTTCCAGGCTGAAGGCGATATTTCGCGCGACGGAAAGATGTGGAAATAAGGCGTAGTTTTGGAAAACCATGCCGATGCCGCGTTCATATGGAAGAATGCGTGTCACATCCACGTCGCCGATGCGGATGGAGCCGGCCGATGGAGTTACAAACCCTGCAACCAGGCGAAGCACGGTTGTCTTCCCGCAGCCGGACGGCCCGAGCAGGGTCAGGAGCTCACCCTTCTCGACGGCGAGATCGATATTATCGAGCGCCGTCGCCGGCCCGTAGCGCTTGGAAAGGTTTTGGAGCAGAAGATGAGACATCCGCCGAGCTCGCCGATCTGCGGCCTCAGTGGAGCATGGTGCGGTCCCACTCGTCGGTCCATGCAGACACGTCGATATCCCCGAAGTCGACACGCCGCATGTTTGCAATGTCTTTCGGATCAAGCCGCAATACGCCGTGTACCAGGGGATCCTTGTCGAGTTCCGCAATTGCTTCCTTGTTGACCGGGACGTTGCCGGCACGCTTGGCCAATTCTAGCTGAATCTTCGGGCTGATGAGTTCGTTCATGAACCAGTTTGCGGCAGCAACGTGGCGGCTCCCCTTGGCAAGACCCATATGGCCGCGTTCCCAGATACCGACATTGTCGCCGACTTTAAGCAGGGCAAACTTGGCCCACTTGTAGTTCGCGCGTTGCAGCCGAATCGCCCAGCTCGAACCCATGAAATTGGCCCAGATGTCGCCGGAGATGAGCGCCGTCTGCGCGGCCAGATTGCCGCTGAAGTATTGCGTCGCGCCAAGTTTTTTCAAGTTCTCGAGGCCGGGTTTGATGTTGGTCACGCTGCCGCCCGCGTCGATCGTGAATCCATAGACCACAAAGAGGCCGAGTCCGCCGGTAATATTCGGAACGCCCACCCGGCCCTTGAGTTTCGGGTTGATCAAGTCGCTGTAGCGCCTGGGTGCCGAGATGCCCAGCTCCTTGAACTTGTCCTCATTGTAGACAACGCCGTCTTCGAACACCCAATCCGGCACAAGATGCCCGTCGTGCAGTATCGGCGAGATCAAGCCGCCAGCATTCGACAGCTTCGAGACATCGAATTTTTGCAGGACATTCGCGCGCATGAACTGCGGTGCAGCCGGCTCATCGACTTCGCACAAATCAAACGGCGGTTCGTCGCCGCGCGCGACGATCAGCTTCGCGAGGTGCCCTCGAGGCGCGCCGGTGACGATTTCCAGCGTACCGCCGAGCTTTGCAAATTCGGGGCCAATAAGCTGTTTAATGCCATCGCCCCAAGGGCCGCCATAAGTTGCGACCCGCAATGTGACGCCGTCGAAACGCTGCTGCGCTTCAGTCGTCGCGCTAAGCGCACAAAAAGCGAGAAATGACGCCGCCACGATTTGCAGAGTGCGACACATTTTCATAGGAGTTCCTCTACTGCCCCTTCTTCCGACGACAGACTGCGCGCGGCTGGGCAGTGGTACTTTTTTCTTTTCCAGAGGTTCAATCGCACCCTACCTTCCACAAAGCCATCGCTAATGTCACATCTCCTCTTGACCCTGCCGAGACCACGGGGCCGACCCGAGCGTCGATGACATCCGAGAGCGAGAGGGTGGGGTAATTGGCGCGAGCTTGCCCGCAAGGTTAGCATCGATGTCCGAAAAGGGTCAATCACTCGGCTTGCAATGCCCGCGTCATGTCCGCTTGGCGCTGCCAGCGAATGTCGTCTGTTTTGCGCCGCGTGGCGATGCGGCTACTTAGCCATCGCGGAGGCCGCCCATCGTTTCGATGAAACGAACGACGCTTTCAACGCCGTCGCCGTGGCGAAGATTGGTCATCAGGAACGGCCGCTCGCCGCGCATGCGCCGCGCATCCGTCTGCATCTTCTGCAGCGACGCGCCGACATGGGGCGCAAGGTCTACTTTGTTGATGACGAGCAAATCCGATCGGGTGATGCCGGGCCCGCCCTTGGACGGGATTTTGTCGCCCGCCGCCACGTCGATCACGTAGATCGTCAGGTCCGCCAGTTCGGGCGAGAACGTCGCGGCGAGATTGTCGCCGCCGGATTCGATCAGCACCAGATCGAGATTCGGAAACTTGGCGCGCATGTCGGCGACTGCGGCGAGGTTCATCGATGCGTCCTCGCGGATCGCGGTATGCGGGCAGCCGCCGGTCTCGACGCCGATGATGCGCTCGGCCGCGAGCGCGCCTGCGCGCACCAGAAACTCGGCGTCCCATTTGGTGTAGATGTCGTTGGTCACCGCGGCGATGTCGTAGGTGTCGCGCATCGCCTTGCACAGCGCATCCATCAGCGAGGTCTTGCCGGAGCCGACCGGTCCACCGATGCCGACGCGCAACGGACCATTGCGGTTGCTCATGGATTGATCTCTTTCCTCGACATTCGTTGTCTGCTCAGCTGCGGAACAGGCGGGTGTGCTGGGTCTCATGCCTGATACTCGCCAGATCGGCGCGCAACGTCGCCGTGCCGAGATCGTCGAGCTGCGCCGCCAATGCGCGTTCCGTTGCCGCTGCGATCACGCCTTGCAACGCATGGAGCACGCGTTGCCCCTCGGTATGGCCGAGCGGAATAAGACGCACGCCGGCGGAGACCCAATTCGATGCGACCGCGGTCAGAAAGCCATGCAAGGCCGGCGGCAGCGGAATTTTATGACCGGCGCAAGCCGCGGCCACCGTGATCGGGTAAGCAGACGGCCCCGGCCAAATCTGCCGGAGGCGGTCGAGCTCTTTGCAGGGCCATGCGGCGCCGGTGACTTCCAGAAACGCGCGGCCGAGTGCCGTCGTCTCGTAGAAGCGTTCGCGCGTCGGCACAAAAGCTGCAGCAAGCTCGGCGACTTCGGCAAGCGCGGCATCGTCGCCGCAACTCGCCGCGCGGTGAGCTTGGCTGAAGAAAATGCCGTCGCTCATCCCCACGCCGTGGGTCAGCATCGCTTCGATCCAGAGCCGCAGCGTTTCCCCGTTGTTGATGTCGCCCGTCTCCACCGCCCACTCGATGCCGGTGGAATAACAAAAGGCGCCGATCGGATAGGCCGGCGACAGCCAAGTCATCAGCCGGTAGAGCGCCCCGTCTTCGAGACAGGATGACACATGCGCGCTTGCCTGCAAGCGGCGTTCGCGTTCCAGCCGCTGATCGCGCTTGCGCGACGAGGAACGGCGAAACATGCGGGTCTCAGCCATGGTCGTGACCATGGTGGCTATGGGCATGCGGGGTCTGATAAGCACCGCCCTCGGGGTCGAACGGCGCCTCCACCTCGATGACATGCGCACCCAGCCCGAGGGCCATCTCGGCAATAACGTGATCGCGCCGGACGCGAACTGCCCGCTCCAGCATCTGTACCGGCAAATGCCGGTTGCCCAAGTGCCAGGCGAGCCGCGCGAGATGTCTCGCATCGACGCAGCGAAGCTCCAGCAGCGGCTCAGGCGCGGCGATCACTTCGATCAACCGCCCGTCCTCCAGCACCAGCGCGTCGCCGCCGTGCAGCGCGGCGCTGGCCGGCAGATCGAGCAGGAAGGCGGTACCCTTTTGTGCCGTCATCGCGACGCGGCGGCGGTGGCGATCATCGTAATCGAGCACCACGCGATCGGCCGGCGCGCCTCTCCAGGTCGAAGCTTCCTTGATCGAGATCGCGCGCATGGAGTCCAGTCGCGTCTTTTCAGATCAAAACAGAAAATAACGCTGCGCCATCGGCAGCACTTCCGCTGGCGCGCACGTCAAGAGTTCGCCGTCGGCGCGCACTTCGTAGGTTTCAGGATCGACCTCGATTTCCGGCGTCGCGTCGTTATGGACCATGCTCTTCTTGGAAATCTTGCCGCGCGTGTTCGCCACCGCGACGAGCCGCTTTGCGATGCCGAGTTTTTTACCCAGGCCGGCCTTAGCCGCCGCCTGCGAGGTGAACACGACTGAGGAGGCGGTGCGGGCGCGGCCGAAGGCGCCGAACATCGGCCGGTAATGTACCGGCTGCGGGGTCGGGATCGAGGCATTGGGATCGCCCATCGGCGCGGCCGCGATCGAGCCGCCCTTGATGATGCAATCCGGCTTGACGCCGAAGAAGGCCGGCGACCACAGCACGAGATCCGCAAGCTTGCCGGTTTCGACCGAGCCGATGAGTTTGGACACGCCGTGCGCGATGGCGGGATTGATGGTGTATTTGGCCACGTAGCGCTTGACCCGGACGTTATCGTTGTCGCCTTTTTCCTGCTTCAGCCGACCGCGCTGCTTCTTCATCTTGTCGGCGGTCTGCCAGGTGCGGATGATGACCTCACCGACCCGGCCCATCGCTTGTGAATCCGAGGACATCATCGAGAGCGCGCCGATATCGTGCAAAATGTCCTCCGCCGCGATGGTTTCCTTGCGGATGCGGCTTTCGGCGAAGGCCAAATCCTCGGCGATCGAGGGATCGAGGTGGTGGCACACCATCAGCATGTCGAGATGCTCGTCGATGGTGTTTTTGGTGTAGGGCCGGGTCGGGTTGGTCGACGACGGCAGCACATTCTTCAACCCCGCCACCTTGATGATGTCCGGCGCATGGCCGCCGCCGGCGCCTTCAGTGTGGAAGGCGTGGATGGTACGGCCCTTGAACGCCTCGATCGTCTCCTCCACGAAGCCGGATTCGTTGAGCGTATCGGTGTGTATCATCACCTGCACATCGTATTCGTCGGCGACCGAAAGGCAGCAATCGATCGCCGCCGGCGTCGTGCCCCAGTCTTCGTGCAGCTTGAGCGCGCAAGCACCCCCCTCAATCATTTCCTTCAGTGCCGCCGGGCGCGAGGCGTTGCCTTTGCCGGCGAAGCCGAGATTGACGGGAAACTCGTCCGCCGCCTGGATCATGCGTGCGATGTGGAACGGACCCGGCGTGCAAGTCGTAGCAAACGTACCGTGCGCAGGCCCTGTGCCTCCGCCGAGCATCGAGGTAACGCCCGACATCAGCGCCTCATCGATGAGCTGCGGACAGATGAAATGGATGTGGGTATCGAACCCTCCGGCGGTGAGGATTTTGCCTTCGCCGGCGATGACCTCGGTGCCCGGCCCGATGATAATCGTCACATTCGGCTGAATGTCCGGATTGCCGGCCTTGCCGATGGCGAAAATATCTCCGCCCTTGATGCCGACATCCGCCTTCACGATTCCCCAGTGATCGAGAATGAGCGCATTGGTGATGACGGTGTCCACCGCGCCACGGGCATTGGTGACCTGGCTCTGTCCCATCCCGTCGCGAATCACCTTGCCGCCGCCGAACTTCACCTCTTCGCCATAAACCGTGAAATCCTTCTCGACTTCGACGATCAGGTCGGTGTCTGCGAGCCGCACACGGTCGCCCGTGGTCGGGCCGAACATGTCGGCATAGATGACGTGCTTGAGTTTGGCCGGCATGGCAGTCCCTCACAGCTTTCCCATGACGGCTTTGCGGAAGCCGTAGATCGTTCGCTTGCCGGCGACCGGAACCAGGGCCACGTCGCGCGTCTGCCCGGGCTCAAAGCGCACGGCCGTTCCGGCGGCGATGTCGAGCCGCATGCCGCGCGCTGTCTTGCGGTCGAACTTCAGCGCCGGATTGGTCTCGAAGAAATGATAGTGCGAGCCGACCTGAATCGGCCGGTCACCGGTGTTGGACACGCGCAGCATGACGCTGCGGCGACCTTTGTTCAGCTCGATCTCGCCATCCTGGATGAAATATTCGCCGGGGATCATGGTGCTCCTACCTGATAGGTCGATGGACGGTTACGAGCTTGGTACCGTCCGGGAAAGTCGCCTCGACCTGAATGTCGTGAATCATCTCGGCGATGCCGTCCATGACCTGCGTCCGCGTGAGCACATGGGCGCCCTGCTCCATCAGCTCGGCAACGCTCTTGCCGTCGCGGGCGCCTTCGAGAATGAAATCGGAAATGAGCGCAACCGCTTCCGGATGATTGAGCCTGACACCGCGTTCGAGCCGACGCCGCGCCACCATCGCAGCCATTGCGATCAACAGCTTGTCCTTCTCGCGCGGGGTGAGCTGCATGCGTCCTCAACTGTGCCAGAGTCGGGGCAATTGCACGCCGAGTGCTCGCAAAACGCCGATGAGGTCGTGGCGCAACGCAGCGCCGTCGGCTGCAAGCAGCCGCACGACCGCCAATCCATTCCACGCCGATGCGCCGACCTCCGCGCCAAAATCGTCTTGTACTGCGCGAACCGCAGCAACGGTTGCGTCATCGCCTGGGATCGCGATCAAGGTCGCCGCAGCGGCGCAACCGCCGCCGATCGCCGGGTCGGCCAGTCGTTCGGCAATTCCGCCGTCAAGGCGCACGCTCTCGGCGAAAACCAAAGCGCCATCGACGCGCACGCGCCAGCGATCGAACAATAATCCCGAGACCACGGTCTCGCCCATGGCTGAGCGGCCGAACACGATCGCCTCGGCCAGCAGCAGCCGAGCGCCGGGCGCGAGCGCGACATCGATCGTGCGACGCAGGCGCGCATGATTGAAGAGAATCGTCTCCTGCGGCAGCCAGGCGAGCGCGCTGCCGGCGCCGATATCGACTTTGACATCGATCTGCGTGTCGGCCGCCATCGAGCGGTAGATTTTCTCGGCGGCAGCGGTGGTGACTGTCAGCCGACCGCCGGCTTCAACCTTCAGGTCGAGGCGTGCGCGGTCGCCGCCGGTCATGCCGCCGGCGGTATTGATGATGACCGCATCGAGCGTGTCTCGGCTCGCGGCGTTGGGAAAGCGCACCCGCAGCATGCCGGCTTCGTGCACGCGGCTGCGCCGGCAGGTGCCGTCATGGCCGGCGACCGTCAGCGCAATGCGTCCGACCGCGCGATTGCCGGCAAACACGTCGCCCGGCAACTGCACCGTCGCGGGAATTGGCGGATATTCGACTAGTTGCATCGGCTGCAACTCAAAGCGCCATGGCGCGCCGCAGCGCGCCCTCGTCGAGATCGCTTCGGCTGCAGGAATAGACGACGGCACCGCGGTCCATGACGGCGAAATGGTCGCCCAGTTCGCGGGCAAAGTCGAGATATTGTTCGACCAGTACGATGGCGATTTTGCCAAGCGAGCGCAGGTATGCGATGGCGCGGCCGATATCCTTGATGATCGAGGGCTGGATTCCTTCGGTCGGCTCGTCGAGCAGGAGGAGCCGCGGCTGCATCACCAGCGCCCGGCCGATCGCCAATTGCTGCTGCTGGCCGCCGGACAGGTCGCCGCCGCGCCGGCGCAGCATGTTCTCCAATACCGGAAACAGCGAGAACACCTCGTCGGGAATGTCGCGCTCATCCCGCTTGAGCGGCGCAAAGCCGGTCTTGAGGTTTTCTTCGACGGTCAGCAGCGGAAAGATTTCGCGGCCTTGCGGTACATAGGCTATGCCCCGCCGCGCGCGCTCCGGCGGTCGCAAGGCAGTGATGTCGCGGCCTTCCCACGTGATCGTACCGTTGCTCACCGGATGCTGCCCGGCAAGCGCCCCGAGCAGGCTCGTCTTGCCGACACCATTGCGCCCGAGCACGCAGGTGACCTTGCCGGATTCGGCCTTGAGCGACACCCCGCGCAGCGTCTGCGCGGCCCCGTAATGCAGATCGATGGCGTCAACGTCGAGCATATTTCAGCGCCCCAGATAAACCTCGACCACGCGTTCGTTGGTCGAAACCTCATCAATCGAGCCTTCGGCAAGTACCGAGCCCTCGTGCAAGCAGGTGACCTTGACCCCGAGATCGCGGACGAACGCCATGTCATGCTCGACCACGATGACGGTGTGCTCGCGGTTGATCTCTTTGAGCAGTTCTGCAGTCTGTCGCGTTTCGGCGTCGGTCATGCCGGCGGCCGGTTCGTCGACCAGAAGGAGTTTCGGATCCTGCGCCAGCAGCATGCCGATCTCCAGCCATTGCTTTTGACCGTGCGACAGACTACCGGCCAGCCGGTCGCGCACCGTGGAA
The DNA here is from genome assembly GCA_030041005.1 of Xanthobacteraceae bacterium. Classification (GTDB taxonomy): domain Bacteria; phylum Pseudomonadota; class Alphaproteobacteria; order Rhizobiales; family Xanthobacteraceae; genus BOG-931. Next base: position 20,127 of record JASHOR010000088.1, read on the forward strand.
AGACGTACGATTTTCAGGATCTCATCGACACGACAATCTTCGCCCTCTGTTGCGCGCCACAGCAGGGTCGCCCGCGCGCGTCGGTCAGCCTTGAGCGCGAGCTCGATATTGTCGAATACGGTGTGGCTGTCGAACACCGTCGGCTTCTGAAACTTCCGGCCGATGCCGAGTCGCGCGATCTCAGTCTCATCGAGCCGGGCGAGATCGTGCATTTTGTCGAAGATCACCACACCCTTGTCCGGCCTGGTCTTACCGGTGACGACATCCATCATGGTCGTCTTGCCGGCACCATTCGGGCCGATGATGGCGCGCATCTCTCCAGGTTCCACGGAAAGCGAAAGATTGTTGAGCGCGCGAAAGCCATCGAACGACACCGTAACGCCCTCAATGAAGAGGAGCGTCCGCTCGAAGGCTGCCATCGCCTCTCTTTCTTTTCTCTCCAACCGCTCCTGAATCTTCATCTGCCGCTCTCTATTCCGCCGGAAGCGGTTCCGTGACGCCTTCCTCGGCGACAGCGGAGGCCCGGTCGCGGCGCAGCGCCGACCAGTGGTGAAGACTGCCGATGATGCCGCGCGGCAGCAAAAGTGTTACGGCGATGAACAGGCCACCCAGCATGTACAGCCAATACGGTGCAAGAATTCCAGACGTGAAGTAGGTTTTGGCGTAATTGACCAGAACCGCGCCGACCGCCGCGCCAACGAGCGTGCCGCGCCCCCCGACCGCTACCCAGATCACCGCCTCGATGGAATTGCCGGGCGCGAACTCGCTCGGATTGATGATGCCGACTTGCGGCACGTACAGTGCACCGGCGATGCCGGCCATGCAGGCGGATAAGGTGAACACGAACAGCTCGTACGATTCGACGCGATAACCGAGAAAGCGCGTGCGCGCCTCGGCGTCGCGGATCGCGATCAGCACCTTGCCGAGCTTCGAAGTGACGATAGAGCGACAGACCAGAAAACCAATGATCAGCGCGAGGCAGGAGATCGAGAACAGGGCCGCGCGGGTCGTTTCCGCCTGGACGTTGAAGCCGAGGATATCCTTGAAGTCGGTGAGGCCGTTGTTGCCGCCGAAGCCGAGATTGTTGCGGAAAAAACCGAGCATCAGCGCATAGGTCAAGGCCTGCGTGATGATTGCCAGGTAGACGCCAGTAACGCGGCTGCGAAACGCGAACCAGCCGAACACGAAGGCAAGCGCGCCCGGCACCAGCACGACCATGAGCGCGGCGTAGGGGAAATACTGGAAGCCGTACCAGGCGATCGGCAATTCCTTCCAGTTCAGGAACACCATGAAGTCGGGCAGGATCGGATTCGCATAGACACCGCGCGTACCGATCTGGCGCATCAGATACATGCCCATCGCGTAGCCGCCCAGCGCGAAGAAGGCGCCGTGGCCGAGCGAGAGAATGCCGCAATAGCCCCAGATCAGATCGATCGACAAAGCGAGCAGCGCATAGCAGGCGTACTTGCCGAACAACGCCACCAGATAAGTCGACAGGTGAAATGCCGATGAAGCGGGGATGGCGAGGTTGAAAACAGGCACCAGGACTGCGATCGCCGCCATCGCGGCGACGAACAGCACGGCGCCGCGATCGAGCGAGCGGATGAGCAAATGCGGCGCCGCGCCCATTATGCCTCGACCGCCCGGCCCTTGAGAGCGAACAGCCCCCGCGGCCGCTTCTGGATGAACAGGATGATCAGCACCAGGA
>JASHOR010000089.1 GCA_030041005.1 Xanthobacteraceae bacterium
TTGATGACGATCTTGTCGAGCATCGGAATCTGCATCCGGTTCTTGTAGCCGAACTGCTGAGCAAGCCTGCCGCGGATCGTCTCTTCGAACTGCAGCTTCAGACGCGCCGGCACGCGCGATTCCGGTTCGCCCGCCGTGCCCTTGTCGGCCTTGCCGTCCGCTGCTTTCTCGGCCTGCGGCGGCTTGGCCTTCTTGGCTCCTTTGGGGCCCTTGGCCCCCGCCTGCTCGCCCTTGGCGACCTTCGGCGCCTTGGCCGGCTTCTCGGACTGCTCGCCCTTTGCCGGGCGCTGGGCTTTGCCGCTTTTCTTGGTCTCGTCGGTCTCAGCCATCGATCTCGACTCCCGAACGCTTGGCGACCCGCAACTTTTTGCGCGCGTCGCCCGTGCCGACGAACTTAAAGCCGACCCGTGTCGGCTTGCCGTCCTTGGGATCGGCCAGCGCGATATTTGACAGATGGATCGGCGCTTCCTTGGAAATGATGCCGCCTTCGGCCGCGGCGGTCTGACGCTGATGGCGTTTGACGATATTGACGCCGCGCACGATCGCCCTGCCCTCGTCGCGACGCATCTCGACGACCTCGCCGGTACGGCCCTTGTCGCGGCCGGCAATGACGACGACCCTGTCGCCCTTTTTGATTCTCGCCGCCATCACAGCACCTCTGGCGCGAGCGAAATGATCTTCATGTGGTTCTTGGCCCGCAACTCGCGCGGCACCGGGCCGAAAATGCGCGTGCCTACCGGCTCCATCTGCGGATTGATCAAGACCGCGGCGTTGCGGTCGAACCGGATGATCGAGCCGTCCGGGCGCTTGATATCCTTGGAAATGCGCACGATGACCGCCTTCATCACATCGCCTTTTTTGACCCGGCCGCGCGGGATCGCTTCTTTCACCGAGACCACGATCACATCGCCGATGGTGGCGTATTTGCGCTTGGAGCCGCCCAGCACCTTGATGCACATAACGCGGCGCGCGCCGGAATTATCCGCCACGTCGAGGTTGGTCTGCATCTGGATCATGGGCTATCCGCTCGTTGTCTGGGGCGTCCCGCTCAGGACGCCGTTTTCTTCTCGCCGCGCACGACCGCCCAGCGCTTGAGCTTGGAGATCGGACGGTGCTCTTCGATCCACACGATATCACCGACCTTGAACTCGCTGTTCTCGTCGTGCGCGTAGTATTTCTTGGAGCGGCGCACTGTCTTCTTGAACAAGGGGTGAGTGAAGCGGCGCTCGACGCGCACCACCAGAGTCTTGCTCTGCTTGTCGCCTACCACAACGCCCTGCAGGGTCCGCTTTGGCATCTGGGAACCTCTCAACTCTTCGCCGCGGCTCGTTTCGGCGAGCCATGGCGCTTCTGCTGCGCAATCGTTTTCAGTCGCGCGATGTCGCGCCGGACCTCGCGCACGCGGGTCGTATTCTCCAACTGCCCGCTCGCGCGCTGAAAGCGCAGGTTGAACCGTTCTTTCTTCAGTTTGAGCACTTCGTCGTCGATCTGATCGAGCGTCATCGCTCTGATGTCGGCCGGTTTCATGACACCCCTACTCGCTGATCCGTTCGACGAAACGGGTCTTAATTGGCAGTTTGGCGGCAGCGAGGCCCAGCGCTTCCTTGGCAAGTTGCGTGGTCACCCCGTCAATCTCGAACAAAATGCGTCCCGGCTTGACCCGGCAAACCCAGTATTCCGGCGTCCCCTTGCCTGAACCCATGCGCACTTCAAGCGGTTTCTTCGACACCGGCACGTCGGGAAAAACCCGGATCCAGACCCGTCCGGAACGCTTCATGTGGCGGGTGAGCGCACGCCGCGCCGCCTCGATCTGCCGTGCGGTAACCCGCTCGGGTTCGAGCGCCTTGAGGCCGAACTGGCCGAACGCGAGATCGACCGCGCTCGAAGCGATGCCTTTGATGCGGCCCTTGTGCGCCTTGCGGAATTTCATTCGCATCGGTTGCAGCATGGCGGACGTCCCTTCAACTGTTCACGTTGCACTTGCTCACGCTGCATCGCGCCGCGGTCGGCTGCCGTCGCCCTCGGCCATCTTCTTGTCCTGGGCCATCGGGTCGTGCTCCATGATCTCCCCCTTGAAGATCCATACCTTCACGCCGCAGGTGCCATAGGTGGTGAATGCGGTGGCGATGCCGTAATCAACGTCGGCGCGCAACGTGTGCAGCGGCACCCGACCTTCGCGATACCATTCCATGCGCGCGATCTCGGCGCCGCCGAGACGGCCCGAGCAATTGATGCGGATGCCGCCGGCTCCGAGTCGCATCGCCGATTGCACCGCGCGCTTCATGGCGCGGCGGAAGGCAACGCGCCGTTCAAGCTGCTGGGCGATCGATTCGGCGACCAGTTGGGCATCAAGCTCGGGTTTGCGGATTTCGACGATATTGATGACGACGTCGCTGTCGGTAAGCGCGGCCACCTTGCGGCGCAATTTTTCAATGTCGGCGCCCTTCTTGCCGATCACCACGCCGGGACGCGCCGAGTGGATGGTCACACGGCATTTCTTGTGCGGCCGCTCGATCACGATCTTGGACACCGCGGCCTGTTTCAATTCCGCCATCAACGCCTTGCGGATCTCCATGTCCTCGTGGAGCAGCGAGCCATAGCTCGCCTTGCCGGCGTACCAGCGCGAATCCCAGGTGCGATTGATACCGAGACGAAGTCCGACCGGATTGACTTTCTGGCCCATCGATAGGTCCTTCAGTTCGCCGCCGCCTCGACCTCACGCACCACGATGGTGAGGTTCGAGAACGGCTTGAAAATACGTCCCACCCGGCCCCGCGCGCGCGGCATGTGCCGCTTGATCACCAGCGCCTTGCCGACATGGGCCTGCACCACGACGAGATCGTCGACGTCAAGATCGTGATTGTTCTCGGCGTTGGCGATCGCCGACTCCAGACACTTGCGCACCTCGCGCGCGATGCGCTTGCGCGAGAATTCCAGATCGGCAAGCGCGGTCGCCACCTTCTTGCCGCGGATGAGCTGCGCCAACAGATTGAGCTTCTGCGGACTGACCCGCAGCATCCGGGCGACGGCCTTCGCCTCGTTGTCGCCAAGCGCGCGTTCACGGCCCTTCTTGCTCATGATGCCACTCCCAAACTCACGAACCGCCGCTCGCCGGCGCGGGGGCCGCGGCGCTTTCGGCCGGGGCGGCCCCGGGTGACGGCGCCCCGCCGGGCGCGCCGCCGACGCGCCTAGCCTTGCGGTCCGACGAATGT
>JASHOR010000090.1 GCA_030041005.1 Xanthobacteraceae bacterium
AATACGGTCAATGGCTTTAGCCCATGTGCCGGCGTCATGGGAACGGGTCGGCCACTGTTCCACGCGGATGTCACGGGTAGGGAGCGCGAAGCAGTCGGAATTAGCCGTATTGCACTGCAGCACTTGCGCCTTCCAATTTTTTGACTAAACTATATGCATAATCGAACATCGCCTATTTCGTGTGCATGGCCAGCCGCAGGCGCCGTCGCTACGGGAGAACCAGGCCGCGGGAGCTGAGATTTTGGATTTTCGGCCGATTTGGGGCCAGCGCGGAAGAGCCAGTTTGAGCGTGTTGAGCAAAGCATGAACACTGCTGAACCCATGCTGATGGTTTTCCCGGCTGATGCGGTGCTCAACGCTCTGCCTCACCCGGTCATTGTGGTCGCGCCGGATGGCAGGATCATCGACGCCAATGCGGCGGCGGAAGCGTTTTTCGAAGCCTCGGTCTCGTTCCTGCGGCGGCAATCATTGCGCGATCTGGTGCCCTTCGGCAGCCCGCTGCTGACGCTGGTCGAACAGGTCCGCGCGCGCGGTGCCGCGGTGAACGAATACAAGGTCGATCTCGGGACCCCGCGCAACCCCGGCGACCGATTGGTCGACCTGCATGTCGCGCCGCTCCCCGAGCAGACCGATTACGTGGTCGTGATGCTGCAGGAACGCACCATCGCCGACAAGATGGATCGTCAGCTCACGCATCGCGGGGCGGCACGCTCGGTGATTGCGCTCGCTTCCATGCTGGCGCACGAAATCAAGAATCCGCTGTCGGGAATTCGCGGCGCGGCCCAGCTATTGGAGCAGTCGGCCGACGAGGATGACAGAACGCTGACGCGACTCATCTGCGACGAAGCCGACCGTATCGTTAAGCTCGTCGATCGCATGGAAGTGTTCGGCGATGAGCGACCGGTCGAACGCGAGCCGATCAACATTCACGTCGTGCTCGATTACGTCAAACGACTGGCGCAATCGGGCGTTGCCCGCAATATCAAATTCATCGAGGACTACGATCCCTCCCTGCCGCCTGTTCTCGCCAATCGCGATCAACTTGTGCAGGTGTTTCTCAACTTGGTGAAGAACGCCGCAGAAGCGATCGGCGAAAATACCGGCGGCGGCGAGATCGCGCTGACCACCGCCTTTCGACCGGGCGTGCGCCTGTCGCTGCCGGGCACCAAGACCCGCATCTCGTTGCCGCTTGAATTCTGCGTCCGCGACAACGGTCCGGGTGTGCCCAACGAGCTGATTCCGCACCTGTTCGACCCGTTCGTCACCACCAAACCCAGCGGTTCGGGCCTGGGTCTTGCACTCGTCGCCAAAATCGTCGGCGATCACGGCGGCATCATCGAATGCGAAGCGCAGCCGCGACGCACGACCTTTCGAATTCTCATGCCCAAGTACATCAGCGCCACCACGGCCACCGCCGAAGGCGTCGAGCCGGATGGCGCGCAACGGCTGCGAGAGGAACATTGATGCCAGCGGGAAGCATTCTCATCGCTGACGACGATGCGGCGATCCGGACCGTGCTCAATCAAGCGCTTTCGCGTGCCGGCTACGAGGTTCGTTCGACCGGCAATGCCGCTACGCTCTGGCGCTGGATCAGCCAGGGAGACGGCGACCTCATCATCTCCGACGTTCTGCTGCCCGACGAAAACGCGTTCGACCTGCTGCCGCGGATCAAGAAAACGCGCCCCGAACTGCCGATCATCATCATGAGCGCCCAGAATACGTTCATGACCGCAATTCGCGCGTCCGAGCGCGGCGCCTACGAGTATTTGCCCAAGCCGTTCGATCTTAAGGAGCTGATTGCCATAGTCGGCCGCGCCTTGTCGGAACCAAAGGAGAAAACGCGTCAGGCTCCGAAGGCCGAGGATTTCGACGCTATTCCTCTGATCGGCCGTTCGCCGGCCATGCAGGAAATCTATCGCGTGCTGGCCCGCTTGATGCAGACCGACCTCACGGTGATGATTTCCGGCGAGTCCGGGACCGGCAAGGAACTGGTGGCGCGCGCGCTGCACGACTACGGCAAGCGGCGCAGCGGACCGTTTGTCGCCATCAATATGGCGGCGATCCCGCGCGATCTCATCGAGTCTGAACTGTTCGGTCACGAGCGGGGGGCGTTCACCGGCGCCAATACGCGCAGCACCGGTCGGTTCGAGCAGGCCGAAGGCGGCACCCTCATGCTCGACGAGATCGGCGACATGCCCATGGAAGCCCAGACGCGGCTTCTGCGCGTACTGCAGCAAGGCGAATATACCACGGTGGGAGGCCGCATTCCGATCAAGGCTGACGTGCGCATCATCGCCGCCACCAACAAGGATCTGCGCCAGCTCATTCAGCAGGGATTGTTTCGCGAGGATTTGTTCTTCCGCCTCAACGTAGTGCCGCTTCGGCTGCCGCCGCTGCGCGAACGCAGCGAGGACATCCCCGATCTTGTCCGTCACTTTTTCGAGCAGGTTGCCCGCGAGGGGCTGCCGCTCAAGCAGATCGATCAGGCCGCACTCGAACGCCTCAAACGCAACCGCTGGTCCGGTAACGTCCGCGAACTGGAAAATTTGGCGCGCCGCCTTGCGGCACTCTATCCGCAGGAGACGATCACCGCCGCCGTGATCGATGCGGAGCTGGCACAACCGACGCTCGTGCCTCCGCCGGAAGCCGGGCACGCAGAGGATCATCTGTCGAATGCGGTTGAGCGCTACCTGGCCCGCTATTTTTCTGGTTTTGACGACAGCCTGCCTCCGCCCGGTCTCTATCATCGCATCTTGCGGGAGGTGGAAGCGCCGCTGCTTTCGGCGGCGCTGACGGCAACGCGAGGCAATCAAATTCGCGCTGCGGACCTCCTGGGCGTCAACCGCAACACGCTGCGAAAGAAGATCCGCGACCTGGACATCCAGGTCTATCGAACCAGCGGAGCTTAGCCGGCAGGGGCTCGGCATCGATGCGCCGGCTCCTGCGCTTTCTCACGTTGCTCCTCCTTGCTCCAGTTTTTGCCTTGAGTCGGAGATCGCCGACGCCTAGGAATTGTCGCAATCGAGCAACATTGTTGTATAAAAGCCTCACCGGGGGGACGAATGGCGGGGCTCCATTCGCGCTTTCCCTCAGATAAAGCCCGCGTTTTTCAAGGCGTCGATGACGACTGTCGACCAGGTCGCCCCTCTTGATCAGTCAACCGCAACATCGGTGGTGAAACCGGTCGAGCCGGCCGGAGCAGCGCCTGTGCCGGCCGTATCGCGGCTGATCGGCGCCATCGCGGTTGGCATAGCGTTGCTCTCGGCGACCGCGACGTTCCTGGTGCTGGCGGGACTGACCCCCATCGCGCCGGTCGATGCCGTGGTCAAGGAGCTGCTGCTCGGCAATGCCGTGACCGGCATGCTGTTGCTCGGCATCATCGGACGCGAAGTCTGGCAGGTGGTGCAGGCGCGCCGCCGCGGCCGCGCCGGTTCGCGCCTCCACGTGCAAATCGTGGGTCTGTTTGCCGTCATCGCCGCGGTTCCCGCCGTACTCGTGTCGGTCGTTGCCAGCACGACTCTCGATCGCGCGCTGGACCGTTACTTCTCATCGCGCACGCGGGCCGTGATCCAGCAATCGCTCATCGTGGCGGACGCCTATGTCACCGATCGCGCCCAGATCATCCGCGGCGAGATTCTGGCGATGGCCTTCGACGTCGATCGCGCAAAGTCGCTGTTTGACCAGAACCGCGCCCAATTTCGCCAGTTCCTGACCGCGCAGGCCAAGGGCCGGGGACTCGCCGCCGCCATCATCATTCGACCGGACGGCTCCACAGTGGAGCGGGCCGACGTCACCATGCCGAAGCCGGTCGTGCTGCCGTCCCCCGAATTGCTCAGTCACATTACCGAAACCGACCCGCAGGTTGCGCTCATTCCCCAAGGGGATCACGTCGCGGCCGCCATCAAGCTGCACGGCTACGACAACATGTATCTTTACGTCGCGCAGATGCTCGATCCGCGCGTCGTCCAGCAATTGACCGCGACACAGGCGAGCATCAGCGAGTACGCCAATCTCGAAGCAAGTCGGCTCGGCATCCAGATCGCATTTGCGCTCATGTTCGCCGTGATCGCGCTCATCGTGCTGCTATCGTCCGCCTGGATCGGATTGGATTTTGCCAACAGGCTGGTAGCCCCGATCCGGCGCCTGATCGGCGCCGCCAGCGTGGTATCGACCGGAAATCTGAATATACAGGTGCCGGTGCGCCGGTCCGAGGGCGACCTTGCGCACCTTGGCGAGACCTTCAACAAGATGACTGCCGAACTGCGCACGCAGCGTGAGGACATCCTGCGCGCGCGCGATCTGATCGACAGCCGCCGGCGATTCACCGAAGCAGTGCTCGCCGGCGCCAGCGCCGGCGTAATCGGCGTCAATGCCGAGGGGCGCATCACCATCCTCAATCGCTCGGCGGAACGACTGATCGGCCACGCCGAAAGCGACACGCTGGGCCGGCCACTGGCGGAAATCGCACCCGAGCTCGGAGATATCTTTGCCGCCGCACGCGGAAGCAATCAGCGTCTGATTCAGCGGCAGATTGCCGTAACTCGCGACGGGCAGGAGCGCAATCTCTCGATTCGCGTCACCAGCGAACAGGCTGCCCAATCCGAGCACGGCTACGTCATTACGATCGACGATATTACCGAACTCGTGCTCGCCCAGCGCTCATCCGCCTGGGCCGACATTGCCCGACGCATTGCCCACGAGATCAAGAATCCGCTCACGCCCATCCAGTTGTCGGCCGAACGGCTGCGCCGCAAATACGGCAAGGTCATCGTCGAAGACGCAGGCATTTTCGAGCAGTGCACCGACACCATCGTGCGCCAGGTCGACGATATCAAGCGGATGGTCGATGAGTTCTCGCGGTTTGCCCGCATGCCGAAGCCGGTTATTGCCGACGAAGATGTCGCCGATACCGTGCGCCAGGTGGTCTTCCTGCTGCGCGTCGGGCATCCCGACATCGACTTTGAGGTCGAGTTGTCCGTCGACGCGATGCCGGCTCGCTTCGACCGGCGTCTGATCTCGCAGGCGCTGACCAACATCATCCAGAACGCTACCGAAGCGATCGGGGCGGTGCCGCCGACTGAACTCGGGCGCGGCCGGATCGTCGTCAGCGCCAAGCGCGAGGGCAGGGAAGCCGTGATCGACGTCGTCGACAACGGCATCGGCTTGCCCAAGGAAAACCGCGCGCGGCTCCTGGAGCCTTATGTCACAACGCGGGAAAAGGGCACCGGCCTGGGCCTCGCCATCGTCGGCCGCATCCTCGAAGAGCACGGCGGACGCATCGAACTGCGTGACGCCGCCGAGAAGACTCCCGGCGCCCGCGGCGCCTGGATGCAGTTGCGCTTTATCGCCGAGCCGATCCCCGGCGTCGTGCAGCCGACGCAAGATCGTGAAGCAGCGGGCTGATCATGTCGTCTGACATCCTCATCGTCGACGATGAAGCTGATATCCGCGAGCTGGTCGCCGGCATCCTCCAGGACGAGGGTTATGGCACGCGGACGGCCCGCGACAGCGACGATGCGCTCGCCGCTGTGGTCGCGCGCCGCCCCAATCTGGTATTTCTCGATATTTGGCTGCAGGGCAGCCGGCTCGACGGTCTGCAACTTCTCGATACGCTCAAGCTTGAGCACCCGGAGCTGCCGATCGTGATGATTTCCGGACATGGCAATATCGAGACCGCCGTTTCCGCCATCAAGCGCGGCGCCTACGACTTCATCGAAAAGCCGTTCAAGGCCGACCGCCTTCTGCTGGTGGCCGAGCGGGCGCTGGAGAACTCGCGACTGAAGCGCGAAGTCAAGGAGCTTAAACAGTTCGCACCCCTGCCGACGATGATCGTGGGCCGTTCGCCGGCCGCCAACCAGTTGCGGCAGACGATCGAGAAAGTGGCGCCCACGAACAGCCGCGTTCTGATTGTCGGCCTCTCGGGCTCTGGCAAAGAGCTTGCTGCGCGCACGATTCATGCGCATTCGACGCGCGCCGACGCGCCTTTCATGGTGATCAACGCCGCCGCGATTTTGCCTGAGCACATGGAGGTCGAACTGTTCGGCGTCGAGTCGAACAATGGCGCCAACGGTCGCAAGATAGGGGCGTTGGAGGAAGCTCACGGTGGCACATTGTTCATCGACGAAATCGCCGACATGCCGCGCGAGACCCAGAACAAGATCTTGCGCGTCCTCGTCGATCAGACCTTTCAGCGCGTCGGCGGCAGCACCAAAGTCACCGTCGACGTGCGCATCGTCTCCTCGACGAGCCGCAATATCGAGGCCGACATCGCCGCCGGCAAATTCCGCGAGGATCTCTTCCACCGGCTTTCGGTGGTCCCGATCCGGGTTCCGTCGCTGGCCGAACGCCGCGAGGATATTCCCGAACTCGTCGAATATTTCATGATGCAGATTTCGCACGCCACAGGCCTTCCCAAGCGCACGGTCGGGCCCGACGCCCTCGCTGTGTTGCAGTCGCACGACTGGCCGGGCAACGTCCGTCAATTGCGCAACAATGTCGAGCGGCTGATGATTCTCGCCGGCGGCGATCCCGACGCCGTGATTACTGCCGCGATGCTGCCGCCCGATGTCGGCTCGATGATCCCTCATATGCCGAACGGCAACGGCGGCGAGCGTCTGATGAGTTTGGCGCTGCGCGACGCGCGCGAAGTGTTTGAACGCGAATACCTGCTGGCGCAGATCAACCGCTTCGGCGGCAACATCTCGCGGACAGCCGAATTCGTCGGCATGGAGCGCTCGGCGCTGCATCGCAAGCTTAAGGCACTCGGAATCGATTAGGAGCGGACGATTGACCGAGGAAACTCGATGAGCGTGCTTGACCGCCGATGAGCCGAATCGCTTACGTCAACGGCCGCTACGTGCCGTTCCACAGTGCCAAGGTCCATATCGAGGACCGCGGCTACCAGTTTGCCGATGCCGTCTACGAAGTCTGCGAGGTCAGGGCAGGGCGCCTGGTCGATGCGCGGCGCCATCTCGACCGGCTCGATCGCTCCCTCGGGGCCTTGCACATGCCGATGCCGATGTCGCGCGCGGCGTTGGGCGTCGTCTTGCACGAAGTGGTGCGGAGAAATCGTGTCGACCATGGGACCGTCTATTTGCAGATCAGCCGCGGCGTGGCCCGGCGCGATCTGGCGTTTCCGACGGCCGCGGCGCCAAGCGTCGTCGTTACCGCGCGCGCGCTCAACCGCGACCGCATAGCGGCGCTGGCCGCCACGGGCATTTCAGCAGTCAGCGTGCCGGACAATCGCTGGGGCCGCGTCGATATCAAAACCGTCGGCCTGCTGCCCAACGTGTTGGCGAGGCAGGCCGCGATCGATCGGGGCGCGCGCGAGGCCTGGTTCGTCGACCATGGCGGCGCCGTGACCGAAGCTGCCTCGGCCAACGCCTGGATCGTGACGGAACAGGGCCGGCTTGTGACCCGGCGCGCCGATCACGCCATTCTTGGCGGCATTACCCGCGCCGTGGTGTTCGAGGTCGCCAAAGCACAAAAGCTCGATGTCGACGAGCGTCCCTTCACTTTAGAGGAGGCTTACGCGGCACGTGAGGCCTTCATCACCTCCGCCTCACAGATTGTCGTGCCGGTGGTGCGCATCGACGGCCGCACGGTCGGCGACGGCAAGCCGGGACCGCTCGCTGTGGCGCTACGCCGGGAATTTCATCGGTTCGCCGAAGAGGAATGAGGTTTTGCCAGGCCGTGCCCGGCCGGGATGAAGTTGGGCTTGCATCGGCTCGCGCCACGTCTTCTAATGGTGTCTCGCGGCTCCGCCGGCTTGTTGCGCAGCCCGGCGGAGCGAAGGACATTAAGGATGGGCCGAGCGTAGCGACGCCCGTCGTTGGAGGTTGCGATCGACGGTGGGTTTCGCTGCGCTCGACCCGCCCCTATCTAAGGCTGGTACTAACATGGGCTGGGCACGAAAGCCCTGCAGCTCAGTGTGTGTCGACGGGAGGGTCGCGTTGTTCTGACCCATCCTGCAAAGCAAGCAAAGAAACGACCCGCGGGGCAGGGGCCCGTGTGGCAAGAACGGAAACACGGCCATGGCAGCCGACCGCGCACAAAATCTGCAAGACACCTTCCTCAATCACGTTCGCAAGAGCAAGATTCCGCTCACAATTTTCCTGGTGAACGGCGTCAAGCTGCAAGGCATCGTAACCTGGTTTGACAACTTTTGCGTGCTACTCCGCCGCGACGGGCATTCGCAGCTCGTCTATAAGCACGCAATATCGACCATCATGCCAGGTCATCCGGTTCAGCTTTTCGAGGGTGCCGAGGAAGCGGCACCTGCGGAAAAGGTCTGATTGGAGCCGCGCCGCCGCGACGCCCACACCGGTCGATTGAGCCACTCGGGCTCGGCGACGGGTCATGCATTGGTCCTCGAGCCGGTGATGCGCCGACGCGGCAGCCCTTCCATGGGGTCGGCTCCGGCCGAACGGACCCCTGCAGCGAAACTCGACGAGGCTATCGGTCTGGCGCGGGCCGTCGATCTCGATGTCGCACAAGCCGGGATCGTCATGCTCAACGCACCACGGCCGGCAACCTATCTGGGCAAGGGCAAGGTCGAGGAAATTGCCGGCCTGGTCAAAACCAACCAGGCGGGCATCGTCGTCATGGACTGCGCGCTCACTCCGGTGCAGCAGCGCAATTTGGAAAAGGCCTGGAACGCCAAAGTCGTCGATCGGACCGGCCTGATCTTGGAAATCTTCGGCCGGCGGGCGCGGACCCGGGAGGGGTCGCTGCAAGTGGAGCATGCGCACCTGACTTACCAGAAAAGCCGGCTGGTGCGCTCCTGGACTCACCTCGAGCGCCAGCGCGGCGGATTCGGTTTCCTCGGCGGACCGGGCGAGACCCAGCTCGAAGCCGACCGCCGCATGATCGAGGAGCGTCTCGCCAAGATCGAAAGCGAACTCGCCAAGGTCAAGCGCACGCGCGCGCTTCACCGCGAGAGCCGACGCCGCGTTCCCTACCCGGTCGTCGCGCTCGTCGGCTACACCAACGCCGGCAAATCGACGCTGTTCAACCGGATGACGGCGGCAAGCGTCGTCTCTGCCGACATGTTGTTTGCCACCCTGGATCCGACCTTGCGCGCGGTCGATCTGCCCCACGGTGCCCGTGTGATCGTTTCCGACACGGTGGGCTTCATTTCCGACCTGCCGACCATGCTGGTCGCGGCATTCCGCGCCACGCTGGAGGAAGTGGTCGAAGCCGACGTCGTTCTGCACGTGCGCGATATTTCGCACGAAGACGCCGAAGCGCAGTTGGCGGACGTGGAGAAAATCCTGCGCCAGCTCGGCATCGACCCGCAAGACGGCGCCAGCGAAGGACGCGCAATCATCGAGGTGTGGAATAAGATCGATCGGCTCGATGCCGCGGCGCGCGACCGCCTTGAGAACCTCGCCGAGCGCCGGCCGCCGCCGCGCCGCGCGGTGCCGGTGTCCGCGGTCACGGGGGAGGGGATCGATGCGCTTCGCGCCGCCATCGAGGAGCGCCTCGCTGCGCGGCGCGTCATGATCGAACTTGAACTCGACGCCGCCGACGGTGCCGGTCTGAGCTGGCTGCACCGTCATACCGAGGTGATTCGCAAGACGATCGATCAAGACACCGGTCGCCTCGCCTTGACCGTGCGCGCAGACACGGCGAGAGCGGACGCGCTCCGGGCGCGATTTGCCATCAGCGGAGGCGAGGCAGCCAAAAACTGACGCAGCGCGTGGTGGCTATTCAGTCTCCGCTATTCGCCGCTCATCGGCCTTAGCCGCTTCCCACAGCGCCTCCATCTCGGCAAGCGTTGCGTCCTGCGGCGCCTTTCCATCGGCGGCCAACGCGCGTTCGATAGCCGCAAAACGGCGCTCGAATTTGCGGTTCGTCCGCCGCAGCACCGCTTCGGGATCGGCGCGCAGGTGGCGGGCGAGATTGACCGCTGCGAACAAAAGGTCGCCGGTCTCCGCAGCCGCCTCGGATGAGCCTGGCCCGTATGTTGCGAGCGCAACCTCGATCTCGTCGGCCTCCTCTCGAATTTTGCGCAGAACCGCATGCGGATCGTTCCAATCGAACCCGACTTTGCCGGCTTTCTGCTGCAGCTTGAGCGCGCGCGTGAGGGCAGGGAGCTTCACCGGGATTCCAGCCAGCGCTCCATCGTCGTTGGCGCGCTTCTTGGCAGCCTTCTCCTCGGCCTTGATACTCTCCCATAATCCTTCGACCGCTTGCGGGGTGCGCGAGCATCCATTGCCGAAGACGTGGGGATGTCGGCGGACGAGTTTCTCGGTGATGGATTGCACCACGTCACCGAAGTCGAACGCGCCCTGCTCTTCGGCCATACGCGCGTGAAAGACGACCTGGAGGAGAAGGTCGCCCAATTCTTCCTTCAGGTCGGCGAGATCGCCGCGCTCGATGGCATCCGCCACCTCGTAGGCCTCTTCGAGCGTGTAGGGCGCGATACTCGTGAAATCCTGGGCCAAATCCCAGGGGCAGCCACTGGCTGGGGTGCGCAACGCCGCCATGATTTCGAGGAGGCGGCCGATATCGCGGGACGGGGTCATTCGCACAGTCCTGACTGGGGGGCCGATTCCAACATTTGCATCCGTTCCGGCAGGCTCTCGCGCGAATGTTGAAATCAAAGGACCGCCAGCAAGTATAAGTGCCGGTGGAGCTTTGCATTTGACAATCGCTTCACGACCTAGTGTCCCGATTCCGAAGTTCGCATCATTATGCGGCACCCTCGTTTGCGAACTTCGGAATCGAAGGACACTAGCAACTTATTGATCCAGTGTGGATTTGGTTCAGAAATCCGCATGACGAGGTCGCGGCAGGAATGATGCGGACTTCTGAACCGCCACACTAGCGGCCTGGAGGCAGCGAATGTCAAATCCGCTCCGCTGGGTCTTGCGGCAGGCGAGACCCTATCAGAGCACGATATCAGCGGCGACCGCAGGGCCGCGCGACTCTGTGCGGGAGATGGCCGACTACTCCGAGCGGTGCGCGCGGCTTGCCTCGAACAGGAACCAGGTGCGCCGCTCGGCCTCGTCGATCCAGCTCTCCAGAAGGCTGGTCGTGGCGACGTCCTCGTTCTTGTCCGCAATCTCGTGCGTCACCCGCATCGAGGTGACCAATGCTTTGTTGTCGTTCATCAACTCTCGCAGCATGTCGAGCGGCGCGACGAAATCCTCGTCGTTGTCCTCAAGGGTTTGCAGCCGCGCGATATTTCCGATCGACCTGAGCGTCACCCCGCCGATCTTGCGAATGCGCTCGGCGATGTCGTCGGTGATCGCAAAGATCTGCTCGGATTGTTCGTCGAGCAACAGGTGGTAATCGCGAAAATGCGGACCGCTGACATGCCAATGGAAGTTCTTGGTCTTCAGGTAGAGCGCGAAGACGTCTGCCAGCACGACGTTGAGCTTGGCGGAAATTTCCGCTACGGCCGTGGCGGACAGGTCAGTCGGGGTGTCGAGAGAGGACGCTACCTTGTGGCGCGTATCGATGGCTCGGACTTTGTTCACGGCGAAACCTCGCGAAGTGTGATGGAAGGCCGAATCAAGAAGGCCTTACCCAGGCACGACAGCCAGGGCGGTTCGGAACCCAACGCCGCCGCGACAACCCTTGTTCCATGATCCACAGGAGGGAGCGGCCGTGCCCGTTTCGGCCTACGTCCAGTCAGTCGCCTTCTTCGCCGTGGCAACGGCGGCGCTGTTCGTCTCCGCCGGAACCATCGCGATCGCCACCTACTGGGTCTATCTCGCCGCCCTGGCCGGCATCCTCGTCGCCGCGCTCCTGTTCCTTGACCCGGATCTGGTGCGCGAACGCATGCGTCCGGGCGGCAAAAAGCGACCATTGGCCTTGCAGCTTGTCTCCGTCGTCCTGATCACGCACTGGATCATTGCCGGCCTCGACCATGGCCGCCTGCACTGGAGCGACAGCATTCCGGCCTGGCTGCAATGGCTGGCCCTGATAGCCATCGCGGCGGCCTACGCCTTTTGCCTGTGGGCAATGCGCGTCAACCGCTTCTTCTCGTCGGTGATCCGCATTCAGTCGGACCGCGGCCAGGTGGTCATTACCACCGGTCCGTATGCCATCGTCCGCCATCCCGGATATCTTGCCGGCATCGTCGTGATGGTGGCGAGCGGTCTCGCTCTCGATTCCTGGATCGCCACTGGCCTGCTCATGGTTTGCACGCTGCCGTTTCTCCTGCGGCGGGTCGTGATCGAGGATCGACTCTTGCCCGCCGAGCTGCCGGGCTATGCCGATTACGCCACGCGGGTGCGCTGGCGGCTTGTGCCGGGATTTTGGTGAGGGCGCCGCACGGCGTGCGTGCCGTCTAAGCCGCTCGACTTTGGCACCGGCCTTGGTCGAGGCTCCTAGTAAGTCCCGACAATTCCGGAAGATTATTCCAGGCGCGAGTGCATTATTCTGGCGCCAGAACGCTAATTGTGACACCGGCGGCCAAACCGGCACTGCAATTTGGCATCGGCCGGGAAGCAGACAGTCAAAGGCTTAACAGGCTTCGCGCATCTACCGGCAGCCCATTCACCTGCGCCACGCTCAACTCCTCCGTCCAGCGGAACGCGGCTTTATGGTTGTGGGGAATGAAGGCACCTTGAATCGATCGGCGTGGGGTGTCAGTCCGTTTCGCGCCGGGTGCGTGCCACGTTGTGCCGTCGAATATGAGCATCGAACCCGCCGGGCCGCAGGCCTCCCACGCAAGGGCATCGGCTGACGGCCGAGGTCCGTCCTGTGAGCCGGCTATGAACCGCCTGGCGGCGCCGTTCTCAACACGGAATTCGTCGACCATGAAGATGAAACCCGACCAGCGGATAGCCATCGGCTCCTGGCGCAACGTCCTGATGCAGCGGGTCGGCTGCGACGTTGCGGCGTCCAGCAGCGGTGGATGCAAATAAATACGATAGAACGGCTCCAATGCGACTAGCCCGCCCCATCGTGTGCTGGTCCGGCCATGCTTGATCTTCCGCGTCCGGCGTGATCGCGAACGAGTGGTCGTAGCCTCTTGCGATCCTGGCGATCTCGTTGCAGGAGAACGGCCCCTCGGCGACCATGAACCCGCGCTGCCGCAGCGTGCTCATCGGTTCCACTCTCGTCCTGTTGGACGTGCAACAGCGGGGGCGCGCGGTCAATCCTATGCAAGCTGCTGTTGGGCGATTGCAAAGATACGAGCGGCGCGAACGGCAAACGACTCCTTCAATTACCTATCCGGATGGCCACGATCTGGTGGCCCCGAGCTGGCCGACAGTGTCGTCCACGCGCATGGTCAGACGCTATCGCCGGTAGCAGTCTGATCCAGATGCCCATGAACGCCAGTGCCAAAATCCGAGTCTGCCCAGTGTCAAAATATAGCGCCCAGGACACGCGCCGTATTCCGCCAATCGAAGTCAATTACGGCTCGATTCGCATAAGACATATTATGGAATATCCGACAAGGGCGAATTCATGCGATTCCCGCAGCATTGAACGACAGCCCGTCGAAGGCCGGTTCGATATGGGGAGGCAGCTTGGCGCGCAGGCTCTGGTAATCCAGGTCGGCATGCAGGTTGGTCAATATGGCGCGGCGCGGCTTGAGACGTTCGATCCAGGCCAGCGCATCGTCAACGGAGAAATGGCTCGGGTGCGGGCGCTCTCGCAGCGCGTCGACGATCCAGACATCGAGGTCGGTCAGCGCCGCGGCGCTGTCGTCGGGCATGCCGCTGAGGTCGCACGAGTAGCCGACATTGCCGAAGCGAAAGCCGTAGGAGACGATATCGCCGTGGATCTGCAGGACCGGCAGCGCCACGATCGTGCCGCCCTGCCCGGCGATCGTAAGCGGTTGACCGGCGGCGAGCCGGTGCTCGCGCGCGATCGGCGGATACTCGCTGCCAGGCGGCGATTTGAAGCAATAGCCGAATCGGGCGCGCAGCGTTTCGCCGGTCAGCTCATCGACGTAGATGTCGATCAACTGCCGCTGCTTGATGAAGAACGCGCGCAAATCGTCGATGCCGTGCGTGTGGTCCGCATGCTCATGGGTATAGAGGACCCCATCGAGGCGATCGGCGTCCGCATCCAAAAGCTGCTCGCGCAGGTCGGGCGGGGTGTCGACGAGGACACGGGTAACGCCGACGCCATTGTGCCTCTCGACCAGGAGTGACGTTCGCCGCCGGCGGTTTCTCGACTCATTCGGATCGCAATTGCCCCAGCCGAGTGCCGGGCGGGGCACGCCACCCGAAGATCCGCAGCCCAAAATGGTGAATTTCAGCGTCATGCCGCCGCCGCGGCCGGGCGTGGCACTTTGGCAAACAGGCGAAAGAAATTCTCCGTCGTTTGCCGTGCGATTTCCGCGAAGGATACGCCGCGCGCCTCGGCCAGGACATTCGCGGTCTCGACGACGAAAGCCGGTTCGTTGCGCTTGCCGCGATGACGACCCGGGGCGAGATACGGCGCATCGGTTTCGACCAGGATGCGGTCGGCCGGCAGCGCGGCCGCGATCTCGCGCAACGCGTTCGAGTTCTTGAACGTCAGAATGCCGGTGAATGAGATGAAATGGCCGAGTGCGATGGCGCGGCGCGCGAGATCGGGACCGCCGGTAAAGCAATGCAGCACGGCCGGGAAGGCTCCCCTCCCCGTCTCTTCCTCGAGAATACGGGCGGTGTCGTCGTCGGCTTGGCGCGAGTGGATGACAAGCGGCAGGCCAGTCTGGCGCGCCGCGGCGATATGGGTGCGAAAGCCACGCTCCTGCGCCTCGCGCGGAGAATTGTCGTAGTGATAGTCGAGGCCGGCTTCGCCGAGCGCCACGATCTTCGGATGGCTCGCTCGCGCGACGAGATCGGCCGCGGTCAGATCAAGCTCCTCATGGGCGTAATGCGGGTGCGTGCCGACCGAGCAATAGACATCGGGAAAGCGCTCGACGATGGCCAGCAACTCGCTTTGGCGGCGCACGCGCGTGGAGATCGTCACCATGCGTCCGATGCCGGCCGCCCGGGCGCGCCCGACGACGGCGTCAAGCTCGGCGGCAAAATCGGGAAAGTCGAGATGGCAATGGCTGTCGATCAGCATCGTCTCTTCTTGTCGCGTTATTGCGGCGCGCGGACTTCGGGCTCGACGTAGCGGGGAAATACCGGCGCCGGGGCGGGCAATTTGGCGCCGGCGGCTATGCGGTGCGCGCCGCCGAGGAAGGAAAATGCGCGTTCGGTCGCCGGCACCGCAAGCAGATCGAGCAATGTGTTCGCCGATTCCGGTATGAACGGGAGCGCCAGAACAGCGACTTGCCGCAACACTTCTGCGGTCACGTAAAGGATCGTGCCCTGCCGCTGCGGATCGGTTTTGGCCAGCGCCCACGGTGCTTCCCCGGCGAAGTAGCGATTGGCCTCCGCCACTACGGTCCAAATGGCGTTGAGCACGGTGTGCAATTGCTGTGTCGCCATGGCCTCGCGCGCCTTGCCAATCATGCCGTCGCAGGCACTCAAGATCGCCTGATCCGCGGCGCCAAGCCCGGCCGGCTTCGGCAGCACGCCAGCGAAATTGCGCGCCACCATGGCGAGCGAGCGCTGCGCCAGATTACCGAGGTCGTTGGCGAGATCGGCGTTGATGCGATTGACGATCGCTTCGTGGCTGTAATTGCCGTCCTGCCCGAACGGCACTTCGCGCAGCACGAAATAGCGGAATTGATCGACCCCATAGGCATCGGCGAGCGCGAACGGATCGATCACGTTGCCGACCGACTTCGACATCTTCTCTCCGCGATTGAACAGGAAACCGTGGGAGAAAATGCGCCGCGGCACATCGAGCCCGGCGGACATCAGAAAGGCCGGCCAGTACACCGCGTGAAAACGCACGATGTCCTTGCCGATGACATGGAGTTCAGCCGGCCAGAACTTTCGAAATTTCTCATTTTCCGTATCGGGATAGCCGACAGCAGTAATGTAGTTTGTCAATGCGTCAACCCACACGTACATGACGTGTTTGGGGTTGCCGGGCACCGGCACGCCCCAGTCGAAGGTCGTGCGTGAAATCGAAAGATCCTGCAGACCGCCGCGGACGAAGCTGGCGACCTCATTCATGCGTTCCTTCGGCAGCACGAAATCCGGATGGCGGGCATAGAGCTCAAGAAGCTTGTCCGCGTATTTGGACAGCCTGAAAAAGTAGCTTTCCTCCTCGACCCATTCGACCGGAGTGCCCTGGGGACCGAGGCGCTGGCTGTTCTCGTCGAGTCGGGTCTCGCTCTCGTCGTAATAGGCTTCGTCGCGCACCGAATACCAGCCGGCGTACTTATCGATGTAGATGTCGCCAGCCGCCTGCATGCGCGACCAGATCGCCTCGGACGAGCGATAATGCCGCGCTTCGGTGGTGCGGATGTAATCGTCATTCGAGCAGTTGAGCTTTTTGACCATGGCCTGAAAGCGCGGCACGTTGCGCTCCACCAGCTCGCGCGGCGTCAGCTTCTCCCTGGCGGCGGTCTGCAGCATCTTGATGCCGTGTTCGTCGGTGCCGGTGAGAAAGAACACGTCGTAGCCATCGAGGCGCGCAAAGCGCGCGATGGCGTCAGTGGCGATCACCTCGTAGGCGTGGCCGATATGCGGCGGACCGTTCGGATAGGCGATGGCGGTCGTCAGGTAATAAGGCTTTCCAGGCATCTGCCGTAGGTATCAACCGCGCGTGGCCTCGGCAAGCAAGCCGAAAACGTTAAAGACAAAGGGTTTTCGCTCCAAATTGTAGGTTTCGGCCTCGCGGGCCGCCGCATTGACGCGCTCCCAGGCCTCGGCGAGGCGCACCAGACGGCCGAGTTTGTCATTCCCGGCACCGTCGTGTTGCCGGGAATCCACACCCTCCAGCCGTTGCGACAGCCAGGCATTGACCGCGTCGACAAAGGCAGCAAGCGGCGCCACGTCGGTGCCGGCAAGCGCATCGCCGAGCGCGTGCAGCGCGTTGGCGTCGAGCGCCGGCAGACGATCGAGCAGATCGAGCGCTTGCTGGCGCAAGGCCAGAGTATCCTCATCGAGCAACGCCAAGGCGCGGGCGACGCTGCCTCCCGCGGCTGCGGCCGCTGCCGCAAGCGCGGGATCGTCCGTGGCCATACTGGCTGCGACGGCGGCTGCGGCGACCACGTCGGCCTCCGCCAGCGGACGCATCGCGACCATGCGGCACCGCGAGCGCAGCGTTGCCGGCACGCGCGCGGCCGAATGGGCGATCAGCAGCAGGAGCGCGCGCTGCGGCGGCTCCTCCAGCACTTTGAGAAGGGCGTTGGCGCTTGACCGATTGAGCTCATCGACCGCGTCGACAATTGCGATGCGCCAGCCACCCTCGCCGGCCGTCGAGCCGAAGAACGACACTGTTTGGCGCACATCGTCGACGGCAATCTGCTGACGCAATACGCCTTTCTCATTGAAGGCCCGTTCGAGAACCAGCAAGTCGCCCTGAGCCTGCACGGCGATGCGGCGCGCTACCGGGTGATCTGCTTCGACGGCAAGCGACGTCGCAGCCGTGACCTCGGGCGATGCCGGATCAGGATGGGCGAGCACGAAGCGCGCCATCCGGTAGGCCAGCGTTGCTTTACCGATGCCCTTGGGACCGACGAACAGGAAGGCATGGGGTACACGGTTGCCGCGATAGGCCTCGAGCAGCGTCGTCTCGGCCGCCGCGTGCCCGAACAGCACACCGGTTGCCCGCGGATGCGGCGCTGCCTCGCCCGGCTCGTTCGCTGTTGCGCTCATGCGGCTACGAGACAAGATCCTCGGCAGTCAGCGGCGCCATTCCCGGATCGAACCGCGAATTCACCACGCGCCATATTTGCTTGGCGACCTCCTCCTTGCTCGTACCGGCATCGATAACGACGCAGCGGTGCGGCTCGCGGGCGGCCAAGGCCAGATAGGCTTGGCGGAGTTTTTGATGAAACTCCAAATCCTCCGCCTCGAAGCGATCAGGCGCCGCGCCACCGCGACGCCGTGTCCGGCGCTCAAAGGCGGCTTCGACCGGCAGATCCAGAACGAGCGTGAGATCGGGCGACAGATCGCCAATGGAGACCCGCTCCAGCCCGTTGATGAGACGCTGATCGACCTGGCCGAGCACCCCCTGGTAGACCCGCGTGGAATCGGCAAACCGGTCGCACACCACCCATTTGCCGCTGTCGAGCGCAGGCTTGATCGTGCAGCGGACATGATCCTCGCGCGCGGCCGCAAACAACATCGCTTCCGCATCCGGACCGAGCGGCTTCGCCGCCCCCGAGAGGAGAACGTGGCGGATGATTTCTGCGCCGGGCGAGCCGCCGGGCTCGCGGGTGACCAGCACCGCGATGCCGTGGGCCTCAAGGCGCAGCGCGAGCATCGCGACCTGGGTCGACTTGCCGGTGCCCTCGCCGCCCTCGAACGTGATGAACTTACCTGGTGATCGCTCGGAACGCGCGGGGGGGCCGTCCGGCCCCTCGGATGCGCGTTTCTTGGATTGCAGAGCCATGCGATCGGACCATGCCGTCAATCGTTTACGTCAACATATGCACGCATTGTGCAAACTTAAGGCACGTTCCGTCCAATGCCCTCGCCTCTCGGCCTGATCCAAGGTTCGCCGCCCGGGGCACCCTCAAAGCCTACTGATCCCCGCCCTGAACAAGCCGATGATCAGCTCGCTTGCACCGTCGACCGCACGTTGTGACATCGTTCCTCGACCAACATCCTTGGCCGCCTTCAGCGGCACTTCAAGCGCGAGATCATCCCCGCGCCAGACTTTAAGCGTGCCGATGGGCTGTCCCTTGCTGATCGGCGCCGGTACCGGCCCGATATAGTCGATCCGCCCGGTGAGCTGCTCGTCGCCGTCGCGCGGAACCATCACGCGAATGACGCCAGGGCCGACAAGGGGCACGTAGCTCCGATCGCCGCCGAACACCTTGGCGGAGCCGATGGTTTGGCCCGCCGCGAACAGAACGCGCGATTGGAACTCGCGAAACCCCCATTCCAACATCTTGCGCGCTTCCTCAGCGCGTTCCTTTTCTGATTTGGCGCCGGCGAGGACCACGATCAGGCGCACACCGTCCTCGACCGCCGATCCCGCCAAACCGTAGCCGGCTTCGGCAGTCTCGCCGGTCTTCAGTCCGTCGGCGCCGATACCCATGCCCAAAAGCGGATTGCGGTTCTCCTGGTGAATCTTGTTCCAAGTGAAGTCGCGCTGCGCGAAATCGGGGTAGAATTGCGGATAGGTCTGAATGATGTGGCGAGACAATTCGGCGATGTCGTGTACCGTGACGCGCAGATCCGGATCAGGGTAGCCGGTCGAGTTGGTGAAAGTGGAATTTCGCAGGCCGATCGAGCGGGCGCGCTCAGTCAGCAATTTGCCGAATGCGGCATCGCTGCCCGCGAGCTTCTCGGCGACGGCGATGCACGCATCGTTGGCCGAGTCGACGATGATGCCTTGGATGAGATCGCTCAGACTGACCTGGCTGTGGATGGCGGCAAACATCGTGGAGCCATGCGAGGGCGCCCCACCCTTGCGCCACGCGTTTTCGCTGATCGTGAATTGATCGTCGGGCTTGAGATCGCCTTGCACCATCTCGTTGAACACGTATTCGAGAGTCATGAGTTTGGCGAGGCTTGCCGGCTCCACCGGCTGATCCGCATTCTTCTCGAACAGGATACTGTCACTCTGCGGCTCCAGAAGGATCGCGTTGGGGACATTCGTGACAAAGGTATCCTGCTTTCCGCCGCTCAAGCTCGGCGCGGCGTGTGACGCGGCGGCGAGTGCAGTGACAAACGCCACGGTCGCTGCCAGGAACGACACGCGGAAAGGCGCCGCGCGCCGTGTCCCGCCGCTCGAGCGGTATGCTGACCGCTGCTTACGCACACTCCCCTCCTCCGCACGCCGCAACGGGTTGGGTCAGAGATTTCCGGTGTCAACATCCCGCCTGCGATCGGCGCGCGCAAGTCCCTCGCCTGCATGGGGCGCACGGGAACATGACACGATTATGGAAGCGGTTGCCGGCGCCGGGTAGACCAATATCAATAGAGACCGCGGCCATTGACGAACTGAGCCGTGCCATCCATGCCCGGCAAATTCGCCTGCGGCATGGGGTCGGCATCAGGCTCGGACACGGCGCGCGGCTGCGGCGGGTCGGGCATAGAATAGTTGGATGCGCTGGCGACCAATTCGCCCGACGGGGGCGCGGGCGGGGCCGGTGGGAAAAGGGGTGCTTGGGCAAGCCTCACGGTATTCGGCGGTGGTGCCGCCTCGTTCTGCCGCAAAGTGGCCGCCAGTAGCCGGTCATCGGACCCGCGCAGCGGCGCCGGGCCGACATATTGGACGCGCACGGGCGCGGTGCCGCGCTCATAGAAACCCAGGAGTTTTGCCGCGCGCATCGACAGATCGATGATGCGGTTATGCGCGTACGGGCCGCGGTCATTCACCCGCACGATGAGGGAGCGGCCATTGGCCAAGTTGGTCACCCGCGCGTAGCTCGGCAAAGGCATTGTCGGATTTGCCGCCGAGATACCGTTCATATCGAAGATTTCGCCATTCGCCGTGTAACGGCCGTAGAAGTCGTCACCATACCAGGAGGCAAGACCCACGGCGTCATAGTGGGGGTTGTACTTCGGCACATATATTCGGCCGGCCACCACATAGGGCGCCCCGATGAGGTGGGTGCCGCCGCCTTTGGGCACGGGTTGGCCGAGGTCGACCACGCGCGGGCTCGCAGCCACACCATAGCGAGAATCGATGTTCGAACTTGAGCAATGCGCGAGCAGGAGCGAAATCGCAGCACAGACGCCAACGGGGACGAACCGCCGCGACGCCGCAAAAAGCCCGAACGCCGCGTCCGTCCAACGCCGCCGCATAATCCCCCATTCCCCGCGCCCCAGGAGGTATTAAATTCTAGCGTGGTGACATTGTGGCGGAAATGGACACGATAATGGCCATAGTGAACGGCTTATTGCGTCGGCCGGGTTCGTGCCAGCGGCAATCGGCAGCGCCGATCGGGGATTTCACGAAGAATCTGTGAACTCGCGCATGGCCCTCATGCTGAGCGGTTTATTCCTCTACTGATAGAGCGGTTTCGCTTGCGCAATGACATTGGCGGGCGCGGCGATCAGTTCGCCCACTATTTTTTCCGCTTCGTCGCCGGTCAGCGGATGGACGGGAAGCTGCTCCTTCGCCATGTCGGCGAGATAGGCGGGATCTTTCATGGTTTCGTCGAAAGCCTTACGCATAATCGCGAGCCTGTCTGCCGGCACCTGTTTCGACATGATGAATGGTCGCCCCACTTCATCTCCGCCATCGAGGACACGAAGCAACTGCCGCTGCGCGGCGCTCGTTGCGAACGTGCCGATATAGGCCGCTTGTTCGGGGATTTCGGGCGGACGCTGTTCGATGAAGCGCACGAACGGGTGATCTAATCCCTTCTTGATCCAGTCGGGCGGTATGGAGCTGTACGAACCGCAGTCGCCATCGAGTTCGCCCTGCTCGATCGCCAGCCGCTGCTCGGCGCTGCCGGGGAAGCCAAGCACCTGTTTGACCGGCGCATGAAAGACGATGCGCAACGTCGCGCCGTTTATGTAGTTGCCGGAGCCTTTGCCGGTCGAGCCGATGATGAACTGTCTATGCATGAGCTCATCCCAGCTCTTGATCCCCTTGGGACCGTAGCCGTAGCAGACACGGAAATCCGGCGTGACCACGCCGACCCACGAAAACCTGCGAAAATCGAGTTGGACGCGGTCCGGCTGTACGATGGATTGAGTGACCAGCCCGGGATTGAAGATGGTCATGACCGTGCCGTCCTTGGGCGCCGTGAGGTCGAGGTAGCGCACGGAGGTCAGGCTGCCGGCTCCAGGCATGTTCTGCACGATCACATTGGGTTTGCCGGGGATATGATTGCCGATGTATCGGGCGAGGACCCGCGCGTAATTGTCGTAACCGCCGGCTGGCGAAAAGCCGACGACGATGGTGAAGGTCTTGCCTTTGTAGAAGTCAGCCGCCTGTGCCGACGGCGCCAGCGCCAAAAGGCCGACAAATGCCAGCGCAAGAAGGTATCCTCGGCTGCTTTGCATCGCACTCTCCGATCGTCGTCGTTGTGGCGGGTTTAGCAGCGCCCGTCGGCGCGCTGCAACCACCTCCGAGGCCCCGAGGCCCGTTGCGCGCGGCCGGCGCGGCAGAGGCTCGTCGCGCGGTTCCAGGGAACGGGCCGTGCGGCGATTGCGCGCTTGATCCCTGTATCTCACATAAGACAGGCGGCAGCGACATCGTGGCAACGCCCGCGTTGTCGAATCGTTAAGGACAAAAGAGGCAGCTTCGACGAGCGGAACGGCGAGCGATCGATTGGGGAAGGGTGGCCGAGTGGTTTAAGGCACCGGTCTTGAAAACCGGCAGGGGGTTATGCTCCCTCGTGAGTTCGAATCTCACCCCTTCCGCCAGCTATCGCCGGCGGCTATGGTGCTGACTCCTGAAAGTCCGTCGGCGACCACCGAGCCGACGATTTTGAGGCTCCGCCGCAAAACCGGTATGCCGGGAATCAGCAAGAGTGCCGCTATCGACCGAACGTCGGCCGCCGTTGCGCTTCATGTAACTTCATCTAATACGTGCCAAACATGTAAACGAGGCCGAGCTTCGCATACTGCATTTGCAGGTGCCCGGTGAATGGTTCCGAGGTGCTGCCAAAGCCCGCCGCGGTCAGAATCACATCCCCATTGATGTCGCCGGCAAACGCATACTGGTACTCGAAGCGCGCCGCCCAATGATCGGTCAGCGCGGTCTCGATGCCGCCGCCGATCTCGGCCGCATTCACCCGTTGGCCCGGAATTTGGACTATGTTGTCGAACTCCGATGTCGTCTTGAAGCCGGTCGTGAGCCAACCGGCGGTGCCGTACAGCATCGTTGCCGGCGTCAGCAGATAGCCGACGCGCCCGCGCAGTGCTGCCGTCCAGTCAAGCCGGATATCGGCCGTTGACAGGCCCGGTTCCAGTTCGCCTTCAGCGCCCAGCACCCATTGCCGCGCGACGTGCCAATTATGGCCGGCCAGAATAGCGGGAAAGACGCCCGGCGTGCCGACCCCATCAATTTCAGTGCCGGGAAAGGCGGGAAATTCGACCTTGGCGTTGCCGACGCCGGCGCCGAGCGCGCCGCCGAGGTAGAATCCGTTCCATGACGGCTGGACCGATGCGCCGTCCCATGGAGCCGGGTCGCTGCCGCCGAAATTGTGGATCAGGGCGA
Organism: Xanthobacteraceae bacterium; assembly: GCA_030041005.1. Classification (GTDB taxonomy): domain Bacteria; phylum Pseudomonadota; class Alphaproteobacteria; order Rhizobiales; family Xanthobacteraceae; genus BOG-931. The sequence goes on from JASHOR010000090.1 coordinate 23,152, forward strand.
CGCGGCCGACGGCGACGTCCGGCCGCATCGGACCCAAAGCGGTGGTAGTACTCAGGGTTTGTGCGCCGTAGAGGCTGTAGAGATATTCAAGCCGGGCAATCCAACCCGGTGCGATCATGGTCTCGATGCCGGCGCCGAGCTGCGGACCGTCAAACCAGACGTTATCCGTCTCAAAGAAGGCGTCGGTTGGCACGCTGAGGGTGCGGGTAAAATCCGACCAGGTCCACCCGGCGGTGCCATAGAGAAGCGTTCCCGGCGTGACCAGATAACCCAAGCGCGTGCGCAAGGAATATTCTGGCCGCTTCTGCTCGACGCTTAGATCGAGGAGGTCGAATGCGGCCTCCTCGACATTGATACGGCTGGTGATGTCGGGAAAGCTGACGTCGCCCTCGATGCCAATGAGCCACCGCGGCGCGATCATGTGGTTGTAGCCGGCGAGGAGCCCGCCAACGAATCCCTGGCCGCTCAGAAAATCAAAGGCGGATAATCCCGGCACCGCCTCCGGGGAGACCTGACCGACTCCCATGCCGGAGCCGAGGTCGGTACCGAGATAGAAGCCTTCCCAGATGGGCACGGGCGGAGGCGCGTTTGCGGCCAAAGCCGATCCCCCAATCGCCGATGCAATAGCGGCAATGACAAGCGTCGCTCTCACGATAGGCAGCCCGGCCCAGACGAGGCAGCCTCGTGTCCCGATTCCGAAGTTCGCATCATTATGCGGCACCCTCGTTTGCGAACTTCGGGAGTCGAAGGACACTAGCGCGTATCGATGATCTTGCCCGAACGGCATGCTAACGCTCAATCATGAGCAACCACGTCGAGCTTGGTTTGGACACCTTTGGCGACGTCACCGTCGGGTCTGACGGACGACCGCTGTCGCAGGCGCAGGTCATCCGCGACGTGATCGAAGAGGCGGTGCTTGCGGACCGGCTCGGCATCGATGCGTTCGGCATCGGCGAGCATCACCGGCCCGATTTTGCCATCTCGGCGCCCGAAGTCCTGCTCGGCTCCATCGCCGGGCGAACGCGGCGGATCCTGCTCGGGACGGCCGTCACGGTTCTCAGCACGGACGATCCGGTCCGCGTCTTCGAGCGTTTTTCAACCCTGAATGCCGCCTCCAACGGACGGGCCGAGATCACGCTCGGCCGCGGTTCGTTCACCGAATCCTTTCCGCTGTTCGGCTATGACCTCACCAAGTACGAGGAATTATTCGAAGAGAAGCTCGATCTGTTCGCGGCATTGATCCGGCAGAAGGCCGTGACCTGGCGCGGCAATACGCGCCCTCCGCTTTCAGATCAACGGGTCTTTCCGCCGCTCGAGCATGGGTCGCTAAAAACCTGGGTCGGCGTCGGCGGCAGCCCGGAATCGGTTGTCAGGGCGGCGCGCTATGATTTTCCATTGATGCTCGCCATTATCGGCGGCGATCCGAAGCGTTTTCTTCCTTACGTCAACCTCTACCATAGCGCCTGCGCGCAGCTTGGCAGGACGGCGCAGCGCGTCGGCCTGCACGCGCACGGTTATGTCGCCGACAGCGACGAACAGGCGCGCGAGGAGCTGTGGCCGCATTACAAGGCTTCGCGCGATCGCATCGGCGCGGAGCGAGGCTGGCCGCCGGTCACCAGAAGTGCGTTCGATCGCGAGGCGGAAGGCGGCGCGCTCAACGTCGGCTCTCCGGCGACCGTGGCGCAAAAGATCGCAGCAACGATGAAAGCGCTCGGCATCTCCCGTTTCGATATGAAATACAGTCAAGGAACGTTGCCGCACGACAGGCTCATGCGCAGCATCGAGCTTTACGGGAGCAAGGTTGTCCCTATGGTGCGCGAGATCCTTGGTTGAGTCTCGAAGAGAGTTTCGCTGCCTCTGCCCAACGGCAAGCCGGCATGAAAGCACAACGGACGGTGCTTGCTTTGTCTTTCAACGTTTATTTTCGTTGAGGAGACTGGGCAGCTTGAACTGCTGATGTTCGTTCGGTCGCGGGTCGAACAACTTGACGCTGCCCGAGCCGACGCATTTGACCTTCGCGGCATAGTGCACCGAGAACCGGGAGCCGGCGTAGAGTTCGCGGGCATGGCCAAACACATGCTGTCTGCCTGCCTTGTTGACGTGGAGGCGAACCATCTGCTGGCAGATCGGACATTGCGCCACCAGAGGGTGGAGTCTTCGTCCGCCCAGAAGCTTGGCGAACTCGATGACCCATACGGATAAGTGCCGCATTCTCCCCTCCGCAATTGCGCTCGCCCCTCACGCGTTGCCGGGGAGCCCAGCACATCTCTGTGACCAAATATTGATGTAGGCTGTACGCAACGCAAGGCTCGGCGCGCTGTTGTGCACCGGGGCTTTGGATTCGGAAACTGCCAGCGGTGACAATCGCGGCCTAGCCTACGTGCCTACCAGTCCCCATTGCGGGCTCGATGGCTCGGCGTGCATGCGTTTGGCGATACGCCCGGCGAGCCGTGAAAGCCGTCCAGCCTCGACGGCGGCGCGCATGCTTTTTGCCATCGTCACCGGATCGCGTGCCTTCGACACCGCGGTATTGATCAACACCGCGGCGCAGCCAAGTTCCATGGCGAGCGCGGCGTCGGAGGCCGTGCCGATGCCGGCATCGAGGACCACCGGCACCGGCGAACGCGCGCAAACAAGTTCTATCAGGTGCGGATTGGAGATCCCGAGTCCGGATCCGATCGGCGAGCCAAGCGGCATGACTGCGGCGGCGCCGGCGTCGGCGAGCTTGCGGCAGGTCACCGGATCTTCAGTGCAATAGGGCAGCACGACGAACCCGTTGGCCACCAGTGCTTGGGTCGCGCGCACAAGCTCCTCGACGTCAGGATAGAGCAGCTCGCGGTCACCGATCACTTCGAGCTTGATCCAGTTCGTATCGAGGGCCTCGCGCGCGAGTTCTGCGGTCAATACGGCGTCCTTGGCGGTCTGGCAGCCAGCAGTATTGGGCAGGAATTTGACCCGGCCGGCCAAAAGATCGACGAGGCTCTCTTCCTCGCCGGCGAGACTGATGCGACGGATCGAAGCCGTGACCATTTCGGTGCCGCTTGCCGCGACGGCATCGAGCATGAGCTTTCGATTCGGATAGCCGGCGCTGCCGAGAAACAGCCGTGACCCGAATTGGTGGCCGGCGACGACGAGCGGATCGGACATTGGCTTGCTTGCTCCTGACATTCCCCTCCTCCCCACAAGGGATGAGGGAAAATTGCATCAACCCCCTTGCCGCGCCCGCACGATCTCGACGCTGTCGCCCGGCCTCAGCGGCGTTTCGCCCCACGCCTGGCGTGGAACGACCGAGCCGTTGAGCGCCACCGCAATGCCGCGCTGGCTCGAGTCGATGGCCTTTTCCGCCAGCAGGCCCCCGATGGTGGCGGCAACCAAAGGCTCATTCTCGCCGTTGATGCGGATCATGGGTTCGCTCATTGGGATGCCTCGGTCATTCGGCAGCCCGTGCCGGCAGAAAGCGTTCGAGGCCGAACGGCTGGATCGCCGGATCGAGCACGTCGTCAAGAATAAGGCGGGCCATGGCGTCCGCAGTGATCGGCGTCAACAGGATGCCGTTGCGGTGATGCCCTGTGGCATAGAACAAGCCCTCGCAAGGTCCGCGGCCAAGAACCGGCGCATCGTCGCGGCTGCCCGGGCGGTGGCCGACCCAGGTTTCGGCGATGGGCAGTTCTTCGATCGCCGGTACCGCCCGCCACGCCGCTTCCAGGAGGGTGAGCATGCCGCCCGCCGTGATCGCGCTGTCGAACCCTTTTTCCTCGACGGTGCCGCCGACGATGAGGCGGCCATCGCGCCGCGGCACCAGATAGGCACCCGGCGCCCACAGGACGTGCTCAAGAAGCGAGTGAGCCGCGTCCATCTGCAGCGCCAGCATCTGGCCCTTGACCGGGCGCACCGGCGGACGCCGGTCTTGAGACAATCCGCGGATGCTGCGCGACCAGGCCCCGGCGGCGAGTACGACGATGTCGGCGTCGAAAATCGTGCCGTCCTCGAGCACTACGCCCGTAGTCCGGCCGTTGTGCATCGCGATCTCCCTCACCGGCTCGAATTCGCGGATTGTTGCGCCGGCGGTTTCGGCGGCAATACGCAGTGCTTGCGCCAGCTTGCGGTTATCGACCTGATGGTCTTCCGGCGAAAACAGTGCTCCCGCAAGCTTGCCGGCGAGGTGCGGCTCGCGCGCACGGGTCGCCCCGGCCGACAGCCACTCCAGAGGAAGGCCGAGTTTCCTCTGAAATTGCAGGCGATGATCGATCTCGGCTTGATCATCGGCGGTCAGCGCCAGAACAAGGGTGCCCTCTCGGCGCAGTTCCACGTCGATACCGCTCAGGCGCAAGAGCTCCTCGGCAAAGGCCGGCCACCGCCGCTGACTGTCGCGACCAAGCGCGACCAAATCCTCTTCCCCCGGCTCGGCCTCGCAGCAAGCAGCCAGCATGCCGGCCGCGGCATGGCTCGCGCCCGATCCGGCAGCGCCGCGGTCGAACACCGTCACCCGGGCGCGGTCGGCAAGCCGCCACGCAATGCCGAGCCCGATGACGCCGGCGCCGATGATCGCAACGGCGGGCTTCTTGCCGAAATGTGGAGGATGATCCGTCAGTGGCGGCTCCCTTCGCTGGAATGACCCAGACAGGTTCGACGGGTTTGATCTCAGCCGCGCGCACGAAGCGCGGCACCCCTGGCCAATATATGTATGATGGGAAATCTATGGCGCTTAGGCAAGGCCCTGCTCGCCGCCTGCCAATCCCTGTTCAGAAAGAGCAAGCGGACTCAAGCCTCCTTGGCCAGCCTGTCGAATTGCATCAGCCGCGCAAGAAGCGGCTCCATCGCCTTGAGCGGCACCATGTTCGGGCCGTCCGACGGCGCCTTGTCGGGGTTCTGGTGGGTTTCAATGAAGATGCCGGCGACGCCGACTGCGACGGCCGCCCGCGCCAGAACCGGCACGAATTCGCGCTGGCCGCCGGACGAGGTCCCCTGCCCGCCCGGCTGCTGCACCGAATGGGTTGCGTCGAAGATCACCGGCGCTCCTGTGGTTTCCGCAAGCTGCGGCAATGCCCTCATGTCGGACACGAGCGTGTTGTAGCCGAACGAGACGCCACGCTCGGTGACGAGCACATTGCGATTGCCTGCGCCGATGATCTTTTGCACCACATTGGCCATGTCCCAGGGTGCCAGAAACTGCCCCTTCTTGACGTTCACGACGCGGCCGGTCCTGGCGGCCGCGATCAGGAGATCGGTCTGCCGGCAGAGGAACGCAGGAATCTGCAATACGTCCACGACTTCGGCGACTACGGCGCACTGAGCCGGTTCGTGCACGTCGGTGAGCACGGGGACGCTGAGCTCTTTGCGCAGGTCCGCGAAGATCGCGAGCGCCTTGTCGAGACCAATGCCGCGCACGCTTTTGGCGCTGGTGCGGTTGGCCTTGTCGAACGAGGTTTTGTAGACCAGACCGATGGCAAGGCGCGCAGCGATCTCCTTGAGCGAGCCAGCCATCTCGAAGGCATGCGTACGGCCTTCAAGCGCGCATGGACCCGCGATCAGCGCGAGCGGCAGCGTGTTGCCGAACCGTACGCCGCGAACGTCCACCGCAGGATTTGGTTTGGCGGTCATCTGAACCCTCGCGGGCGACCATGACGGCCGCGCCGCGCCGGGTCAACCGCGCGCAGACGCGTTGCGCAGCGCCCTATTTGACTGCCGAAAAGGCCGTCGGCTGCAGAATCTGATTGGTCGCATTGGTCAGGATCGGTCCGTCCTTTTCGCTGTCGGCACGGGCAGAGATCCACGCCGGATCGGCCATGAACGCGTTCCACTTCCTCTCCCGATCGGCGAGCGATTCCCACGCCAGCAAGTAGGTCAGTTCCTGGTTGGATTCGCCAATAAGCGTCGTCCAGAAGCCGGCCTGCTTGATGCCGTGCTTGTCCCAGAGCTTCAGCGTAACCTTCTCAAATCGTTGCAGCAGAGCCGGCAGCCGGCCCGGCACGCAGCGGTAAACGCGCATTTCGTACAGCATTGAGGTTTCCTCTCCTTTGCCTCATTCCGGGGCGCCGCACAGCGGCGAGCCCGGAATCCATATTTCCCGCGCCCGGGTTATGGATTCCGGGCTCCTCGCTTCGCTCGGCCCCGGAATGACAACGTTATTACACCAACCGGCTCTGTTCCACAGCCGCACCGATGAACGACGAAAACAGCGGATGCGGCGCGAACGGCCGCGATTTCAGCTCGGGGTGGAACTGCACGCCGATGAACCAGCGATGATCGTCGTATTCGATGATCTCAGGCAAAAGTCCGTCGGGTGACATGCCGGAGAAGCGCATGCCGTGCTGGGCAAGACGGTCCTTGTAGGCGGTGTTCACCTCGTAGCGATGGCGGTGACGCTCGGAAATCTCGGTCGCCTGATAGATCTCGGCGACGCGCGAACCGCGCTGCAGCACGGCCGGAAAAGCGCCCAACCGCATGGTGCCGCCGAGATCGCTGCCGATGCCGCGCTTTTGCAGCTCGTTGCCCTTCATCCATTCGGTCATGAGCCCGACCGCGGGTTCTGGCGTTGGGCCGAACTCGGTCGAGTTTGCCGCTTCGATGCCGCACAGATTGCGCGCCGCCTCGATCACCGCCATCTGCATACCGAAGCAGATACCGAAATACGGTACTTGACGCTCGCGCGCGAACCGCGCGGCGCGGATTTTTCCCTCGGCGCCGCGCTGGCCAAAGCCGCCAGGCACCAGAATGCCGTCGACATGTTCGAGGAACGGCGCCGGGTCCTCGTTCTCGAATACTTCGCTTTCGATCCAATCGAGATTGACCTTGACCTTGTTGGCGACGCCGCCATGCGAGAGGGCTTCGATCAGCGATTTATAGGCATCCTTCATGCCGGTGTATTTGCCGACGATGGCGATGGTGACGTCGCCTTCGGGATTGCGAATGCGCTCGTTGATCAGGCGCCAGGTCGCGAGGTCGGGCTCCGGCGGTTTGTCGATGCCAAAGGCCGCCAAAACCTCGCTGTCGAGGCCACCGGCGTGATAGGCCTCGGGCACGGCATAGACGTTGTCCACATCCCGCGCCTCGATCACCGCGCTCTCGCGCACATTGCAGAACAGCGCGAGCTTTCGCCGCTCGCTGTCTGGAATCGGTCGGTCGGTGCGGCAAAGCAGGATGTCGGGCTGGATGCCGATGGCGCGCAATTCGCGCACCGAATGTTGGGTCGGCTTGGTCTTCAGTTCCCCGGCGCTGGGAATGAAGGGCATCAAAGTCAGGTGGATGTAGACCGTATGGTTGCGCGGCAGCTCGTTGCGGAGCTGGCGGATCGCCTCGAAAAATGGCAGCCCCTCAATGTCGCCGACCGTGCCGCCGATTTCGCACAGCACGAAATCGAAGCCCTCGTTGCCGTCGCGGATAAACTCCTTGATGGCATTGGTGACGTGCGGAATGACCTGGATGGTGGCACCGAGATAGTCACCGCGGCGCTCCTTGAGCAGGATTTCCTGGTAGATGCGCCCGGTAGTGATGTTGTCGGTGCGGGTGGCCGGCCGGCCGGTGAAGCGTTCGTAATGGCCGAGGTCGAGGTCGGTCTCCGCGCCGTCGTCGGTGACGAACACCTCGCCGTGCTGGTAGGGCGACATCGTGCCGGGATCGACATTGAGGTAGGGATCAAGTTTGCGCAAGCGGACCTTGTAGCCTCGCGCCTGCAACAGTGCGCCGAGCGCCGCCGAAGCCAAACCCTTGCCAAGCGAGGAAACCACGCCGCCGGTGATAAATATGTACCGCGCCATGGGACCTGACGTTTAACGCGCCCGCCATGATTCGACGAGCCTTTTTCCGGAATGTCTGCCGCGTCCGCGCAGCATAAAAGGATTGACCCTAATTTATAACAAATCCATTGCGTTAAATCGGAACTTTCACGTTTGCTCGCAGCCGACGCCAGGGTAAGTTGTGGATAGAATCGCCCCGCGCCTCTTTGGCTCAATGCGATTGCGGAACCTGCGGTGTCGTCGGGGTCGAACCGGCCGGGGCGGCGCCCGAACTCGGCGCCGAGGATGAAGGGCTTGCTGGCCCCGATGCCGCCGGCCCGGAAGCAGCCGGGGCATTCGCCGCAGGCGTATTGGGCGTGCCGAGCTGGTTCAGCAACCCGTTGCTGCCTGAGTTGAGCGGCGCGACAGGCGGCGGACTACCGGGGGCGGGCGCTTGCTGAGTCGGTGTGCCGCCGGGGATCAATGACACCGGCTCGCGACTGTGGGCCGCCAGCAGCGACAGCGCGAGGCTGGTGATGAAAAATCCGAGGGCGAGCAGGGCCGTGGCGCGGGTAAGCACGTTGGCGGTGCCGCGGCCGGTCATGAAGCCGCTTGCCGAACTGACAAAACCTCCGCCCTCGGACTTCTGCAGCAGCACCACGCCGATCAAAGCGATGACCAGCATCAGATGAATGGCGATAACGACACTCAGCATTGATCAAATCCGCTCGCAGCGACACCGGGGAGGCGCCGCCCTTGGCCGTCGCATGCCTCGATATAGGAAGCCGGCCGCTCCTCTACACGATTGGGCGAGGATTTTCTATGGCGGCTCTGGCCCGACGTTTGCCCCATCGCGGAAAATTCCGCTCCCGTCCGGGCCGCCGCGCCTCAGCTCAGCCACACACGGCGGCGATGGCCAGAAATTCCTCGGCTTTCAGACTGGCCCCACCGACGAGCGCTCCGTCGACGTCGTCGATGGTAAGCAGTTCTTCGGCATTGGCCGGCTTCACCGAGCCGCCATACAGAATCCGGGTTCCCTGCCCCACATCGCCATAGCGCGCGGACAGACGCTGGCGGATGAAAGCATGCATCTCGGCGATGTCGCCGCGGCCCGGTGTCGCGCCGGAACCAATGGCCCAAACAGGCTCATAGGCGACCGCAAACACGAGATCATCGGCAGGTTCGGGTAGCGAGCCGTCGAGTTGAGCGCGCACGACCGGGCGGGCATGGCCGGCATCGCGCTCGGCGCGCGTCTCGCCGACGCAAACGATGGCCAAGAGCCCGGCGCGCCGCGCCGCCAAGGCCTTGCCTCGCACCATCGCGTCGGTTTCGCCGTGGTATCGTCGGCGTTCCGAATGCCCGACGATGACGGCTTGCGCCCCGGCATCCTTGAGCATCTCGGCGGAAATGTCTCCCGTATAGGCTCCGGCAGCGAGAACGTGGCAGTCCTGGGCGCCGATGGCGACCGGCGACCCACGCGCTGCCGTCGCAAATTCTTGCAACAGCGTTGCCGGGGGGCACACCATTAGCTCCGCGTTGACGAGTTGTCGGGCTCCGGCAATGATTTTGTCGAGTTCGGCCGCCGAGGACTTCAGCCCATTCATTTTCCAGTTTCCTGCAACCAGCGGGCGGCGCTGCATCGTTGAAGGCCTCAAAAATGCGACAAAGAGCCGTTAGCAGACCGATTGATTGGCGGGAAGGGACGATTTAACGATCGCTCGCGTCCGATTGCGACGCCAAACGGCCTTCCGTATGATGCGCCTCGCTCCGCCCGGCGGGGTTGATCGCCACCATCCAGCACGTGGGAACCCATGCTTCGAGGTATCCGCAAAGCCTCCAGCAATTGGATCGGCCGCATCGTCATGGGAGCGGTCATGACGCTGCTCGCCGGCAGCTTCGCGGTCTGGGGCATCAATGACATCTTCAACGGTTACGGCAGTTCTTCGTTGGCCAAGATCGGTGACACCGAAATCCAGGTGGACGACTTCAGCCAGACCTACAACGACCGCCTGCAGCAGCTCAGCCAGCAGGTCGGGCGGCCGATCACGCCAAATCAGGCCAATGCTCTCGGGCTCGACCGCCAGGTGCTCGGTCAAATGGTGGCCGAGGCCGGTCTCGACCAGCTCGCGCACCAGATGCGCCTGGGGATTCCCGTCTCCGATATCGTGCAACACGTCCTCAGCAATCCGAACTTCCAGACGCCCACCGGCCAGTTCGACCGTGCGCGTTTCGAAGACTACCTGCAGAGCATCGGCTACTCCGAGCAGCGGTTCTTCGACCAGCAGCGCCGGGCAATACCGCGTGCCGAGATCACGGATACGGTCTCTGGTGGGGTGATCGTGCCCAAGGCCTATTTCAATGCGGTCAATGAATTCCAGAACCAGCAGAGGACAATTCAATACATCGCGCTCGGTTCCAAGCAGGCCGGAGATGTTCCCGCACCGACTGACGAACAGTTGAGCAAGTATTTCAACGACCGAAAAATTCTGTTCCGCGCGCCGGAATACCGCAAAGTCGTGACTCTGACGGTGATCCCGGCGGAATTGGCGAAGTCCATTGCGGTTTCCGATGCTGACGTGAAGAAGAACTACGACGATAATTTGCAGCAGTACGTCACGCCGGAGCGGCGGCAGGTCGAACAGATCGTGTTTCACAACATGGCGGAGGCACAAGCCGCCAGCACCCGCATCAAGTCGGGGGTGACCTTTGCCGCCGTCGCCGACGAGCGCGGGCTCAAACAATCCGATATCGATCTGGGCACCGTGCCCAAATCGGGCATCATCGATCCCGCCGTGGCGAACGCCGTTTTTTCGCTCAAACAGGGACAAGTCAGCGCACCGATCAACGGCAAGTTCGGCGCGGTGATCGTGACTGTGACCAAAATTCTTCCGCAGGAAACCAAGTCGCTGACCACGGTGGCGCCCTTCATCCGCTCCGACATCGCGCTCGAGCGCGCCAAGCGGAAGGTCCAGGATATTCACGACGAGATCGAAGATGCCCGCGCCGGCGGCAGTACGCTGGAAGAAGCGGCGCAGAAGTTCAAGCTTCCCGTCGTCACTCTCGACATCGACCGTTCCGGGCGGGATCCCTCCGGCAAGCTGGTGGCGACGATGCCCGCTGCGACAAGCGTGGTGAACGGCGCGTTCTCCAATGACGTCGGTTTCGACACGTATCCGATCGACGCGGACAGCGGCTATGTCTGGTACGAGGTGGCAGCCGTTACGCCGGCCCACGACCGCACGCTCAACGATGTCAAGAGCGAGGTTGAACAGCACTGGCGCGACGACCAGATTACCGACCGGCTGAAAGCCAAAGCCGCCGATCTTATCGCCAAGCTCAAGAGCGGCAGTTCATTTGCGTCGCTCGCCGCTACCAATGGCGTCAGCCTTGAAACGGCGAGCGATCTCAAGCGCGGGGTGGCTGCGCCCGGCGTGCCGGCCAGGGTGGTCGCCGCGGCATTTCATACCGCCAAGGGCGCGTTCGGCAGTTCCGAAGGAAACGACCCGACGGATTGGGTGGTGTTTGAATTGAGCGACGTCAAGACCCCCGCCCTCGATCCGAATTCGGCCGACGGCAAGAAGCTCGATCAGTTGCTCCAGCAATCGCTGGGTGCCGACATCTTCAGCCAGTACATCGCGTGGCTCGAAAAGGATCTGGGCACCACGGTCAACCAGTCCATGCTGGCGCAGGCGACCGGCGGCGGCGCGTCGGAAACCGAGTGAATGCGCGCCGCGAGCGTGGATGAAGAATTCGCCGCACGTTATGCGGCAGGCCTGCCGCAGGTCGTTTGGCGGACGCTTGTCGGGGATCTGGAAACGCCGGTTTCCGCGTTTCTCAAACTTACCGGCGCTTGGACGGAAAAGTCGCCGCGCCGCGGTTCGCCGCCAATATGCTTTCTGCTGGAATCAGTCGAGGGCGGCGCCGTCCGCGGCCGCTATTCGATAATCGGCCTTCAACCTGATCTGATCTTTCGTGCGAGCGGACGCCGCGCCGAAATCAGCCGCGATCCGCAAGGCGACCCGCAGGCCTATTCATCGGTTGCGGACACACCGCTTTCGGCGTTGCGCGCGCTCATCGAGGAGAGCCGGATTGCCCTGCCGGAACAGTTGCCGCCGATGGCCGCCGGCATATTCGGCTATCTCGGCTACGACACGGTACGGCTCATGGAGGATTCGCTGTCGGCGCCGGCGGCAGATTCGCTCGACATTCCCGACGCGATGCTCGTGCGGCCCACTTTGGTGATCGTCTTTGACTCCGTCGAAGACACAATCACCGTCGTCACGCCTGTGCGTCCCAAGCCCGGCATCGCGGCGAAAACGGCACTTTCGCGCGCCCACGGGCGTCTTGCCGAGGTTGTCGAAGCGCTGGACCGTCCGCTCGACTTGTCCGCGACGCCCCCGCGTCATGCGCGTTGGCAAGCCGCCGATCCGAGGAGCGAACCGCCTTCGCCCCGTTCCAACACGACGCCGGCCGAGTTTAAGCGCATGGCGTTGCGCGCCAAGGAATACATTGCAGCCGGCGATATTTTTCAGGTGGTCTTGTCGCAACGTTTCGAGGCGCCGTTTACGCTGCCGCCATTCGCGCTCTACCGCGCATTACGCCGGATCAATCCGTCGCCGTACTTGTTCTTCCTCGACTGGGGTGCGTTCGCCATCGTCGGATCGAGCCCGGAGATACTGGTCAAGGTCGGCGGCGATGTCGTAACGATCCGTCCGATCGCCGGCACCCGCCCGCGCGGCGCAACCCCGCACCAGGACGCCGCGCTTGAAGCGGAGCTGCTCGCCGATCCTAAGGAACGCGCCGAGCATCTGATGCTGCTCGACCTCGGCCGCAACGACGTCGGCCGCGTCGCTGAGATCGGCAGCGTCAAGGTCACCGATCAGTTCTTCATCGAGCGCTACAGCCAGGTGATGCACATCGTCTCCAACGTCGAGGGGAAGCTGCGCAAGGATTGCGGCCCGCTGGACGCGCTGGCGGCCGGATTTCCCGCCGGCACGGTGTCAGGCGCACCGAAAGTGCGCGCCATGCAGATTATCGACGAGCTGGAGAAGGAGAAGCGCTCGCTCTATGCCGGCTGCGTGGGTTATTTCTCCGCCAGCGACGACATGGACTCCTGTATCGCGCTACGCACCGCGCTGGTCAAAGACGGCGTCATGTACGTCCAGGCCGGCGCCGGCATAGTGGCGGATTCCGATCCCGAACTGGAGCAGCGGGAATGCATCAATAAGGCAAAGGCGCTGTTCCGGGCCGCCGAAGAGGCCCGGCGCTTCGCCGCGGCGGGTGGCGCAGAGTAGAACTCTGCGCGCTTGTTCCACTTTCCGCTTGCTGGTTTGCCGACGTCGGCGGCGTGCGATTGTCGAGGTAGCACGGCTCGCTGAGAGGTGCGCTTTCTCGCAAGCGATCATGCCGAGCAGCGACCCGACGATAGCGAAGCGTTCACAATCGCTGCCGATGAAGCCGCACTAGCGCCAAAGCGAGTTTTTTGCACCGGAGGACCCGACTTAAGGCCAACCGGTGCAGGGCATTTCGAGCCGCCGTTGCCCCCTAGATGCGGCCAAAACAATGATAGTACTGGCCCCAATTCACGTTCCACTTCTCGGACGGGATCTTGCAGTACGGGCTCGTGGCCGACCCGATCGGCTTGTGATGTATGGCGGCGTGGACGGCTTTAAGGTGCGGGTGGGCGGGATTCGTGCCGTAGCACTTATAATACTGGCCCCAGTTCGTATTCCATTTTTGCGCCGGCATGTTGCAGAACGGGCTTTTGGCGGGGGCGGCTTGCGCCTGGTTTATCGCTGCCGGTACCGCAATTGTGGCCAGCGCCAGTGCCGCTGTAACAAGCATGAGTTTCTTCATCGGCAATCCTCCTTCGGTGTCCTGCCCGTCGCATCCGCGAAAGTTCTTCTTTTGGGCGACCGAAGATAGCCAATCGAGATGTGTTGTGTACGCAAAATTTGCGACTTTTTGCCGCAAATTTCCTTGGCGTTTATGCTCGCGATCCGCAAGCGCAAAAGTTGTCCCGAACTGCGGGCTGATGGACTCGGCAATGCCGCTGTGATGGACGCCGCGATGCGCATTGGCCGCGTCAACGCCCTTCCCTGCGATACCGCACGATATCAACCGTCCGCCGCCACGAATTGGTAGCCGGTCCCCGCGTGCCGGACGCGAACGGTGGATGGCATGGGGAAATGAGTCACGCACAGGATCGTCGGTTCGTCGCAGAAGCGGTCGAAAATCTTGCGCCGGGTCATTGCCGCCTGTGAGGAGTCGTAGTCGGCTATCATGCCCAATTCCGGATATTTTCCCTGCAGCGGCGAGTGGATCATGTCGCCGGTAATGAAGGCCTCCTCGCCGGTGCGGCCGAGCAGAATTGAAAAGTGGTCGATCGTATGCCCGGGCGTGGGGATGAACCGGATCCGCTCGTTGAGTGCAAAGTCGCTTTTCACGATCTGCTCACGTCGGGCGGCGATGATCGGCAGCACCGAGTCGGTGATCCACGGCACGCTCTGCGGATCCTCCTTCTCGCGCTGCGTCCAATGCGCAAGCTCGCGGTCGGCCATGAGGTAACGCGCATTGGGGAAGGTCGGCACCCAGCGGCCATTCTCCAGGCGCGTATTCCACCCGACGTGATCGGTGTGCAAATGCGTGCACATCACATAATCGATGTCGCCAACGCCGAGACCTGCGGCGCTGAGCGCCTTTTCGAAGCGGTTGCCGTTCAACATGTTCCAGAACGGTCTGGTCGGCCGCTGTTTGTGATTACCGACGCAGGCATCGACCAGGATGTTGTGGTGCGGCGTCTTGATGACGAAGCTTTGGACGCAAAAGACCAGCTTGTCGGCCTGATCAAGGAAGCTCGGCGCAAGCCACGAGCGATTCTCTTCCAGCATCTCCTTCGTCAGGGACGGAAAAAATGTTCTCGCGTCGAACCATGCGCCCTGCTGCTCGACCACGGCATGGATCGTAATGTCCTGGAGCTTGATCGGTGTCATCATGAGGCCATTCCTCGCATCGGCAAACCCGGCTCCGACCGCAAGCGCGAAACGCAGACCCGCCCCCGGCGCCGCCGCGCACTCTCCTACTACTCCGAATTGCTAATCAAGCGAGAGCTGCATTAAGTGGCTTCATCGCGATGGATCGGGTCGATCCATAGAACGGTCTCCGGCTTTTCCACCGGCTCGATGTCGAGATTGATCGCGATCGCTTCGCCGTCGCTGCGCACCAGAACGCACTCCAAGACCTCGTTGGGGCTGGCATTGATCTCCTGATGCGGCACATAGGGCGGCACGAAGATGAAGTCGCCCGGCCCCGCTTCGGCGGCGAATTGCAGTTGCTCGCCCCAGCGCATGCGCGCCCGCCCGCGCACCACGTAGATGATGCTTTCCAGGTGCCCGTGATGATGCGCGCCGGTCTTGGCGTCGGGCTTGATCGTCACCGTGCCGGCCCACAATTTCTGCGCCCCGGCGCGGGCGAAAGTGATCGCTGCCTTGCGGTCCATGCCCGGCGTCGACGGCACGTTCGGATCGAGCTGGCTGCCGGGAATGACGCGCACGCCGTCGTGCTTCCAGCGGTCGGCGTGGTCGCGATGGCTAGGCATGGGGCACCAATAGCAGGCGGCAGTGCATTCGTCATTTCAAGAAGCGAAGGCCGCGCCCCGGCAGGATTGCTTCACCCTTCGGGCTCGCAACAACGGACCTTTACTCTCCGCCGTTCTCCTCCCCCTCCTCCGACAGCCGCTCCACTGACGCCACGCGCTCGCTCTCGGCGGTAGAAAACACGATGACGCCTTGGGTGGCGCGCCCGGCAATGCGGATGCCGTCGACCGGGCAGCGGATCAATTGCCCGCCGTCGGTCACCAGCATGATCTGATCGGTTTCTTCCACCGGGAACGAGGCGACGATGCGCCCGTTCTTCTCGGTGACCGCCATGGCGACGATGCCTTTGCCACCGCGATTGGTGATGCGGTACTCGTAGGATGAGGTTCGCTTGCCGAAGCCCTTTTCGGAGATGGTGAGCACAAACTGCTCCTTCGCCGACATATCCACGTAGCGCGTCTCGCCGAGCTCGATCGCGCCGCTGGCCTCTTCGGCGTCGCCATTGCCGTTGCCGTTCACCGCCTCCTCGCCCTCCCCGGCTGCGCCGCGGCGCACCGCGTTGGCGCGCTTAAGGTAGGCGGCGCGCTCCTCCGCGGTGGCCTCGACGTGACGCAGGATCGACAACGAAATCAGCCTGTCGCCTTCAGCCAGACTGATGCCGCGCACCCCCATCGAGGTGCGGCCGGAAAATACGCGCACGTCATTGACGGCGAAACGAATGCACTGGCCGGCGGCGCTGGTTAAGAGCACGTCGTCGTTCTCGGTGCAGATCTGCACGTCGACGATGGCATCGCCCTCGTCGAGCTTCATGGCGATGATGCCGGAGCGGCGCACGTCGGAAAAATCCGAGAGCTTGTTCCTTCGCACCGTGCCGCGCGTGGTGGCGAACATCACGTCGAGCTTGTCCCAGCTCGACTCGTCCTCGAGCAGCGGCATGATGGTGGTGATGTTCTCGCCCTGCTCCAGCGGCAGAATGTTGATCAAGGCCTTGCCGCGCGCCTGCGGCGCCGCCTGCGGCAATCGCCAAACCTTCTCCTCGTAGACCTTGCCACGCGACGAAAAGAACAGGACGCGCGCATGCGTCGAGGCCACGAACAGCCGCGTGACGAAATCCTCCTCGCGGGTCTGCATGCCGGCGCGGCCCTTGCCGCCGCGCCGTTGCGCCCGGTAGGTGGACAGCGGTACGCGCTTGACGTAGCCGGCGTGCGAGACGGTTACCACCATGTCCTCGCGCTGGATCAAATCCTCGTCTTCCATCTCGCCTTCCTGATCGACGATCAGGGTCTTGCGCGGGGTGGAGAACTCGGCCTTGATCCCGGCCAGCTCGTCCTTGACGATCGCCTGGATGCGCGCGCGCGAGCGCAGGATATCAAGGTAATCGGCGATCTCGTCGGCGAGCTTGTCAAGCTCGGCCTTGATCTCGTCGCGGCCGAGCGCCGTGAGCCGCTGCAGTCGCAGGTCGAGGATGGCCTTGGCCTGCTCGGCGGACAGCCGCGTCGTGCCGGCGGCGGAGACGCTGTGGCGCGGATCGTCGATCAACGTGACCATGGTGGCGACATCGCGCGCCGGCCATTCGCGTTTCATCAATTCGTCGCGCGCCTCGTTGGCGTCCTTGGCGGCGCGGATGAGCCGGATCACCTCGTCGATGTTGGCAACCGCAATGGCGAGACCGACCAGGATGTGCGCGCGGTCGCGCGCCTTGCCGAGCAGATGCTTGGTGCGCCGGTAGATCACCTCCTCGCGGAAGGTGATGAAAGAAGTCAGCAGGTCCTTCAGGTTCATCACCTGAGGCCGGCCGCCTTCGAGCGCCACCATGTTGGCGCCGAACGAGGATTGCAGCGCGGTGAAACGGTAAAGCTGGTTGAGCACCACGTCGGGCACGGCGTCGCGGCGCAATTCGACCACCACGCGGTAGCCGTCGCGATCGGATTCGTCGCGCAGCGCCGCAACGCCCTCGATCTTCTTGTCGCGAACGAGTTCGCCGATGCGCTCGACCAGATGAGCCTTATTCACCTGATAGGGAATTTCGCTGAATACGATCGCCTCGCGCTCGCCGCGCAGCGTTTCGAACTCCATCTTGCCGCGCATGACGATCGAGCCGCGGCCCAGATGATAGGCGGCGCGGATGCCCGCTCTGCCGAGAATGATGCCGCCGGTGGGAAAATCCGGGCCTGGTACGATCGCGATCAGTTCGTCGATGGTCAACGCCGGATTGTTGATCAGCGCCACGCAGGCGTCGATCACTTCCCCCAGATTGTGCGGCGGGATGTTGGTCGCCATGCCGACCGCAATGCCGCCGGCGCCGTTGACGAGAAGGTTCGGATAGCCCGCCGGCAGCACCACCGGCTCGCGCTCGGAATTGTCGTAGTTGGGCTGGAAATCGACCGTGTCCTTGTCGAGGTCGCGCAAGAGTTCCATCGCCGACCTGGCCAGCCGGCATTCGGTGTAGCGGTAGGCTGCCGGGTTGTCGCCGTCGACGGAGCCGAAGTTGCCCTGACCGTCGATCAGCGGCAGGCGCATGGAAAAATCCTGCACCATGCGCACCAGCGCGTCGTAGATCGCCTGATCGCCGTGGGGATGATATTTGCCCATGACGTCGCCGACGACGTGCGCGGATTTGACGTACTTCTTGTCCGGCGTGTGCCCGTTCTCGTGCATCGAGTAGAGGATACGGCGATGCACCGGTTTGAGCCCGTCGCGCGCATCGGGCAGCGCGCGCGCCACGATCACGCTCATGGCGTAATCGAGGTAGCTTTTTTTCATTTCCTCGGTGATCGAAACCGGGCGAATGTCGGAGGGACCACCGTCCGCGGGCGGGGGATTGTCGTGCTCGGCCAAGCGAGAATTTCCTAAACGAATCGCTGCGGATTTCATAGCCGATCGGTGGCCGCAGCGCCACCCTAATCGGTATCTGGCAGATGGCTATTCCTCCAAGAATTTCAAGGTGTTATTGAGGCAAATCAAGGCGTTTTCACGCGCTCTGCGGCGTCCGCCTGGAGACCGCGAGAAGGGATGCTGGCACTATCGCGCTGGCGCCATCTGCAGGTGCCGTCGGAGAAGGCATAAATGCAGCTCGATTATGCGGTCAGCGCGTTTTTGACCCTGTTTGTGGTGGTCGATCCCGTGGCGCTGGCGCCGACGTTTCTAGCCGTCACCGAAGGTATGCCGCGCGTTGCCCGTCGCAGTGTCGCCGTGCGCGCAACCGTGATCGCCGGCGCCATCCTGATCGGCGCCGCTCTGTTCGGCGACTGGCTACTCGAAACGCTGCAAATTTCGCTTTCGGCGTTCCGCATTGCCGGCGGCCTGTTGCTGTTTTCGATCGCCACCGAAATGGTGTTCGGCGTCCGCAGCCGTCATGAAGGCGAGGCCGCCGAACAGGCGCTCGAAGAGCGAGTGCGCAACGTCGCCGCCTTTCCGCTGGCGATTCCGCTTTTGGCCGGACCGGGCGCCATCACGGCGGCCGTGCTGCTCGACGGCCGCGCCGGCGGCAATCTGCTGCTGCGCGGCGAGCTCCTTGCCGTCGTCATCGTCGTCGCGGCGGCGGCGCTTTTGAGCTTTCTTTTGGCGGAGCGCATCGGTCGGCTCTTGGGCTTGACTGGCAACATCGTCCTGTCGCGGCTCCTCGGCGTGCTGCTGGCGGCGCTGGCGGTGCAATTCGTGGTCGACGGCGTCCGCGCCATCTTCAGCGCTTAGTGGCCCGATTCCAACATTGGCCTCCTGTCCCGACGCGCCCTCGTGCGCATGTGCTGCGCTAATCATTCCTTAACCGAGAGCATTCACCATTTCTTAGGGGCTGATGATCGCAGAGGCCGTGTCATGGCCGTATCGGCAATTGCGTCGGCTGGCTCGCATGCCGCGACCCAGCACGCCGTTCGATCGTCCGGCCAGCAGCAGTCCAACGGTCGCCGGATACCCTCGATCACCGACATTGACGCGCAAGGGTCGAGCGTGTCGTCGGCGCCAAGTTCGACGGGCAAGACCACAAGCAAGATCGACATCACCGTGTAAACGTCAGCGCAACATGAAACAGATCGAGCCAACCAAAGACTCGCCTTCTAGGTTTGCGGTGCGCGAGGCGACGCCCGCCGACATTCCGGCACTGATGCGGCTCAAGCGCCTTTTGGCCCAAGGCGAGAACGCCCTGCATGCGGTGCGCGCCAGCCCCGAAGACTGGCTGCGCGACGGCTTCGGTCCGCACGCCGGCTTTTGCGCCTTCGTTGCCGAGCAAAGCGGAACCGTGGTCGGCATGGCCACTTGCAGCCGCCGCGTCGTCACCGGCTGGAACGGACCGGTGATCTTCCTGCAGGACCTGTACGTCGAATCCGCCTGCCGCGGGCGCGGCATTGCTCGCGCCTTGACGGCGCGCGTTGCCGCGTTCGCCCGTGAGATCGGCAGCCCGATCGTGGAATTGACGGTCCGCGCCGACAATCCGGCGCAAACCTTCTACCAACGGAGCGGATTCACGTCGCTGCCGCAATGCCTCACTTACGTGCTGGCGGGGCCGGCGCTCGCGGCGCTTGCCAGCAGCGACAAGCAGAGCCATGCCTGCAAGGACAGGTTGGCACTCGCCGGCTGACGCCTGGCAAGCTCAAACAGCCTTTTGCGTGCCGCTGCGCCGGCGCGATGGGTTGAAGGGTGGCATCTTTACGAACTGTTGGTTGTTCCATGACATAATAACAACAACAGTGCGTGCGCGTGCGGACTCCTGTTGATGCAGCGTATCATGCCTGATCGCAACGGAATCCTTGTGATTTCCGATAGGCCGGATCGGAGCAAGGAGCTTGCTCGCCGCCTCTCAAGTCTCGGCACCTGCCGCGTTATCGGACTCGACGCACAGCAGAATGCCCTCGGCCTGCCGAGCGTCGTCGTCATCGACATGGATTTCCGTCAGCAAGCCGCAATCGAGCACTTGCGCGAACTATTATCGGCACCGCGCCAATTGGCCACGCCGATCATGGCCGCGCTGCGCAATGAAACGCACCTGCAACAGGTTCAAGCGGCTGCGCTCGGGGCGAGCACGGTGCTTCCCGCCAAGATGTCGTACGACGAAATATCTGCGATCATTGGCCGAATGATCGACCGCCCGCCGCCGAAGCCCAGTACGGTGAGAACGTCGGTTCCAGCGGAGAACCTGGCCGAGGCGCTATCGCAGTTCGACACCATTTTCTGCGCTGCCGGCAGCGGCGAGAGCGTCGAGCGGGTAGTCGTCGAACAGGCAACCGCCTCGGTCATGGCCGCTATCGCCGAGGGCGGCATCCGCCAATGGCTCGATATTGTGTGGACCTATGACGATGCCACCTACCAGCATTGCATGCTGGTCACCGGGCTCGCCGCCGCGTTTGCCCGCAGCCTGCATTTTGCCAGCAACGACCAAGAGCACCTTGTCAGGGGCGCTTTGCTGCACGATGTCGGCAAGGCCAAGATCCCGCATGCCATCCTCAACAAACCTGGCCGCCTGACCACCGAAGAACTCGCCATCATGCGCACGCACGCCGCAGCCGGCTACGATTTGCTGCGCCAACAAGGCCAATACGAGCCGGAATTGCTCGAAGTCGTGCTCCGGCACCATGAGCTGCTCGACGGCAGCGGCTATCCGGATGGACTCTCGGGCGCGCAGATCAGCGATCCAGTGCGCTTGGTGACAATCTGCGATATCTACGCCGCGCTGATCGAACGCCGGCCGTACAAACAGCCGATGCAGCCCGCGCACGCCTTCAGTATCCTTCAGGACATGAACGACAAGCTCGAAGGCGCTCTGGTGCGCGCTTTCGCCTGGGTGGCCGAGAGTTCCTCAGCGCCCGCGCACGCCTAGAGCGCACTTCGTGCTCTGACGAGCGCGGCGCGGCCCACCCCATCCGTTTAGTCGCGCAGCACCTCGTGCACGGTGCGCGCCAAATCCTCCCTGCGATATGGCTTGCTGAGAAGACGAACATTCGTGCCGAGGGCTTGCAAGTCGGTGAGCCGCGCGCCGGGAAAACCCGATGTGAGCAGAACCTTCGAGTGCGGAGAACGGGCAATCACTTCGCGCGCCAGCGCGCACCCATCCATGTCGCCAGGCAGCACGATGTCAGTGAACAGCAGATCGATCTTGTTCTGCAGGGCGAGGATGTCCAGGGCGCTCTTTGCGTTGTCGACTTCCAGCACGCGGAAACCCAGTCCGTGGAGCTGTTTCACCACGATTTCGCGCAGTTTGCCGTTGTCTTCGACGACAAGGATCGTCTCATGAGAATCGGTTGCAGGCTGCAGCGGTGGCGCCTCCACGGCAGCGGTCGCCTCGCCGTGGCCTACGGGCCGCAGATAAAGCCGAAATGTCGTACCGCGTCCCGGCTCGCTGTAAACGTTGATGTGACCGCCGGACTGCTTGATGAAGCCGAACACCATGCTGAGCCCGAGACCGGTCCCCTTGCCCGGGCTCTTGGTGGTGAAGAATGGTTCGAAAATGCGGGCGAGGACGTCCGCTGTCATGCCCTCGCCGGTATCGCTGACTTCGATTGCAACGTAATCGCCGGGCACGACCTCCGGATGGTTGGAAGCGTAGTCGGCGTCAAGGTACGCCGTCCGCGTCGCAATCAGCAGGCGGCCGCCACCGGGCATCGCATCGCGTGCGTTATTGGCGAGGTTGGCGATCGTTGTCTCAAGCTGGATACGGTCGACAACGACCGCCGGGATCGAACGATCAAGGGCGAGCTTGATCTCGATATCCTGGCCCAGCGTCCGGCCCAGAAGCGCGGTGATTTCTTCGATTAGATCGTTGAGATCGACCTGCCCCGGCTGCAACGGCTGACGGCGGGCGAACGCGAGCAGCCGGCGGGTGAGTTCGCTGCCGCTGAGCGCGGCGCCGACCGCCCCTTCCACGAGGTCCACCAATTCCGCGTCGCTGCGGCGCAGTTCGGCCAGAACGTCGAGATTGCCGATGATGATCGCGAGCAGATTGTTGAAATCGTGCGCCAACCCGCCGGTCAACTGGCCGAGTGCTTCCATCTTCTGGGCATGGCGCAACTGTTCCTCGATCTGTCGCTGGTCGGTGACATCCTCGGAAAATGCAATGACGTATTTCGGCTTGCCGCGCTCGTCGGGCACCGGCAGTTTCTTCGTGCGCACCAGGCGCGGACCGCGCGTTTGCGTGTGCAGCGTGCTTTCGAAAATCTCGTACGGCTTATCTGAAGCCAATGCCCGTTCGTCCTGCAGCTCGAGGAGATCGGCGTCCCGGCTGTGCAACACCTCGCGCACGCTCTTGCCAAGCACCTCGGCGCGGTCGCAGCCGAGCAGTTCTTCGCCGGCGCGATTAAGGTAGACGCATTTTCCGCTGGTAGAGTCCTTGACGAGAAGCATGGCCGGCAATGCCTCGACGATGACGTCCAGGAAGGCACGCGTGCGCCTCAGTTCCTCTTCGGTTTGCTGCCGCTCCTCTATCTCGAGCTTCAGTGACTCGTTCGATTGCCGCAGCTCTTTGGTTCGCTCCCGCACTCGTATTTCCAGGTCGCGGGCGCGCTTGGCGAGTTCGGCGCGGGCCGCAAACAGCCGGTCGTGCAGCCAATTCGTCTCGAGCAAAAGCGCGCCAAGCACGAAGCTTGCCGCCAATAGGCCATAGATACGGCCTGCATAAAAGCCGAGATCGAAGCGACCGCCGTTGAGAATCGCGCTGAGCGCCACGTCGCACAGCCACGCGAACATCACTACAATCAGCCAGAGGTCGAGCACGCTGTGCGGCCGCCGATGCCACATGAGAGCAAGCGCGATCATCGACAGCAGCCACACCGAGGTGACGGCGACGGTCAGCGAGATGGTGTTACGGTTGCCCGCCATGATTGCCGGTAAAAGGTCTTTGCCGGCCGTGGCAAGCAGCGCCAGTACGATCACCGCGCCGATGGCGGTCACCGCCGTCGACCAAAAGGTGACGGTTACAGATTGCTCGGACCTCAGGGTGCCACCGGTCCGATCCTTCAGTAGCGCATAGCCGCTGACGGCAAGCGGGAAGCCACCGTGCCAGAACACATAGAGCCACGCCGTGGTGTCCGGGCCGGCGCCGAGCAGCCCGGTCGGCGAGAACAGTCCCGGAAACGTCAGGGCATGCGTGACCGCCATGAGCGCGGTGAACAGATAACCGCTGGCAAGGACACAGAGCGCCCGCGAGCGCACCTTGGCAAACTGTCCGAACAGCAGCACCGCGGTAATCAAATCGTTGATCGCCAGCGCCGCTTCGTAGCTCGGAATGAATGCCGGAACCCTGGCCAGGGGCAGGCGCGCAAACGGGGCGGTGCAGGCAAAGATCAGCCCCGAGACCACAAGCACCGTAATCGCGAGGCGGCGATCCCACCACCCCGCCGGCGTCGTGGACAGAAAGCCCGGCTCATGGCTCGCGCCAATGCCGTGTTCGTCCGGCAATGACGCCACCGCGCCGCCGGCCGGCGCAGCAGTGTCAGCGTAAGCGCTCGCCGCGCGATCGGCCACGTGAACTTCGGCGCTCATCATGTCTCCGGGGCAAGGCGCCGCGGCCAAGCACGATTGCGGCGGCGCCGAAGGTGAAGCGGCAATTGGCTGGTCACGCCGTGGCGGACATCTGTTTCGTCTCTTCCGGTCCGAGGCCCGGCAGGGACCTGCTCCGCGCGTTGGCGAGATACTCGACGAATTGCGTCAGCGGCATGGGTTTGGCGAACAAATAGCCCTGCGCGGTGTCGAAGCCGAGCGCGACGAGCGAGCGCAGTTCGTCCGCAGTCTCCACGCCTTCCGCACAGGCGACGGCGCCGAAGCGGTGCGCGAGGTCGACGACCGTCTGACAAAGCCCATGCTTGAGAGGGTCATTCGCGCAATTCGACACAAAACTCCGGTCGAGCTTTATCTCGCCAAACGGCAGATCCTTCAGCCGCGACAAGGACGCGTAGGCGGAGCCGAAATCGTCGATCGAGAGGGTGATGTTGCAGAGCCGAAGCTGCATGGCCACTTCATGAAGCCAATCCGGATCGCGGATGATTTCATCCTCGGTCACTTCGACGATTAAACCGGGGAAATTCGCCGTGGGAACGAGCCTGCGCACCACGTCGACAAAACCCGGCGCATTGAGAACCGAGGCCGGCACGTTGATCGCAAGCTTGAGCGCATCGCCCGCCTTCGCCAGCACATTCCAGTCGGCGAGCGTCCGCTGCACGAGAAAAATCGAAAGCGGTCTGTACAACGGGTCCGCCGCCGGCGGCAGCAGATCGACCGGCTGCACCAGGCCGCGGACGGGATGGCGGGCGCGGATCAGGGCCTCGGCGCCGCAGATGGCCCCCGCGCGCAGATCGATTTTCGGCTGATACCAGACTTCCAGCCAGTTGTGCCGTAGCGCCTCGCCAAGATCGACGCGCGCACTGGCCGACGATTCTGCTGCCGATGCCGCGGCGCCGGGCTTCGGGCGCTCGGGCCGGGCCAAGGGCTGCAGCCTGTTGCGGAGCTCGGTCGCGCGGAACGGCTTGCGCAGAGACTGCAGCATCCAAAGTCCGTGCGATCGGCCGATCCGCTCGATCTCGGCAAGCGTGCCTTCGTCCCGACCGCTGATCAGCAAGACGAGGCCGCGGAATTTGAGAACGTCGAGCTTGCGGATGACGTCGATCGCGTCCGACTGTCCAAGGGCGAGATCGAGTACAACAAGTTGCGGTTGTGATCGCTGCATCTCGGTCAGGAACGCGACCGGGTCGGCGAAGTGCTTGGCGGCGATGCCGACCATGGAGAGAACTTTGCAGACCAGGAGGCCGATCTGCGGTTCGTCATCGAGCACCAGGGCGGTTTGCGGATCCGCTGGTTCGGGAGGATTGCTCATGAGACTTATTCCGACAGAATCAGGCTGCGTTTGTAGCCATGCGCCGTTTAAGACGCCGTTAAATGTGGCTTGCTCCGCCTCGCGTCCGTCGGGTCGCGGGCCGGGCTTCAGGACCAATGCGGCTGCCAGATCATCAGCGCCATGATGGCGATCATGCCCGCCAGGCCGGCGGCGCTGATGCCGCTCCACAGCCGGAACATTCCGCGGTAGGAATTCGGCAACGGCTCGCCGCCCAGGGCAGCCTCCTGCGCGACCTTGCGCATGCGCAGTTCGATGATGAGATTGGCGAGCCACGCCACGACGACGCCTGCGTAGATCGCGGTCGACACTTCGATCCAATATTCGGTCAGTTGCGCCCCGATGGCCGCGGCAAGCGGAAAGCCGGCGAGCGGCTGCAGCGCGATCGCAGCGATCATGAGTGTCAGTTCGGCCTTGATCACAAACCCCGCCGTGAGCGCGACCACGGAGGTTTTGCCGGTACGGTAGGCGAGCACCGTGAACAGCGCGATGCTCGTCCACGTCCCGAACATCACCGCCATGGCGATCATGTGCACGAATTTTATCGCGAAGATGGTGTCGAGCATGGCGGCTTACCTCTTGCCCGCGCTGCAGAGACCAGGCTTCGCGGGCGTAAGACATCGGGTGCTGGTCGCAAGCACGGACCCGCCGGCTGGATGATCGCCGGCGGCGACCCAAACGGGCCCGTCAGGCATGGCGCGATTGTTGGCGAAAATGAGTGGAGCGAATTTGACATTCGCTGCCCCCCAAGCCACTGGGGTGTGAAGCGAATGTCAAATCCAAAGCTCCACCACCAGCGCTTATATTTGTGGCAGTCCTTTGATGGCGGTCCTTTGATTCCGACATTCGCACGGGGGGTACAGGAACGCGATGCGAATGTTGGAATCGGGCCACTCATGTCCCGATTCCGAAGTTCGCATCATTATGCGGCACCCTCATTTGCGTCCTTCGGAATCGAAGGACACTAGCAACTTAATTGATCTCGTGTGGCTTTGGTTCAGAACTCCGCATGACGAGGTCGCGGCAGAAATGATGCGGACTTCTGAACCGCCACACTAGAACGGAATTTCGTCGTCCATGTCGCCGCGTCCGGCGCCGGCGGCAGCAGCAGCAACCTTTCGCGTTGGGCCGGATGAACCGAACTGCGCACTACCTTCGTCGGCGCCAAAATCGCCGCCGCTATTGCTGCCGGCCCCGCCGGCGCGGTCGAGCAGTGTCAATTCGCCGCGAAAGCCCTGCAGGACCACCTCGGTCGAATAGCGATCCTGGCCGGATTGATCCTGCCATTTGCGCGTCTGCAGAGCGCCTTCGAGGTAAACCTTCGACCCTTTCTTGAGGTACTGTTCCGCAATCCGGCACAAATTCTCGTTGAAGATGACGACGCGGTGCCACTCGGTCTTCTCCCGCCTTTCCCCAGTCGCCTTGTCGCGCCAGGAATCGGAGGTGGCGAGACGCAGGTTCACCACCGGCCGGCCGTCTTGCGTACGGCGAACTTCAGGATCGGCGCCCAGATTGCCGATCAGGATCACCTTGTTCACGCTTCCAGCCATCACACGCTCCGTTCTGTTGCCAGCCCTGCCCTGCGATCGACAACCCTAGTGCCGGACCCGCCCGCGGCAAGGCCGATCGCCGCGCTGTCGGCCTTATCCACACGCAGATTCGCAGCGAGCCGCATTCTATCAATTTTGTTCTTATTTTGTTCCAGGCCCGAAAGCAAGCAAAATCGGGACCTCGCGTGGCCAGGTCAAACACAACGCACTGTCCGCAGCCCGAGCGGAGATGAGATAAGCCAGTGGAAAAACGGCCGTTGTGACTTTTGGGTAACATCAATTTGATGCGAGATCAGATACTTATTGAGAAAAGCAAAACGGGGTGCGGTGGCGGCTTCCCTCCGATCTCCGGGCTGAACGTTGTGGGGCGTAGGCGTCGAACAGGAGGCTCGCATGAAGCGGATATTGTTTGCCGGCGCGGTGGTCTTTGCCGCTGCCAATCCGGCCTTGGCCGCCGATCTCATTCCCCCGCCCGGACCACCTCCGCAAGCGCCCGCCACCTACGTGCCGACCACGGCGCCGCTTTATAACTGGGGCGGCATCTATTTCGGCATCAACGGCGGCTACGGCTTCGGCAATAGCAACTTCAACGCCGCAACTCCCTTCGCTGGCTCGGGAGACTTCAACGTCGATGGCGGTCTTGTCGGCGGCACGCTCGGCGCCAATTACCAATCCGGCTCACTCGTTTTCGGCGTTGAGGGGGACGCCGATTGGACCGATATCAAGGGCAGCACCAGCAGCAACGGTTGCGCCGCAGGAAGCTGCCAAACTTCAACTTCAAATGATTGGCTTGCCACACTTCGCGGCCGCGTCGGCTATGCCTTTGACCGCGTCCTCCTCTACGGAACAGCCGGCGGCGCCGTCGGTAATGTGAAGGGGACGCTCACGAGCGGAACAGCCACGGTGTCGGGGGACAATACCGAATTCGGCTGGACCGCAGGCGCCGGCCTCGAGTT
The DNA here is from genome assembly GCA_030041005.1 of Xanthobacteraceae bacterium. Taxonomy (GTDB): domain Bacteria; phylum Pseudomonadota; class Alphaproteobacteria; order Rhizobiales; family Xanthobacteraceae; genus BOG-931. The sequence continues at coordinate 50,782 of JASHOR010000090.1, forward strand.
CGCGATCACTCCAAACGTGACAGCCAAGGCCGAATATCTCTTCGTCGACCTCTCGAATGGTTCCGTGACCTGCTCAGTCGCGGCTTGCGCCGCCACGACAACAGTCCCAGTCAAATTCGACGCCAACATCATTCGCGCCGGCCTGAACTTCAAGTTCTCTCCTTTCTGATGCGTTGGGGTCGGGGAAGAGCGGGGTGAGGAGACGGCCGCGGACAAAGAAGCCTCGGACTCGTCCCTCACCCTGCCGCCTGACGCATCGTCACCGATGTGAATTTCAGCCGTTTTTTGTGCGGTCGTCGCGCGGAAAATTCTGACCCGCGGAGCGCCAGCGATTCTGCCGCGCTGTTGTTTGCCGGCGCGCTCGGTCGAAACGACAGCGGCGTTTGTGCGGGCGCCGCCCACGGTCCAACCCGGCCGCATGTTGGTCAGGCCTAACACATTGGTGCGGCACTCGAAGCGGATTATTTTGTGCAGCAAAGCCGCCGACTGCGCGCGAAAGTCGGGGACTGCCGGCGAAGCGCCCTGGCAAAGGGCTTCTGTTCTCACTATGTTCGGCCTGCCGTCCGGCGGCCTTGCTGCCGGCGCGGGAGCGGGATTCCATTGCGCATGAGTGACACCCCCGATGTCCGCGGGACACCGCCAGGCCGCTCCGATCGCCGCGTGATCGCGGTCCGCGGCGCGCGCGAACACAACCTCAAGAACATCGATCTCGAAATCCCGCGCGACCGGCTCGTGGTGTTCACCGGACTGTCCGGCTCAGGCAAGTCGTCGCTGGCCTTCGATACCATCTATGCCGAGGGGCAGCGCCGTTATGTCGAAAGCCTGTCGGCATACGCCCGGCAGTTCCTCGAAATGATGCAGAAACCGGACGTCGATCAGATCGACGGTCTGTCGCCGGACATTTCCATCGAGCAGAAGACCACCTCGCGCAACCCGCGCTCCACGGTCGGCACCGTCACCGAGATCTACGACTACATGCGGCTTCTTTGGGCGCGGGTCGGCGTGGCCTATTCGCCGGCAACCGGCCTGCCGATCGAGAGCCAGACCGTGTCGCAAATGGTCGACCGCGTCATGGCGTTGCCCGAGGGCACGCGGCTTTATCTTTTGGCGCCGGTGGTGCGCGGCAGAAAGGGCGAGTACCGCAAGGAGCTTGCCGATTTTCAGAAGAAGGGATTTCAGCGCGTCAAGATCGACGGCAAGTTCTATGAGATCGCCGACGCGCCCACGCTCGACAAGAAATTCCAGCACGACATCGACGTCGTCGTCGATCGCATCGTGGTGCGGGCAGACATCGCCGCGCGCTTGGCTGACTCGCTTGAGACCGCGCTCAAGCTCGCCGACGGCTTGGCGGTGGCGGAGTTCGCGGATGCACCACCCCCCGCAAGCGGGGAGAGGGAGAAGAAAGTCGCTCGCATCCACAACCAGAGCGGCCCCGAGCGCCTTGTTTTCTCGGAAAAATTCGCCTGTCCGGTGTCCGGCTTCACCATTCCGGAGATCGAGCCCCGCCTGTTCTCGTTCAACAATCCGTTCGGCGCCTGCCCGAAATGCGGCGGGCTTGGCGTCGAGCAGCACATCGACGCCGATCTCGTCATTCCCGACAAGGAACGCACCTTGCGCAAGGGCGCCATCGCGCCGTGGGCCAAATCGTCATCGCCCTATTACGTGCAGACGCTGCTGGCGCTCGGCAAGCATTACAAATTCACCCTCGACACCAAATGGAAGGACTTGCCGAAGAAGACGCAGGACGCGATCCTCTATGGTTCGGGCGAGAGCGAAATCCGCTTTTCCTACGACGACGGCATGCGCGCCTATGAGACCAGGCGGCCGTTCGAAGGCGTCGTCACCAATCTCGAACGCCGCTTCCGCGAAACCGACAGCGATTGGGCGCGCGAAGAGATCGCGCGCTATTTCACCGACGTGCCGTGCGAGGCCTGCAAGGGCTTTCGGCTCAAGCCGGAAGCGCTGTGCGTCAAAGTCGGCGGCCTGCATATCGGAGAAGTATCCGAGATGTCGGTCAAAGGCGCAGCCGCATGGTTCACTGAGCTACCCCGACGGCTGACTGCCAAGCAGAACGAAATCGCCGTGCGCGTGCTCAAGGAGATCCGCGAGCGACTGACATTTTTGGTCGATGTCGGGCTCGAATATTTGACCCTGGCGCGATCGAGCGGAACGCTGTCCGGCGGCGAGAGCCAGCGCATCCGGCTCGCTTCGCAGATCGGCTCCGGCCTGACCGGCGTGCTCTACGTGCTCGACGAGCCCTCGATCGGGCTGCACCAGCGTGACAACGCGCGGCTTCTGGAAACGCTGCGGCGGCTGCGCGACCTCGGCAACACCGTGATCGTGGTCGAGCACGACGAGGATGCCATCCGCTCGGCCGACCACGTCGTCGATGTCGGCCCCGGCGCCGGCGTGCACGGCGGCAAGATCGTCGCCGAAGGCACGCCCGCCGATATCATGGCGAGCCCGCACTCGCTCACCGGGCAATACCTCAACGGCGTGCGCGAGATCGCGGTGCCGGACCGCCGCCCGCGCAACCCGCATCGCGCCTTGAAGCTCGTCGGCGCCCGCGGCAACAATCTGAAAAATATTTCCGCCGAAATCCCGCTCGGCCTGTTCACCTGCGTCACCGGCGTCTCCGGCGGCGGCAAGTCGACGCTGCTCATCGACACGCTCTACAAGGCGCTGGCGCGGCGATTGAACGGCGCCAGCGAGGCCCCAGCCCCGCACGACCGCATCGAAGGCATCGAACATCTCGACAAGATCATCGATATCGACCAGTCGCCGATCGGCCGCACGCCGCGCAGCAATCCGGCCACCTATACGGGCGCATTCACGCCGATCCGCGAATGGTTCGCCGGCCTACCCGAGTCAAAGGCGCGCGGCTACGAGCCCGGCCGTTTTTCGTTCAACGTCAAGGGCGGCCGGTGCGAGGCCTGCCAGGGCGACGGCGTCATCAAAATCGAGATGCACTTCCTGCCGGACGTTTACGTCACCTGCGACGTCTGCAAGGGCAAGCGCTACAACCGCGAGACCCTCGAAGTGCTATTCAAGGGCAAGTCGATCGCCGACGTGCTCGACATGACGGTCGAGGAGGCCTTGGAATTCTTCAAGGTGGTGCCGCGGGTGCGCGACGTGCTCATGCTGCTGCACCGCGTCGGCCTCGACTACATCCATGTCGGCCAGCAGGCGACGACGCTATCCGGCGGCGAGGCGCAGCGCGTCAAGCTGGCGAAGGAATTGTCGAAGCGCGCGACCGGCCGCACGCTTTATATTCTCGACGAGCCGACCACCGGCCTGCACTTCCACGACGTGGCCAAGCTCCTCGACGTGCTGCACGAGCTGGTGGAGAGCGGCAACACCGTCGTCGTCATCGAGCACAATCTGGAAGTGATCAAGACCGCCGACTGGATCATCGACCTCGGCCCCGAAGGCGGCGACGGCGGCGGCGAAATCGTCGCGGCGGGAACGCCGGAGCAGATCGCGGCGACGAAGGCGAGCTATACCGGGCAGTTCCTCAAGCCGGTGCTGGCCCGCGGCGGAACGTCGAAGCGCAAGAAGCGCGTCGAGGCGGCGGAGTAGCAAGCGTACCCGGATGAGCGAAGCGACATCCGGGGTCAGTTTCTCGTCACCGCCGGGCTTGACCCGGTGGTCCATGCTGATTTGCCCGGCTCCATGGACTACGTCAGACGGTGAAGGAGCCACCTCGCGTGAAAAAAGCCCGGCGCAAGCGCGTTGTTATCGTCAGCGACAAGATGCAGCGAGGCTATCGCTACGAGCGCACGGCACCGTGCGGCCGCGGTTTCGATCCCGACTTCAAGCCACAGCTCACGCCCGCAGAAATGCTCCGCCTCGGTGTGTTCTGCGGCAAGTACCTGACCGATTGCCGCACGGAATTTCCCAAGAGCTGGTTCGTCCGAGCCAAGCTCGCCCTGGGCAGGCGCGACTGCGCGCTCAACTACTTCGGCGTGGACGCCAGCCAGCCGCTTTCGGAGTGGCGGCGCAAGGGCTGGCTGCATCGCGACGACCCACGCGGCTGGTTCCAGTGGTATTGCCGCTACTATTCGGGGCGCCGCATGCCCGACGAAGACGGACGGCAGATCGGGCGCTGGAAAGCGATCGGCCGGCATGTGCGTCAGCTCCAGAAGAACTGCGAGCCCGGCGATCTCGCCTGCCGCAAACGTCAGCGCCAGGCGCTGCTGCATTGGGCCTACGACAGCCGAAAGATTTGAATGAGGCGGAGAAAGGCACGAGTCAGCGTGGTGGCTCGCCACGACAACAATCACTGTGACGCTTCGGCGCACCTCCAGGGTGAGGGGAAAGCGCAGCACTACAACCGCAGCAGCGGCCGCTTGCCCTTCTCCTCGCGCGGCACCTTCACCAGCGCCTCGCCGTCGAGCACCACCTGCCGGCCGACCTTGCACACGCAGGTCAGCCGCGCCCGCGATTTCTCCGGCATCAGCTCGGCCACGGTGACGAGGACTGTCACGGTGTCGCCGATCCTCACCGGGGCGCGAAAATTGAGCGTCTGCGCAATGTAGATCGCGCCCGGCCCCGGCAGCCGCGTGCCGAGCACCGCCGAGATCAGGCTGGCGGTGTAGAGGCCGTGCGCGATGCGGCGGCCGAACGGGGTGTGGGCGGCAAAGTGCTCGGACAGATGCACCGGATTGCGGTCGCCGGTGAGTTGCGCGAAGCCGACCACGTCGGATGAGGCGATCGTCTTCTTCAGCCGCTCGGTCATGCCGACCTTGAGGTCGTCGAAGAACAGCGTGCGGAGCGGCGGCAGACTGCTCGGTATCGTCATGGCGTCATCTTAGCATGTCGTGTCATGCCCGGCGGCTTTATGCCGGGGCATCCACGTCCTTGCCTGAAGTAAGAAAGACGTGGATGGCCGTAGACAGCCGCAGGGTGGATTAGCAAGGCGTAATCCGCCATTTTTCTTGACCCGCCGAACAACAATGGTGGATTACGCCTTCGGCCAACCCGCCCTACATATAAACGCATGAAAAAGATCGGCTTCCTCTCGTTCGGCCATTGGACGCCGTCGCCGCATTCGCAGACGCGGACGGCGTCGGACGCGCTCTTGCAATCGATCGAGCTTGCGGTGGCCGCCGAGGAGCTCGGCGCCGACGGCGCGTTCTTCCGCGTCCACCACTACGCCCGCCAGCTCGGCTCGCCCTTCCCGCTCCTGGCCGCTGTTGGCGCACGGACCAAACGCATCGAGATCGGCACCGCGGTTATCGACATGCGCTACGAGAATCCGCTGTATATGGCTGAGGATGCCGGCGCAGCCGACGTCATCAGCGGCAGCCGCCTGCAGCTCGGCATCAGCCGCGGCTCGCCTGAGCAGGTGATCGACGGCTGGCGCTACTTCGGTTACGCGCCGGAGGAAGGCAAGACCGACGCCGACATGGCGCGGCGCCACACCGAGGTGTTGCTCGAGGTGCTTCGCGGCCAAGGTTTTGCCAAGCCCAATCCGCGGCCGATGTTTCCGAACCCGCCGGGCCTGTTACGGCTCGAGCCATATTCGCAGGGCCTGCGCGAGCGCATCTGGTGGGGCGCGGGTTCGAGCGATACGGCCGAATGGGCCGCCAAGATCGGCATGAACCTGCAAAGCTCGACGCTCGTTTATGACGAGACCGGCGAGCCGCTCGCGGTGCAGCAGGCGAAACAGATCCGCAAATTCCGCGAGGTCTGGAAGGCAGCCGGGCACACACGCGAGCCGCGCGTCTCGGTCAGCCGCAGCATCTTCGCCCTCACCGACGATCGCGACCGCATGTATTTCGGACACGACGGCGAAAGCCAAGATCAGATCGGCTTCCTCGGCGACGGCCGGCGCACCGTGTTCGGCAAGAGTTACGCCGCCGAGCCGGACGCGCTGGTCGAAGAGCTCAAGAAAGACGAGGCCATCGCCGAAGCCGACACGCTGTTGCTGACGGTCCCCAACCAGCTTGGCGTCGATTACAACGCCCACGTCATCGAGGCGATCCTCAAACACGTCGCGCCGGCAATGGGGTGGCGGTGAGGCGCGGAGCAAGCGCACTCGCCAAGGGACAAGGCCAATTTCATCACGTCATTCCGGGGCCGAGCCAACGGGGCCCCGCGCGGCCCGATGACAGGCTCCACGAGGAGCCCGGAATCCATATTGACAAGTTTGGCAGAATTATCCCTGCGAAACCAGATTATCTGAATCGATCGTGATTATGGATTCCGGGTTCGCGCCTGCGGCGCGCCCCGGAATGACGGCTAAGCGGCCTTCTTGCCCTCCTCCGCCAGTCCCGCCAGCGCGCGCAAAATGCCGGCGGCGCCGCGCAGCCGCGCCTTCGGCGTTTCCCATTCGTCGAAGAATACGACTTTCATGTCCGGGCGAACGCGGGCGCCGGCCGGATGCTTGGCGATGAAGGAAATAAGTCCATCGGGATTAGCGAAAATATTGTCGCGGAACGACAGCACAGCGCCCTTCGGCCCGACCTCGATCTTCTCGACATTGGCGCGGCGGCACAGCGCCTTGATGCCGACCACCTGCAAGAGATACTCGACCTCCTC
>JASHOR010000091.1 GCA_030041005.1 Xanthobacteraceae bacterium
GGCGAGGCGGTCGAGCACCACGTCGACAAGGTCCTGGTTCGCTTTCAGAAAGGCGCGGCCTTCCTCGGTGATGGCGTAGAGCTTTTTGCTGCCCTCGGTCGACCCGGTGACGTAGCCTGCTTCTTCGAGATAGGTCAGCGTCGGATAGACGATGCCGGGACTCGGTGAGTACCAGTCCGCGGTTTTCTCCTCCAACAGCTTGATGATTTCATAGCCGTGCCGCGGCGCCTCGGCGATGAAGTTGAGCGCGATAAGCCGCAGATCGCCCTGCGCCAGCATGCGCCGCGCCCGCATCCAATCTTCGGGATCGCGGCCGCCAAGATCGCCCATGCCGAAGCGGCCGCCGCCAAAGCCGCGACCGCCAAAGCGGCCCCGGCGGTGCCGGCCGGCGCCCCATCTTTCACCGTAACCCTCACAATGTCTGTGCATTTTTGTCTCCGTGTGATAACAAGATATATCTTAGATAGCTCATATTGCGATGTAGCGCAAGATATATCTTTTGAAAGGTTTATCCCTCACGTCCCGGCGGGTGAGGCCCTGATGGACTTGGAGCGAGACGGCGGCCGGTCGCTTGACCGCCCGCGTGCCGAGGGCAACTGTGCGCTCAACGGCGCAACCCGGACCGATCGCGATGTTCGCCACCTTCTTTCATGAGCTCAAAGCCGCCGGCGTGCCGGTGACGCTGCGCGAATACCTCACTTTGATGGAAGCGATGGAGAAGGACCTCGCCGGCCGGCGGGTCGAGGATTTTTATTATCTCTCGCGCGCGGCGCTGGTGAAAGACGAGCGCAATCTCGACAAGTTCGACCGTGTGTTCGGTCACGTCTTCAAGGGCCTCGATCTGATCGAGCAGGCGCTCACCGCCGACATCCCCGCGGAATGGCTCAAGAAGCTCGCGGAAAAATATCTCACCGAAGAAGAGAAAAAACAGATCGAGGCGATGGGCGGCCTCGACAAGCTCCTCGAAACGCTGCGCCAGCGGCTCGCCGAACAGAAAGGCCGCCACCAGGGCGGCAAGAAATGGATCGGCACCGCCGGCACCTCGCCGTTCGGCGCCTACGGCTACAATCCCGAAGGCGTGCGTATCGGCCAGGATGGCAACCGCAATTTCCGCGCGGTCAAGGTGTGGGACAAGCGCGAGTTCAAGGACCTTGATGGCGACGTCGAGCTTGGCACCCGCAACATAAAAGTCGCGCTGCGCCGGTTGCGCAAATTCGCCCGCACCGGCGCGCCGGAGGAGCTCGATCTCGACGGCACCATCAAGGGCACCGCGCAGAAGGGCTATCTCGACATTCTGATGCGGCCGGAACGGCACAACACCATCAAGGTGCTGTTGTTCTTCGACATTGGCGGCTCGATGGACTGGCACATCAAGGCGACCGAAGAGCTGTTCTCGGCCGCGCGCAGCGAGTTCAAGCACATGGTGCATCTCTATTTCCACAACTGCCTCTACGAGCGGGTGTGGAAACAGAATGCGCGGCGCTGGAGCGAGACGACGCCGACCTGGGACGTGCTGCACACCTATCCGCACGACTACAAGGTGATCTTTGTGGGCGACGCCTCGATGAGCCCGTACGAGATCGTGGCGCCGGGCGGCTCGGTCGAGCATTTCAACGAAGAGCCGGGGCAGGCGTGGATGGAGCGCGTGATCGCGACCTATCCGTCCTGCGTCTGGCTTAATCCGGTCGCCGAGCGGGAATGGGAAATGACCGCCTCAATCAAGATGATGCGTCAGCTCATGGGCGGCCGCATGTATCCCTTGACGCTCGAAGGCCTCGACGCGGCGATGAAGGAGCTGGGGAGGTAACGTGAAGCTCGCGGGAGCGATGTTTGTTAGGGGACAGCCGTGAATTGCGCGCCGATCCGGATTTTCAGGAACGCGCTGCAGATGCCGTCATTGCGGCCGTGCCTTTCCGGGTAAAGGCTGCAGCGTGATCCGCACTTCCGAATCGCCGCGGAAACCTTATATTGGGGGCCTTCGTCAACAACCGAAAGGAGGTGATCCAGTGTCTCATTGTCTATCGCCGCGGTCGCCGGCATTCGTGAACTGGATCTTGGCCTCTTTCTTGGCCTCTGCCGAGGTCCTCGCCTAGGTGGTCTAATCCGCCACCGGGCTCACGCGCGTAAGGCTTAACTATCGCCTGCGCAACCGGGCCACGGCCTGACAATGGAAGGGCTGCCCTGGCGGGCGGCCCTTCTTTCTTTTTACGCTGGTGGCGCTGCTGGTATCCGGGAAACAAGCCTATCTTAGTTGGAGCCATGGAGGCGCGCATGCCCGCTGAAAGATTTGATTTCCACAACACTCAAGGCCAACAGCTCGCGGCACTGCTCGACCGGCCGGATGGGCCGTTGCGCGCGGTGGCGCTGTTTGCGCATTGCTTCACCTGCGGCAAGGACAACAGGGCGGCACGGCGGATTGCCGAAGGGTTGAAGGTGTGCGGCATCGCGGTGCTGCGCTTCGATTTCACCGGGCTCGGCATGAGCGAGGGCGAGTTTGCCAACACCACGTTCTCTTCGAATGTCGACGATCTGGTCGCCGCTGCCGATCATTTACGTGAAAAGCTGGCCGCGCCCGCGATCCTCATTGGCCACAGCCTCGGTGGGGCCGCAGTGCTCGCTGCCGCACACCGCCTCGCCGAGGCGCGCGCCGTGGTCACGATCAACGCGCCGGCCGATCCCGAGCACGTCACCGGGTTGCTCAAGGATCAAGTCGCCCAGATCGCGCTTCACGGCGAGGTCGAAGTCACGCTTGGCGGCCGTCAGTTCCGGGTGCGTCGCGCTTTTCTCGATGACGTCGCGGAACAAAATCTCACGGCGCGCATCGCAAACTTGCGCAAGGCGCTGCTGGTGTTTCATTCGCCGACCGACGAAACCGTCGGCATTGATAATGCCAGTCATATTTTCCTCGCGGCCAAGCATCCGAAAAGTTTCATCTCGCTCGCCGGTGCCGATCATCTCATCAGCCGCCGGAGCGATGCCGGCTATGTGGCGAACGTCATCGCGGCCTGGGCCGAGCGCTATCTCGACATGGCGGCTGACGCGCAACGCGCCGACGACGCCGAAGTCGGCACGGTGCTGGTGCGCGAAACGCGCCGTGGAAAATACCAGCAGGAGGTCATCGTCGGCGCCCATCGTTTCCTCGCCGACGAGCCGGAAAGCGAGGGAGGCATGGACAGCGGGCCTGGCCCATACGACTTGTTGCTTGCCGGCCTTGGCGCCTGCACGTCGATGACGCTGCGGCTCTATGCCGATCGCAAACAGCTACCGCTCAAGCAAACCACTGTCCGGCTGCATCATAGTAAGATCCATGCCGCCGATTGCGCCGACTGCGAGACGAAAGAAGGCATGCTCGACCATATCGAACGAGAGATTGTGCTTGACGGCGATCTCGATGCCGAAAAGCGAGCGCGGCTCCTCGAAATTGCCGACAAGTGCCCGGTGCACCGCACGCTGGAATCGGAGATCGACATCCACACCGTGGAAGCGCCTGCGAAGTAGCCCGTTCGCTGTGCCCGTCGAGACTACTGACGCACCGCCTTGATCACTTCCGGGATTGCCGCGTCGTTGCCCGGTGCCATGACATGCGCGCCCGCGATGCCGGGGATCGTGGACAACTCCTCGATGTATTCCGCGCAGATGCGCACCCCTTCGCGTTGTGGATCGGCGACGTCTTCCATCCGCTTGATCAGCGCGTCGGAGATGATCGTGCCGAACAGTTGGCTTTTCATCCACGCCGCCGACTTGGCCGAGCGCAGCGGCGTGACTCCGATCAGAATGGCGAGCCGGTCAGTAAGACCGGCCCGGCGCAGCACCTCCACATAGCGGCGTACGATGCCGGCATCCATGCAGAATTGCGTCTGAACGAACTGCGCGCCCGAGTTGACCTTGGCGGCCAGCGCATTCGGCTGCCAGCCGGCAGGCGGATCGATTGGGGCGTCGGCGGCGCCGAGGAAAAACGCGGCCTTGCCGCCAACGTTGCGCCCGGTAGGCAGCGTGCCGTCGTCGCGTAGCCGGCGCGCGGTCTCGATGAGAGTGCCGGAATTAATGTCGAACACCGGCTTGGTCTCGGGCTGATCGCCGGCCTTCGGGTCGTCGCCGGTCAGCATCAGCAGGTTGCGCACGCCAAGCGCGGCCGCGCCCATCAATTCGCCCTGCAGCGCGATCCGGTTCTTGTCGCGGCAGGTGAGCTGCAGAATCGGTTCGATTCCCATGCCGAGAAGGATCTGGGCGGCGGCGAGCGCGCTCATGGTAGCGCGGGCGCCCGCGCCGTCGGTCAGATTCACGGCGGCGGCCAGTCCCATAAGCGGTGCCGCCTTGCGGCGCAGATCGTCGGCATCGCAGGAAACCGGCGGGGTGATTTCGGCCGTGACCGCGAAGCGCCGAGCCTGCATTCGCTCGGCGAACGAGGTCGGGCCGGTCAGCGGTTGGTCATTCATGGGCGGCTCTCGGCGGCGGCGCGGCAGGGAAAGAGCGCTTATATGGTTTGCGGCGATCCCGCAATTCCCGTCATTCCTGGACAGGAAAGCGCTGTACGATTAAAGAGTTAAGCAAGATGAGCGGCGTCAACGATATCAGGTCGAGCTTCCTGTCCTACTTCGCGCGGGAGGGGCACGAGATTGTGCCGTCCTCGCCGCTCGTGCCGCGCAATGATCCCACACTGATGTTCACCAATGCCGGCATGGTGCAGTTCAAGAACGTCTTCACCGGCCTGGAAAAGCGCCCTTACGCGCGCGCGGTCACCGCGCAGAAGTGCGTGCGCGCCGGCGGCAAGCACAACGATCTCGACAATGTCGGCTATACTTCCCGCCACCACACCTTCTTCGAAATGCTCGGCAACTTCTCGTTCGGCGACTATTTCAAGGAACGCGCCATCGAGCTCGCTTGGAAGCTGGTGACCAAGGAATTCGGCTTGGCCAAGGATCGGCTGTGGATCACCGTCCATCCTCAGGACGATGTGGCGCGCCCGCTCTGGAAGAAGATCGCGGGTTTGCCGGACGCGCGCATTGTCGATCATGCCGACAATCTGTGGGCCATGGGGCCGCTCGGTCCCTGCGGCTATTGCTCCGAGGTTTTCTACGATCAGGGCGAAGGGCTCGTCGGCGGTCCGCCCGGATCGCCGGACGAGGATGGCGACCGCTACCTCGAATTCTGGAATTTAGTATTCATGCAATTCGAGCAGGTGGATGAGAAAACCCGCATCGATCTGCCGCGGCCGTCCATCGACACCGGCATGGGCCTGGAGCGCATTGCCGCGATCCTTCAGGGTGTCCATAGCAATTACGACATCGATCTGTTCCGTGCTCTGATCGCGGCAGTTCACGACATTATCGGCGCGCCTCGCAGCGCGGAAACGCAGGCGAGCCAGCGAGTGATCGCCGATCATCTGCGCGCCACTTCCTTCCTCATCGCTGACGGCGTGCTGCCGTCGAACGAAGGCCGCGGTTATGTGCTCCGCCGAATCATGCGCCGCGGCATGCGCCACGCCGAGCTTCTCGGCGCCAAAGAGCCGCTGATGTGGAAGCTCGTGCCGGTGCTGGTGCGCGAGATGGGTCAGGCCTATCCGGAACTGCATCGCGCCCAAGCGCTCATCACCGAGACGCTGAAACTGGAAGAAACGCGCTTTCGCCGCACGCTGGAGCGCGGCCTTGCCATCCTCGACGAGGCGAGCAAATCGCTCAAAGCGGGCGACATGTTCGACGGCGTCACCGCGTTTACGCTGTACGACACCTACGGCTTCCCGCTTGACCTCACGCAGGACGCGCTGCGGCCGCGCGGCATAGGCGTCGACATTGCGGCGTTTACCGACGCCATGGAAGAGCAGCGCAAAAAGGCGCGCGCTTCGTGGGCGGGCTCGGGCGAGGCTGCCGACGAGGCGATGTGGTTTGCACTGCGCGAACGGATCGGGCCCACTGAATTTCTCGGCTACGATACCGAAAATGCCGAAGGCGTCGTGGCGGCCGTGGTCCGCGGCGGCAACGAGGTCGCCGCCCTCAAACGGGGCGAGAGCGGTTCGGTCGTGCTCAACCAGACGCCGTTTTACGGCGAATCCGGCGGTCAGGTTGGCGATACGGGGATCATGAGCGCGGACGGCGTGCGTTTTCGCGTGACCGACACGCAAAAGCATGCTGGCGACGTCTTCGTGCACACGGGTGTCCTCGAAGAAGGCACACTCCATGTCGGCACCGCGCTGGCGCTCGAAGTCGACCGCGCAAGGCGCGGCGCCATTCGCAAGAATCACTCGGCGACTCATCTTTTGCACGAGGCGCTCCGCCAGGTGCTCGGGGATCACGTGGCGCAGAAAGGCTCGCTGGTAGCGCCTGATCGTCTGCGCTTCGATTTCTCGCATCCGAAGCCGATGACGGACGACGAAATCGCGCGCGTGGAAGATATTGCCAACGATATCGTGCTGCAGAACGCGCCGGTCATCACGCGGCTTCTGAGCCGCGACGACGCGATCGCCTCGGGGGCGCGCGCGCTGTTCGGCGAGAAATACGGCGACGAGGTACGCGTGGTCGCGATGGGGGAGGGCGGCGGCAACGCCATGGGCTGGTCGGTCGAATTGTGCGGCGGCACCCATGTCAACCGCACCGGCGACATTGGGCTCATTTCGGTAGTGGGCGAGGCTGGCGTGGCTTCCGGCGTCCGTCGCATCGAGGCGCTGACCGCAGGTGCGGCGCGCCACGAGCTTAACCGTTTCAGGAAGGACCTCCGCAACATTTCGGCCGAAATGAAGGCGCCGGTCGGTGAAGTCGTCGCGCGGGCGAGTTCGCTGGTCGAGGAGCGCCGAAGGCTCGAGCGCGAACTCTCGGATGCCAAGAGAAAGCTCGCCATGGGCGGCGGAGCGGCGGGCGATCGCGCCGACGGCGTGCGCAGTGTCGGCAACGTGAAACTGATGGCCCGCGCGGTGGAAGGTATCGACCTGAAGGATTTGCGCAGCCTCGCAGACGAGGGCAAGAAGCAGGTCGGCTCCGGCGTGGTTGCCATCGTCGGCGTGACCGGCGACGGCAAGGCCGGCATCGTGGTCGGGGTCACCAGCGATCTCGTGGCACGCTTCAATGCCGTCGATCTGGTGCGCAAGGGTGCAGAGGCGCTGGGCGGCAAGGGCGGTGGCGGACGGCCCGACATGGCCCAGGCCGGCGGGCCGGACGGGTCCAAAGCCGATGCCGCGCTCAAGGCGATCGAGGCGGCGCTCGGCGGCTGATCGCGACAGCCCGTCAGACCGCTATTTCGTCCACTTCCGGTTCCACGCCGGCGGTGTCTTGGCGTCGATCAGTATGAAGGCGATCCGGCACGGCTTGCTGCCGTTGTTGACCCAGGCATGGTTGGTGCCCTGTTGAACGAGCACGTCGCCCGCCTTGACATGGACTTCGCTGTCATCGAGCAGCATGTCGATCTCGCCTTCGAGCACGATGGCGTAATCGATGGTTCGGGTCCGATGCGTGTTGGCGTGCCGCGCGTAGCCCTGGGTAGCCGGATCGATGCCCATCGAAAGCAGAATCTGATGGTGATCGACCGGCGCCGCCGTGCCGGTTGCCGGGGCAAAATCGACGATACGGAAGATTGTCCCGCCTGCGGGCGGAGGAACGCCGACTTGAGTTTGCGCGCGGTCGGTCGAACTCATCAAATCCACCGGAAATTCGCCCGTTACCCACAGCAATGTCATGCCGTTGCCGCCCGAGCTGCGCTGCTTGGCCTGCAACGGCGCATCGAACAGCGCCACCGCCTTGCCTTGCGCGTCGTGGCCGGTGACGATCCGGCGCGTGGATTTCAATTCCATTCTGGCCTCTCTCCGAAATTTGCAGCGCTGTTCAGCCGCGGATGCCGCTTGATTGGCGCACTTCCCGAGTAGCGAACGGCCGATGCTCGTATTTGCCGTGCGCAAAAGCAAGGCGATGGACGGGTTCGCTCCCTGAACGGGCCGCCGCCTGCTTCGCACGGCCGTCCGATCGAGCGGCTCATTCGACAACGCGGACGATCGGCGTGATCGAAAGGTCGGTGGCCTGTGTCTGGATGGCGATAAGCTGCGCCAGCAGGCTGAAGATCTGCTTGGTTGTCGTAGCGCGCTCCGGCACGCAATAATCGACGTTAAGATACCACGAATGGACGAAACACTTCTGTTCTCCGTTGTTCGGAATGATCGCAATCAACGGCGGCTCGCCGTCGACCGTTTTCAACAGCGGAGGGACCATGGCCTCGTCGGGCTCGCCGAGCGGCGGGCGCCAGAGAAATGCCTTTTCGGGATTAGGTGGAATCTGATTTCTCTGCATTCTCATCAGATTGCCGAGAAATTCGAAAACGCCAAAAGCCGAGCGTGGCACCACCCTAAACGTTGCGCCTCCTACATTGAAGTCGAATGTGTCGGGCTGCGGATTTGTCAGCAGTGACTCGGCATCTTTATCGTCCCAGGTGCCGCAGGCCGGAGAAGGACGGCTGGAAAAATGCATGTATTTCCGTCGTATTTCATTGGCCAAGGCCGGGCCCATTTCGTTAGCCGCCTTTTGCGCCAGTTCGGGACTGAAGCAGAACCGCGCGACGGGAGTGGTCTCGAATTTTGAGCTCAGTTTCGTGACGATTGTTTTCTCTTCGACCGTAAGGCCGGTCAGCAGCGCAATCCAGACCCACTCCCTGAAGCAGCGATGTGAAGGATCGCTTCTCGGGCAGCCGTACGAGTCGGGAGGGTTATACTCATAGCCGATGGCGCTGTAGGGAGAGATCGTAGGCTGAAGCTGGAACGAGTCGGCGAACAGCCAGAACAGGAGTTCGCGCGAATATCCCTGACGAATGAAATAGTTGAGCGTTTGCAAATCTATCGGCTTCAAGAAGCCCTGGTAGAACGCGCTTGTTTCCTGCGTGGATATGCTGAAATTCGAGCTGATCGTCGTGCTGTTGCTGGCTGTCGTGCTGCCGAAAACCGTATCGCGGTAAGGCGACGAAGATGGAAACGACGCTGCCGAACCCGTCACAGCACCGGCAGCGTTGGTAATAAGAGTGGCCGTGCCGGGGCCTTCGAGAAAGCTCGGCAGGCCAAGCGTGGTTTGATTGGTCGTCACGGGAGTGACGTTGGAGACAGTCGTAAAGCTCAACGGGTCGTTATAGCTGGCACGTATGAGATTGAGGAAAATAGATTCGTCGCGCGCCTTGGCCCAACTGCGGCTGACATTATCGTATCGTTGGTCAACCGGATCGACGATGGCGCACGCGCTGAGCAGCCCGGCGAGCACACTGCCGACCAGAAACGCACGCAGCAACATGACGCCCTCAGCCCCAGGGTAACGCGCAATACCTGTCAACAATCCCAGATCGTATGAATTGTGCATGCGCGGGATTGAGGGTCAACAAATATGTACGGTACGATGGCGTCTCCGTTCGCGTCATCGGTTGACCGTTGCGATATTGCCACACCCGACGTTTGGTCCGCCTACCGAGCGCGGCCTCGGCGTGCGCGTCGCCGAACGCCTTATTCGCGCAGCGCATGAACGACGGCGCGGAACAGCCGATCCTTCGCCTGTTCGGCCGGCGGCAATTGATCGAAGGAGACGATGCAGGGATGCTCTTTACGCTTCTCATCCTTGACCGGCCCGTACCGCCACCCGGTCCGTTCTTTGTCGCGCAGCCAATTTTCGTGGGTTGTGGCGTCCGTCGCATCCGGATTGGTTAGGTGAAACCGCACGCCGTCGATCGTGGTCAATCGCTGCCATTCCGGGGCCTCGCTCCAGGGCGCCAGTGAAAGATCGCCGAGGCTCGCGCACAACGCCCGTATCGCCTCATGACAGACTTGGGCAATCCGCGCGATCTTCAGTTCCTCTTCCCGTGTCATGTTTAAGTCCACCGGGGAAATTCGGACAAGGGTACGGACTTACCAGTTGGCGTCAGCCTCCGTGCAGGCGGTGACGAAGTAGGACGTATCGGGACTGGCGACACTGGTGCCGACCAGGGCGCGCACGGACGACAAGAAACCATCACCGTCAACGAATTCCATCAGTTGCTGCCGATCCATCTTGCCGATCCTTTCATTCAACGTGTGCACGTCGCGTCGCAGCTTCGGATCGCGCACGTTCTGCAGGATCAATTCCATGAGCTGGGGATAGCACCTTTCGATATCGCCGCCGCCCTGGCGCATCAGAATGACCGGGCGTCCCAGTTCGGCGGCCATCCGCACTTCCTTCACCGTGCCGCTTTCCCACCCCAGATCGCTTGGACCGCCCATCGCCACCACGACATGGGCGACCTGAGCCATTTTCTGCCGCACCTCATCGAGGCTATTTTCGGAAACAAAGATCGTGGTTGCGTCGCGCGTCGCCTGGGTGGCACCCTTCTTGCGCATATAGTAGCGGGCCATATGGCGATCCTCGTCGAAGGCCCTGGCGACCGCGGGAACGCCGACGCCGTCGCCATGTCCGGACAAAACGCGAAATCCGTTGCGCGCCAGCCGCGCGCCCATTTCCCCGCACAAGCGGTCCATATCCTGCCAGGATAGCACCGCGTCTTTCAGCGTGCCGGTCGCCATTTCGTGCGCGTCCGGACGTTTGTCCAAAACGTGAAAAGCGGTGCCGCAGAAGCCGATGACGGGTTTGCGCGAAAGAACGCACAGTTCATTGACGAAATCGGCGATCGCCCTAAAGTCGTCGAACAGCAACGTGCGGATATTGCGTCGCTTGAGAACTTCAATCTGCTTGCTGACGATGAGCCGTTCGTTGGCCGTGGTCGGCTTCGCCGCCAGCACAAAGTGCGGCTTTCTGGTGCGCATGAGTTTGCGGGAAATAATCGAAATGATTCTGCGCAAGGTCGGATCGCCGAACGAGACGCCGACGAATATCAGCGAGGAAGTGCGGTATTCGTCCTCGAAATAGCGCCACATTTCGGGGCGTTCCACTTCGGAAAGGTCGAACTGCTCGTCGGAGAGAACGATACCCCAATCCAACGACTTGCGGTCGAACCGGGCGACCTGGAAATCGCCGTTGAGCTTTATCAGCTTGCGGCCGACAAAATTGTCCTTCAGCTCACCGTCGCTGTGCACGACAGGAAGCGCTTGTCCGAGCGAGAGCGAAGCGTGTTCGAACAGGTTGTCGTAGTTCGTTGTCCATATTGTATTACAGGCCGACCGCAGCATCGCGTAATGATATGAGCCGGGCTGCGGCTGCGCCTCGAATTTCTTCTTGAAATCGTCGAACAGCTTCTGCGCGCGATCTTCGGCGGCAACGATCATCTGGACCAGCTCCGGAAACGAGAAGCCGATCAGGCTGTTGGCCGGCAGATGCTGGTTGAGAAGCGGTCGATAGCAGGCTTCCCAGTTGCCGAACCCTGCCTCGATCGAAACGCCGGCGCCGGCAAAGAATGAAAAATTGCCGGAACGCGCGATGCTCTTCAGCTCGGTCTCAATGTCGATCTGGGCATCCACCGGCAATGGCGCGCTCTCGCGCGGCACGACCATTGCGGCCTCCGAAGGATGCGCGAGGACCAAATCCGCCCTGCTGCGCGCGATCGCCACCGGCTCACCGCTCCACCCGGCATGAAAGTAAGCGATGCCGGCCTCCTGCGCGGCCTTCCAATCGTGGTCGCTATCGCCGATGAGGATCGTGTTGGCGGGCGACGCCTTGGTCTTCTTCATGATCGAATGAACCGCCTGGGGTGACGGCTTGCTGGCCGGCGCGCTGTCGCGTCCGAGAATGCCGGCGTCAAAGCGCGCGGCCAGGCCGTGCCGCTGCAGCAGATCTTTCAGGCTTGCTTCCGAACGCAGCGACAGGATGGCAAGGCTGCACTGCCGGCTCAGGCGCTCGATCGTGTCGAGCACTTCGCGGTCGATTCTGCACGCGGCCTCCGCCTCGCGCAGCCTGGCGCGGTACTCCAGCTCGATATTTTCAAGTATTTCCTCGGGCAGTTTGTTGTCCGCGAAGGCGAGACGGATGAATTTGCGCGGATCGTAGAGCGGGGCGGCGGTGTAGTCGAACGAGCAGGGGCCGATCTTATCGGAAAGCCGGCTGACGACGTCGGCAAAGGCGTCGTCTCTCGGCTTGCGCGAATTGAAAATCGGCCCGTCAAAGTCCCAGATCACCAATGGGCGCGCCAACGGACTCATGAGGGGTTCCTGGGCGGCTGCAAAGCGTGAAGGGCGAGCGGCTGCCGGCTCAGGTCTGCCGGATTTCGACACGCGCCTTACTCTTTGTCTCCGCGCTCCATTCGATCAGTCTTGCCTGCATAAGATCGGCGAATTCGGTCGCAACGTCCAAGCTGGCCACCGTGCAGACGAAATTCAGCCGTCTGCCGCCGAGTATGGCGAAGGCTACGCCGGAAACCAGGGCAACGGCTTCCTTTGCCGGCGTCGACTCCAGGACGATATAGGCGGCGCTGCAGCGCAGCAACCACTCGGCGATGGTGGTGAAGTTGGCGCTGTCGAGCGGCATGATTTTGCGGTCGACAATTACCTGACTGCCCCAGTCGGGGTGCAAAAAGTCATCCGCGGGAATGGGGCGCCCACTGTCGCCGATGCGGAGGATCAGAGCGTCGATTGTGTCTCGGCCGGTCACGGTCGGGGTGTTCTCGGGCGGCGGCGGGCCGAGCGCGCGCGCGAGCTGCTCGGCCGCCCGCTTCGACGCAATCGACGGCGGATCTCGGAATAATTGGACGATGTGCCGCCGTTTCAGCGCCTCCGGCAGAGCGTCGATCGGCGTCGGTTCGATCATGACGGGAAAAATGATGAGACCGAGCGAAAGAGCCGCCTCCAGCTCTCTGAACGTTCGCCCGCTCTCCATGCAAAGGGGTGAGATGCAGAAGACGAAGGCGTGCGAGGAGCGGATGGCGCTGCGGATCGCCGGCTCCCAGTGATCGCCGGGACGCATGTTTTCGATATCGACCCACGTTGCAATGCCGGCGCAGCGGAACTCGCGGGCAAGATTTTCCACGTAACGCCAATCTGCGCGCGAATATGAGATGAAGGCTTGCGGATTAGGTTCCTGCACCGCCACCGTTTCCGAAACTCATACTGGAAAGCAGCATTTCCGCATCTGATGGTACAATAGCCGGAAAGAGCGGCCAAGGCGCTTCAATACGTTTATCGGCCGCTCGGCGTCCGCAAGCCGAACCAAGTATCGCGGACCTGCTGGTAATGCACCTGCGGATCGTAGACGGAGACCGGAAGGCGGAGTTCTTGCGCCGACAGCCGGCCGACCGCCGATAACAGGCTGTACGAGGCGACGACCCGATCGTGCTGGGCTACGATCAGGCTTTGCCGCGCATTGACCAGCACCTGCTCGGCATTAAGCACATCCTGGGTTGTCCGTTGGCCGGCCAATGCTTCATTGCGAACGCCCGTGAGCGCTCTCGCTGCAGCATCGTTCTCGCGGACCGCGGCGTCCACCTCCGCCTTCGCCGCCTGCAATTGTCCCCACGCTTGCACGATATCGGCCCGGGTCTGGTCGCGCACCTGATCGACCGTCAAGCGTTCCTGATCGAGCGTTTCCTTGTCGAGGCGGATGGCCGAATATTCCGCTCCGCCCTGGTAGATTGGAATCGACAGGTTCAGCATAACGGAGTTCGTGAAAAGCTTGGGCGTCAGCAACTCCGGTTCGTACGCTTTCTGGATGTTGTATTGGCCGGTGAGCGTCGGCCAGAGCGCGCCTTCCGCGATTTTAACCTGAAGTTGGGCGACGTCGACGCCGTAAAGCGCGGCGGTCACGGACGGGTTTTGCTCAATTCCGAGCGTGATCGACGCATTCAGCGTCGACGGCGCCAGCCGATCTACTGGAGTAGCCGGTTGCAGATTGACGGGGTCGACCCCGATGATGCGCCGGTAGTTGGCGCGCGTCGTCATCAGCGTCGACTGGGCCGCGGATAATGTCGCCTGTCCGGCAGCCAATTGCGCTTCGGCTTGCGCCACATCGGTCGAGGTGACCTGGCCGGCCGTGAAACGATTGCGCGTGTCCTGCAGGGTTCGTTCGAGAACCCGCACGTTGTTCTGCTGCACTCGCAGGTTCGCGGTGTCGCGCGACACATCCATATAGACAGTCGCAGCCGACAGCAGCACCGACTGTTCCATCATGCGCAGCGTCTCGCGTGCCGCCGACACTTGGCTCTCCGCCCTGCGGACACTGTTGCCGGTTCGGCCGCCATTGAACAACGTCTCGGTACCGCTTAGCCCGACTGATCGCGGCGTAGTCAGGCCTTGGGCCTCAAACTGCACTCCCGCCGGCAGAGTGGGCGGGAGCGGCGGGATTTCCTGCTTGGTATCCGTGTATTCCCGTCCCACCGAGGCGTTCGCGGATATGGTCGGACGATAGCCGGAGAGTGCCGTCGGGACGCCTTCGTCGACTTCGCGCACGATGGCGCGCTGCGCGTTCAGCTCAGGATTATTTTGGTAGGCTTTCGCCAGCGCCGTCTGGATCGTTTCCGCGGCCAGCGGGCGAGGAGCGACGCTGCCAAGCGCCACGCCCGAGAGAATGATGGCCGTAAGTAGGCGTCGGCCGCGTGCGCCCGGCAGCCTCCCATGCACGGTTGGAACCAATGCGCCACTCACGCCACGGACCCTAGCCACCCGAGCAAACCTTAACGACAGCCGGCTTGCCATACAAGGAAGTCCCGCCCCGCCGGGGGACTCATGTGGATAGCGGCTGCCGCGCTGCCAGGGCGTCGTCGAGGTCGTTGGCGCGCTTGTACGCCGGCCGCGCACTGGCGCGCTGCCAGTATCGCTCGAATGCAGGCCGCTTCTCGATCGTACCGAACATCATTCCGAAGCCGAGCTGCGATCCAACATAGAGGTCAGCCGCGCTAAAGCTGTCGCCGGCCAGATAATCGGACAGCGACAGGGCCGTTTCGAGCGTGCTCATGACATGCTCGATGTGTCCATAGCCGATCATCCTCTCGCGCTCCGGCGGGACGATGAAGCCCAGCGCCCTGTTGGTGACCGCCGCTTCCAGCGGGCCGGCCGTGAAGAACAGCCACCGGTAATAAGCGCCGCGCCGACGATCCTCCGGCGGCGGCGCCAAGCGGGCCTGCGGGTAGGCGTCTGCCAGATACGCACAAATGGCCGCCGTCTCAGTCACGACCATATCGCCGTGCCGCAGCGCCGGCACCTTGCCCATCGGATTGACGGAGCGATAAGACGGCGACTTGATGACGGCGTAGTCGATGACCTCGACGCGGTACGGCTCGCCGATCTCCTCAAGCATCCAGCGGGCGATCCGTCCGCGCGACATCGGATTGGTGTAAAGAACCGGTTCGTCTGACATCACTTCCTCCTGCTCGCAATCCGCTTGTGCCACCGCGACCGGGCGCCCGTGCGTGCCGACGCCATCAACGGCTGATATTTGTCAAAGCGGCGACATTGATCGCCACCTCGCCCGGAACGACAAAGTCGGAAACGTTCCTTGTGCCGCCCTCGGCAAGCCGGGCGCGATGGCCGTGAGTGACTTGGAACACGCCCCGCGCTCATTCGGGAGCGCGCAACCGATAGCCCACCCCGGTTTCGGTGAGGATGAATTGCGGCCGCTCGGGATCGGTCTCGATCTTTTGTCGCAATTGCCGCACATAGACCCGCAGATACTGCGCGTCGGTCAAATCGTCCCACAGCTCGCCGAGCAAGAACTTGTGCGTGAGCACTTTTCCGGCATGCTGAACCAGCACGCGCAGGAGATCATACTCCTTCGGCGACAGCTTGACCTCTCGGTCGCCGACCTTGACCACGCGCCGTATGAGATCGACCGATAGTTCGCCGACGCGAAACATCGGCCGCTCGCCGTGCGTTTGTAGTTGATGGCGCAGCGCCGCACGCATCCGCGCAAGCAATTCGTCCATCCCGAACGGCTTGGTGACGTAATCATCAGCGCCTGAATCCAGGGCCTCGACTTTGTCGTTTTCTCCGCCTCGGCTGGAGAGAACAACAATTGGAACGCTCTCGTTGCGAGCGCGAATGGTTCGCAACAGCTCGTGTCCCTGAACGTCTGGCAGGCCAAGATCGAGGATGATCAAATCCGGAGATTGGTCGAGAAGATCCAGGGCAGTCTTGCCGCTGGGCGCTTCGAGAACATGATAGCCATGCGCGGCCAGCCCGGTGCGCAAGAGCTTGCGAATGGGCGGCTCGTCGTCCACCACCAGGACACGCACGGGAGCGGCGCTCATGCGGCCGCGTCCAAAGACTGCCGTTGCCGCGGGACCGGCAGATTGATGGTGAACATCGCGCCGCTTCGGTCGGGACGGTTGGCTGCGACGATGGTGCCGTGCATGGCTTCGACAAAGCCGCGCGAGATCGCGAGCCCCAGTCCCGTGCCGGCGCGGACCTGATCGCTCTTCTGCGCGCGGTAGAACTTATCGAAGATGCGGTCGAGATCCGCGGCGGCAATTCCGCTGCCCTCATCGAGCACCCGCAGGCAGACGGCATCGCCGCCGCGCCAGGTCTGAATGCCTATGGTCGTTTCCGGCGGGGCATATTTGGCTGCATTGTCTAGAAGGTTGAACAATACCTGCTCGAACAATACAGGATCGAGTTCAAGCATCGGCAAATCGGGGGCGAGTTCCAGTTCGACGTGGTGGTGCGAGAGAATTCGACCTGCCCGGCGCAACGCGCTGCCGACGATTTCACCGAGATCGTGGAGCGCGACGTTCGGGGTGATGGCGCCGGACTCGAGCTTGGTCATATCCAGAAGGTTGGCGATGAACCGGTTGAGCCGTTCGGACTCGTCGATGACGGTGGTCAGAAGATCGACCTTCTCGGCGTCGTTGAGCTTATTCGGTATGTCGCGCAGCGTTCCTGCAGCTCCCAGAACCGCCGCGAGCGGTGTCTTCAGGTCATGCGAGATTGAGGTGAGCAGCGCCGACCGCAGGCGTTCGGTCTCAGCAACGCGTTCGACCCGGTCCATCTCCTCAACAAGCTTGACGCGCTCGATCGCGAGCGCGCCCTGATCGCACAGCGCATCGAGCAGCCGACGCTGGTCGGGTGTGAGCATGGGACCCGGCTTGTCGCTGTCGATGCCCATGATGCTGACCGCGCCGCGGCCGGTATGCATCGGCAGAAACAGGCGCTTGGCGCCGGGCAGCGTGTCCGAGCCGCGGCCGGCGGCGCGGTCGTTTTGCCAAGCCCAATTTGCGGCGGCGAGATCGGCACTGTCGAGGATGTCCTCGGGCGGATAGCCGGCCTTCACGGCGATGCCGTCACCCTCCGGCAACAGCAAAACCACACGGACCTTGAGCATCAGCGCGGTCTGATAGGCGGTCGCCCACAGCACGTCGTCGAGCGTCGCGGTGCCGGCGAGCTTGCGGCTAAACGCATAAAGCGATTCGGCCGTTCGCGCCCGTTCCATGGCCGCCACGGCCTGCGTGCGGCCGCGCGCCGCGACGTTGGAGACCAGCACGGCAACGACGGTAAAGAATCCGAACGCCGTGAAGTTGGTCGGATTGGACAGGGTGAACCTGAAATATGGCGCAACGAAAAAGGCATTGTAACAGACCGCGGACACGATGCTCGCGAACAGCGAAGGCCACAGGCCGAACCGCACGGCCACGGCGGCGATCGAGGTCAGAAACACAAGGTCGATATTAACGCGGCCGACCCATCGCCAGATCAGCGTGCCGAAACCGAGCGCCACTGCGACTGCGACAAGTGCCGCGAGGTATGGTCGGACATCGAATATCTCGACCCGTTCCGCGGTGCGAAACGATTTTTTTGGAATCGGCTGGCCGGCAATGGCATCGCCGGCAATGACGTGAACGCTGATATTGCCGGATCGGCGTACCAGGTCATGCACTACTGAACCGTGCAGGATTTCGAACCAGCGTGAGCGCGCTGATTTGCCGATGATGATTTGCGTGACGTTGTTGGCCTGCGCGTACCCGATGACATCGTCGGCGAGATGCCGGTCTCCCCCCGGAAGCGTCATCGCTTCGCCTCCGAGCGCTTCAGCAAGCCGCAGCGTGTCGGCTATGCGGTCGCGTTCTTCCTCGGTCAGTTGCAGGCTGCGCCGTCCCTCCACGTAGAGCGCCACCCAAGGGCCGTGCAGCCGGTCCGCAAGCCGTTTGCCGTAGCGCACCAGGCCCGCACAGCGCGGGTCCTCGCTGATGCAGACGAGAATGCGTTCGCCCGCCGGCCACGGCCCCTGGATCGCATGCGCCTGCATCTCGTTGAGCAGTTCCTCGTCAACACGCTCAGCCGTTCGACGCAGCGCCAGTTCGCGCAGAGCCGTAAGATTTGCCGGAGAGAAGAAATGTTCGAGCGCGCGTTCCGCCTGCTTGGGGACGTAGACTTTGCCTTCCTTCAGCCGCTGTATGAGGTCGTCGGGCGTGAGATCGACGAGTTCGACCGCGTCGGCGCGATCGAACACGGCGTCGGGCACGGTCTCGTGCACGCGCACATGCGTGATCTGGGCGACCACGTCATTCAAGCTTTCGATGTGCTGGATATTTACCGTCGTATAGACGTCGATGCCGCGGCTCATCAGCTCCTCGACGTCGAGATAGCGCTTGGGGTGGCGGCTGCCTTCAACGTTGGTGTGAGCCAGTTCGTCGACGAGAACGATTTGCGGGTGCCGGGCGATGATCGCGTCGAGGTCCATCTCGTCGAGCCACCGGCCCTTGTACGGGATGCGACGCCGCGGAACCACTTCGAGGCCGACCAACAGCGCCTCTGTCTCGCGGCGGCCGTGTGTCTCGACGATGCCGGCGACGATGTCGTAGCCGTCTTTCTTGCGAGCCTGCGCCTGCAGCAGCATCTCATAGGTCTTGCCGACGCCCGGCGCGGCGCCGACAAAGATTCTGAGCTTGCCGACGCGCCGCTCCTCGCGGCGTGCCGCCTCGAGCAAGGCTTCCGGCGAAGGTCTGTGTTCGGAATCGCGCCGCTGATCGGCCATGGAACGGATTAGATATCAATCCAACCGGACGAGTGCCAGCCTACTTGTTGGCGGCCAGTCGGTCGAGCGCGAGGTTGAGTTGCAGCACGTTCACGTGAGGCTCGCCAAGCAGGCCCAGAAGGCGGCCCTCGGTGTTGGCGTCGATAAGCTGACGGATCTTATCTTCGGGCAGATTGCGTGCCTTCGCAATGCGAGGGACCTGGAAGAGCGCAGCTTCAGGCGAGATGTCGGGGTCGAGCCCGCTTGCCGAAGTCGTGACCAGATCGATGGGAACGGGCGTGCCGGGATTGTCCTTTGCCAATTTGGGCAGGTCTGCCTTGACCCGGTCGATAAGCGCCTTGTTGGACGGCGCCAGGTTGGAGCCGCCTGAATTTTCGGCGTTGTAGGGTGCCGCGATCGTCTTTGCCGGATCCTTCGGGTCGGGAGCCGTAGTGGCGGACAGCCGACCGTGGAAGTATTTGTCGCTGGTAAAATTCTGACCGATCAACTGGGAGCCGATGACCTTGCCGTCGCGCTCGATCAGGCTGCCCTGTGCCTGGTTCGGGAAAATCACACCGGCAATGCCCGTTATCGCAAGCGGATAAACAAGGCCGGTTATGAGCGTAAGGGCGATAACAAAGGCAATCGCCGGGCGGATCTCTTTCAACATGGCGTTTCCCTCAAGCGAGATGCAGGGCCGTGACCACGATGTCGATGACCTTGATCCCGGCAAATGGAATGACGACGCCGCCAACACCGTAGATAAGCAAGTTGCGTCGCAGCAGCGGGCCGGCGCCGATCGCGCGGTAACGCACGCCTTTGAGCGCCAAGGGAATGAGCGCCACGATGATCAGCGCATTGAAGATGATCGCCGATAGGATAGCGCTTTGCGGGCTCGACAGGTTCATGATGTTCAACGCCTGCAGTTGTGGATAGAAGGCGAGGAACATTGCCGGGATAATCGCGAAGTACTTCGCCACATCATTGGCAATCGAAAAGGTCGTCAATGCCCCTCGGGTCATCAGGAGTTGTTTGCCGATCTCGACGATCTCGATGAGCTTGGTCGGATTGGAATCGAGGTCCACCATATTACCGGCTTCGCGCGCGGCTTGCGTCCCGGTGTTCATGGCAACGCCAACATCTGCCTGAGCGAGCGCCGGTGCATCATTGGTGCCATCGCCACACATGGCCACGAGCTTGCCTTTGGCCTGTTCCGCACGGATCAGCGCGAG
>JASHOR010000092.1 GCA_030041005.1 Xanthobacteraceae bacterium
CGGGCTCGGCGGGAGCGGCACCATCGGCCGCGCCCGGCAGTCTCGCCGCCAGCCCGGCGTAGCGACGGGGGTCCGCCGCCCTTGCCAGCCGGCGCGGGAAGGACAAAAAGTCTAATCCGCGGAACAAGAACGTCGCCCGTCCATCTGCTTCGCCAGGCGCGGCTTGAGAAAGCGCGTAACCACAGCTATTGCAACAATGTGGCCGAATCCATCCGCCCGATGGCAAAGGACGGAAAGTAACAGGAGCCGCATCATGTATCGAGCCGTGACCCGAGGTATCGAGGTCGTGGTGACTCCTCGCTTTCTTGGTGATCGGTCATCGCCTGAAAATAATTACTTTTTCTGGGCTTACACGATCTCGATCACCAATCAGGGCAGCGAGACCGTCCAGCTCAAGACACGTCATTGGCGCATTACCGATGCCAATGGCCGAAGGCAGGAGGTCCGGGGAGCCGGCGTGGTTGGCGAGGAGCCCGTCCTCAAGGCCGGCGAGGCGTTCGAATACAACAGCGGTGTGCCGCTGCCGACCCCATCAGGTTTCATGGCCGGCAGTTACGGCATGGTGAACGCCAACGGCGAGCATTTCGATATCGAGGTTCCCGCCTTTTCCCTGGACTCCAGCGAAACCAAGCGGACCATCAACTAACCGATCGCGATCAGATCGCGATCAGTCCATCGGCGGCGCGGCGCGCCGTC
The DNA here is from genome assembly GCA_030041005.1 of Xanthobacteraceae bacterium. Classification (GTDB taxonomy): domain Bacteria; phylum Pseudomonadota; class Alphaproteobacteria; order Rhizobiales; family Xanthobacteraceae; genus BOG-931. Next base: position 697 of record JASHOR010000092.1, read on the forward strand.
CGACGGTTCAGACTCGATTGGCGCAGTCGGCCCGATCCTTTTGGCTGCCCGACGCGGGCAGCATCTCTCATGGATTCAAGTACCCGGCAGCGCGTCGCGCGGATCGATCTCATGCGGCGCAAACACATAGGTCGAGCTGCAGAATTCGCACGTGACGGTGATCTTGCCGTTCTCGACCATATCGTCGCGATCGGTCTGTGGAAAACTGCGCAGCATGGTCTCGACACCATCGCGCGAGCAGGAACAGTGCGCCTCCACCGCCGCCAACCGGAATACACGCACGCCGCGCTCGTGAAACAGACGATAGGCAAGGCGCTCGCTCGACATCGCCGGGTCAAGCAGTTCGAGATCGTCCACCGTGGCGATCAGCGAACGGCCCTCGACCCAGGCCTCGTCCTCGGGGACGACATGGGGCACGGTGCCGGGCGGCGCATCGCCGGGATCAAGGTCGGCCTGGCGGACGCGCTCGATCGACTTCGGGAGAAATTGCAGCAAAATGCCGCCGGCACGCCAATGCCGGCGCGCGCCGTTCCGCGCGGCACGAAATTCCTCGGCAACCGCCAGGCGGACGCGGGTGGGAATTTGCTCCGATCGCGCGAAGTATTCGTGCGCGGCGTCTTCCAAACTTCCGCCCTCGAGCGGTACGAGTCCCTGGTAGCGGCTCATTTCGGGACCCCGGTCGATCGTCATCGCGAGGTGACCATGACCGAGCAGCTTTCCGGGCTCGGCCGCAGCGGCAGCAACAGCTTCGGCGACGCGGTCCGCATCGAATCGCGCGCATGCCCGGACCTTGCTCGGCGAGGTGAAATCGACAACCAGCATGCGCACCGGCCCGTCACTCTGCGTCTGCAGGATGAAACGGCCGTCGAACTTGAGCGCCGATCCCAGCATCACCGTGAGCACGATCGCTTCGCCCAAAAGCCTGGCGACGGGCGGCGGATAGTCGTGGCTGGAGAGGATGGCGTCCGCGGCCGCCCCTAGCCTCACAATGCGCCCGCGCAAGTCGAGCGCCTCTACGGCGAACGGAAGGATCGTGTCATCGACCGCTTCTGCTGCAGGCGGTCGGATCGGTATGCCGATTTGGAGATCGTTCATTGCCGCAATATAGGCGGACGCTTGCAATTTGTGAGCCCCGGGAGTCCGCGGCAGAGGAACTCGCCGCCGTTCCGCGTGCGCTGCAGGTGACGGCGTCGCCAAAGCCACCGTCGGCTCGCGGAATTAGCCGTTGCGAACCCATGCCTTGCCCGCTTATCTAAGCTGCGCATGGACACTGCAGCCGCACCGCCGACCGACGAGACGCTTCTCACCCGTGCCGCAGCCTCGCATCTGATCGCTGCGCGATTGACCGACGTTCAAACGGTCGCACGGGACACAAAGCTCTACACCTTTCGCCGCATCGACGGGCAGCCCTTGCCGCCGTACCGGCCGGGCGCGCATATCGATCTGCATCTGCCGAACGGGCTGCTGCGTCAGTTCTCGCTGGTCGTTCCCGATACCGATCATTCGAGCTATGTGGTCGGCGTCAAACGCGATGAAAACAGCCGCGGCGGCTCACGCTACATCATCGAGGAGATGAAGGTCGGCGACCAGATCGAGATCAGCGCGCCGCGCAACAATTTTGCGCTGGTCGAGAACGCCGAGGACGTGACGCTGATCGCCGGCGGCATCGGCATCACGCCGATCTGGTGCATGGTGCAGGAGCTTGCCGCGCACAAGCGCTCGTGGAAGCTCCACTACGCCTGCCGGTCGCGCGTCGATATGGCCTTCCTCGAAACGTTGCAGCAATTCGGCCCGGAGTCCGTCCATCTGCATTTCGACGACGAAGCCGGCGGCGTCTTCGACATGGGCGCCGCCGTCACCGCGACGCCGCCGAGCGCGCACATTTACTGCTGCGGTCCCAATCCGATGCTCAAGGCGTTCGAGGCCGCCACGACCGCCCGGCCGCGCAATCTCATCCACATCGAGTATTTCACGCCGAAGGAGGAAGCCTCAGCCGATCAGGAATCGAAGCTCGGCGGTTTCTGGGTCGAACTCGCGCGCTCGGGGGAGGAATATTTCATTCCCGAGGGCAAGAAGGTCCTCGAAGTGCTCTACGAGGCCGGCGTCGACGTCGATTATTCGTGCGAGCTCGGCATCTGCGGCGCCTGCGAGACGCGCGTGATTTCCGGCACGCCGATCCATCACGATTCAATCCTGTCGGAGGAGGAGCAGGCCTCCAACGAGAAGGTCATGATCTGCTGCTGCGGCTGCGCGTCCGAGCGGCTGGTGCTGGATATGTAGAATCGATCGCAACCGGGATTGAGCAGCGCGAAATCCGGGGATAGCTTCGCCCGACCATCCCGGCTTTATCTTCGCTCAAGCCGGACTACAATTGGGCAAAGGAACCGGCATGGACACGGCGGTCGAAACTCGCACTACCAAAAAGCAGTCGCCAACCAATCCGCGCCAGGACCTGCGCGCCTGGATCGAAAAATTGCGCGCCGCCGGCGAACTGGAGGACATCACTGGCGCGGAGCGCGAAAAAGAGATCGGCGGCATCGTCGACATCTATCAGCGCCGCATCGGCAACAAGGCGGTGCTGTTCGACGACGTGCCGGGCTTTCCTCGCGGCCACCGCATCCTCGCCAACATCCTCACCTCGGTGCGGCGCATCGCCATCACCCTCGGGCTGGACGCCGACACCAGCGCCGTCGAATTGGTGCATTACTGGCGCCGCTACATGAAAGAGGCCAAGGCCATTGCGCCGGTCACTGTAAAAAGCGGCGCGATCCTGGAGAACGTGCGCGCCGGCAAAGACATCGACATTTTCTCGATCCCGGTGCCGCGCTGGCACGAGCACGACGGCGGCTACTACATCGGCACCGGCGATATGGTGATCATGCGCGATCCGGATACCGGCTGGATCAATTACGGCGCCTATCGGGTGCAGGCGCACGAGCGCAACGTCGCCACCGTGATGTTCTCCAAAGGCAAGCACGGCGACATCATCAAGCGCCGCTATCATGAGCGCGGCGAGCCGTGCCCGATCGCAGTGGTCGCCGGCATGCACCCGGCGCTGTTCATGATCGCCGGCCTGGAAATCCCCTACGGCAAGAATGAATACGACGCCGCCGGCGGGCTCATTGGCGAGCCGGTGGAAGTCATCGCCGGACCGCGCACCGGGTTGCCGATTCCCGCCCATGCCGAGATCGCCTTCGAGGGCTTCATTCACCCGGACGATCTGCGCGACGAAGGCCCGCTCGGCGAATGGACCGGCTATTACGCCGGCGGCCTGAAGAAAGAGCCGGTGATCCGCATCGAGACGTTCATGCGCCGCGACGATCCGATCCTGCTCGGCGCCATCCCCGGCATCCCGCCGGACGACGATTCGTTCTATCGCGGCACCTACCGCTCCGGCGCGGTGTGGAACCAGCTCGAAGCCGCGGGCGTGCCCGAAGTGAAAGGCGTGTGGGCGCATGCCGCCGGCGGCAGCCGGCTGTGGCTTACGGTCGCCATCAAGCAGCAATATGCTGGCCACGCCAAGCAGGCGGGCCTCGTCGCCTCGCAATGCCATGCCGGCGCCTATGCCAACCGTTTCGTCGTCGTGGTCGACGACGACATCGATCCGGCCGACATGGACAAGGTGATCTGGGCGATGTGCACACGGTTCGATCCGCGCGAAGGCATGGAGACCTTGCGCGGCTGCTGGTCGACCGCACTCGACCCGATGGCCTATGCCAGCGACGACCCGCGCAACGCCCGCGTGGTCATCGACGCCTGCAAGCCATTCAAGCGGCGCGACACCTTCCCGGTCGTGGTCCGCGCCAGCAAGGAGGTCGAGGACCACGTGCGCAAGAAGTTTTCCGATGTGCTGCCGAAAGCATGACGGAGTGGCGAATGAGGGGTTCTGAATTGGAATTTGCATGACCGAAAAAATCGACATCACGCTCACCATCAACGGCCGCGATTATCCGATCCGCGTCGAGCCGCGCAAAACGCTGGTCGATGCCATCCGCGACGATTGCGGCCAGACCGGCACCCATATCGGCTGCGAGCACGGCGTGTGCGGCACCTGCACCGTCATCGTCAACGACGAGGCGGTGCGCTCCTGCCTGATGTTCGCCGTCCAGGCGGCCGGCAAGAAAATCCGCACCGTGGAGGGCCTCGCCGACGGCGACAGGCTCTCTGTGCTGCAGCAGGCCTTCATCGACAATCACGGCCTGCAATGCGGCTACTGCACACCGGGCTTTCTGATGCTGGCAACGAACGCGCTGGAGAAAAATCCGCACATCGACGACGAGGAACTGCTGGACGTGCTGTCGTCGAACCTGTGCCGCTGTACCGGCTATCAGAACATTATCAAGGCGGTGAAAGCGGCGCGCGATCAGATGCAGCGCGCGTTGCCTTAGCAGCGAAAGAATCTCATTGAGTAATAGTTACAGTGTCGCTTGTAGAAGTAATAAACATCGTCAAATCCTCGATATGAGGGAACGTTCATGTCCAAACTTTTGTATGTCATCGTCGCCGCAAGCGTGCTGGCGCTCTCCATGAATGCCGATGCGAAGTCATCAGGCGGAAGGGGCTGTTTCAACAATTGCCGCGCGGAGCTCAAAAGAGCCGGCACGTGGAACTCCTACCCGCGCGGCTATTGCAGGCGTAAGTGCGACTATTGGGTCGGCGCGCCAGCCGACGTGCATCGCTGAGTTCTGCAATCACATTTACAGACCGAGCGCCGCCAGCGCCGCCTTAGCCACCTCGACGTCCTGCTCGATCTTCGCCCCGCCGGCGGCGACGGCGCCAATGACCTGACCCTCGACCGTGATCGGGAACCCACCCGGCACGTTGGTGAAGTCGCCCATGCGCACCGCCATGGACAGCGCATTCTCCTCCGGCGCGTAGCCGGTCGGCAGCCGTTGCGAGGCGGCGGTAATGGCCTTGCGCCTGGTGGTGATGATGGAGAAATGGCGCGCGCCGTCCATCATCAGGAACGCGATCAACCGGCAACTGGCATCGACCACCGCCAGCGAAACCTTGCAGCCAAGCGCGTTGGCCTTGGCCACTCCCGCATGGAGCATCTTCAGACTTGCCTCTTCGGTAAGTCGATGGGTGGCAACGAAATCGGGCATAGGTTTCCCCTCAATCATGGCCGTGCATAACAACGGTCAATACTGTTATAATAGCGCCTGAAAAGTCCGACACGTCATGCCCGCGCTTGTCGCGGGCATCCACGTCTTAAGGCGTGAGCCAGAACAAAGACGTGGATGGCCGGGTCAAGCCCGGCCATGACGAAATCTCGTGCCGCGTCAACGTGGAAGGGAATACCCTGGTGGATAAGTGGCATCGCGAGGCCGACGTCGTCGTGATCGGGACGGGCGCGACAGGATTTCCCGCCGCCATCGTCGCCCGCGAAGCCGGCGCGTCGGTCATCATGGTGGAGGCGGAGAGCCACGTCGGCGGCCACGCGATCACGTCCGGCGGCAATCTGCCGCTCGGCGGCGGCACCTCGTACCAGAAGAAATACGGCATCGCGGATTCCGCAGACCTGTTCTTCCAGGACCTGACCGACTGGTCTGTGGTTGAGCCGAACGGCTTTCCACCCTATCGCTACAACGACCGCGAGATCATTCGCGCCTTTGCCGATAACAGCGTAGCCACCTTCGAATTCCTGCTGGCGCACGGCGTCAAGGTCATCGACCGGCCGCCGAACAAGGTCGGACACGAGATCGGCAACTCGGTGCTCCGTACCATGCAGATCTCGGTCGAGGACTGGCCGATGGTCCACACCGGTGGACCTGCCGCTCCCGACGATGATGAAATTCGCGCGGGCGCCGGCCTCATTCGCCCGCTTGAGGCCGCCGCGCGCAAGGCCGGCGTCGAGATTCTGCTCGAACACCGCATGACCGCGATCCATCGCGAAGCGCCGAAGTCCGGCCGGGTCACCGGCATTGCCGTCGATTGCAACGGCGCCAAGCTCCACATTCGCGCCCGCAAGGCCGTCATCATCGCCACCGGCGGATCGACCGGGAATGTCAACTTCCGCCGCATGTTCGACCCGCGGCTGACCGAGGAATATTGCGGGCTCGCCGGCATGCCGTGGTCCAACCAGGATGCCAGCGGCGAACTTGCCGCCATGGACATCGGCGCGGCCTTGTGGGGAGCATTCAACTACACCGGTGAGTTCGGCTCGGGCATCACCAAACCGGGCGCCATTGGCTGCCAGTACGGCTACGTCAACGTGCGCTGGTATCCGGGCAGCGAGGTCTTCGACAAGGCGCGGGCCAGCGGCCTCGCGGTCAAGGATTGGCAGAACGTCATCCTGGTCAACTTGCTGGGCAAGCGCTTCTACGACGAGACCGCGGGCCATTACACCTACAGCTCGTACAAGAGCCTCGATCCCTACGAGCCCTACAGCTATCTCAACGTCAGAAACGTCAAATACGATCCAAGCAATTTCATCAACGCCGCGCTTGCCGGCATCGGCGACGGCCACAACGGCGGAGGCCCGATCTGGGCGATCTTCGACGCCGACGCAGCCGCGCGCGAAAATTGGGACCCGAAGCCGCCCCACGTCGACACCGGCAGTGGTTTCCTCTTCAGCGCCGGCTCGGTCGGCGAACTCGCTGCCAAGATCAAAATGAAGTATCAGCGCATACCGATGCCGCCAAACAACCTCCTCGACACAGTCGCGCGCTACAATTCATTCGTGGACGCTGGCAAGGACGGCGATTTCGGCAAACCTGCGCCACGCTACAAGATGCAAAAGCCCCCGTTCTACGCGGCGTGGGCCACGCCGGTCATTCACGACAGCCGCGCGGGCTTGCGCATCAATGCGCGCTGCCAGGTGATCGACATGAACGGCGAGGCGATTCCCGGCCTCTATTGCGGCGGCGAATCGGCCGGCGGCTTTTCCATGCATGGCCTGCCGCGCGCCACCTGCCAGGGATTTATTGCCGGAAGGAATGCCGTCCTGCAGAATGACGGGTCCTGACGGCGGCGCAAGGCCCCCGACGGATTGGTGCCGCAAGGTGCCTCGATGGAGAGAAAGCTCATTCGCTTCTTCCAGCGCCTGCTGGTGCTGGCTTTAGGCGTTTTCAGCGTCTGGCTGATCGTATTCGTCTTTCGACTGGTCGACCGCAGGCTGCCGTGGATTCTTGCGCTCGCATTCAGTTATGCGATCGCGGCCTATATCATTTTGCCACGCAGCGTTCATTTCGGCCTGAAAATCCTCCACCGCAAGCGTGTTCCGAGCTACACGCTGACAGGCGACGGATTGCCCGGCGATCCAGTCAATGTCGTGCTTGTCGGCACCCGTCGACAGCTTCAGGCCGCTTTTACGGCGGTCGGCTGGGCGGAAGCCGATCCGCTCGGTCTGAAAAGCTCCTGGCGCATGGTCCGCGCCTTCGTGCTCAATTCGCCATATCCCGCGGCACCGTTCAGCACACTTTATCTGTTCGGACGCAAGCAGGATGTCGGTTTCCAGAAGGACATCGATAACAGCCCGCGGAAACGCCACCACATTCGGTTTTGGGCGCGCAGCCTTTCGCATGAGTCCGAACTGGGAACAGCGAGTTTCTGGCGCAGCGCCACGCCGCCGCGGGCTGACGAGACCGCGCTGTGGGTCGGGGCCGGAACCAAAGATACGGGCCTGTCATTGACCCGCCTCACATTCCAGATCACTCACGCCACCGATTCCGATGCGAATGCCGAGCGCGACTACATCGTTGCCCAGCTCCGCGAAAGCGGAGTTGTTGACGAGGTCACCTCCTATCGGGCCGGCGAGCGCCTGCTCGCGGAACACGTCAACCACTACATGACCGACGGCGAGCTCACCGCGGCAAGGCTCGTCATTGAGTCCTGAGGCCGCGGCAAGCAGATCAAGTCCGCGCAAAAGCCTTGCGCGCGACTTCCAGTTCCAGGCTAAGCGAACGGATCATCAAGAATTTTCCCGACCACATGTTGCGGATCGTCCAGCGGCCCTCGATCTCCGTGTTGTCCCTGTTCAGCGTGCCGTCGTAGAGAATGGGGCTGCGGTGAAACTCGTCGGGCTGGTCGTAGGTCTTGGTGAACGCGACCGCAAAATTCCGCCGGGATCCGACCAGGTTCGCGTAGAGCGTGATGCCGATGCCGCCGCCAAGCGTTCCTGGCTCATGAGTCGTGCCGCTGAGCGAGCCACCCGACTCGATCAGTGTCGCCACGAACGAGATGGATCGGCCGTCCGGGTAGGTATACAGGCCGTTCCAAATTCCCGTCAGGCTCCGCTCGACGGTGCGACCCTGCCCGGTCATGGGCCGCTCCGAGCGCGCTAGACTGTCGTCTGCGCCATGCCGAGCTTGGCCGGATTGAGCGCCTCCTTGGCGCCATCCTTGAACGCCACGTCCGGCGGCAGCACGATCGAACACGAGCGTATCTTCTGATGCGCGGGATCGACGCCGGGCGGCGTTGTACCCTTCTCCACCAGCGCCTTGGCGGCGCGCATCAGGCGATGTCGCGCCATGATGATGCCGTTGTCCGTCGAGACCAGGTTTTCCTTGGTACGGTCGCAGATCGGCCCCATGCTTTCCTGCAGCGAGGCGTCCTGCATGGCGAACCCGGCCACGCCGCTGAAGGTCTTGCCGGCTTTCTGCGCCGTGCGGTCGATCAGATAGTCGTTGTCCTTGTTGGCGAGCGGACGGAAGCCGGCATCGACCTTGCAGTGCACGCCGGCACCATCCTTCATGGCATCGACTTCGACCTTGGTCAGCGCGCGAACCGGATGGAAATCGTACGACCAGGCCCAGCAATTCTCGTCATCGATCGGAACCCAGAAATGGCCGTGGACCGGATGATCCCCGCGCGGCGGTATCATCGTGAAGCACGGCATCACCCAGGGCGTGACGCGCCAATAATAGTTGCCCTTCTCCGCATTGCGCCGCGCGCCAATAAACAGCCCGCCGGGCATTTCGACCACTTCGAAATAGGGCTGCATGTCGGAAAGATTGTACTGGTTGCCCTTTGCCCCCTTGAATAACGGATCGGAAGAAAGATCGCCGCGATGCAAAAACGATACGTGGCTCGAATCGATGCCGCCTTCCATGGCTTGGAGCCAATTGCATTCCTGCAGACGCTTCGACACGAAGGTCTGCTCCGGCGGCACCATGGTAAATTCCCACTCGGGCAGCGGTGGTTGCCTGTCCGGCGGCCCCATATAGGCCCACAGCACGGCCCCGCGCTTCACCATCGGATAAGAGGTGAGCTTGATCTTCCGGCAAAAGCCGCTTTCGACGGGCTCGGAGGGAACGTCGATGCACTGGCCGGTCACGTCGTACTTCCAGCCGTGATAGGAGCAGCGCAATCCGCCCTCTTCGTTGCGTCCGAACCAGAGCGAGACGCCCCGATGCGCGCAGAATTCGTCGATGAGCCCGTAACGCCCTTCGGAATCACGGAACGCAAGCAGGCGTTCGGAGAGCAGCTTGACCCGCACCGGCGGGCAGTCGTTCTCCGGCAATTCGTCGGCGAGAAGCGCCGGCAACCAATAGCAGCGGAACAATTGCCCCAATGACGTACCGGGGCCCGTCCGCGTGAGCAGCTCGTTCTGTTCTTTTCTGAGCATGGTAATTCTTCCGTGGCGGAGTCTGAATTCTACCCTCAAGAGTAAGGATTTGACCGTGGGGGGGCAAGGCGCGCCTTGGGCAGGCGCGCGACCGAGCTGCAGAGACGGCCATTCGGTTGCTCTGCCCAGCCAATTACGCTAAGTCCGCGCCGCGAGATATGGAGACAGATGATGGCCGACCATGGCGAACTCGAATATGCAACCGCGACGGGCAACGATTACGCCAGTCACGAACAGACATATCGCTCCTTCGTGACGCTCGTGAAGGTCGGAATCGCGTTCGTCGTCGTCGTCCTCATCCTGATGGCGTATTTCCTGGTTTGATAATGACACAGTGCCGGTCGGATCGGCCGATCGCTATGCGGTCCGCTGACGTGTGGCGGCTGCGTAGCCGCCGGCCCTTGGAGGCATCATGAAGGTCGCGGTCCTTGCCGAGACGGATGCGGACGAACCGCGGGTCGCCGCCACCCCCGAGACCGTGAAGAAGATAATCGCACTTGGCGCGCAAGTCGCCATCGAGCCGGCCGCCGGCGTGAAATCCGGCATTCTCGATGCCGATTACGCCGCGGCCGGGGCCACCGTGGCGCCTGATGCCGTCGACGGGGCCGACATCGCCCTCGCGGTCCGGCGTCCGGAGCGCGCCGCCCTCAGCCGTCTGAAGAAGGGCGCGCTGGTCATCGCCATCATGGACCCGTATGGCCGCGACGACGCGCTGCGCGCCATGGCCGAGGCGGGTGTCGTGGGCTTTGCCATGGAACTGTTGCCGCGCATTACCCGCGCCCAAGTCATGGACGTGCTTTCCAGCCAGGCGAACCTGGCCGGTTACCGGGCGGTGATCGACGCCGCCGCCGAATTCAGCCGGGCATTGCCGATGATGATGACCGCAGCCGGCACCGTGCCCGCGGCCAAGGCGTTCGTCATGGGCGCCGGAGTGGCTGGCCTGCAGGCGATCGCCACCGCGCGCCGACTCGGCGCTGTCGTCACCGCAACCGACGTACGCCCCGCCGCCAAGGAGCAGGTCGAGAGCCTCGGCGCCAAATTTGTTGCCGTCGAGGACGAGGAGTTCAAGGCGGCCGAGACCGCTGCCGGCTACGCCAAGGAAATGTCGAAGGAGTATCAGGCCAAGCAGGCGGCGTTGGTCGCCGAACACATCAAGAAGCAGGACATCGTAATCACCACTGCGCTTATTCCGGGGCGGCCGGCGCCGCGACTCATCTCCAGGTCGATGGTCGAATCGATGCGGCCGGGTTCGGTGATCGTCGATCTTGCCGTCGAGCGCGGCGGCAATGTCGAAGGGGTCGCGCCCGACGCCGTGACCGAATTGAACGGGGTAAAGATCATCGGCTATCGCAATGTTCCCGGCCGACTCGCCGCCACAGCCTCGAGTCTGTACGCCAAGAACCTTTACGCCTTCCTGGAAAATCTCTTCGACAAGAAAACCAAGGCGCTCGCGGTCAATTGGGATGACGACATCGTCAAGGCCACCGCGCTCACGCGCGACGGCGCCATCGTTCATCCGGCGTTTGCACCGAAGAGCGCGGCGTGAGGCGGCAAGCTGCTGAGAATATTCCCTTCCCCCTCGCAGGGCAGGGTAGATAGGGGCAGGCCGAGGTACCGACACTCAACGTGCCCACCCCACCCCACCCCCTCCCACAAGGGGGAGGCGAACAGAAAACGGAGACCCGGAATGGTCACTCTTTCGATCCTCGCCCAGGTCAACACCATGGCGGCGGCGGTGCCTTCCGTACCGGCGGCGGTGAACGGTATAGTCAGCCCGTTAGTATTCCGCTTTTCGATTTTCGTGCTGGCGGTATTCGTCGGCTATTACGTCGTCTGGTCGGTGACACCGGCGCTGCATACGCCACTGCTGTCGGTAACCAACGCCATTTCCTCCGTCATAGTGGTCGGCGCGCTGCTCGCGGTCGGCGTCGCTTTGGTCGGCACCGATACCGGTCCAATCTGGGCGCGCGCGCTCGGCTTCGTTGCACTCAGTTTCGCCTCCGTGAATATCTTCGGCGGCTTTTTGGTGACACAGCGCATGCTCGGCATGTTTCACCGGAAAGACAGGCGATGATGATGAACGGCGCATCACCCTTCCCCTCTCCCCCGGCGCGAGAGGCAAAGGCTGGCTTCGGCCGTCGTCCTTTGCCCGTGGAACGCCGATGCAAAGCATCGACTATGGCGCGTGGCGCGCCCGGTGAGGGGGAAGTCGCATCGAAATTGCCGATCCCTCACCCGGCCCGCAGCTTCGCTGCTCGCCACCTTCTCCCACGAGGGGCAAGAAGAGCATCCCAATGAACGCCGACATCACCGCTCTTCTTTATCTGCTCGCCGCCGTCCTCTTCATCCTGGCGCTGCGTGGCCTGTCGAATCCGGAGACGAGCCGGCGCGGCAATCTCCTCGGCATGATTGGCATGGCCATCGCCGTTGCCACGACGCTCGCCTCGCATCCGCCGGTCGGGTTTTCCGCCTGGGTGCTGATCGTGGTTGCCGTGGCGTTCGGCGGCGGCGCGGGAGCGACGATCGCGCGCCGCGTGGCGATGACCGCCATGCCGGAACTGATCGCGGGCTTTCATTCGCTCGTCGGCTTGGCCGCCGTGCTTGTGGCCGCAGGCGCCCTTTACGCGCCCAGCGCCTTCGGCATCGGCACCGTGGGCGCGATCCGCAGCGAAACCCTGATCGAAATGTCGCTGGGTGTCGCCATCGGTGCCCTCACCTTCACCGGCTCGGTGATCGCTTTCCTGAAGCTCTCCGGCCGCATGAGCGGCAAGCCGATCGTGCTGCCGCTCCGTCACGTCATCAATATGGCGCTGGGGCTCGGCCTTGTCGCTCTGATCGTCTGGTTCTTCGAGACGCAGGCTCACATCGGTTTCTGGTCGATTGCTGCGGTGTCGTTCCTGCTCGGCATCCTCATCATCATTCCGATCGGCGGCGCCGACATGCCGGTCGTGATCTCGATGCTTAATTCGTATTCGGGCTGGGCGGCCGCAGGGGTCGGCTTCACCTTGGAAAACACCGCGCTGATCATCACTGGCGCGCTGGTCGGCTCTTCCGGTGCGATTCTGTCCTACATCATGTGCAAGGGCATGAACCGCTCGTTCATCTCCGTGATTCTCGGCGGCTTCGGCGGCGAAGTGGCCGGCCCGGCCGGCGGTGCCGAGCACCGGCCGGTCAAGCTCGGTTCAGCGGAGGACGCCGCCTACATTCTGAAAAATTCCTCGAAGGTCATCATCGTCCCCGGTTACGGCATGGCGGTGGCGCAGGCGCAGCACGCGTTGCGTGAAATGGCCGACAAGCTCAAGGCCGAAGGGGTCGAGGTCAGATACGCCATTCATCCCGTGGCCGGCCGCATGCCCGGTCACATGAACGTGCTGCTCGCCGAAGCCAATGTGCCCTACGATGAGGTTTTTGAGCTTGAAAACATCAATTCCGAATTTGCCCAGGCCGACGTCGCCTACGTGATCGGCGCCAACGACGTAACAAATCCCGCCGCCGAAGAGGATCCGAAGTCGCCGATTTACGGGATGCCGGTTCTGCAGGTCTGGAAGGCCGGTACTGTGATGTTCAACAAGCGCTCGCTCGCCTCGGGCTATGCCGGCATCGACAATCCGCTGTTCTATCGCGATAACACGATGATGCTCCTGGGCGACGCCAAGAAGATGACGGAACAGATCGCCAAGGATGTGTAGGCGGAAATAGACGGCGCGTACCCACGGCGCGACGAACCGGGGCGACTTGCACCGGAACGGGCGAAATCCGATGTAACGTTCGGTCGCCCAGAGAACGTCCGGACATGTCCTCGGAGAACACTCCGCCCAAGCCGCCCGCCCCGCTCCGCGCCCGCCGCTGGTCTCCGCCACGATCGTCACCGACGAGCAGCACATATCGGCTTCTCGTTCGCCTCCTCGGCATTCCAATACTCGTCGTCGCGGGGGTGATTTTCTATCGGGGGCTGCGTGCACGTTTGACGCTTCCGGAGTGCGACTCGTCGGCGGCCAAACAGACGCTGGCGCAGGTCCTCAAGGAGCTCAAGCTCGAGCCGACGCGCTACGCGCCGATCACAACGGTCTCGGCGAGCAAGGATAAGGTCGTGTGCAAGGCCGTGCTGCCGTTGCCCGACGGCGCCAGCGTGGTCGCGGACTACACCCTCTATTGGCAAGGCGACAAGCCCAACATGCGCTATTCGATCCATCGTCAAGCGGCGAAGAGTTCGTCGCTCTATCGGCTGCGCACAACGGGCGCGGGGGGCGCCTACGCCTTGGCGGCCGGCCGATAGGCCGCAAGGAAGACCGCGACGGCGATGCGCACGCTGCGTTCGACCTGTTCCTCGCTTGGAGCTGAAGCGAAGTTGAAGACGATCGGCTTGAACAGCATGGCGTGGCTCGATTCCATGAATTGCGCCGCGGCGATCTCGCAATCCTCCATCGCCAGCACGCCCGCTTTGACCTGCTCTGACAGGTACGTCGCGAGCCGCGCAATGCCGGAAGCGGGCCCGGACTCGTAAAACCTTCGCCCGACTTCCGGCATCCGGTCGGCTATGGCGATGACGGTCCGAATGGCCGATGCCTTCTCCGGCCGGCAGAGAAATTTGACGTAGGCGATGCCGAGCCGCGTCAATACCGCTGCAACGTCATGATCGTTCGGATCGAGATTGAAGATTCCCTCGGCCTGGGCGTCGCATTCCTGCTCGACGATGGCCTCGAACAATTCCTCCTTGTTGGCGAAATAGACGTAGAGCGTCCCCTTGGAGACTCCGGCGGCGCGGGCAATGTCGTTCATACTGGCGGCATCGAAACCCTGAGACAGGAAGACCTCGCGCGCTCCGTCGATGATCTGCCGCCGTTTGGCGCTGTCTTCATCGCCGCCGGTCCGCGATTGCCTGTCCCGCACTGGCTGCGCGCTCATGGTTGGGCTCCTCGTTCCCCCTTTAGACCGTCCCGCGGCCCGTAATTTCTTGACCATCAATATAATTTGACCGAACCGTTCGGTCAATATTGACACGGCTATCGTCCGCGATTATTAATGACCGAACGGTTCGGTCAACGATCTAGTCCCGGGGTCGGAAAAGGGAGCGCGGCATGTATCGCAAGCAGGAATGGGACGGCGGCTCGGTTCCGCTCGAAGGCACTCCCGCAGCCGAACAGGCAAAGCCCGAGGCAATGGCTCACGAGGTCGGCCTAGCTACGGGCGAGGCGCCTATCCCCTCTGTGACCAGGCTCGACCCTGTTCAATTCGTGGCGAGAGCATCAGGCCGCAACCGGCCGCAGCGGCTGACCACCCGCAAGCTTGCGCTCGGCGCGGCGTTGGTGCTCGCCGTCAGCGCTGCCGGGTGGTTCGGCTACCATTGGTGGACCGTCGGACGGTTCATGGTTTCCACCGACGACGCCTATGTGGAGGCTCACAACACCACGCTTGCAGCGAAAGTGCCCGGCTATGTGGCCGAGGTGCTGGTGACTGACAACGCCCGCGTGCATGCCGGCGACGTGATCGCCACGATCGACGACGGCGACTATCGCCTCGCCGCCGATTCGGCGCGCGAGACGGTCGCTACCCAACAGGCGACGATCGCCCGGATTGGACATCAGATCGACGCTCAGAAGGCGGCCGTCAGCCAGGCCAAGGCGCAACTTGTTTCGGCACAGGCCGCCGCCAAGCGCTGGGACCTGGAATTGGCGCGGCAGAATTTTCTGGCAACCAAGGATTTCAGCAGCCGCCAGACCCTGGAACAGACGCAGGCCAGTCGCGATCAGGCCGCCGCCGCCGTGCAATCGGCCCAGGCCACAGTCGAATCCGCGACCGCAACCGTCGCCGTGCTCGAGGGTCAGCAACAGGAAGCGATCGGCACCCTCGCCGAACTGAAGACTGCGCTCGCCAAGGCGGAGCGCGACCTGTCGTTCACGGTAATTCGCGCTCCGATCGACGGCGTGATCGGCAACCGCGCAGTGCAGGTCGGCGACTATCTGCAACCCGGCCAGAGACTCGCGAGCCTCGTCCCGCTTGCCGACGTTTTCGTCGATGCTAATTTCAAGGAAACGCAGTTGGCGCAACTGCGGCCGGGCCAAACGGCCACGATCGCGGTCGACGCGCTGCCCGCGCACAATATCCACGGCGCGATCGAGAGCATTTCGCCGGCGTCCGGCGCCGTATTCTCGCTGCTGCCGCCCGATAACGCGACCGGCAATTTCACAAAGATCGTGCAGCGCCTGCCCGTACGCATCCGCGTACCGCAGGCAGTCGCCAACGAAGGATTGCTGCGCCCCGGCATGTCCGTCGTGGTGAGCGTCAATACCAAAGAGGCAGCGTCCGCCGACGCCAGTGCTATTCGCGCTGCGTCGCGCTGAACAACACACCGGGCTTCATCGTGTCATCCGCAGCGACCCTGGCAGACGACAATGCGGCAATCCCCGCGCCAGACGACGCCGACCGCATCGATCCGGCACGCCTGATCGCGTTCCTGGCCATGTGCTTCGGCATGTTCATGGCCTTCCTCGACATCCAAGTGGTGTCGGCGTCGCTCTCGGAAATCCAGGCCGGCCTTGCCGCCTCCAGCGACGAAATCACCTGGGTCCAGACGTCGTATCTGATGGCCGAGGTGATTGCCATTCCGCTGTCCGGCTTCCTCTCGCGCGCGCTCGGCACGCGCATCATGTTCGCCACCGCCGCCGCCGGCTTCACTCTCGCCAGCCTGATGTGCGGATTCACCTCGTCCATGAACGAGATGATTGTCTGGCGCGCCGTGCAGGGCTTCATCGGCGGCGGCATGGTGCCGACGGTGTTCGCGTCCGCCTACATCATCTTTCCGCGCTCGCGCATGCCGGTGGTGGTGCCGTTGATCGGACTGGTTGCGACGCTGGCGCCGACCATCGGCCCGACCGTCGGCGGCTACCTGACCGACGCACTGTCCTGGCACTGGCTGTTCTTCATCAATGTGATTCCCGGCATCGTCGTCACGATTGCGGCGCTGACATTGATCGACTTCGACCGACCGGATTTTTCGTTGTTCGAGACGTTCGACTGGATCGGGCTGACATTCATGGCGCTGTTCCTTGGCGCACTCGAATATGTGCTCGAAGACGGGCCGCGCTACGACTGGTTTGATGATTCCACCATTGCGCTCATGACGGTCGTGTCGGCCTGTTCCGCCGTCATCTTCCTCGTTCGCATGCTCACGGCGCGCAATCCGATTGTCGATCTGGGGACCTTTCTCGACCGCAACTTCGCTCTCGGCAGCGTCTTTTCGTTCGTGCTTGGCATCGGTCTTTACGGCCTCACCTATCTTTATCCTCTGTATCTCGGCGAGGTCCGCGGCTACGACGCCTTAATGATCGGCAAGACCATGTTCGTCTCCGGCGTCGTCATGTTCCTTACGGCTCCACTCGCCGGCCGGCTGATGGAACGAACCGATCCGCGCCTCATGCTGACGGCGGGCTTCCTGATCCTGGGCCTGAGCAATTGGGAACTCGGCTATCTGACGGCCGATTGGGACTTCTGGCAGCTATTCGTACCGCAGATTCTGCGCGGTTTTGGGACGATGCTCGCGATCGTGCCGATCACCAACGTGGCGCTCGGCACGTTGCCGCCCGAGCGGCTGAAAAATGCCTCGGGGTTGTTCAATCTGACACGCAATCTCGGCGGCGCCGTCGGGCTCGCGGCGCTCAACACCGTGCTCGACAATCGCATGGACCTTCACTTCGCTCGCCTGCATGACGCCGTTACCTGGTCGCGCCAACCGGTCGTGGAGACGTTGCAGAATCTCGCCGCGCGGCTGTCGGGCTCGGACGCGCAGACCATGGCGCTCAAGCAGTTGTTTCTTTTGGTGCACCAGCAAGGGGTCGTGATGGCCTTCGCCGACGTGTTCCTGCTGCTTTGCCTGCTTTATGCAGCGTTCGCCGGATTTACGCTGCTGATGCGCCGGCCAGAGCCCGCGACCGCGCAGGCGTCCGCCGGGCATTGAGCCGCCGAAAGACCGGGCCGGGCTTTTTCTTGCGGGTCGTGATAAGCTTGAAAGTAGAGCTGCCGGCAGAATGTGCCGACCTTCCGCAAACTTAAAGGCAGCGAATGTGCCCTCGGCGGGCAGCATACACATCAAGACCATCGTTCTGACAGCGAACGCCGAGCCAGTAGCGACGTGCGTGCGCGTGGCACGCTCAGGCGCGTTGCGACACGATGGATGCCAAGCGGAGACGTGTGATGCTGATCGATGCCATACTATGGCTCATCCTGATCGCGATAATCGTTCTCGTGCCGGTCGGTTGCATCATGACCCGATCGGGATCAAAGGGCACACCGCCGTCGGCGCATTAGCACGTCGTCGCTGCGCCTTCCTCGAAGAGAACGCGCAGATCCAGCTTCAAGCCGAGATTGCGGGCGGCGCGATCCCGCTCACCGAACAGGAGGCAACCGATTGCGCTGCCGGCACCTTCAATCCGCGCCTGTTCGCTCTGCCGTGGACGTTCTACGAACGCAAGGTATGGCCGTCCTGACGGCCTGCGGCACGGCACAGCAGGGTTTGCCACGGTTGGTACGCGCCAGGCCCCACGCTTCGCCGGACACGACGCGGATCGACTGCGCTTAAGTCGCGCCTTCAGGCTTGCCGTAGCCGCCCGCCGTCGGCGTCTGGATGATAATCGCTTCGCCGGCATCGATAATAGTGGCATCGCAGCCTTTGAGCCTTTCCACGCTGCCGTCGTTACGGCGCACGGAGTTCTGCCCGATCTGTCCATCCTCGCCGCCGGCAAGCCCAAACGGCGGTACCCGGCGATGGCCTGACAGAATTGTGCATTCCATCTTTTCCAGAAAGCGGATCGTGCGGATGATGCCGTCGCCTGCGTTCCATTTGCCGCGCCCGCCTGAGCCTTTTCGGATGTGGAAATCCTCCAGCAGCACCGGATAGCGGAATTCGAGAATCTCCGGATCGGTGAGCCGCGTATTGGTCATGTGCGTATGTACGGCATCGGTGCCGGGGAAGCCGAGGCCGGCCGGCGATCCGGAACAGATCGTCTCGTAATACTGATGGCGCGCGTTGCCGAAATTCAAATTGTTCATGGTGCCCTGCGCCCCCGCCATGGCGCCAAGGGCGCCGAACAGACAATTGGTCACCTCCTGCGAGGTCTCGACATTGCCGGCGACCACGGCGGCAGGAAATTCCGGCGACAGCATGGATTCCTTCGGCACGACGATGCGGATCGGCCGCAGGCAACCAGCATTGATCGGGATGTCGTCGTCGACCATGACACGGAACACGTAGAGCACGGCGGCGCGCGTGACCGGCTCGGGCGCGTTGAAGTTGGTCATTTGCTGCGGGCTGGTGCCGGTGAAGTCGACGGTGGCTTCGCGACTCTTCCTGTCCACCGCGATACGCACCTTGATCCGTGCGCCCTGGTCGGTCTCCACTGCGAATGCACTGTCATGCAGCCGGTCGACCACGCGGCGCACGCTCTCGGCTGCATTGTCCTGCACGTGCCGCATGTAGGCGCGCACGACCGGCAGCGTGAAATGGGCCACCATTTTGCGCAGTTCGCGCACGCCCTTTTCGTTGGCAGCGATCTGCGCCTTGATGTCGTTGACGTTCTGCAGTGGATTGCGCGCCGGATATTTGGCGCCGGTCAACAGCGCGCGAAGCTCCTTCTCGCGAAAGCGGCCGCGGTCCACGAGCTTGAAATTGTCGATGTAGACGCCTTCCTGCTCGATATTGGTCGCGTTCGGCGTCATCGAGCCGGGGGACATGCCGCCGACATCGGCATGATGGCCGCGCGAGGCGACCCAGAAGAGGATTGTCTTGCCGTCAAACACGGGCGTGCAGACGGTGATGTCCGGCAAGTGCGTGCCGCCGTTGTACGGCGCGTTGATCGCGTAGACGTCGCCCGGGCGAATTTTCCCCTCGTTTTCGCGCACGATGGTCTCGACGGCGCGGTCCATGGAACCGAGGTGCACCGGAATGTGCGGCGCATTGGCGACCAGCGAGCCGCTGCCGTCGAACACGGCGCACGAGAAATCGAGCCGCTCCTTGATGTTGACCGAGTAGGCGGTGTTCTGCAGCGCAACACCCATCTGCTCGGCAAGCGACATGAACAGGTTGTTGAAGACTTCAAGCATCACCGGATCGGCATGGGTGCCGATGGCGCGCGCGCGCTTGAGCTTCTCGACCCGCCGCAGCACCAGGTGATTCTTTTGCGTCAATTCCGCCAGCCAGCCGGGCTCGACCACGACCGTCTGGTGCCGCTCAACGACAATGGCGGGGCCTTTGACCTTATGCCCCGGCGCCAATGTATCGCGCGTATAGACCACGGCGCGCTGCCACTTGCCGCCGGAGAAAAACCGCAGGCGCCGTGCCGGAGCCGGCAGTGGCCTCCGCCTGATCGCGCTTGCCTTTTCCCGGAACCTGGCGCCGCCGCCCACGGCCTCTACCGAAATCGCCTCGATAACCAGCTCTTTGCTCCGATCGACAAAGCCGAACTGCGCCTTGTGGGCGCGCTCGAAGGCGACCTTCATTGTGCCGAGAGATGCCAGTGCTGCTTGCACAGCCTGTCCACTCCCCCCTTGAAGGGAAGAGTTAGGACGGCGGGCCTTCACTGACCGGCGCGCAGGGTTGCCCCCCTTCCGGCGCGCTTCGCCCGTCGACGTTTTCCTCAGGAGGAGAGGTGACATTTTGGTGCTGCCGGCCTCGACGATCAGCGGCGTATCAGTTCCCGCGTAGCGAATGTGGGCCCGCACGTGCAACCTGATCTGGTCGGCGGCGACGCCCTGATCCGCGACCTCGGCAATTGCGGCACCGGCGAGCTTGACCGCCACCTCCTGCAGCCTCACTCGCGCGTTCTCCCCGAATCTTTCCTCGATCGCCTGCTGACGGACGCTGCGGATATCGGCGAGCCCCATGCCGTAAGCGGAAAGAAGCGACGACATCGGATGGATCAGCACCCTCTCCATGCCGAGCGCGTCGGCGACGAGACAGGCGTGCTGGCCGCCGGCACCGCCGAAGCAGTTGAGTGCGTAGCGCGTCACGTCATAACCGCGCTGCACCGATATCTTCTTGATCGCATTCGCCATGTTCTCGACTGCGATCTTGATGAAGCCATCGGCAACCTGTTCCGCACTGCGGCCGTCACCGATCTGTTTCGCCAGCGCCGCAAAGGCGGCACTCACCGCCTCGCCGTCGAGTGGAAGATTTTGTCCCGATCCGAAAATCTTCGGGAAAAAATCAGGAATGAGCTTGCCGACCATGACGTTGGCATCAGTCACGGCGAGCGGCCCGCCACGGCGATAGCATTTGGGCCCAGGATTGGCGCCGGCGGAGTCGGGACCGACGCGGAAGCGCGCGCCGTCGAAGTGCAGGATCGAGCCGCCGCCCGCCGCCACTGAATGAATGAGCATCATCGGCGCGCGCATGCGCACGCCGGCGACTTCGGTCTCGAACGCACGTTCATATTCGCCGGCGTAGTGCGAGACGTCCGTCGAGGTGCCGCCCATGTCGAAGCCGATCAGCCGGGAAAAACCCGCCGCCCGGCCGGTCTCAGCCATGCCGACGACCCCACCAGCCGGCCCGGACAAAATCGCATCCTTGCCCCGAAACAATTCCGCCGCCGTCAGACCGCCCGATGACATCATGAACATGAGGCGACTTCGGTCGGCTCGATCGCCGGCAGTTGGAGACAATTCCTCGGCGCTTCGCGAATTCAAATCGCCCGCTACCTGCTCAACGTAGCGGCGCAGGATCGGCGACAGATAGGAGTCCACGACCGTGGTGTCGCCGCGGCCGACCAGCTTGATGAGCGGCGACACCTCATGGCTTGCCGAGACCTGCGCGAAGCCAAGCTCGCGCGCCAACGCGGCTACACGCCTTTCGTGATCGCCGTGCCGGTAGGCATGCATGAACACCACGGCGACCGCGCGGATACCGTCCGACTTGGCGCGTTCAAGCTCGCCGCGCACGGCGGCAATATCCAATTCGCGCTCCACGGTGCCGTCGGCGCGAACGCGCTCGTCGACCTCGACAACGCGCTCGTAGAGCATGTCGGGCTTGATAATGTGCTTGGCAAAAATCTTCGGCCGCGCCTGGTAGCCGATGCGCAATGCGTCGGCAAAACCCTTGGTGATGAGCAGAAGCGTGCGCTCGCCCTTGCGCTCAAGAAGCGCATTGGTGGCTACAGTGGTGCCCATTTTGACCGCGTCGATGAGGGCGCCCGGGATGGGGGCGCCGGGGGCAACACCCAGCAGGTGGCGAATGCCCGCGACCGCAGCGTCGGGATAGGCCTCGGGGTTTTCAGACAGAAGCTTGTGGGTCACGAGCGCGCCGTCCGGCCGACGGCCGATCACGTCGGTAAAGGTGCCGCCGCGATCGATCCAGAATTCCCAGGCGCCGCCTGAAGTGTCGCTATGCGTGCCGGACATGCGCTCGATTCCGCTTAACTTCTATGCCAAACTGGTTCCTATCACCCCGGCAAGACGAGTAGTTGAGGATCCAGGGATGCACAAGATCGCGATTTCCAAAGCCACCGTGGACCGCCTGCAGATGCGCCTGGGTAAGCTGCATCCGTTCGACGCCATCGATCCGCGGCGAACCGGCCTGATTGTAGTCGACATGCAGAACTACTTCGTCAAGCAGGGTCATCAGAGCGAAATTCCGGCCGCGCGCGAGATCGTGCCGAACATCAATCGGCTGGCCGCCGAGTTGCGGCGACGCGGCGGTCACGTCGTGTGGGTGCGCAACGGCACCGATGACACGCGCCGGAGCTGGTCGAACTACCATGATTTTCTGCAAAGCCCGGATCGGGCCGAGCGCCGCTTGAAATCGATGGAAATCGGGGCGGACGGCTATGAGTTCTGGCACTTGAACGACATCCGTCCGGAGGATGCGCAGATCACCAAGAAGCGCTACAGCGCCTTCATTCAAGGCTCATCCGACATCGAGCGTCATCTGCGCAACCGCGGCATCGACACGTTGCTGATCGCCGGCACCGCGACCAATGTCTGCTGCGAAAGCACCGCGCGCGACGCGATGATGCTCAATTTCAAGGTCATCATGGTTGCCGACGGCCTCGCCACCCATACCGACGAGGAGCACAACGCCACGCTGTCGAGCTTCTATGGCCAGTTCGGCGACGTGCAGACGGTCGACGAAGCGATGCAATCGCTGGAGCGCGGGGATAAGAAGCAGGCCGCGGCGTAGTTTCAGCCGCCGCGATCCTGCCACAGCTAAGACAACGGGACCGGCTTGGCACCGGCAATCCGGCAGCGGTCCGAAGCCTCAGGACTGCCGATCGGAAAAACCGACAGCGGCTGCGGATAAACGTTCCGGCATGCTGACCGCCTGAGCCTGCGCAAGTCGCTCAAGCTCCGCCCATAGCTTCTCCGGAATCGGAATCCCACAGTTGCGTCGCTTCGCTTCCGTGCGTGCCGAACGCTCACCGGGCATCGTGACTTCGTCGAAGCCGGATTGGCGAGGAAGCGACTTGAGGATTGCGACGAGCGCGTCGGCGTCGCCTGCAAAGTCTGCAAGCGGGCGGAAGCTTGCAATGTCGATCGCGAGCATGGCGAGATTGGCGACATGGCGCGTGCGGTGCGCCGGGCCGAGCGCGCGTGACTGGATCGGCGCAGCGGCGAGGACGCTGACAAGCATTTCGAACATCAGGCCCAGTCCCGAGCCCTTCGGACCGCCGAGCGGCAGCAAAATCTCCGCCTTCGACGGATCGGTGGTCGGCTCGCCATCCGCGGTAAGCACGGTACCGGCAGGCAGCGGCTGCCCGGTCGCACGCGCCTGCAATATCTTGCCGTTCGAGATCGTGCTCGTCGCCATGTCGAGCACGATCAGTCCACCTTTGCCGCCAGGCACCGCGATCGCGATCGGGCTCGTTGCCATGCTGGCGACGCGGGTCCCGTGATAGGCCATCAACGCCGGGCCGCAGGCCATAATCAACGCGGCGCAGTTCTGTTGCGCGATCCATTGCGCGTAGCGGCCGATGGCGCCGGTGTGGGTCGTTTCGCGCACGATCCCGTAACAAATCCCGACGGCTCTGGACCGCTCGACGGCAAGCGCCGCAGCGCGCATGCACGCCACCGGCCCAAAACCATGGCCGCTGTCGAGCACGAACGTGGCTGTCCGATCATGAACGAGGCGCGGCGCCGCCTGCAAATCGATGTCACCGCTCTTGATAAGACGGACGTAGCGCGGCAACCGCGAGACGCCATGGCCGTCACCGCCGCGCAGATTGGCCCAGACCAGGCCGTCGGCGACGGTGGCGGCGGCGTCGCCGCGCGCGCCCAACGCCGCGAGCACGTCGCGGATGAAGCGGTGCAGCTCCTCGTGGCCCACCAGGATGTTTGCGTTCACTCGTCGTCTCCGATCATCTCAGGTCCGCTGCTGGACGCACTGCCTGCGCGACGCAGCACAGCCACGCCCCACGGCCTCGGATTGTTGCCGTTGTCAGGCGTGTGTGCGCCACGTCATCTTGCGTCGAATCCCGGCAAGCAAGGCCGGTTTCACTTTGCGGCCGGGAAATAGGTATCGAGCCATTGTCGCAGCATGTTCCAGACGCGCGTCGATTTCTCCGCGAACAGGAAATGATCGAGGCCGGAGAACAAGTGCAGCTCGGCCGGCTGTCCGGCGCGTCTGAACATTTCGACCGACTGCTCGGTCGGCGTCACCGAATCTTTGGCGGCGTGAATAAGCAGCAGCGGCCGCGGCGCGATATTTCCCACAACGTCTTCGGCGCGAAAATCGAACATGCTTTGCGCCGTCTCCGCCGGGAACATTTCCACCGAGCCGGGCGCCAGCATGCCGACCCCCTGCTTCTCCAGATTGGCGCGGACATGGTCGGGGATCGGCACGATGTCATAACGTGGCACCATCAGCGATTTTCCGGTGCGAGCGCGGCAGGCCTTGCCCTCCTCCAGCATCGCGGTGAATTTTGCCCACGCTTGCGGCGTCGGATGCTGGCCGCGGAATTTGCGCTCGCCGTGTCCCCAGCCTCCGTTGGATACCACTGCGGCGATGCGCGGATTAGTGCCCCCGGCGTAAACGCCAACGGCGCCGCCAAAACTCGAGCCGATCACGGCAATGCGGTCGGCGTCCACGTTCGGGTGCCTGGCCAGGCACTCGAGCGCGTTGCCGGCGTCCTCGACCTGTTCGAGGCAGATGACGCGGCCGAATTCGCCTTCGCTTTTGCCGCAGCCGCGCATGTCGAATCGCAAGGTGACATAGCCAAAGCCCCCGAGCACCTTCGCCGGAGCCAGACAAGTCGGGCTTTCGCAGTTGGAGCCGAAGCCGTGCAGCACTAAAAACGCGGCACGCCGCTCGCCGGGCCGCAAGCCCTCCGGCACGCTCAGGACACCATGCAGGCGTAACCCCGCTGATTGGAAACCGACGACCTCTTGATGCATGGGCACGAAACCTCCGCCGGTGCAGATTTGTCGGGCGACTGTAATGGATCGAGCGGATGAGAAAAGGGGTGATGCCCAGCGTCGGGCCGCCTAGTGTCCCGATTCCGAAGTTCGCATCATTATGCGGCACCCTCGTTTGCGAACTTCGGAATCGAAGGACACTAGCAACTTATTGATCTCGCGTGGCTTTGGTTCAGAACTCCGCATGACGAGGTCGCGGCAGAAATGATGCGGACTTCTGAACCGCCACACTAGCCCTGCCGGGCCGTCTCGTCCACGCGCATCAGCACGTCGAGCGCGAGCACGCCATTGGGATAGACCGCGAGCGGATTGATCTCGATCTCGGCAATGCGCGCATCGGCGCGCACCAGGGCACCGAGGCGCAGTACGCAACCGGCAATGGCGTCGAGGTCAACCGCGGCTGCGCCGCGATGCCCGTAAAGCAGCGCTGCACCTTTGAGTTTTCGCAATTCCTCGACAATGCCGTCGCGATCGAGATCGGCAGCGAACACCCTCAGATCGGCGAGCGCCTCGATCCAGACGCCACCGAGGCCGACGGTCAGATAAGGGCCCCAAGCCGGGTCGCGATGCGCCCCGACGACGAGCTCCAGCCCAGGCGCTGCCATTTGCTCGACCAGCATGCCGTCGAGCGGCACGTCCGGCCGCGCACCGCGGACGTTGGCTGCGACCGCTTTCCATGCGCGCGTCAACGCCGCCGCATCGGCGATACCGAGCACAACTCCGCCGGCATCGCTCTTGTGGGTAAGCGCCGCCGCTTGTGCCTTCAACGCCACCGGATAGCCGATACGGCGTGCGAGCGCGCAGGCTTCTTCCCCGTCGCGCGCGAGTTCGCCGGCCGGTACGGAAATACCGATCGACCTGAGGAATGCCTTGCCCTGATACTCGGCGAGCGCTCCAGCAGGCAGTGGCGCGTGAGAATCTGGCACGATCTCGGGAGCGCAACGCTGCGCGGCTGCCGCAGCGTGACCGTGCCAGGTGGCATTCGCCATTGCCCGCAAGGCGCGGTCGGGTGAACGGAAGAAGGCGAGCCCCTTTTCACGCAGTGCGGCCGCAAATTCCTGCGGCAGCGGCGTCTCGTCGCCCATGGTGGCGACCGCGACGGGCTTTTGCAGATCGGCAATGCCATCGATGATGGATTTTGCCTTGTCCATGGCGAAACGCGGCGCACCAGCTACGACAGAAACAACGAGCGAACCCATCGCCGGATCCGCGAGCAAATGCGCCGCGGTGCGACCCAAGATGCTGGCATCGCGGATGCTCATTGCGGTCACGTCGACCGGATTCTCGACGGCTGCAAAGGGCGGCAAGATCTTCTTGATGGCTTCGACGCTCGGCGCCGACAATGGCGGCAGGTCGAGCCCGAGCGTCTCGGCGAAATCGAGCGCGTAGCCCTTGAAAGCGCCGGAATTGGTCATGATCGCGGCACCCTTTGCCGGCGGCGTGGCGAAACGGGCCAAAATCTCGGCACTGTCGATCAGTTCATCGAGCGTCTCCACCAGCACGATCGCCTCGCGCCTGAGTAGCGCTGCCATGATCGCATGATTATCCGTCATGGCACCCGTATGGGTGCGCGCCGAAGATTGCGCGCGGGCGCTGCGGCCTGGATGCATCAGTACGATTGGTTTGCTTCTAGCGCGTGCTCTCGCGGCAAGCGCCAGAAAGCGCCGCGGCTCGCGCACCTGTTCCATGAACAGAACAATGACGCGCGTCGAAGCATCATTGACCAGATAATCCAGAAAATCCTCAGTGGTGAGCTGCGCCTCGTTGCCGGTGGAGACAACGCAGGAGAGATTGAGATCCTTTGCCAGCAGTGCCAGCCGCAGGGTCGAGCACATGGCGCCGCTTTGCGTCACCACGCCGATTGCGCGGCCTTTCCCGGCCACTGGCGGCGCCAACGGCTCGAATGTCAGCGCGACCTTGCCGGGCAAATTGACAAGCCCGATGCAATTCGGTCCGCACAGCGCCATCCCGCCGTCGCGCGCGAGTTCGGCCAACTTGCTCTGCTCGATGCGCCCGGCTTCGTCCATCTCGGCAAAGCCGGCGGCAAAGACGACGGCAGCGCCGATCTTTCGCCGCACACAGGCCTTCACCGCGTCGGCCGTCGCCTGGCGCGGCACCGCCAGGACCGCCGCGTCAATATTTTCCGGCAGCTCATCGATTGAGGCAAAGCAGTCTCGGTCGCCGATCGACCGGTTGGTCCGGCTGACCAGAAAGATATCGCCGGCAAAGCCGATATCGGTGAGGTTCTTAAGCGCGTTGGCGCCGATCGATCCCGGCTCGGGCGAGATCCCGACGACGGCGACCGAGCGCGGACGCAGCAGCCGCACGAGAGAACGAGGGCCGGCCTCCAATTGTCTTCCACGCGCTGTGGCGGCAGGGATGGAATCTTCGATTGATTCTCCGGGCACGCGCATTCAGTCGTCGCGACGGTATGCGGCAAGCCCCGGCCGATAGGATTTCTCGTCGAGGAACTGGGTCATGCCCTTTTCGCGACCCTTTTCCGGATCGAGGAAGCGGAGCTGATCGAGCTTGGCGAACAAATAGTCCTCGGCATCCTCCCACGGCATGTTGCGCACGCGCCGCGCCGCGTGCTTGGCAATGCGCAACGCCATCGGATTTTTCTCAAGGAGCGTCCTGGCCAATTTATCCACGCGCGAACGCAACTGCGCGCGAGGCACCGCCTCGTTGACCAGTCCCATGGAAGCCGCCTTGCGACCGTCAAAAGTCTCGCCGGTCATGACGTAATACATGGTGTCGCGCTGGCCCATGACCGACGCCACCGCTTTGGTCACCGTGCCGGCTGGAATGATCCCCCAATTGATCTCGGACAATCCGAAAGTGGCGTCTTCCGCGGCCACCGCAAGGTCGCAGGCGACGAGCGAATTGAAGGCACCGCCAAAGCACCAGCCATTGACCATGGCGATGGTTGGCTTGCCGTAGAACTGCAGCCGCTTCCACTGCGCCATGGCGCTCTTGCGCATGATTTTCAGCCGCTCGTCATAGGAAAGCTTGTCGGTGGCGCGGAAATATTCGCGCAAATCCATGCCGGCGGAGTAGGCGTCACCGGCGCCGGTGAGCACCAACACACCGCAGCGATCATCCGTTTCCAGCGCCTCGAACACTTCAAGCATTTCGAATGACAGAACGGGATTGATGGCGTTGCGCTTGTCTGGCCGGTTCATGGTCACCCAGGCGATGCCGCCCGAGAATTCGACCAGAACGGTATTGCCCCCGGGAAGTCTTCCCGGCTCGTCGCTGCCAGACATCGATCGATTTCCATCGCGAACCGAATGGCGCAGTCTTAAACCATCCCAAGGATCGAACAAAGTGGTGACCGGATATGGCGTTTACCCGCGCTCTCGGCGGCACCGGCCTCGATCAGGGTGCGCATCTCGTCGGCGTCAATCGGGGGCGTCATGATTGAGCTGGCGAAGCGATGGGTCGCGCACGCCGCAGGACTTGGCGACGGCAAGAAGCGATGGAAGGAAGGTTCGTCGCAAACGCGGCGTGGCTGCGCGGCGACCGTCAACGCGAGGCGGTCGCAGTCGCGCCTCGGTTCCGATCCTTCTTATACGTGAGACAGGTGTCAGCCGCGACCGCCGCCGGCCAAGACCGCACGGGTGGCGCGGTCGGGGCCGAAATCATCGACGCTATCGATAGCAAGCAGGTCTGCAAGCCGCGTCCGCGCGCGATTGACTCGACTTTTTATGGTGCCAACGGCACAGCCGCAAATTGCCGCCGCATCGTCGTAGGAGAAGCCCGACGCTCCGACCAGGATCAAAGCCTCGCGCTGATCGGACGGCAGCTTGGCCAACGCGGCGCGAAACTCCTCGAACTCGACCCGGCCGGTCTGCTCCGGATGGGACTTGAGCGTTTCCGCATAGCGCCCATCGGCGTCCTCCACCTCGCGGCGCCGCTTGCGGTACTCGGAGCGGAACAGGTTGCGCAAGATCGTGAACAGCCAGGCCGGCATGTTGGTGCCGGGCTCGAACGAATCGATATGGGCGAGCGCGCGCAGCAAGGTCTCCTGCACCAGATCGTCGGCGCGATCTACGTTGCCGCACAGCGATATGGCAAATGCGCGCAGGCTCGGCACCGTGGCGAGTACCTGATCTCGAATTGCGGGATCGAGCTTCATGCGGACTACGCCTCGTAAATTTCAGTCTTGTTCGCCTAGCCGGCGAACGAGATCCTCAAGATGTTGCGGCACGCCCTGGTTAACGTAGGAATTGTACATCGTGCGCAACAGCTCGCCGATCCGCGCCTGGGCCTCGCGGCCGAGACGGATTTCATGCTTGTGGGGCCGCTTGCCGGTCGAATCTTGCGGCTCTGACATGTCCGTATCCGGCTCTACGGCTTCAAGGTTGGTCTTACGACTGTTCATTGCTTCACTTCGTCCCCTTACGCCCTGTGGATCAGCCGAATTCGGCTCATCCGGCTGGCACCCCCGTCTTTTGCAACGCATAACCTACTTAAACGGCCTAACGCACTGTCCCGCAGTCTGTTCCACCCTATTGGAGCGTTTTTTCGGAACCTTCTTTGCAGACCTGCGTTGCCGCAGGTAGATTCGGGCCTTGTGAAGGGGAGGGTTACCTTTGTCTACATCGCAAGCCGTGCTTCAGCAGCTACCGTTCTTGCGCCGATATGCCCGTGCGCTGTCGGGAAGTCAGGCCTCGGGCGATGCTTACGTAGCCGCCACCTTGGAATCGCTGATCGCCAGTCCGCAGGTCTTGGAAACTGGGCCCGGTTCGCGGGTGGCGCTTTATCGGCTGTTCACCAAAATCTGGAACTCGGTCGCCGTCAATGGCCAGCCCGAGCCCGGCAGCACGATTCTGCCGCCCGAAAAGCATCTTACTCAGATTACCCCGCGGCCGCGGCAAGCCTTCCTTCTCGTGGCGCTCGAGGGCTTTTCCGAGGAGGACGCCGCAGAAATCCTGGACTGCAATCTGCCCACGCTGCGGGCCCTGGTCGAGGAATCCGGGCGCGAACTTGCGGCGGAGATCGCCACTGACGTCCTCATTATTGAGGACGAAACCTTCATCGCCATGGATATCGAAGCGTTGGTCGAGAGCCTGGGCCACAATGTGATCGGGGTCGCCCGAACCCACGCCGAGGCGCTGGCGCTCGCCAAAAAGAAGCGCCCGGGGCTCATTCTCGCCGATATTCAGTTGGCCGACGGCAGTTCTGGCCTCGATGCGGTCAACGACCTGCTCGGCTCGTTCGAGGTGCCAGTGATTTTCATTACCGCATACCCCGAACGCTTCCTGACCGGTCAGCGCCCAGAGCCTGCCTTCCTGATTGCCAAGCCGTTCCAGCTTACCGTGGTCTCCGCGGTCATAAGCCAAGCCCTGTTCTTCGGGCGCAAGGCGCACCAGCGTGACCGGCAAGCAGGCGAGCGACAGCCCACGTTGTAACGTCGCGATT
The DNA here is from genome assembly GCA_030041005.1 of Xanthobacteraceae bacterium. Lineage (GTDB taxonomy): Bacteria > Pseudomonadota > Alphaproteobacteria > Rhizobiales > Xanthobacteraceae > BOG-931. The sequence continues at coordinate 31,085 of JASHOR010000092.1, forward strand.
CTCGCTATCGCCGATCTGGCTTTCGGCGGCCGGGCGCGCCTGGGTTCCGGAACGGCGCCTCGATTTCATCGCTGATCGCGGGTCCCCCGAACGCCATGTCGGAAGGACGGGGGCCAATCGAGCCACCCATCCGGCTTCGCCCTCCCTGGGCATGCGCGGGACGTACGCTGTCGGCACCGCCGTCAAATCCTGGCGAAATAGATTAAGGACGCAGCCGATCGGCATATCGGCTGCGTCCCACACGGCCGGCCAAGCACGGGGGGAGGGGGGGAAAGGATGGCCGGTCCGCCACATCAAACCATAACGCCAATGTTCGTTCCTTCGCGTTCCTATTTGAAGCGTCGCAGGCCGTTCGCAAATGCCAAAACGCAGTCTGATAAACCCGATCACAAGCCAGTGAGTTCCGTTTTGATCCCAGGAACGACACCGCAGGCGCAGCGTTTGTGGTGTCGGTGTGATGTTCAGCTCGGGGGGTCGTTGGAGTGCGCGCCAAGGGTCGTTTCGCCGAGAAGCGTCCGGTGTTGCAGAGAGGCTCCGATGGCCAAATTCTCTCGTTTTCGCATCTATCCGTATGCGATCGTAGCAGCCGCTGTTGTGGCTTTCGCATTTGTGACCGTTGGATCGCTGCTGAACGCAGCGCCCTATCCCGCACCCGGCATCAACAACGGCACAGCCCCATTCACGGTAAATCGATTTCGCAAGGGCGACCGCTTGCCCCTGTTCAATTCAAATCGCGGCGTCTTGCGTGACATGCGCATGCCGGCGGGCCTGGAGACGCGGGATACGGTGCCGCTTGGATGCGATCCCGCCGTCAGTCCGGTGACCACGTCCTCGCCCGCGAAGGTGTACGGGCGCTGCGTCGTTTGAATAGCAATGCCATATTCGGCCTTCCATCTGAATTTTCTTCAAATCAGGACAGCAGCACGTTGACGCCGCCTATCGAGCCAGCGCGCGGATGCAATTGAACCTTTAACGTGGGAATTGAACCGTTTCCAAAGCAGAGAAATTCAAGCCGATTGCATCGAACATTTATTTGATCTTTCGATCTGCATACGCCGGGGCACCGCACTTTCATATCGACAAAGGGATGAATGGAACTTTTCAGGATCTGCACGATTGTTCAAGCAGCATTCTTTGCACGGTGGAATGTGCCATGCCAGCGAACACGTTGCGGCGCCTGTGCGGCGCCTTGCCCTTTGCCGGCTTTGTCTTTGTCACGATGCAGATCGTCCCGGCCACGGCGCAGGCGATCGATCAGATGGACCCGTCCGCGGCGGTTTACCAGTTCAAGGCGGACACGCGCGAGCTGCCCTCGCCGGCGCTGCTGCGCCAGGTGGTCCCCTATGCCGGCAACGAGCCCGCCGGCACCATCATCGTCGATCCGGCTCATACCTTCCTCTACCTGACGCTCGGAGACGGCA
>JASHOR010000093.1 GCA_030041005.1 Xanthobacteraceae bacterium
CTCGATTATGTCGGATCGAACGGCGGCGGCGGCGTCGGCGGCGGCCCCGGAATTGCTGTCGGCGCGGCGCTGGCGCTCAAGGGTTCGGGACGGCTGCCGATCGCGATCTGCGGCGACGGCGATTTCCTGATGGGCGTCACCGCGGTATGGACTGCGGTGCACTACAAGATCCCGTGCCTGTTCGTGCTCGCCAACAATCGCTCTTTCTATAATGACGAGCTGCATCAGGAGCGGATGGCGCGCGCGCGCAATCGGCCGGTGGAAAACAAGTGGATCGGCCAGCGCATGTCGGAGCCGGAAGTCGATCTCGCCGCCATGGGCCGCGCCCAGGGCGCGGTCGGCTTCGGCCCGGTGACCAAGCCGGCCGATCTCGCCGGCGTGCTGGAAAAGGCGATCGCCGAAGTCGATGCCGGCAAGGTCGCCGTGGTCGATGTCCGAGTCGAGCCGGGCTACACGCCGATCATGACCGCGGCAATGACGCGCGCGGGGAGCTGAGGCTGCACGTCTCCGCGTAGAGGAAGACAGTCGCGGGCCAATGGGTCCGGCCCGAAGTGGCCGGCCCGATGACGAACTCCGCGAGCAGGAGGGCGTACCGGCGCCGCAGCAAATGCGGCGTTCTTGTCACCCCACCGCGCACACATGTTGCGCGCGATGCTCTCCCTGAGCGCGCGCCGCACAAGACAGCCCTGCTGCTACGCAAGTTCAAGGGCGCGCGTGACGAGCGCGACGACACGGGGAAGCGGCTTCTTGCCCTGCTCATAATAGACAACCATGCGGCGGCTGATGCCGAGCGCCGCTGCTGCTGTGTCGAGCGTATAGGCTTTGCGTTCGCGCCATTGCTTGAAGTCGGCCGGCGACAGCGTGGCGCCTGACTGCTCCTGCGCGAGCCGCCAAAGCGTGTCGGCCGACATGTCGATCGCATCCGTCCAGACAATATCAGTCCCGTACTCCCCGACGTGCACGCGCCGAAATAAATCCGGCGAGCGCCGCAAGGGCTCATAGATGCGAAATGAATTGACGATGCCCGATACATCAACGCGGCTCAGCTCGCCCCTGTCCCAGCGAACGAGCAAGGTGAAAGGCTTCTTGGCGGCGGACACTGCGACGATGCGCGGCAAGCCATAGGATTGAAATGGTACCCGCCATGGCGAAACGTCCTAAGCCAGTTCATCAGATGACCGAACGGGCATTGAGACCAGATTCCCAATCGGTGACGATGACGTTTGCGCTGCCTACCTGAAGGCTCGCCGCTGGCCCAATGATGTTCGCTGCCCGCGTTGCGGCAATCCTGCCATCTATGACCTGCATACGCGCAAGTGGCACTGGCAGTGCACCAAATGCGCTCCCGGCGGCTCTACCGGCTACCGTTTCAGTGTGATCGCAGGCACGATTTTGAGAATACCAACAAGCCGCTGCGCGACTGGTTCAAGGTCGTGCACTTGATGACCACCAGCAAGAAAGGCATCAGCGCCCTTCAAATTCAGCGCCAAATGGGCTTTGGCTCCTACAAGACGGCGCACGGCATGTGCCACAAAATCCGCGCTGCGATGATACAGCCGCAAGAAAAGCTGGGAGGCATTGTCGAAATGGATGAAACCTATATCGGCGGCAAGGACCACAACCGCCATTGGGACAAAAAACAACACAACGCAAAAGACAAAGTTCCGATCGTCGGGGCGGTGCAGCGCAAGGGCAGCGTGGTGACGCGCGTTCTGGAAAAGGTCAATACGTTGGACGTTATCAATTTTCTCCACGAGGCAGTTTCCGACAAGGTCAGCTTGCTGGCGACCGATGCATGGCGCGGATACGAGGAACTTGGCCACCTCTGTCCCCACGCTGCGATTGACCACCACAAACATCAATATGTCGTCGGGGCAGTTCACGCCAACACGATTGAAGGGTTCTGGTCGATCTTCAAGCGTGGCGTGGTGGCCACGTTCCACAAGATGTCGGTCAAATTATATGCCGCTGTACGTCGCGGAGTTTCAGTTCCGCTACAACAACCGCTTCAATTCCGATATCTTCGGAACGGTTATAAATGGATGTTGATGTCATTTCGGGGGAACTGTTGGGGCTGGCACCGTTTGTGTACCTGGCGGGATCGGCCGGCCGTTCTTGTCTAGAACAGTCAAGCCCTTCAACAAATTGAGCCCGTTGAGCAGCCCAATAGCCGCTGTAATCCGCGGGTCATTACTGGCGATCACAATAGGCGACATCAGATTATTGTGTGTAAATGCAAAATGTCCGCCATCGTAGACCAAGGTCACATGCTCAAAGGTGCAATGTTCATAAGAAGCGCCATCCAACACGACGCGATCATTGCGAATGACGCAATCGTGATGATCGACAAGGGGCATATGCCGCTGGATCGCGGATATCACTCCAAAACGATCAGCTAAATCGGTCGCATACCCGAAGAAGCTAACAACGAGCAAAGCGTAAAGCCATCTCCATTTATACCCTCCCGACCGAAGGGCCATGTAGACCAGCGCAATCACCAGAAGCGGGGGCCAAGAAACAACCGCCCCGATACTGCCTGCGAGATTTAGTGCTTCGAGCAGAACTGACATGGAAAGACCCTTCCTGGGGCGATTGTACCCCCAAAGAGGTTTTCCGTTTCGCGGATAGTCCCCGACATCCCCAGAAGAGACACAATCCCCTTATGTCCAGTCCGGGCCAATCGCCAGAAAATCATTGCTCCCCGCAAGGGACATCACGTCCTCGTAGAGAGGACTATTCAGACCTCCGATCGCTTGATTCGCTTAAAATCGCTGACCTGCATTCCGTTGGCCTAAGGCGCTCGGCACGCAAAACCCCCGTAAAATCAAACCATAGTCGCTTCCGCGGCGACAACGCTTGACAACTTCCGCGCGCCGAGTAGAAGCCGGCGCCGCTCGCTCGTCCGAAGGGCGCTTTCCGGATGCGATCTGAAGAGCGGAGCGAGCGCGGTGCCCGCGCGCGGTTTCGCACACCGCTCCCGGGCGGCTCTGGGTCCCCGACCGACCGGCACTATGACCGGTCCCCGAGGTGCTCGGTAGACTGTGACAGGCCAAGCCGGGTAACGCCCGGTAAGGGCGGGTCTCAGGAAGCGCGGGTCTGGAGCTGAGCCGATACTGGATGCGTCCGGTACGGCGAGTGCCGCGGTGGAGCGCCGGAAGGCGAGCGGGCGCCGAAGCAGATAAGTTGCGCAGACGGCGCAGGCTTGTCTGCGATGCCCGTTGCCGCACCCCGCGCACGTTCGGGCGGTAACGTCCGGATGTGTGGTGCGGCCATTGGATGGATGCGCCTCTCGGCGCTCCGCCCCCTTCTTTGATTGGAGGGCCTTTTCGTGCTGTTCGTTGGCAAAACTCGGGTGCGAACAGCATCGCGAGAACGAGCAATGTTGCAGGTGGAATTTATCTTCCCTCTCCCCTTGCGGCAGAGGGTGGCGAAGTCGAGCTTTGCGAGACCGAGCCGGGTGAGGGGTACGGGTGTTGCCGCTGGCTCCGCTCGCGACCCCTCACCCGCCCTCGCTCGGCTTCGCCTCCGCTCGGGCACCCTCTCCCTCAAGGGGAGAGGGGATAAAGCGGACAACGCGCAACGAAT
>JASHOR010000094.1 GCA_030041005.1 Xanthobacteraceae bacterium
AATTGTACAACATTGAGGAACCTCGGCTAGGAATTCCAGCCCAGTCTGTTGCCCCTATCGCCGGCAGTGAACACCAAAACGGCGCTTCACTTCGGCAGGAAGGCTTCGGTGTAGAGCTTCGACATATCGGGTGGCGATGAGACGAGTTTCTGATCGACGAAGGCCCGCCTGAGATTGGCGATTGACTGCGCATCGAATTTGCAATCCTTGCTGAACATGCCTTTCGTGACGTCGTATTCCTTTGCCATCACGCTCTCGGGATAGCCGGTCACTTCGCTCTCGATCCTGACCGTCTCGGCTTTGTGCGTGGTGATGAAGTCGACGGTCTCGAGCCACGCCGCGAGGAAGCCGCGCAGCGCGTCGGGGTCGGTCGCGATCAGATGCTTCGTCGCGTAGATCGCGCCGGCAGCGATGTTGCCGACGTATTGCAACACGGGAATCAGCAGCCGGCCCTCTTTCTTCTCTTCCCAGTTGAAAATGTTCGAGGTCACCGCGATGTCGGCATCGACCGCGTGGGTGCGGAACGCGGCAATCGTGGCGGCCGCACCGTTGCCAATGGCGACCCGCGTCACGCCGTCCGGCCCCCAGCCTTTGACACGCGCCAGTTCGCGCGCCAGCCAATCGGTGAGCGAGCCGGCGCTGGAGATGCCGATCTTCTTGCCCTTAAGCTCGTCGACCGAGTGGATCGGCGAGTCCCACGGCACAGCGATGCCGATGAACGGGATGGGCGGCGCGTCGTCGCAGACGGCGATGATCGGTGCGCCCTTGGCCACGAATGCCATCTCGGTCCCGGCGCCGACGCCGATATCGATACTCCCGGCCACCATGGCCTGAGACAGCTTGCTGCCGCCGGTGAAGTTCGCAATTTTCACGTCGAGCCCGTGTTTCTTGAAAAAGCCGAGCCGGTCGGCGACGTTGACCGGGAGGATCGGCGACGCATTGGCGTCGGCCTTGCCGACGCTGAGCGTTGCGCCCGCGAATGCTGCCGACGCAGCGACGGCCGACTGGAATGCGACCAGCACGGCGAGCACGATGCTCTGCGGGCGGACCTTCGTCATGAGTTTCCTCCTCTATCCGGCGCGATCTTCGCACGCACGCGACGCCCTTATCTTTGCCCGGCAGGGCGGCCGCGTCACGAGAAAATTATACCGCATTCCTCAAGTCGGCGGCGAAAAGGTGCGAGAGAATAATGGCCGCAGAAAGGGGCGTGGCCTGAGCGCCGCTCGACCTCGCTGGCTATCCGCTTTGCACGATTGACCCTTCACGTCGTGGCGCGACAGGGCGAGCGGTGGAACGCGCAAGTCGCGCAGGCGTTGCGGTGATTGACGGTGCGACCCTCGCGCACCAATTTTCACCGCAGCGCGATGCGATCCCTGTCAACATAACTTCAATGGCCTGCCGCACCAAAGCAGTCCCGGAGCTTGAGAATGCGTGGAACTCAATTTGCCGAACTCAGCACCTTCGTGGCTGTCGCCGAAGAAGCGAGCTTTACAAAGGCGGCAAAACGTTTGGGATTGTCGGCCGCCACACTGAGCCAGACCGTGCGGTCGCTCGAGGAGCAGCTTGGCGTTCGACTGTTGAATCGAACCACGCGAAGCGTTGCTCCGACCGAGGCCGGGGCCCGCATGCTGAGCCAATTGCGCCCGTTGCTTGATGACTTTGACGCTGCTCTTGAGTCGATCAATGCGTTTCGTGACAAGCCGACCGGCCATCTACGGCTGACCGTGCCGCCCCCGGTCGCCAAATTCGTGCTTGCGCCGGTGCTCGCCCGCTTCCTGGCTCAATATCCCGAAATCACGATCGACATCTCAGTCGATACGCGATTGATGGACATCGTCGCCGGCCGCTACGACGCCGGTATTCGCCGCGGCGAATCGATTGCGCGCGACATGATTGCCGTGCGCGTCACCGATGACGTGCGCTATTGCGTAGCAGCGTCACCGGACTACCTGGCGCGAAGGGGGCGGCCGCTTAAGCCCGCCGATCTCCACGCGCATAACTGTATTCGGTTCCGGCTGGCGGCCGGCGATTTCATTCCTTGGGAGTTTGTTGTTGACGGCAAGACCGTGGAGCTTGAGGTCGGGGGATCGATCGTGGTCAACGATACGGATCTGCTGCTCAGCGCCGCGCTCGAGGGCATCGGGGTGACACACATTCTCGAAGAGTACGTGCAGCCCTTGATCGCGGACGGAAGCCTTGTTTCGTTGCTGAGCGATTATGCGAAGCCGCCAACCGAGGGGTTCTTCCTGTACTATCCGAGCCGGAGGCAGACTCCGGCGGCGCTGCGCGCGCTCATCGAATTTCTGCGGAAGGAACGGCAGGCAAATGCGAAAGCCCAGGAGTCTCGCCCACAGGGCAAATCAACCCCGTAACGCAAAACAACCGTGACTGCAGCGCCGGTTTCGGATCACGTCAAACCTCTGCGGCGAAGGGATCGAATAGCGCGTTCGGAATCTCCCGGATTTTCCTTGGCCCCATGGCGCCGCACACCGGCGCCGACGAGAAGCGGCGCGACGCCTTTTGGCAACAGGTGCCGGGATCAGCGCCGTCCTGCCGTCGGACGCGGCAACAGCATCCCGCTTACGGCGCCGCAGACGGCGAGCGCTGCGGCGAACAGCATCATGACCTCGATACTCCACGCCAGCGAGGCCCGGACGATCGTCCTTGCAGCATCGCCGCCGCCATTGGCGATTGCGGCGGCGAATTGGCCGCGAGCCGCATCGACAGCCTGCGAGAGCCCTGCGGAAGCGGGAGACTGCGCCAACGCCCGATCCAACGATCGGTCGTAGAGGCCAAGTGCGACGGCGCCGAATATGGCGACCGCGAGCAGACTTGCCAGCGACGCAATGGCGTTATTGATGCCGGAAGCGACGCCGGTCTTGTCCTGCGGCACGGCATTGATCACGGTCGTCGTAAGCGGAGCGACGGCGATCGCCATGCCGAAGCCGAGAACGGCGGTGGCTGCGAGAAAAGCCCAATAGGCGCCCTCGCGCACGGCGAAGGACAGGAGAATGAATCCAATCGCTGCGAGGAAGGGCCCGACGACGAGCGGCAACCTCGCGCCGAACCGGTCGAGCAACCCGCCCGACCAGCGCGACAGGACGGCCATGATGACCGTGAACGGCAGAAAAGCCGCGCCCGCTTGCAGCGCCGAGTAGCCGTCGGCCTGAATGAGGGCGAACGGCAGAAAAAAGAACGCCGCGGCCAGTGCCGCGTAAAGCAAGAAGGTCAGCATGTTGACACTCGAAAACGTTCGCGATCGGAACAGATGAAGCGGCAGCATGGGAGCGCCGCTATGGGCTTCCAGCCATAAGAACGCCCCGCCGACAATCATTCCGCAGGCAAGCGGCGCCAGCACCCTTGGATCGGTCCAGCCAAAATCCGGCGCCACAATCAGCCCGATGCAGATGCCCGCCAGGCCGATGAGCGCCAGCACCGCGCCTGCCCAATCCAAGCCGCCGGACCGAGGATCGACGCTCTCCGGAACACGCCGGAACGCGATCCATATTGCCGGCAGCGCCAGCAGCGGGTTTATCAGGAAAATCCAGCGCCAACTGAAACCGTCGACGATCCAACCGCCCAAGATCGGCCCGACCGCGGCGGAGATGGCGGAAAAACCCGCCCATGTGCCGATGGCCTTGCCGCGCTCCTCCTCGTCGAACGAAGCGCCAATGAGAGCCAGCGCGCATGGGACGAGAAGCGCCGCGCCGGCGCCCTGAACGGCGCGCGCGGCGATCAACACGGCAACGTTTGGAGACAGGCCGCAAGCCAGCGAAGCCACCGCAAAAATACTGACGCCGACGATAAACATTTTTCGACGGCCAAAACGGTCGGCGGCGGCGCCTCCAATCAGCAGCAACGCCGCAAGACAAAGCGTGTAGGCGTTCACCAGCCACTGAATGATGGCAACCGAAGCCCCCAAATTTTTTTCGATCGCCGGCAGCGCGATGTTGACGACCGATTCATCGATATAGGCGATCGTCGACGCCAGGATGGTGCTGACCAGAACCCACGGTTTTGCGCCGGGGCCGCAAATGCCTGCGGCTGCGGTCGCCCGGATTGTGCCTTCGTCGCAAGGTGCGGCTTTCGCAGTGATCACCGGCTTTCTCCAGGCCGCCGCTTATTTTGGACGAAACCGATCATGCGGCGCGTGCGAGCGTGCCCGCAGGCGCCATGGCAGTTTCGGGGACGTTCGCTTGATGAGCTTGCGGCTTGGGGCGGCATTGATTCGGCTTGGGGAGGCAGGACGACGTCGAAGGCCTCTTTTTTCGGACATGCGGCGCTCGGGATCGAACAAAGTCAGGATTACTTGAAGAGACGTATTCGTTGAAATGCGGCATGATATCGTCATCTTGGCCGGCAAGACTTCCTGGACCTGGGCTTTAGCGAACGCGCTTCGCAGCCACTTCCATGAGGTGCCGATCATTTTGGAGGAACAGCAATCCGTTGTTCCGCTCTTGCGCCGTCGCATCCGCCGACTAGGCCTTTTTACAGTTGCAGGTCAAATTGCATTTGGCGTATTCGCGAAAGGGGTGCGGCTTCGATATCGTCGGCGGCAGAAAACCATTCTGGCTCGCGAAGGCCTGCAGGTGACGCGGCTCCGCACCGGCGTCGTGTCGATTTCGTCGGTCAATGATGATCGGACCATCGAAATACTTCAGAGCATGGCCCCGAAAGTCGTGGTCGTGTCACAAACGGCTATCCTGTCGCGAAGGGTTCTTGATTGCATTCCTGCGATTTTTCTCAACATTCATACCGGGATCACACCGCAGTACCGCGGCCTTCACGGCGCCTACTGGGCCTTGGTCAACGACGACGCCGAAAACTGCGGCGTGACGGTGCACGTTGTCGATGCGGGCGTGGACACCGGGCCCGTGATTGCCCAGGCCCGTATCAGTCCATCGCCGGCTGACAGCTATTTTACCTACCATTGGCTTCAGCTTGCGGCGGCGTTACCTCTGCTGATCTGCGCCGTGCAAGCTGCGCTTGCAGGCCGGCTCGCGACGATCGAACCGAAGCGGGGTGTCAGCTCGCGACAATATTATCATCCAACGCTGTGGGGCTATCTCTGGACGGGGTTGCGACGAGGGGTGTGGTAACGCGATGGCGCACACCGTTCGCCGCAAGTCCCGTTCGACATCAGGATTACAAAAAACAAGGGATTATGAAAATCAGATCAAGGCACGGCGCAGAGAGCGCAACCACGCAGGCGGCCTGCTGCCTTGTCACCCCCCACCCCCGGCGGAGATCGTGACCATGGGAATCTGTGGAATCGAGCGCGATTCCGTCAGGGAGGCGAAGACCATGAGGAAAATGAAATCGAGCTTCGAGCGTAAATCGTTATTGTCGATCCAGAAGCAGTGATCCTGGTAATACACCACGGCATAGGCATCGGCCGGCGGCGGCCCCGCAACGCCGCTTCATCTGGTCCGCTTGGAACGGAGGTCCGCGCTCTGGTCAGGCCGGCGGTTTGCTTGACATCGCGATCACAGGACAAAGCAGGTCAATCGCCCTCATTGACCGAGATCAATGCGGCAGCGCCTTCGCCCTCAGAATCTCCGTTCAAACTTACAATAGCGAGACTGCTCGTGACCGACCAAAGCTTTAATCGAAAATTGATCGGCTCCGTCGTGGCCGGAGTTATCATCATTGTTCTTGCAGCGTACGTTCTCGCCCAGGTCGTCCGCACGACCAGCCACGAGCCAACGCAAAACTCCACTGGCACGATCACTAACAGGCAACCATGAATACCCATTGAGATACCCATCGACGGTTCCAAACGGAGAATTGCCGGGCCGGGTCAAAGACTCAGCGGTCGACGAGCGGTATCGAGGCGCACGCTATCGGCGACCGTGGGAGACACGTGCCTGTTTACGCCAATAATCGACAAGTTCCGCTAAAAACTGAAAAGTGAGGACGAAAACGAAACAGTCCGTGGGTTGTTTCCCCCCTGGATGAGCGGGCTCGAAGTTTTGAGCGCGGGGCTCGAAGTTCAGGAAGGGGAACCCCATGACCACGCTAAAAACCGCAATGCTGGCCGTCGTCTTGATCGCAGGCGGAACATCGCTCGCCATGGCGCAAAACGGTCCTGCCGGCGGCGAAAACGGCAACAACAACGGCATGCCGCCCAGCAGCTATCAAGGACCCGGCTCGATGCCGATGTACCCGTCATCACAGTTCCAGGGTAACCAGGGCAATCCTACTCTCTACGATAGAGGCAATGGCGCATCCGGTGGCGGCGCATCCGGTGGCGAAAACGGCAACAACGGCATGCCCCCAAGCGGCTATCAAGGACCGGGCGCGATGCCGACATACCCTGGCTCTGGTCAGTGAGCCGAAGAACGTCACCGTCACACGTCTGTTCCCAAGATCGAAACGCTCCACCGCATGTCATGTCTTGCGTTCGCGGTGGCAGCGTTCCGATTCTGTCTAGTGTGGCGGTTCAGAAGTCCGCATCATTCCTGCCGCGACCTCGTCATGCGGAGTTCTGAACCAAAGCCACAAGCGGCTGCAGTTCGCATCATTATGCGGCACCCTCGTTTGCCGCTTTCGGCCCGATCCGCGGGCTTGGTCCTTCGATAGACCAACTCAAGCAGCGGGCTCGCGGCACTGCAAATCATCACCAGGTATCCGGTGGCGCACAAGGGCCGGGCCCTGTGCAAATGTTACTGCAAAGCGGAGTGTGAATCGGCGAACACCCGCCACCAGGGGTGTCAGGGATCACATCATAGATCTCCGGATCGAGACGGGTGACGCGATGATGCCTGGTCGCCGCCGATGCCGGAAAGGCGATGCTGACAACAATCGCGGCGGCAAGCGCAACTTTTGCCGTGCTGGACATTTTCGCATCTCCCGGTCGGGCTTTGCGGCAAATTGGCTGGCGGTCGCCAACTTCAAGTGTCGCTGCATAAATTTGGCGTAACGATCATTTCCGCCTCTTTCGCTTTCGGCGCGGCGCCAAACGCATTCAATGAAAAGGGGTGATTCAAAAATAAGCTGTCAAGCCTTCGGTTCGCGGAGGTACGCGAAACGGATCGGCGCGCGCCAATTTTCTGCAGGGCGTTCGCGAGTGGACGACGCCCTGCAGATGAATGGCACCCGTCAGCAGCCGATGTCAGCAGCCGATGATCGAGTATCCGCAAAAGCCGTAGTTCTTGCCGTAGAGATAGGATATCGCCGCCTCTCCGGCAACGAAGTGGACGCTGTGATTGGAGTTCGCAATGATGGATCCCCACGGCAGCGCATTGCCCGGCGCATAATTGTAGAGTGCAGCGCCGGCCCCGTAGGCAGGGGCATAATCGTAGAGCGCAGCGCCGGCCCCGTAGCCTGGCGCATAATCGTAGAGCGCAGCGCCGGCCCCATAGCCTGGCGCATAATCGTAGAGTCCGGGACCGGACACATAGCCTGGCGCATAATCATAGTACGAGCCCACTTGGGCCGTCGCCGGCGTTACGAGGGCGGAGTTCCCGACTGCGAGCGCGGCAACGACGGTTGCCGCCAACGCATAACGGTTCAGCATGTTTTTGTTCATGGCCATTCCCATTTGTTGCGGAGGGCGAACCCATTTGTTGCAGAGGACGAGATTATGCCGGTCGCGTTGAGAGATGACTTGTCCTTTGTTGCTTTGATTTGCGGATTTTGCGTGAATTTCTACGACACAAAGACGGGCCGCGCGTTTGGGCGCGAGGCGACGGTATAATTTCACCGTTGGTGACGGCGCGATCAAACTCGGGCGCGGAGTCCGCTTAAGCCGCGTTGTTCAATCAGGGTTCGACCTGCATCTGAAACGAGGACCCGAACTCGCGCCAAGAATCGACATAAAGCAACGGCGTGAAAGCTGTCCGCGTAAACCTTGGTGAAAATACGCATCGAGCCGGCGCGGCGCACCTGGTTCCCGTCTGCAACCGCGCGCGCCGGCAGAGCGGAACGATCCATCGGTCGAGGGTCGGCAGGCTGCTCAGGAAAGTTCCAATGAATGAGACGAGATAAAGCGACGGACAATCTGACCAATCTCGAGGCCCAGCTCGGCGACTACGTGAATGTCGGCGTGAACACCATCGCCGTCATCGATGCCGATTCATTCTGGCTCGGCGGATATTTCGAGGAACCCAATCTCGCCAGGATTCACGTCGGCGATCCCGCCCTGATCCGCCTGATGGGCTACCGGCAGACCATTCACGGCCACGTCGGCAGCATCGCGCACGGCATCAACGTACAGAATGCCCAGCCCAACCAGCAGGGGCTGGCAACGGTCAACCCGATCTTCACCTGGGTTCGCCTCGCGCAGCGCGTGCCTGTGCAAATCCGCATTGACGACGTTCCGCACGGCGTTCAGCTTGTCGCCGGAATGACCGCCACCGTCCAGATCGATCCTCGATGAGGTCAAGCGCAACAAAAACGATGCGGTTGACGTTGAAGCGGCGTGCGGGGCGGTACGCCAAGTTGCTTTGGACTGTCCGTTGCCCCCCATGCGGCACGTCCGCATGAGAAGGCTCGCATTTATCGGAACCAGAGGGAGGTAAAGGCTCTTTTCGAGACGCTGAACGATATTATGTAGATTCCGGAGTCCTTAACGGTCGTATTGCACGCCATGGCGTTCAAGGTTGAGGTTGGCCCGCCGCAGATTGCCATCCACCAGGGGCAGACAGTCCTTGTCACCGAGCAGGATGGGCAGATCAGCTCGCCGAGCGACAAAGGTCTGTATTTCCTCGACACGCGGATCATCAGCAGTTGGTGCATCTACGCAAACGGCGAACCCTGGGAGCTCTTGAACGGCGGTGCGGTCAACTATTACGCCGCACGTATCTTCCTGACCAACAAACCTATCCTCACCGCGGAGGGCACGATCCCGCCGCGCACTCTCGGCCTCACCATCAGCCGATCGGTCAGCGGCGGCGTCCACGAAGATCTCGACATCACCAACAACAACGTGAAGCCGGTGCGGTTCCAGCTCGAGATCTCGTTGCGGTGCGACTTTGCCGACATCTTCGAGGTCAAGTCGGGTCGCATCGTCCGCCGTGGACAGATCACGACGCGATGGTCCGAAGCGCGACAACGGCTCCAGACCGCGTATGCGAACCGGGATTTTCACCGCGCCGTGGCCGTATCCGTCTCTCGCGCTCCCTGCAAGGCTGTCTCCGCCAACGGGCGGCTCAGCTTCGAGGTGGCGCTTGGGCCGAGTGAGGCCTGGCACGCTTGCTTGCTCTACACGCTCGAGGATGGCGGGCGACGCTGGCACGCACCAGACGATTGCGTGGAGCAGGGTCATGACTCTCCCCACGCCGAGACGATGGCGGAATGGCTCAACGCCGTGGCCAAGATCCAAACCAGCAACGAGGAATTCTACCGGCTGTTCCACCGAGCGCTGGAGGACATGGCTGCGCTTCGTCTGCCCATCAAGGGCACCGACCAGGTTGTTTTTCTGCCTGCTGCCGGCCTGCCCTGGTTCGTCGCTCCGTTCGGGCGCGACAGCCTCATCGTGTCGCTGCAGAACATCTTGATCCATCCGGAATTCGCCCGTGGCGCTTTGGAAGTCCTCGGCGCTTTGCAGGCCACCGAGGACGACCCCTACCGCGATGCCGAGCCCGGCAAGATCCTGCATGAAATGCGCTATGGCGAGCTCGCCCATTTCAAGCTGATCCCGCACACGCCGTATTACGGCACTGCGGATGCCACGCCGCTCTATTTGATTACCCTGCACGCGGCTTGGCGCGCGACCGGCAACAAAACGCTGCTGGAGCACTACCTGCCGACGGCCGAACGCTGCCTCGTCTGGATCGACAAATACGGCGACCGCGACGGCGATGGATTTCAGGAATATCAGACGCGATCGCCCGCCGGCTACGAGAACATGGGTTGGAAGGATTCGAGCGATGCGGTCATGTACCCCGACGGCTCACTGGTAAAGGGTCCCAAGGCGCTTTGCGAGCTTCAGGGCTACGTTTATCACGCCTGGATTTGCATGGCGGAGGTCTTCGATGCCCTCGGCAAGGCCGGCCGGGCGAACGAGTTGCGCGCCAAGGCGGCCGCATTGTTCGCGCGCTTCAATGAAGCGTTCTGGGACGAAGAACTCGGATTTTATGCCTACGCACTCGATGGAGAGAAGAGAAAAGTCCTGACCATCGCATCCAATGCCGGGCATTGCCTGACGTCCGGCATAGTGCCGCGCGAGCGCGCAAAGAAGGTCGTGGACCGGCTGATGGCGCGGGACATGTGGACGGGGTGGGGCATTCGAACGCTGTCCACCGAAAACCCGGCATTTAATCCATACAATTACCAGACAGGCTCGGTCTGGCCGCACGACAACGCCCTCATCGCAATGGGTTTCAAATGCTATGGCTTTCATGCGGAGGCGGCGCGGGTCGCGCATGATGTCAGTTTTGCCGCAAGTCACTTCGCTCTTAATCGCTTGCCGGAACTTTATACCGCGCCCGAGCGCAGTGGATCGAATTTCCCGGTGCAGTATCTTGGTGCAAACGTGCCTCAAGCATGGGCGGCCGGCTCGGTCTTCATGCTCACGCAGGCGCTATTAGGGTTCGTACCGGACGCGCCGCGCAACAAGCTCTATGTCGACCCCTCCCTTCCCGCTTGGCTGCCCGACCTCACCGTACGTGATCTTCGCGTCGGTGAGCAGAAGCTCGACATTCGCTTCTGGCGCGAGGGTGGGGACACGGCATTCGATGTGACCAAAGGAGACCCCAACCTGGTCGAGCGTCGCGAGATCGCACAGAGTGCTCCGCACCTGAGAACCGCCTATGATTTTGCCAAAGCGCCTCTGGCGCCCGCGGAGGATGACGGCAAAAGTGAACGAGGCGAAAGAACGGCCGATCGCCTACCCTCCCGCGCCTGATCGCAGCCAACCGAGCCGGATTTATCCGTTCCTTTCACGCAAAATCCGACAAGATCGTGAAATACGGCAATTGATCTGACCACTTAAGAGGAGCAATCTGCGAAAGGAACAGTGCCAACCCCGTCGGGTTTTGTCTGGACGCGGACTCCTCGGCCGGCGACGCCGCCTCCCCCGACCAGGACGGACCGGAGGCAGTCCGCAAATCAAATCTGCGGGAACCCTGTCATTGACGGGAACTCTTTTGGAGGCCTGCCGATTGGCTACGCGATCCGCTGCGGGAACTCTTCTCGTTGACGGGAACTCCTCGGAAAACCTTGCCGGCTTCCTTTACGGGGACGCCGGCTTACGCCGTAAACATCGTTGCTCGAGTTCTCAATGGTACGGGTCCATCCGATTGTCTTCCTGGTAGACGTCGATAACACGCTGCTCGACAACGACAGCGTACAGCAGGATTTGAGGGACCACATCGAGCGCTCCTACGGAGCGGACGCCCGCGATCGCTACTGGAAGATTCTGGAAGATCTGTTCTCGGAACTCGGCTACCGCGACTACCTGGGAGCCTTGCAGCGCTTCCGCGTCGAGCATCCGCTCGAAGTGGAGCTTCTGTCGATGTCGGCCTTCCTGATCGACTATCCGTTCGCCGGCCGGCTGTACCCATCCGCTCTCAAGGTATTGAGGCGGCTGAAGGGCTCGGGACAGACCGTCATCCTGTCCGATGGCGACGTCGTCTTTCAGCCGCGCAAAGTCGAACGGGCGGGCCTTTCCGCTGCGGTCGACGGACGTGTCCTCATCTACATCCATAAGGAAGAGGCGCTCGATGACGTCGAGCGGCGTTTCCCTGCCGAACACTACGTGCTTATCGACGACAAGCCGCGCATCTTGGCGGCGGTTAAGCGCATCTGGAGAGACCGCGTCACGGCCGTTTGGGTGCGGCAGGGCAGCTACGCTCGCGATGCGCAAACGGCCGGCGACCTGCCGCCGGCTGATGTTGCGATCGAACGCATCGGCGATCTTCTTAAGTTTGACCTGCCGCGATTGCGACCGATGCCGCCAGTATCTCAATCAAAGTTGGAGCCGGCGCGATGAATCCGACAAAGAGCCTGCACAACGTCGGCCAGAGCCTTTGGCTCGACAATATCACCCGCGCCCTGCTCAACAGCGGCACATTGCAACACTACATCGACGAATTGTCGGTGACCGGTCTGACCTCGAACCCGACGATCTTCGATCATGCGATCAGGAGCAGCGCCGACTATGACAGCGACATCGCTCGGCTCTCCTCGCGCGCGAAGTCGGTGGAGGACTTGTTCTTCGAACTGGCTCTGGCTGATCTGACCAGGGCGGCCGACCTGCTGCGGCCCGTTTTCACCCGCTCGGACGGCGTCGATGGCTGGGTATCGCTCGAGGTGTCGCCTTTTCTCGCCCATGACACGCAGGATACCATCACGGCGGCGCGCGATCTGAGCCGGCGCGGCGGAAAGCCCAACCTCTTCATCAAGATTCCGGGCACCAAAGAGGGGTTGCCGGCGATCGAGGAAGCGATCTTTTCCGGCATCCCGGTCAACGTCACGCTTCTATTCTCGCGGGAGCAATATGTCGCCGCGGCGGAAGCCTATCTGCGCGGGGTGGAACGGCGCATCGAAGCCGGTATCAATCCCGCCGTCGGCTCAGTGGCATCGCTCTTCGTCAGCCGGTGGGATGTCGCCGTGAGCGGACAGGTGCCGGCTGAACTGACCAATCGGCTGGGCATCGCGATCGCTCAACGCGCCTACAAGGCCTATGCCGAGTTGCTGGCTTCGGCGCGCTTCCAGCGCGCGGCGAACGCGGGGGCGCGCGCGCAACGTTTGCTCTTTGCCAGTACCGGTACCAAGGACCCGAAGGCGTCTGACGTGCTCTACGTGAAGGCTCTCGCCGCGCCCTTCACCGTCAACACCATGCCCGACGGCACGCTCCGGGCCTTCGCCCAGCACGGCGAAATTGGCGCAACGCTCAGGCCGGACGGCGGCGATTGCGAGAAGGTTTTGGCTGGCTTCGCCGCGGCCGGCATCGATATCGATGCGCTGGCGCAGCGGCTTCAGGACGAAGGCGCTACGTCCTTCGACAAGTCGTGGAACGACCTGATAGCCCGCGTCGAATCAAAACGCGCGGTCCTGCGCAAAGCAAGCTGATCTGCAAAGTGAGTCCATCCGCATGGCAGTCGCATCCAGTCAACGCAAGCGCACACCCGAATCCGCCGCCATTCGATCCGCGAACGTACCGCCTCTGCACCGTCGTCCCGCCTGGGCGTTGCTCGACCAGCATTATCAGAAGCTGAAACGCGTCCACTTGCGGCAACTTTTCGCCGACGATCACCGGCGCGGCGAAAGATTGACGAGCGAGGCGGCTGGAGTCTACCTCGACTATTCCAAGAACCGGATCACCGACGAAACGCTGCAATTGTTGCTGCAGCTCGCGCAAGAATCGGGACTGCGCGATCGCATCGACGCCATGTTCCGCGGCGACAAGATCAATGTCTCGGAGAACCGCTCCGTACTGCACGTCGCGCTGCGGGCGCCGCGCGGCGCCACCATTCTTCATGACGGCCGCAACGTGGTTCCCGACGTTCACGCCGTTTTGGACAAGATGGCTGATTTTTCCGCCCGGGTACGCAGTGGGCAATGGAAAGGCCAGACCGGCAAACGCATCCGCAACGTGATCAATATCGGCATCGGCGGCTCCGATCTCGGCCCGGTGATGGCCTACGAAGCGCTGCGGCACTACAGCGACCGCAGAATGACCTTCCGCTTCGTCTCCAATGTCGACGGCACGGATTTCGCCGAAGCGGTGCGCGACCTCGACCCCGGCGAGACGCTGTTCATCATCTCCTCCAAGACCTTCACCACGCTGGAAACCATGACCAACGCCCGCACCGCGCGCGAATGGCTTCTGAGCGCCATGAAGGGCGAAACCGCCGCCGTCGCCAGGCATTTCGTCGCCGTCTCGACCAACACCAAAGAGGTCGCGAAATTCGGCATCGACACAACCAACATGTTCGGCTTCTGGGACTGGGTCGGCGGTCGCTATTCCATGGATTCCGCCATCGGCCTCTCGACCATGCTGGCCATCGGACCTGACAATTTCCGGGCCATGCTCGGCGGCTTCCACGAGATGGACGAACATTTCCGCTCCACCCCCTTCGAGCGCAATCTGCCGGTGCTGATCGGCCTCATCGGCATCTGGTACAACGATTTCTTCGGCGCTCAGACCGTCGCGGTGCTGCCCTACGAACAATATCTGAAGCGGTTTCCAGCGTATCTGCAGCAGCTCACCATGGAGAGCAACGGCAAGCACGTCACGCTCGACGGCATGCAAGTCGATTACGATACCGGACCGATCTTTTGGGGAGAGCCGGGGACCAACGGCCAGCATTCGTTCTATCAACTGATCCACCAGGGTACGCGCCTCATACCCTGCGATTTCATCGCGTTCACCAAGCCGCTCAATCCGTTGGGCCGGCACCACGACATGCTGATCGCCAACGTCTTCGCGCAGACCGAGGCGCTGGCGTTCGGCAAGACCGCGGATCAGGTCAAAGCGGAAGGCACGCCCGATTGGCTCGTGCCGCATCGGTTGTTCGAGGGAAACCGTCCATCCAACACCATCTTGCTGGACGCTCTGACGCCGGCCGCATTGGGCAAGCTGGTCGCGCTGTACGAGCACGTCGTGTTCACTCAAGGAGCAATCTGGCAGATCGATTCTTTCGATCAGTGGGGCGTGGAACTCGGCAAAGCTCTTGCCCAGCGGATCATTCCCGAACTGGAAAGCGCGACGGAGCCCAAGCTCGAGCACGACAGCTCGACGAACGCGCTGATCCGCCGCTACCGCAAGCTTAAGGGAGCCGTCTGATGCCGCGAGGATACGATCGTCCCCTCTACATTCAGCCGTTCGATCATCGCGGCTCGTTCCAAACAAAGATGTTCGGCTGGCAGTCGCCCCTGAGCGATGCGCAAACGGCGGAGATCGCCGCCGCCAAACGGGTCATCTACGACGGATTCCTGGCCGCGCTCGCCGGCGGCGTACCTCGAGAGAAGGCCGGTATTCTTGTCGACGAGCAATTCGGCGCTGCGATCCTGCGCGACGCTGCCGCAAAGGGCATGACCACCGCCTGCCCGGCGGAGAAAAGCGGACAGCATGAATTCGACTTTGAATATGGCGACGATTTTGCAAGGCACATAGAAAAGTTCGATCCGACCTTCTGCAAAGTGCTGGTGCGCTACAACCCGGGCGGCGATCGCGCATTGAATGACCGGCAAGCGGCACGACTGAAGCGCCTTTCCGAATTCCTCGCCGGCCGCGGCCGCAGCCGCTTCATGTTCGAGCTGCTGGTTCCCGCGGAGAAAATGCAGCTCGACGGACTCAAGGGCGACAAGACAGCGTACGATCTCGAATTGCGTCCGCGCCTGATGGTCGAGGCCATGCAGGAGCTCCAGGGCAGCGGCGTCGAACCGGATTTGTGGAAAATCGAAGGGCTCGCGCGGCGCGAGGATTGCGAGCGCGTCGTCGCGGCGGCCCACGCCGGCGGGCGCCGCAATGTCGGCTGCATCGTTCTCGGTCGCGGCGCCGACGATCGGCAAGTCCGCGAATGGCTTGAAATCGCTGCGGCCGTTCCGGGTTATGTCGGATTTGCGATCGGCCGCACGGTGTTCTGGGATCCGCTGGTCGCCTGGCGAAGCAAACAAGCCACGCGCGATCAGACCGTTGCCGAGATCGCCCGGCGTTATCGCGAGTTTGTGGATTTGTTCGAGCGGAAACACGCAAGCCTGTCATCGGCCGCCTAGTGGCCCGATTCCAATATTCGCATCCCGTTTCGGCACGCCATCGTGCGAATGTTGGAATCGAAGGACCGCTGGGAACTATGAGTGCTAGTGGAGCTTTGGATTTGACATTCGCTTCACGACCTCGTGGCTTGGGGGTAGCGAATGTCAAATCCCGAACTTCGTTCGCTAGGGAGCGCTAAAGCCATGCAACTCGGAATGATCGGACTCGGCCGGATGGGCGGGAATATGGTGCGTCGGCTCTTGAGGAGCGGCCATCAATGCGTTGTCTGCGACAGCTCCGCAAACGCGGTGGCGGAGCTGGTGAAGGAGAAGGCCATCGGCACCACGAAGCTTGCCGACTTCGCCAAGAAACTTGCCAAACCGCGCGCCGCCTGGCTGATGGTGCCGACCGGCGCAGTGGATAATGTCATCGCCGATCTGCTGCCCCATCTCGAGCGCGGCGACATTCTGATTGACGGCGGCAATTCCTATTACATCGACGATATTCGCCGGGCCAAGGCTCTCACATCCAAGGGCATTCATTATCTCGACGTCGGCACGAGCGGCGGCGTCTGGGGATTGGAACGCGGCTATTGCATGATGATCGGCGGCGAGGCGGATACGGTGAAGCACCTCGATCCGATCTTCGCCGCGCTGGCGCCGGGCCGCGGCGATATTCCGCGCACGCCGGGCCGCGAAAACGTCAACGGCACCTCCGAGCAGGGTTATCTGCATTGTGGACCGAATGGTGCCGGCCATTTCGTCAAGATGGTTCATAACGGCATCGAATACGGGGTGATGGCGGCTTATGCCGAAGGCCTTGCGGTGCTCAAAGCCGCCAATGTCGGCAAGAAAGCCGGCGCGATCGACGCGGAAACCACGCCGCTGCGCGACCCCGAGCAGTACCAATACGATTTGGACCTGCCCGAGATCGCCGAGGTCTGGCGGCGCGGCAGCGTCATCGCCTCATGGCTCCTCGATCTCATTGCCACCTCGCTGATCCAGGACCCCGCGCTGAGCAAATTTGCGGGCCGCGTGTCCGACTCGGGCGAAGGCCGCTGGACGATCAAGGCGGCCATCGACGAGGGCGTGCCGGCGCATGTGCTGTCGGCGGCGCTCTATGAACGGTTCAGCTCACGCGGAGAAGCGGACTTTGCCGACAAAGTGCTCTCCGCCATGCGTTACGAATTCGGCGGCCACATCGAAAAGCCGCCCGCGAAGCGAGCCGGATGACAACGGAGCGAGGCCGATGCTGCAGCCGAAGCCAAAGGGTTTGAGCAGCCAAGAGCTCGATGAGCTCTCGATCAATACGATCCGAACGCTTTCGATCGATGCGGTCCAGCAGGCGAATTCAGGCCATCCCGGCACGCCGATGGCGCTGGCGCCGCTGATCTACGTGATCTGGAACGAGGTCATGCGTTTCGATCCGCAGGACCCGATCTGGCCAAATCGCGATCGCTTCGTCCTGTCAAACGGCCACGCCTCGATGCTGCTGTGGTCGGTCCTGTATCTGACGGAAACGCGCGCCGTGAACGCGGATTATGAGCAGGTCGGCCATCCTGCGGTCACTCTCGACGACATCAAGCATTTCCGCCAGATCGGCAGCAAAGCGCCGGGGCATCCGGAATATCACTTGACGTCCGGAGTCGAGGCGACGACAGGGCCGCTCGGCCAGGGCATCGCCAACAGCGTCGGCATGGCCATCGCCCGCAAATGGCTCGCCAGCCGTTACAACAAGCCCGGCTTCGATCTGTTCGACTACAACATCTACGCCGTTTGCGGCGACGGTTGCATGATGGAGGGCATCGGCTCGGAGGCGGCCTCGCTCGCCGGCCATCTTGGCCTCGGCGATCTATGCTGGATCTACGACAACAATCACATCACCATCGACGGCAATACCCGCATCACCTTTACCGAGGATGTTGCCGCGCGCTTTCGCGCCTACGATTGGAATGTCCTGCGGGTCCACGACGCCAACGATCTCGGAAGCATCGCCGAGGCGCTTGCGGTCTTCCGCAAGACGAAAGACCGGCCCACCTTGATCATTCTCGACAGCCATATCGGCTATGGCTCTCCGCACAAGGTCGACACCTCCGCGGCCCATGGCGAACCCTTGGGCGAAGACGAAGTGCGGCTCGTCAAGCGCGCCTATCACTGGCCGGAAGACTCCAAGTTCCTCGTGCCAGACGGCGTCATGGAGCACTTCGCCGATGGCATCGGCCAGCGCGGCGGCAAGGCGCGGCGCGACTGGGAAGCGTTGTTCGCCAAATACCGTGCGCGTTTTCGCGACCTCGCGACGGAGATCGATCAGATGCAACGGCGGGAGCTGCCAGCGGGATGGGACCGCAACCTGCCGAGCTTTTCGCCGGATGCGAAGGGAATAGCCGGGCGCGACGCCTCGGGCCAGGTGCTCAATGTGCTGGCCCAGAATATCCCCTGGCTCCTCGGCGGCTCGGCCGATCTCGCATCGTCAAACAGGACGGCGCTCAAATTCCCCGGCGCCGGCGAATTCGAACCCGGCGCGGCCGATGGACGCAATATACATTTTGGCGTCCGCGAGCACTCGATGGCGGCGATCGTCAACGGCCTGTCGCTTTCGAAGCTGCGCGCCTTCGGATCGACCTTCCTCATCTTCAGCGATTACGCCAAACCGGCTATTCGGCTCTCCGCGCTCATGGAGCTGCCGACCATTTTCGCTTTCACGCATGATGCCATGGGCGACGGCGAAGACGGACCGACGCATCAGCCGATCGAGCAGTTGGTCTCGCTGCGCGCCATTCCCGGCATGGTCTTGCTGCGGCCGGCGGATGCCAATGAGGTCGTCGAGGCCTATCGCTACGTCATGCAACTGCGCCACAAGCCGGCGGCGATTGCGCTGTCGCGCCAGCCGCTGCCGACATTCGACCGCCGCAAATATGCATCGGCCGCGGGTGTCGCGCGCGGCGCTTATGTGATGGCCGACGCTCCGGACGGCTCTCCCGAGATCATCTTGATTGCTTCGGGGAGCGAGGTTGCGTTGGTCATCCAAGCCCACGAAACGCTGACAGCGCAGGCGATTCGATCGCGCGTCGTCTCGATGCCGTCCTGGGACATTTTCGAGCAACAGCCGCAGTCCTATCGGGAAGAAGTGTTGCCGGCGGCGGTGACAGCCCGCCTCGCCGTCGAGCAGGGATCAACACTCGGATGGTCTGAGTACGTCGGCCCTCGCGGCCGCGTCATCGGCATGAAAACCTTCGGCGCCTCGGCGCCGCTCAAGGAATTGCAGCGCAAGTTCGGTTTCGAACCCGAACACGTCGTTTCTGTCGCCATGGAGTTGTTGGGCCGCAGCCGAAACAGCGCTTGATGAGTGGCGCAAATCCCGCTGAACCGGGTACGGAAACAGGACATCGATGTTGGATAAACCGGAAAGATACGCCCGATCAAAAGCCGCGCAGCAGACCGCAAGCGCGCCCGCAGCTCCGCCCTGCGCGATGGTGATTTTTGGCGCAGCCGGCGACCTGACGAAGCGTCTGGTCGTGCCCGCACTCTACAACCTGGCAAACGATCATCGGCTGGCCGGAGAATTTCGTCTCGTCGGAGTCGATCTGGCCGACATGAGCGCCGAGCAATGGCGCGCGCACCTCACGGATGCGATGAAGGGTTACGTCGCCAAAGACGGCGAGTTTCATCTCGACGATTTCGTACAGACTACGTGGCAATGGCTCACCGAGCAAATGAGCTATCTGCCGGGCGATCTCACCAATCCGGACACTTATCGCCGGCTGGGCGAACATCTGGCGGGATTGGACAAGACGGCCGGCACGGCAGGCAACCACCTGTTCTATCTCGCGGTTGCCGACCGCTTTTTCGGCCCGGCGGTCGCCGCGCTTGGAGCCGCCGGCCTCACCAAAGAAAGCGACCGTCAATGGCGTCGTGTCATTATCGAAAAACCGTTCGGTCACGACTTCGCTTCGGCCAAAGCCCTCAACGCCGAGATCCTGAAAACGCTGCACGAGCGTCAGATCTATCGGATTGATCATTTCCTCGGCAAGGAAACGGTCCAGAACATCATGGCACTGCGTTTTGCCAACGGGCTGTTCGAGCCGCTCTGGAACCGACATCAGATCGATCATGTTCAGATCACCGTCGCCGAGACGGTCGGCGTCGAGCAGCGCGGCAAATTCTACGAGAAGACCGGCGCGCTGCGCGACATGGTGCCCAACCATCTGTTTCAGCTCCTGACGATGACGGCGATGGAGCCGCCGATCTCTTTCGATGCCGACGAGGTCCGTTCCAAGAAGACCGAAGTCATTCAGGCCATCAGGCCGCTCGATCCGGAGCAGGTGTTCAAGGATGCCGTGCGCGGTCAGTATGACGCCGGCCGGGTGCTCGGCGAACAGGTTCGCGCCTATCGCCAGGAACCCAACGTGGCGCCCAACTCGACGACCGAGACATATATTGCGTGCAAGCTCGACATTGACAATTGGCGCTGGGCCGGCGTGCCGTTCTACCTGCGCACCGGCAAGTACATGAAAAGCCGATCGACCGAGATCGCGATCCGCTTTCATCAAGCGCCCTATGCGCTGTTCCGCGGCACAAACGTCGAGCGAATGCATCCCAACTGGATGATCCTTCGCATTCAGCCGGACGAGGGTATCGCGCTTGAGTTCGCCGCCAAGCGTCCGGGCCCCACCGTGACGCTTGACACCGTCACCATGAACTTCGCTTACAAGACCTACTTCAAGATGGAGCCCGATACCGGATACGAGACGCTGCTCTACGACTGCATGATCGGCGACGCCACCCTGTTTCAACGCGCCGACACCGTCGAAGCCGGCTGGCAGGTCGTGCAGCCGATACTCGATGCCTGGGCGAACAATCCCCCGCGGGACTTTCCGAACTATTCCGCCGGAAGCGATGGCCCCGCCGCAGCCGATGCGCTGCTGACGTGCGATGGCCGCGCGTGGCGGTCGCTCGACTGAGCGGAGCCGAGAGACCGATGTCGGGGAAGCGCAAGATTTCGCTGGTGCTGGCGGATGTGGACGGCACGCTCGTCACCGAGGAGAAGATTTTGACACAGCGGGCGCAAGACTCTGTCAGGGCGCTGCACGACGCGGGTATCCAGTTCGCCATAACCAGTGGCCGGCCGCCGCTTGGCATGGCCATGTTGTTCGATGCGCTCGCCATCGAAACGCCGATCGCCGGGTTCAACGGCGGACTTTTTGTCGACCGCCACCTCACCATCCTGGAACAAAAGACGGTGCCGGCCGATGTCGCGCGCCAGGCGATCGATCTCATGCGGGCGCACGGTCTCGATACCTGGGTCTATAGCGGAAACGACTGGCTGGTCACCAAAGCCGTGGCGCCGCACGTCGCGCGCGAAGCGTGGACCGTCAAATTCCAGCCGAAAGTGGTGCCCGACGTTCTCGAGCATTTGCAAGACGTCGCCAAGATCGTCGGCGTGAGCGACGATCTCGACAGGGTGAAACGCTGCGAAGCCGATGCGCAGGCTGCGTTCGGCGCGCGAGCGACCGCAAACCGGTCGCAACCCTATTATCTCGACGTCACCAACAAGGACGCGAACAAGGGCGCCGTGGTCAGATATCTCGCCGAGCATCTCGGCGTGCCGGCAGAGGAGATCGCGACCATCGGCGACCAACCGAACGACGTCGTGATGTTCAAGGATTCCGGCTTCAGCATCGCCATGGGTAACGCATCGGACGAGGTCAAGTCGCAAGCCGCGGCCGTCACGGCTTCCTACAATGACGAAGGCTTTGCCAAGGCGATGGAGGCCTTCATTCTCGGTTCAGCGAGGCAATAGGCCCATGGGCAGGCAGATCGGGCGCATTGAAATATTGCCGGATCCGCCGGCGCTCGCGCGTCACGTGGCGGAATGGATGACGGCGGCGGCGCTGGCGACGTCCGGCCCGTTCCGTGTCTCGCTCTCCGGCGGCTCGACGCCGAAGGCGCTTTACGCGCTTCTGGCCTCGGAGGGATTCCGCAATCGTTTCCCCTGGCAGCGCGTGCATTGGTACTGGGGCGATGAGCGCTTCGTTCCCTACGACCATCCCGAAAGCAACTTTCGGATGACGCGCGAGGCGATGCTCTCCAAAGTGCCCGTGCCGCCGGAGAACATTTATCCGGTGCCGACCGACGGCACTCCGGAGGATGCCGCACGGCGTTACGAGCAAACATTGCAGGAAGCGTACGGCGCTGCAGAGCTTGACCCGCAACGTCCGCTTTTCGATGTCACGCTGCTCGGGCTTGGGCCCGATGGACATACCGCATCGCTGCTTCCCGGAGAGCCCGTTCTGGATGAGCGCAAGCGCTGGGTGGCCGCCGTCTCGCATGGCCGGCCCGAGGTCCGCATCACCATGACCTATCCGGTGATCGAGAGCAGCCGGCGCGCCGCATTCCTGGTGGCCGGCAAAGAAAAGGCGGAGATATTCAGTGCGATACGCGCTGGCGACAGCCAGGTGCCGGCGGCGCGCGTGCGACCGGTCGGCGAGTTGTTTTGGTTTGTCGATCAGGCGGCAGCCGGAGGAGAACAGGTCACCCGCCGCACGGGAGCGCAGGCGCGATGATGTCCGGACGAGCCTCCATACTCGAAGCCGAGCGTGTCGGTCCGCGCGGCGGGACGCCGTCGATTATCATAGCGCCGTCGGTGCTGTCGGCCGATTTCGCCCGATTGGGTGAAGAAGTCCGCGCTGTCGATAGAGCCGGCGCGGACTGGATTCATGTGGACGTGATGGACGGCCGTTTCGTTCCCAACATCACCATCGGACCCGCTGTGCTCCAGGCGATTCGGCGCTCGACGGCAAAACCGCTCAACGTTCATTTGATGATCGTGGAGCCGGAACGCTATATCGGCGCGTTCGCCGGCGCCGGCGCCGATCATCTTCTGGTGCAGGCCGAGCCGGGCTCGACAATCCATCTGCACCGGGTGCTGTCAAAAATCCGCGCGCTCGGCAGGAAGGCGGGCGCGGTACTCGATCCGGCTACTCCGCCGGAGCTTGTCGAATACGTCCTGCATCTCTGCGACGTTATTCTGGTGATGACCGTCAATCCGGGATTCGGCGGCCAAAACTTCCTTCCCGAAATGCTGCCCAAGATTCTGCGCCTGCGCGCGATGTGCGCGGAGCGCGGCCTGCACCCCGTGATCGAAGTCGACGGGGGCGAGAACGCGACAACGGCCGCAGAGGCGGCCGCCGCCGGCGCAACGGCGATCGTTGCGGGCTCGGCAATCTTTGGAACAAAAAATTACGCCAAGGCGATTGCCGAGCTTCGCGCCAAGGCAACGGCGGCGGTGATGTCATGAATACCACCCCTGCCCCGCTCCGTGCTGACCGGGACGCCCTCAAACGGGCGGCCGCCGAGGCCGCGGTGCAAATGGTCGAGAACGATATGGTCGTCGGGCTCGGCACCGGCTCGACGGCGGCTTTCGCCGTCGAGGCACTCGCACGGCGTCATCGGCAAGGCCTGCGCTTTGTCGGCATTCCGACGTCGGAGCAGACGGCCGCACAGGCGAAGGCCGCGGGCATTCCGCTGACCTCGTTCGGCGCGCATCGCCAGATCGATCTCACAATCGATGGCGCCGATGAAGTCGAGCGCGGCACGCTCAATCTGATCAAGGGACTGGGTGGAGCGCTGTTGCGCGAGAAGATCGTCGCTGCGGCGAGCCATCGCCTTGCGATCGTCGTCGACGGCGGCAAGATGGTGGACCGACTCGGTACGCGAGCCTCCCTTCCCGTCGAGGTGGTCGCCTTCGGGCTGGAGGCAACCCGCGAAACGCTCGAAGTGCTCGGCGCCAGTGCGCATACACGCATGTCGTCGGGCGAGCCCTTCGTCACCGACAGCGGCAACCGCATTCTCGATTGCGATTTTGGCCGCATCAACGATCCGGCGCGGCTGGAGGAGCGCATCAAGCGCGTCGTCGGCGTCGTGGAAAGCGGACTTTTCGTCGGCCGTGCCGATCCGGTTTTCGTGGCCGATGCGGCCGGTGTCCACCGTCTCAACAGCCCGCGCGCTCATCGCGGCACTCCGCCGATCCTGGTGATCATGGGCGTGTCGGGGTCCGGCAAATCGACGATCGCAGAAGAACTTTCGGCGCGGCTGGGCTGGCCGTTCGAGGAAGGCGATTCGCTTCATCCGGAGTCAAACATCGCCAAGATGCATGCCGGCATCCCGCTCACGGATGCCGACCGTTTGCCGTGGCTGCAGCGCGTGGCCGCCTGGATCGACGGGCAGCGCGCCAAGAAGCAACCGGGCATCATCACCTGCTCCGCGCTCGAGCGAAGCTATCGCCAGATCATCATCGGTGACCGGCCCGAGGTGCGATTGGTCTATCTGCGCGGCGGTTGGGATTCGCTCGCCGAACATCTGGCGGGGCGCCATGACCATTTCATGCCCGCGTCGTTGCTGCGAAGCCAGATCGACACACTCGAAGAGCCGGACCCCGGCGAGAGCCCGCTGACGGTCGATGCGAGCGTTTCCGCCACGCAGGTCGCCGACGAGATCATCAAGCTTCTCGGAACTTCGGCAACTCTTTCGCAAGGTACGGCGGCGCAGCAAACCGAAGGCGCCAGCATGAACCGGCGCACCAGCGCATAGATCGAGCAATGGTCCAAGGATTGCCAGCGATCCGAGGCCGCACGGCAGCCAGCGTGGAAGAGGGCCGCGGCGGAAGAAGAGCGGACCAGAGGCGGTCCCGCAGATTGATCTATTCGCGATGACCGACCAAAAATTGGGACGACGGATTGGCCTTCGAAATGCACGGCGCGTGCCGGCCCACGCTGCGCGCACGAGTTCCCCTGCCCCTCCGGCAATCCTCATCGTCACAGGCGTCTCAGGCAGCGGGAAGACGACGGTGGCAGCCGCGCTCGCCCAACGACTCGGATGGCCGTTGCAGGAAGGTGACGAACTCGATCCGACGGTGTTCGCCAAGATGCAATCCGCTCATCCGCTCGATGTCCGCGAGCGTTGGTCCTGGCTCGAGAAGGTGGCGGCATGGATCGACGGTTGCCGCCGGCTCGGCAGGGGCGGCGTAATCACCTGCCCGGCGCTCAGGCGCATCTATCGCGACTTCCTGACCCGTGGCCGACTGGAGACTCGTGTCGTTTATCTGCACGCCGAAGGACCGCTGATCGAGCGGCGCCTGGCCGCGCGCAAAGAGCATCCGATCCCTAAAGACATCCTCGACCATCGCTTCGAGAGCCTGGAGGAGCCCGATCCCGACGAAAATCCTATCGTCGTGGACGTAAGCAGTCCCGTGGAGGATATCGTCGCAGACGTTCTGCGCGGGCTCGCTCCGCAGGCGCCCGAGAACCGATCGGCTGTGGTGGCCCGCGACAGCACCGAGCGGCCTGCCAACCCGAGGGTCAGACCTTGCGGGCCGCATTCGGATTCAAGCCCTGCGGCGGTATCAAGGGGATCCATAAGGGCCGACCTTCCACTCGATATAGAGGATTATGCGCTGATCGGGGATTGCACGACCGCTGCTCTCGTCGGTCGCAACGGCTCGATCGACTGGTTGTGCTGGCCGCGCTTTGACGGCAATGCCTTGTTCGCCGCGCTTCTTGGCACCTCCGAACACGGCCGATGGCGAATCTTTCCCGCCGACCCGAGGCCAACCGTCAGCCGCGCCTACCACGATGGCACGTTGGTTTTGGAGACGCAGTTCGACACGGCGGATGGCCGTGTTGCCCTGATCGATTTCATGCCGACCGGTCGCGCCGGCTCGTCGGTCATCCGCTTGGTGAAAGGCCTCCGTGGCAAGGTGGCGATGCAATTGCACCTGGTGCTGCGGTTCGACTACGGCATCACCGTGCCGTGGGTGACGCAGTTGGATGATGGACCTGGACTGGGCGCTGTTGCCGGGCCCATCCAGGTGGTGCTGCGCTCCCCTGTCCCGTTACAGGGCAAGAATTTCGCGACCGTCGCGGAGTTTGACGTTGCCGAAGGGCAATGTATCCCGTTCGTGTTGACGCATGCCCCGTCTCATCTGCCGTGCCCTCCTGCGGTGGACTGGAGCGCGGCCCTTGAGGAAACGGAATCGTTCTGGCGCGGTTGGTCGTGCCGTTGCGCCCATGCCGGCCCGTGGAGGGACGCGGTCGTACGCTCCTTGTTGACGCTCAAGGCTCTCACCTACGCTGAGACCGGCGGGATCATCGCCGCACCCACCACCTCGCTGCCGGAACAGCTCGGTGGGGAGCGCAACTGGGATTACCGCTACTGCTGGCTGCGAGATGCGACCTTTACATTGATGGCGCTGGCGTCGGCGGGCTATCGCGACGAGGCGGAGGCGTGGGGACAATGGCTCGAGCGCAGCGTGGCGGGAAGCCCGGACCAGCTCCAGATCATGTATGGGCTGGCGGGCGAGCGGCAGCTCATCGAGTGGGAAGTGCCGTGGCTGCCGGGTTACCAGGGTGGCGCCGTGCCGGTCCGTATCGGCAATGCAGCGTCCGCCCAACTTCAGCTTGATGTCTATGGCGAGCTTGCCGACGCCTTCTACCAGTCACGAACGCACGGCCTTGGTCACCTCGGGACAGCCTGGGCGCTGCAACGGAGGTTGGTCGAGCATCTGGAACAGATCTGGGAGCAACCAGACAATGGGATCTGGGAAGTGAGAGGCGGTCTGCGCCATTTTACCTTCTCAAAGATCATGGCGTGGGTCACTCTGGACCGCACGGTGCGCGATGCCGAGCGGTTCAAGTTTCAGGTGCCGCTCGACTCCTGGCGCAAACTCCGCGACCGCATGCACGCGACGATTTGTGAGCGCGGATTCGACAGCGAGCGCAACACCTTTATCCAGAGCTTTGGCAACAAGGAGCTTGACGCGAGTCTGCTGCTGATGCCCTTCGTCGGCTTCCTGCCGGCGGACGATCCGCGCGTGCGTGGCACGGTCGCAGCGATCGAGCGGGAGCTCACGGTTGACGGCCTCGTGTTGCGATATCGAACGCAGGCGCAAATCGACGGCCTGCCGCCGGGAGAAGGCATGTTTCTTCCGTGCAGCTTCTGGCTTGCCAGCAATTACAGGCTGCAGAACCGCGACGCTGAAGCACGCGCCCTGTTCGAACGTCTGCTCTCGCTGCGCAACGATGTCGGCCTGCTGGCGGAAGAATACGATCCTCAAGCACGGCGGCAGGTCGGAAATTTTCCGCAGGCGTTCTCGCACCTCGCCCTCATCATGACCGCCCAGAGCTTGCAAGATGTCGGCCCCGCGCAGCAGCGCGGGCAAGGAGCCAGACCCGCCTCGTGAACTATAGCGGAGTCCGATCAGATTGAATCGTCATTGCGAGCCAAGGGAAGCGCGCGAAGTCGCGCGGTCCGACGACAGGCTCCGCGAAGCAATCCAGCGCCGAAAAGATCAAATTATGGATTGCTTCGTCGCCCCGCCGGGGCTCCTCGCAATGACGCCGCAGACCGCCGTACGATCGGATCATGGTCCGGCATGAGGAGGTACGACGTTGACCCAAGTGGCCGTGCCGTCGGCGACCGCAGATATCTCGCCTGCCGCGGCGAGCCTCCGCGGCCTCGACTGGGTCAATTTCTTCCTCGCCGGGGCATTGGCGGGCTTCGGTCCCTACGTGGCCGTCTATCTGGCCGAGCAGGAATGGAGGCAGGAGAATATCGGCTTCGTTCTGAGCGCAAGTGCGCTTGCCGGTCTGCTCAGTCAGATGCCAGGGGGCGAGCTGCTGGACAACACCCGCTCGAAGCGGGCGATCGTGGCGCTGGGCATGCTGGTGGTGGCTATCAGCTCCATCATTCTTGAATTACGGCCGACCTTTTCGCTGGTTCTGATCGGGCTGACGTTATTCGGAATCACCGGCGGGATACTGGGTCAGGCGATCGCCGCGATCAGCCTTGGACTGGTCGGCCACACGGCCCTTCCTGAACGGCTAGGGCGCAATCAGCGCTTTGCTGCGTCGGGAAGTCTTGCCGCGGCGGCCCTCATGGGCCTGATTGGATATGCCTTCTCGTACCAGGCGATATTCTTGGTGGTCATTGCGCTCACGATGCCTGTATTTGTTGCTCTCGGTCAAATCCATGGGGCCGACGTTCACTTTGGCCGCTCCACCGGAGTCCCGCATCACCACACGCGCGATCGACCCGCGAGAGCCGGCCGTCTGGGCCTGTGCAAGAACCCGGGCTTGCTCGTTTTTGCCGCCTGCGTGTTCCTGTTTCAGCTCAGCAACGCCTCAGTGTTGCCGCTCGCCGGCGAGTCCTTGATATACAAGGGACAGAGCGGTTCGTCCCTGATCGTATCGGCATGGATCATCCTGCCGCAGATCGTCGTTGCCGCGATAGGTCCCTGCGTCGGACGAGAGGCAAAAAACCGGGGCCGGCGGCCGCTCCTGCTCATCGGACTGGGCGCATTGCCCGTCCGTACGTTGTTGTTCGCGTTGTTCCCGCAGCCGCAGGCGATCCTTGCGTTTCAGTTGCTGGACGGCGTCAGCGGAGCGGTCATTGGCGTGTTGACGGCACTGATTATTGCCGATCTGACGAACGGCACCGGCCGCTTCAATCTGGCGCAAGGTCTGGTCGGCACGGCGTCGGGGATCGGCGCTACGCTGAGCACCACGCTGTTTGGTATTGTAGCGAATGATTTTGGGCGAACAATCGTATTTCTGAGCATTGCAGCGTCGGCTTTTGCCGCCGTGTTGATCGTCTGGTTTTTGATGCCGGAGACGAGACCGCCGACCAAGGGCCGGCCCGGGAAACAAACTCATCAACCTTGACGAGCCTCACCTCGAAGGCAAATCGTCCCGGGCGACATTTGCCGATCGGTCGGTGCCAGGCCGACTTCGAGCGCGATGAAAAGTGCGTGTCTTACAGCAACTGCAACTGACCTAGCGTCGCCAATAAGCGTTCGGCGGCTTTGAGGTCGGCCGTATCGAAGCCTTCGGTAAATTGCTCGAAAACCGGCAGCAACAGCGCGCGCGCGTCGTCGGAACGTCCCTGGCCGATCCAGAGCGTCGCGAGATCGATTGCGGTTCGCAGTTCCCACGCACGCAATCTTTGAGCGCGACTCAATCTCAGCGATTGCATGAAACACTCTTCAGCATCCCTGCGACGTTGATCCGGCATCGCCAGAAAAATGTTGCCTTTCAGGCGAAACACCTCCGGCAAGTAGGAGGAGTCGCGCCTCGACTCAATCTGACGGACCGTTTCATCGAGCTGTGTCACGCCCTCGTCGAACCGGCCGTTGGCTGCGAGTCCGCTGCCGAGCATCATATTCAATCGCGCGGTGAAGCGCCGGTAACATGCCGCCTCGAGCTGTCCGAGACATTCCTGCAGCATCTCGATGCCGGCATTGACCTCACCGCGGCGGATGGCGAGTTCTCCCTTGAGACCACGTCCAAGGTCCATATAGGGCTTGGAGCGTTGTGTTTCTGCACGAGAGATCAACCAATCAAGGTGCTGCTCGGCGGCGCCGAGATCGCCGATCCACAACAATATCGTAATGGCATTGACGACCATGGCGAAAGAGACCGGTTGGTCCATTCGCTCTCCTTCCTTGATGGCGTGACGGGCGCGCGCCATCGCTTGCGCAGGGTAGCCCTGCAGCCAAAGAGTTCTGGTCAGCGCGAGTTCGGCCCAACTGCAATGGTCAAAGCCGAAAGAGTGCGCACGGCTGGTTGGCGCGCTGCGTCCGAGAGCGATCGCTGTTTCCAGTTCCGGGCGGGCGCGGCTGGGATCGCCCATAAGATGCAGTGAAATCCCCAGCAGCGCATGCGCCAGCGCGGTTGCGCCGGCGTCGCCAAGCGTGCTCGCGATCTCGAGACTGCGCGTTGCACATTGCAAGGCCTTCTCCAAGTCCCCGGCGCGCGTATGGTACAGGTGCATAGGTCCGAGAAGTCGCACCTCATTGAGGAGGTCGCCGCGCGCTTCGGCAATGGCAAGGCTTCTGTGCAATGCCGCACCCGCGGCTTCGCAAGGCCCGCGAGTGAACATTAACGCCAGGCTCATGCACGCCTGGAGCTGCATCTCCTCCTGCCCGCCGCGGCTTGCGCCGTCGAGAACGAATATCGCCCGCTCCGACCAGCGATGGCATTCGATAAGCAGCGACATGGTCAAAAAGACCGGCGTGGCGGCCGCCGCAAGAGCAATGCCGAGCTCGACGTAATCCGCGTTGGCGAAGCACCATTCAAGTGCGGCGCGCGCGTTATTGAGGCCGGCGAGATACGGCCCCCGTTCGGCGCCGGTCGGCAAGGTCTGCCATTCAGCCGCGGTCCGCTCCAGCCATTGCCGGTAGTAAGTCGCATGGCGAACAGCCAAGTCGACGGCGCCGGCATCATCAATGCCGATGTCGAGGACGTAAGCGCGCGTTGTATTGAAAAGTCGATAGTACATCATCGCGCCGATGAGACGCGTCTCCACCATCGACTTGGCCACAAGGCTGTCGATGGCGGCCAGGACGGCCGCCTGGTCGAGCGTCGCGTTCGCCACCACCGCCAATGCAGCGTCAAGCGTAAAGTATGCAACAAAGACCGCAAGTCGGCGAAGCACCATGCGGTCCGTCTCCGACAAGAGCTTGAAGCTCCAATCCAGCGTGGCTTGCAGAGTTCTTTGACGTGGCGGCGCGGTACGCTGCCCCTGCCACAGTAAGGCCAAATGTTGGTCGAGAAGAGCGGCGGTTCCCTGCAGACCGTAGGCCTCTACGCGCCGGGCAGCCAATTCGATCGCGAGCGGCACACCGTCAAGCTTCCGGCAAATGCTTACCACGCTGGCTATTTCAGGCTCCGTGAGATTCAAATGAGTACCGCTCGCCAGCGCGCGGTCGATAAAGAGTTGGGGCGCGGGGAACCTCCAAGCGACGGCGGCCGAGAGCTTTTCATCATCAGGCGGATAGGCCAATGATTCCAGCCTGTAGACATGCTCGCCCTCAACTTCAAGAATTTCGCGACTTGTCGCCAGGATATGAACTTGCGGAGCGCCCAATAAAATACGTGAGGCCAATGTGGCGACGGCCCCAATGAGGTGTTCACAGGTATCGAGTATCAGAAGCAACCGTTTATCGCGCAGATCGACGATCAGACTTGGCGTCGCATCTTCAGAGTGCACCGATAGTCCCAGCATGGAGGCGATCGCCGTGGCCACCAGATCGGGATCGCTTAACTCCGCGAGATCGACGAACAGCACCGCACTTGCAAATTCTTCGATCAAGCGATGGCCAATCTCCACGGCCAGCGTCGTCTTGCCCACCCCCCCGGCGCCCACGATCGTCACTAACCGCTCGGCCATTATATCGGCCGACACCTTGAGAACGTCCTCGTCACGCCCGATCATGCGGATCAAACGGCCAGGCAGGTTTTCGTGTACAAATCGAGTGGCAGCCCCAGCAATTGCAGACCCACGGTCATTGGACCGCGATACGTGCGCCACGAAACAGTAGCCTTTCCCGGCCAATGTCGTGATGTATCGGGCGCCGCCCTCGCCTTCGCCCAGCGCCTTGCGCAGGCTGGCGACATGAAAGCGGAGACTGCTTTCTTCCACGGTGACGTCGGGCCAGACTCTGGCCAAAAGGTCCCTCTTGCTCACCACGTGATTCGCCTGGGATACCAGAGCAATCAGGATGTCCAGCGCCCGCGCGCCCAAAGGCACGGAAGCGCCCTCCTTTGTAAGGAGTCTCTCGCTCGCGATCAGCGTGAATGGACCAAACGAAATGGCCTCTTCAGGTTGCGGCGAACCCGTGTTCACTCTGTCATCTGTTGTCACTGTCGCACCCGCGCACCTTCCTGCCCTTAACATGCCTATCGCGTAAATGTCATGTTATTGGACGATGGCATCGTCGATGCCTTTGCAGGATGAGCCGGCTCCGGGAAGCTCGGCTCCCCGCTTCACCACAACGCCTCCATCTGTGTGGCACACAAGCGCTGCACCATCTGCATTTGCGTCCGACTGCGTTTTGCGTTGCCTTGGCCATTAGTTGCCTTGGCCATTAAAAGGGGGCGTGCCGGCCAGCGTTTGACAAGAACCGCTTATTGTCGTCGGATGCTGGAACGCTTTGATTGATTGTCCTTGTCGGTGGAACTACCGACAACATTGTCGGAACCACGCCGCACTTGCAATGTCGTGCGTCAAAAAGAGACAACAAGATTTATTAAGGGCTATTAGGATGCGCAAGAAACTATTAGGAGGTATTAGGAACTATTAGAATGTTTTTCGATCTGATTAACTCGAAAGAGTCTCCGAGTTGCAATCGCTTATCATTCAATCATTTCTGGGTCCCGCGCTTTACCAAACAGGCGATAAATAGGGAGCATGCCGGCATCGGAATCCTGGAAGTCGCGCCAATCTTCCCCTTCAGCGCGCGGAGGCAGGGCTCGCCCTGCGTCGGGGACCCCACTCTGCTCAGCAAGAGCAAAAAAGATTGACGTCGCTTTCCGGGTTTCAACGGCAAGCTGCAAAGGCAACTCGTTGCCGATGAACCCCGGGTCGCGGCGACATACCTGCGACGGTCCAGGCCGTGAAAGCGGGCGGCGTGCTCGAAAGAGTCCGGGCGAATTCCGGTCTGGGTTCGCCCGGACTTCATTCAACCGAGGCTACGGATCGATGGGAGGAGGACGAAGTCTTGACCGACCCGGGGAAAAACCCAATGCAGCAATCTTTGCCTCGAGCTGGCCTTGGATGCGAGCCAGAAATCCGTTACCAGCAAATTACAACATGCCATTGGACAAGCGTGCCCGCTTCTCAAAAATTGGGAGAATTGTCCAATTATTGTGTCTTTCGCCGATCTGGCTTGAACGGCGGGCTTTTTGAGTAACAGAGATCCTGCGTTGCTCCTGATGCTTGAGCAGGTATCCGGCGGCACCCCAGGCGTCTAGGCGGTCATTTCGAGGTGCTGGGCAATCTCCCAGCTCACGGGCAGCTCGACATCACCATTGATGCGAACATTGACGATCACCGGGCCGTTTTCGACCGCAAGGGCCTTGTCGATCTCGCCGAAATCGTCCGGCCGATTGACTCTGAAACCCTTGGCGCCAAGTCCGACGGCCAATTTCTCGAAATCAGGCTGAGCCACTTCCGCGTATTTCGTAGGCATACCCTTGTGCACCAGGTCGTGCCGCTCCTGCCCGACGGCATTGTCGTTGAAAACGAAAACGGTGAGCGGCAGCTTGTGGCTGACCGCGGTGTGGAAATCCGCCACGTTCATCATGAACGAAGCATCCGCCGTGAGATGGGTGACGCGCTTGCCTGGTCGCGCAAAGCAAGCGCCCAATGCGATGCTTAGGCCCTGCCCGATCGCCCCGAAGTCCAGTCCCGACGCCCAGTTGTCGGCGCTGGGGCTGCTCATCGCCTGACACAGCACCATTGCAGCGTGGCCGCCGTCGAAGACGAGAATGCGGTCCCGTTTTGGCAGCT
Organism: Xanthobacteraceae bacterium; assembly: GCA_030041005.1. GTDB lineage: Bacteria > Pseudomonadota > Alphaproteobacteria > Rhizobiales > Xanthobacteraceae > BOG-931. The sequence goes on from JASHOR010000094.1 coordinate 32,989, forward strand.
TGTCTTCCAGATAAGCGGCGGCGCGACGCGGATCGACCCATTTGCCGTCGTCGTAACTGATCTTCGGCGGCTTGCGCTGCTTGATTTTCTGTAAGGTCTGCGCGTCCGGCTGACGGCCCGGCTTGCCGCCGTCCTTTAGACGATCCAGCAAAGCCGCAACGGCCACCTTCGCATCCGCTTCCATGCCGACTGCAATCCGTGCAAACCAGCCGAACGCGTCCTCTCGGTCATCGATCTGGATAATTTTCTTGCCGTTCGCCAGGATCTTGCCGAAGTGCGTCGTCCACTCGTTCAAACTCGCGCCGACGACGATCATGACATCGCTTTCGGCCAGCGTATCGACCGTCAGGTCCGAGCCGAGGCCGCCGCTGATGCCGAGATAAAGCGGGTACTGAGCACAAAGGCCTGCGGCATATAGTGTGGTCGCGACCGGCGCGCCGAGGTATTCGGCCAATTTGCGAACCTCGGACTCGGCCTTGCCTTCGGCGGCGCCAAGCCCGCAGAGAATGGTCGGCCGTTTGGCGCCGGCCACGATCTTGGCGGCTTCGGCAACGTCCTCCGGCCGCGGCGGCTGCAGCACCTTCGCCTTGTACATGGGGCGATAGGTCCATTTTTCGTCCGGCAGGATGCCGTGCTGGACGTCCTGCGGCAAGTTGAAGACAAACGGACCTTTCTTTGCCTTGAGCTGGCGGAAAGCTTCACCAAGGCAGTAATCGACATTGTCGGCGTGATCGATCTTCGCCGTCGCCCCGGCTGTGAGCTTCGCCATTGCGTGCTGGTCGACCATGCCTTGCGGGTTGTAGGGATCACGCAGCGAGGCGTGCCCGGCCAACATCAAGACCGGCGATCGATGCAGCCGAGCCAGAACGAGCGAGGTCGTGGCGTTGGTGTAGCCCGGGCCTTGTGTGGTGGCGGCAAGGCCGATCTTGCCGGAGAAGCGCGCATAGCCGTCCGCCATGCCGACGGCGGCAGTCTCATGATGCGCGTGAACGTATTTGAGCCCGTGCCTTTCACACAGTTCTACAATGATGTCCTGATTGGCATCGCCCATGACCGCGAAAACGTGATCAATGTCTTCAGCCGCGATTGCAGCGGCAAGCGCTTCCAGCACCTTCATGATGATAGTCCCTTTGGCTGCTCAATACTTTTTGAGACTCCTCAATATTTTTGTTCTTTCGCTTGCAGAGTCGATGCTGATCAGTCTCCGGCAGTTCTTCGGGTGAAGACTGCCGACAAGCAGCTAGTGTGGCTTTGGTTCAGAACTCCGCATGACGAGGTTGCGGCAGGAATGATGCGGACTTCTGAACCGCCACACTAGACCGTCTGGCGAAAGTTGTCGTTTACCGTGCGTGGTTCATAGGAGCGGTGTTACGAACGCAACTGTCCCTTTCCGAGTGCTTGCCGGCTCTGCACTGAGACAGCGTGTCGAAAGCGCATTCCTGCGACGATCCTGTTTGAAGACAGAACCTGTGATGCATGTACTGCGCGGAAGCGCCGCTTCCCGACAGCAGGCTGATCACAAAAATCGCGCCGAACAGATATCGCATCGGAGTCTCCCTCGTTTCGTCAAAAGGGTCATATTGATTTCGTCAAAAAGGTCATATTGAACAAATTGAAATTATTGAACGAATTGAATTGCCACCGCAGTCAAACGCTTGAGCGGAGTAAACACTTGCGATCCCCCGACGAATTGCTTGAAAAGCACATCACTTTTGGAAAATTGCGCAAAATACCCGAAATGGGCGACGCCGTGCGCAAGGACCGTCATCCGCAATTATCGATTCGGTCTTTTGCGAAACCGCTTCCGATGCGCTTTGTGAACTCCGCCTCGCCTGGCTGATGATCTCCGACCATAAGACCCTGCCATCTGTCACAACCGCAACTTATCGAGTGTAATCGGCAGGTCGCGCACGCGTCTTCCGGTGGCGTGATAGACCGCGTTCGCGATTGCCGCCGCAACGCCGACAATACCGATCTCGCCGACCCCCTTGACGCCGAGCGGATTGCTGTCGTCCGGCTCCTCGACAAAGATCACCTTGATGTCGTTGATGTCCGCGTTCACCGGCACGTGATATTCGGCGATGTTGGCATTCGTGACACGACCGAGCCTGTGATCGATCAACGTTTCCTCGTGCAGTGCCATGCCGATACCCCAGACGACACTGCCTAGGATCTGGCTGCTCGCAGTCTTCGTGTTCAGGATACGACCGGCCGCGACTGCGCTGACGACGCGGGTGACCCGGATCACGCCAAGCTCGTCGTCAACCTTCACCTCGGCAAAGGTCGCCGCGTGGGTGTTGTGCGCACGCGCGGGATCATCGGCGGGGCTCGTGGTTTTCTCCTGCTCGATCCGGTCCACCGCGCCGTGACGCATGGCATCCGCGATCGACACCGAGCGCGAGGGGTCGCCCTTGCCCACCAGCATGCCGTCCGCAAGCGCGACTTCGCCCGGCGCGATGTTCGCGAGCGGCGAACCCGGCACCTGCTTGGCCAGGCGCAACAACTCGTCGCGAACTGCGCCGGCTGTCGTTGCGATCGCGTTGCACACCGAGACCGCAATCCACGACCCGCCTTCGACCGGCGATTGCGGCAGACTCGAGTCGCCGAGCTTGATGCTGATGTTCTCGAGCGGCAGCCCGAGCATATCCGCCGCAACCTGCGCCATGATGGTGTAGGTGCCGGTGCCGATGTCGGAGGTTGCGCAGGCGACCTCCGCATGACCGTTCGCGCTCAGCACGATACGCACGGTAATCGGCGCCTGGAATGCATCCCAGACGCCCGTTGCCATGCCCCAACCGACCAGGTCGCCGCCGTCCCGCATCGAGCGCGGCTCGGGATTGCGCTTGTTCCAGCCGAATGCCTCGGCGCCTTGCCGATAGCATTCGCGCAGCGCCTTGCTGCCGAACGGCCGGTCGTTATTCTGATCGCGCTCGGAATAACATCGCAGACGCAGCTCCAGGGGATCGAGCCTGAGCGCGACGGCAAGCTCGTCCATCGCGCATTCGAGCGCGTAGACGCCGGTCGCGGCACTTGGACAGCGCATGTCGCAGGGCGTCGGAAGATCGAGCTTCGCGAGCTTGTGCGCGTAGCTGGCGTTGGCGCATGTATAGAGCAGGCCCGACCAGCCGGTCTCCTGTCGGAAGAAGTCCTCGTGTTGCGAGGTCACCGTGATGGCGTCATGGGTGATCGCCTCAAGCGTTCCGCGTTTGCTGGCTCCGATCGCGATGCGCTGGGTCATCGCCGGACGATAACCGAGCACGTACATTTGCGGCCGCGTCAGCACCACCCGCACCGACCGCCGCAGCGCGCGCGCTGCCATTACCGCCAGCACTGCCTCGAATTGCGGGCGCAATCCCACACCGAATCCGCCGCCCATGAACGGTGACATGACGCGCACGTCCTCGGGTTCTATGCCGAACGCGCTGCAGATATGGCGCTGGACGTTCTGCACGCCTTGCGTCTTGTCATAAACCGTGAGCCTGCCGTCGGCCTCGTACATCGCGGTCGCCGCAAAAAGCTCCATCGGGTTGTGATGCTCGATTGGAACGTAATATTCGCCGGCGTGACGCACCGCCGCGGCAGCGAGCGCCTGCTCGGGCCTACCGCGCGTCTTTGGCGGCGCGAACAAGGCCTCGAACGGGTTCGTCGGAGACTTGACCGGGACGGCCGCGTCGCGGTTCACGTCGGTGACGTGCGGTTCCTCCTCGCAATCTACCCGGACCAGCGATGCCGCGAAGCGCGCGACCTCCGACGTTTCGGCGACGACAAGCGCGATCGGCTGGCCGTTGAACGCGATCCTGTCGTCGTAGAGCGGCCGGAACGGCGAGCCCAAGGGCGCCACCTCATCCTTGTAGGCGTTGTCGTCGTCCGCCATCGGCGGCCGATTCTCGTGCGTGAGCACGTCGATCACGCCCTCGACGCGCACCGCCGCGCTTGGGTCGATCCGCGTGATACGGCCTTTGGCGATCATCGAGGTAACGATGCTGCCGTAGAGGAGGCCCGGCGCGTTGAATTCGGCGGCATATTTTGCAGCCCCGGTGACCTTCGCAATGCCGTCGACCCGGGACGTTGCGGTACCAATGTAAGACGTCATGGCTGTCCTCAGACGATTTTCTTCGAAGACTGCGATTGCGGCGTGCCGCGCGCGGCTTGTGTGAGCGCGCGCACGATGCAACGGCGCGCGAGATCGATCTTAAAGGTGTTATGTGCGTAACCTTTGGCGTCGCGCAGCAGCGCGTCCGCCGCGCGCGCAAACGTTGCAGCCTTGGCCGGCCGCCCGCGCAACGCGGCCTCGGCTTGCTGATCGCGCCACGGCTTGTGTGCGACGCCACCGAGCGCAAAGCGTCCCTCTTTGATGGTATCGCCGTCGAGTTCAAGCCCAACCGCGACCGAAACCAGGGCGAACGCATACGACAGCCGGTCGCGAATTTTCAGGTACGTGTAATTCGCGGCGAAGCCTTTCGGCGGCAGTTCCACCGCAGTGATGATCTCGCCGCCGTCAAGATCGGTGTCGCGCTGCGGTGTTTTGCCCGGCAGCCGGTGGAAGTCCGCAAAAGGTATCACGCGATCGCCAGACTCGCTGGCGACATGCACTCTTGCCTCCAAAACCGCGAGCGCCACGCACATGTCGGATGGATGCGTCGCGATGCAGGCATCGCTGCCGCCGAGGATCGCGTGCATGCGATTTTGGCCGTCGATCGCCGAGCAACCGCTGCCGGGTTTGCGTTTGTTGCAGGGCGTCGCTGTGTCGTAGAAATAAGCGCAGCGCGTGCGTTGCAGGAGATTGCCGCCCGTCGATGCCATATTGCGCAATTGCTGCGAGGCACCGGCCATGATCGCGCTGGCAAGAACGGGGTAGCGCTCCTCCACCAGCGGGTGATAGGCGAGATCGGTATTGCGCACGAGCGCGCCGATACGCAGGCCACCGTCGGGCGTGCGTTCAATCTGCTTGAGCGGCAGCCGCGTGATGTCGATCACCGTGGTCGGCCGCTCGACGTCCATTTTCATCAGATCGATCAGATTGGTGCCGCCAGCGACGAATTTCGCATTTGCATCGCCCCCGATCTGGCGTACGGCGTCGGTAACGTCATTAGCGCGCGCATAGTGGAAGTTGATCATGGTCGCCTCATCACTTCTTCGATTGCCGCGATAATGTTGGTATAGGCGCCGCAGCGGCATAGGTTGCCGCTCATGAGTTCGCGAATGTCATCCGCGGTTTTCGCCCTACCCTCGGCGATCAACCCGACCGCCGAGCAGATTTGCCCCGGCGTGCAGTAGCCGCACTGGAATGCGTCGTGCTCGATGAACGCCTGCTGCAGCGGATGCAGCGCGCCGTTGTTCGCGAGCCCTTCGATCGTGGTGACCTGCGCGCCGTCGTACATGACGGCAAACGTCAGGCACGAATTGACCCGGCGGCCGTCAATGATCACCGTGCAGGCGCCGCATTGGCCCTGGTCGCAGCCTTTTTTCGTCCCGGTCAGGTCCAGTTTCTCGCGCAAGAGGTCAAGGAGCGTCGTGCGGGTATCCAGCACGACCGCATGAGTCCTGCCGTTCACGGTCAGGCTTACCGAAACCATCTCCGGCGCCGTCGAGCGGATGGACGGCACGGCCGCGGCGCCGGATGACGAGCCGGCGGCAACCGGCAGCACCCCACCAGCGGCGACAGTCTCGCGCCGCGTTGGCTCGTGGAAAGGCGAACTCGCGTCTGCTCGGATATTGGTCATCCTCCGCTCCTGTCGGGCGTGTCGTGGCGACATCTCGGACTTGTCGGCGCTCGAACGACGCCGTGCTTGACCCAAGCCCCTCGATAACGCTCAGCTCTGCGCGACGTTCACGATCGCTTCGGCAAAAGCCTGCGGCGCCTCTTGCGGCAGATTGTGCCCGATCCCGCCTTTGATGGTGCGGTGCCGGTATTTGCCCGTGAATTTGTTGGCATAGGCGCTGGGCTCGGCATGTGGCGCACCGTTGGCGTCGCCTTCAAGGGTGATGGCAGGCACCGCTATCGCCGGTAACGCCGCCAGCCGCTTTTCCACGGCGTCGTATTTCGGCTCGCCTTTCGCCAGATCGAGCCGGAAGCGATAATCATGAATCACGATGGCGACATGATCCGGGTTGTTGAAGGCGGCTGCGGTGCGATCGAACGTGGCGTCGTCGAAGCGCCATTGCGGCGAAGCGAGCTGCCAAATGAGCTTGGCAAAGTCGTGCCGGTATCTGTCGTAGCCGTCCCGGCCGCGGTCGGTGGCGAAATAATACTGGTACCACCATTGCAGTTCGGCCTTTGGCGGCAACGGCTCCTTTTGGGATTCCTGACCGGCGATCAGATAGCCGCTCACGGAAACCAGCGCCTTGCAGCGCTCCGGCCAAAGCGCTGCGATGATGTCGGCCGTGCGGCCGCCCCAATCGAAGCCGCCGATGGTGGCTCTCTGGATCTTCAAGGCGTCCATCAAGGCGATGGTGTCAAGGGCCACCGCCGCGGGCTGACCGTTGCGGAACGTATCGCTGGAAAGGAAACGCGTCGTACCGTAACCGCGCAGATACGGCACGATCACCCGGTAGCCGGCCGACGCCAGCAAAGGGGCGACATCGACATAGCTGTGGATGTCGTAAGGCCAGCCATGCAGAAGAACCACCGCCGGGCCATCGGCAGGGCCGGCCTCGGCGTATCCGACGTTCAGGAGACCGGCATCGATCTGTTTCAGCGCGCCGAACGACGTGTGCGTCCCCGGCTTAATCCCGGGCAACGCTGCCGGTTTTTCCATGCCGGATTGCGCGGAGGCTCTACCCATCATGCCGAGCTGGGCGGCAGCCACTGTAAGCGAGGCGGCGCTGCAAAACCGTCGCCGACCCTGATCGACCGTCTCAAATGCTTTGGTCGCGCTCACGACGACCCTTCAATCTTCGGAATGATCGGGACGCAAAGTCCGCACCGCAAAAAACGCTAGCGGACGACCCAAGGGATTACTTTTGACAAATTGCGCGAAACGGCCGGAAATTTGCACGATAAGAGTTTACGCCAACGCATCTTGCGTTACGCTTCGCCGATCGGTTGGCCGTCGAGCATGATTGGGCGCAACGGGAAGGAAAGAACGACGCTCGCGCCCGATAGTCCGAACTCCCTTTCGACGGAACCTTCAAGCTCGTCCGCCAGCGCGTCGACAAGTCGAGTTCCCCGACCCGGCGCATAAGTCGGCGCGAGCGCCCCGTCGTCGCTTACCCGGCACAACACGCGGCCCGAAACCACATCAATCGAAACACCAATGTGCCCACGTTCCAAGTACGACCCATGACGCCCGGCGTTTCTGATGAGTTCAGAGACGATAAGACATGCCCGCCAACAATTTATCCTCTGAAGCAAAATTCGCCTTGGCGCGGCGAGCTGCAAGGTAATCCCCTGCGGGGTCAGCCATGCCGCCGCCATGGCTCGACAAAGCTCAGAAAGATCGTCCGCGAGGTCGGTCGGCTCATCTCGCTCTGGCGGATACAAGGCCTGATGTGAACTCGCCAAGGCGTGCAGGTGCGCCGCTATCTTCCCGACGGCGGCCTTGGCTTCTTCACTTGAGCAGCCGGCCGCCACGTAATGCGCAAGGGAAATTGCGTTTGCATATTCGTTGGAAATGCGATGCAGGAGCTCTCTGACGTAAAGCATTTCGTTTTCAAATTGTTCGACTTGAGATTGAGAGCAATCAGCCGTCATGGCACCCCTCTCCCAACTTTTACTTCATCTCCCAGCATCTACCGGATAAGCTGTTCCGCCATAACGTTCTTTCATGAAATCAACGGTTCTTTTCCTTCTTTGACGGGTTTTAGAACCCGTATGCGCTCCGGCCTGCCGATCATCGACCGATCGATCATGCCGCTCTACCGGTGCGTGTGGTCTCAACAAAAACGAAAAGCGGCCGGCTTTTCCGATTTAGCTTTTAGTTCAGCGTCGGCATTCACTGGCAATCTGATGCGGATTACCGACCGGACGCGATGAGCCGAGAGCAGCGGCGGCGCCTTGAAATGTTCCGGGCCGGGGGCCAAATGCTGCTCGCCGGAACGATGCCGACCGGCGCAAGCGAGGCCTTCATGCCGTCACAGCGCCCTCACGTCGTCATCCTCGGCGGCGGCTTCGGCGGACTTGAGACCGCGAAAACCTTAAGTCGCGCGGAGGTCGACGTCACGATCATCGATCGGCAGAACTATCATTGCTTTCAGCCGCTCTTGTATCAGGTGGCGACGGCGTCGCTGTCGCCCGCCGAGGTGGCCTGGCCGATCCGTCACATTCTGCGCCTGCAAAAGAACGCCACCGTCTTCATGACGGAAGTGACGGCGGTCGATGTCGCCGGAAAGACCATCAAGACGAAGTCGGATTCGTTTCCATTCGACTTTCTGGTGATCGCCACCGGCGCGACGAATTCTTATTTCGGCCACGACGGCTGGGCGGCCTTTGCACCGGGGCTCAAGCGCATCGAGGATGCCACCCGCGTCCGCCGCAACATCCTGTCCGCTTTCGAGGAGGCCGAACTTGCCGATGACGACAACCGGCGACGGCAGCTTCTGACGTTTGTCATTGTCGGCGGCGGTCCCACCGGCGTCGAGATGGCGGGCGCCATCGCCGAGGTCGCGCGGCAAACACTCAAGCGCGACTTCCGGCGTATCGACCCGCGCTCGTCGCGCATCGTATTGATCGAAGCCGGACCTCGCCTGCTGCCGGGGTTCTCGGCGAAGCATTCCGCATACGCGCAACGCACGCTCACCGCGATGGGCGTCGAAGTGATGACCGCCACGCCGGTGACGCAATGCGACGCCGGCGGCGTCGCGCTTGAGGCCGGCCGCATCGATGCCGGCTCGGTTGTCTGGGCGGCGGGAGTCATGGCTTCGCCCGCCGCCGTCTGGCTTGCGGCAGAGCATGACCGCGCGGGCCGCGTCGTAGTGCGCTCCGATCTTTCGCTGCCGGGCCACGACACCATATTCGTCATCGGCGATACCGCCGCGGTCAATGACGCCGGCGGACGGCCAGTGCCCGGTCTTGCGGCTGCGGCAAAGCAGATGGGGCAATATGTCGGCCGGCTCATTATCGCGCGCAGCGCCGGCCGAACGCTGCCGCCGTTCCGCTACCGGAACCAAGGCGCCTTGGCCACGATCGGACGGCGCGCCGCCATCGTCGAGGTCGGGCCTATCCAACTCAAGGGCTTTATCGGTTGGCTGTTCTGGAGCGTGGTCCACATTTTCTTTCTGATCGGGCTGCGCAACCGCCTCGCCGTCGCCATCACCTGGTTGTGGAGCTACATCACGTTTCAGCGCGGCGCCCGTCTGATTACCGAGGTGCCGCCGCCGCGGATCTGATTGCGCTGCGCGACTCGCAAACCTCCCGTTCGAGACTTTGCTGTAAGCGCATCACATCAAGCTGCACCGCGCGCCGCGTCAGCGGCAGCGGTGCCGCAAGCCGTCGTAGCCGAGATAAGTCCCGGTTGCCGGATCGTACGACCGAAAGCGCGCCTCGCAGGCGGCGACGCTCGGCGCCGCGACCGCAGGCGCCTGGGAAGCCGGCCCGGGCGCATAATTGTAGAGTGGCGCGCCTGTTGCTTGAGCCGTGGCCGGACCGCCCCGTTGCGCCATCCATGTGCCGACGCAGAAGCCGCTCGAGCCCTGACCGCGCCAAACGCCGCCGCCGGTCAAGCGACCGAGACGGCCGGAGCCGACCGCCCATTCGTTGCCGGCGCGCACCATCACCCTCACTGCGCCTCTTGGCGTGACTCGTCCCTGGACGTTGGCCATGCCGCCGGCAGGGGTGATGATCTGCCCGTTCGCGATGCTCACCCCGTAGCGGATACTGGACTGGCAGGCTCCCCCGCGCGTCGTGACCAACACGCTCCAAGGACCGTCATAGGCGGTCTGGGCGTAAGCCGGAGCGGCGATGCCGGCGCCGGCAAGAGCGAGCGCGGAGGTAAGAAAGCAGGCGTGAAGCGATCTGGTGGTGGTTCTGCCGAACATCTTTGGCCTCCTGGTTCGAATAATCGTCACTTGGGCGAGTCAATAACTTGCGCGCCGTCCAGCGGAGCGGATGCGTACGATCCAAAGCGGCGATGCGATCTCACAGCAGCGATAGCGCGTCTGGACGCCGCCGCGCATGATCAACCGACCGGCGCCGCGCCGGTTCCGTGCGCTCCACCCGCATTTGCCGCCGGCGGCGGCAGCGGTTCTGCCGGGCGCGATCTTTACGGCGATGAGTGATGCTTTCTTGCTTTGACTTGCGCATTTTTGCGTAGATCTCCGCCACAGAGCCGCGGAAAAAAATGCGATTTGCCGGGTCCTATCCGGCAGCAAATGGCCAGCGACGAAACTTGTGCGGCGCCGCTCATTGCCTATGTAGGCTCCCGCACAGGACGCAATTGCGAGGCTGCCTCGCTTGGTATCAGGAGGCGATCGTGATACATAAATCAACGCTGGTTCTTTTTGCGGCCGTCGCCGCATTGGGCATGGTCTCGTCGGCTCAGGCGCGCAGCAGCGAACGACCTTTTGCCGCCCGGCACGCTCACGTTCACGTCGCCCGTCATCTCCGGGGCTTGCGCGATTACGATCCGATTCCGCGCCAGCCGTATTTCGTCCCGGTTCCGAGCCAGTCGGATTCCAATTCCGACTTTCCTGCCCTTAGAATGGACCACGAAGATTTTTAGAGCGTCGGCCCTGGCATCGTAATCCAAGCTTCACATATGTCCCCGCGCGCCTCATTCAGCGGGCCGATAGCTTCGGCAGCGATTAGCAAAGCTCGGCGAAATGTCGCGTGCTTTGAAAATCGCACCTGCGAGCAGCGTATAGCTTAGCACGCCGATCGCCACGCGAAGGGGCACGCCGATCGCGATCGAATCGACGAGATCGGTGGTCGAGTCCCAGGCGCCGTGCAAAACGGACGCGCTCAGCCAGCCAAGCGGAATCAAAAACACCGCCAGTCCGGGCCGCAGCACCGCAAGCCCGATGAAATAGCCGAACAACCCGCTATAAGCCGAGTGTGCGGTCAGCTCCGGCAGCCCGCGCGCCAGCACTTGCACCAAGCCGTCGAATGTCCCCTCCGCGGGATGTTGCGCGTTGTCGATCACCATGGGAACGTACTGGACGAGTGTTTCATATATGAAGAATCCGCTGCCGGACGCGGCGCCGAGAACAATGCCGTCGAGCGGCTCGCGAAGGCCGAAATGGTTTCCGACGCCGCAAAAAAACGCGCTCAGCCCGCCTTTTGTGCGGCGGCTCAAGAAAGCGAAGCCTAAGCTCACGAGGGCCAATCCGATAAGAGGCACGGCCTTCAGGCCCTCCTCGCACAATCCAGTGCCGAAAATATCTCCGGCAATCACGGCGAGCGCATTCGAGGATTTCTCCAAATTTTGCGCCGGGATCAAAACGTAGAAAATGTCGTACCAGTAGTCCCAGAACGGGGTTGTCAGGAGCCAGAATGTGAAGACGCTGACGAGCGCCTGGAACCAACCGGCTCTGGCCTGGCCGCACATCTGATTGATGTAATAGTTTATGATGAACGCGATGTAGATCGCGAGAATGGAGAAAACCTGCCAAGCTTGGTTGATCCCGGGCGGGGCGGGCTTGCCGGCCATCATCAAATGAAGCCCCGGCAACGGAACCGCCAACAGCAAAAGAGCGACGACCAGAGAAACGAATATCGGCAGTAGATGTTCGTGGCTTAAGGTGGAGCGTCCCCCCAGCAATGGAAAGAGGACGCTCAGCGAAAGTTGGAATTTTGTCTCGCCGGGCGTGCGACCTCCGAAATCGCCTGTTTTCTCATCTGCAGCAGCGCGCTCATCGACTGGAGCAGCGCGCTCATCGACGACGTCCTCGCAGGACGAAGGCGGTCGAACTGCCACATCGAGTGCGCGGCTGTATTCCATTTCCTTCATTCCAGAATCGATACGTTCCATTCCGCTTTTTTTCGCCGCTTTTTTTCGAGCCTTCGCCTCATGCTGAAGGGCCGCCCCTCCATCGCTCGATGACCGGGTGCGGCGCGGTGCCGTGTCGGGATGGAGGGTGTTTGAGATCGGCGCTGCCGGCGTCGCTGATGTTCGCGCAGATGATCACGCAACAGTGCGCACTGCATTTTGGCGATGCAGAAACACGAGCCACCTCGCTCGGCGTTTGCGCCATGGTTGCAGAAAAACGGCTTCTCTGCGGCAGTCCAACACCATATGCATTGCGCCTGCGACCGTCGCTCAGAGAGTCCTTCGTATTCGCCGTAATGTCTCTGCAGGCGAAACGACAAGAAAGCAGAGCCACGATGCCGTCACTCTGCTTTCTCGAATCCCGGCGCCTGAAGGCCGATCAGACCCGGCACGCCGGAATTGAGCACGAGAACCACCGTTGGAGAGCCGATGTTTCATTCGGCATCGACGGCGCCACGGAAGCTCCCTGCGAAACTCGCCTTATTCTATTCTTGTTTCGTTGTGCCCGGCATGTGATTTTGCATGTGCCGGTTCGTATGGTGCTTCAAGCGATAGTCGGTGGCGAGTTTGTGATTGTAGCCGGCACTGCCGCCGCCATTGCACGACGCGCCGTAACAGGCCACCAAGGTGAGCGGGCTGCTCGGCTCGACGACGGGGACGTTGTTGGCCCGCATCTGAGCAAATGTCGGGGAGACAAAGCCTATTGCTGCGGCAACAAAGACAATCTTACCAAGATTCGACTTACTGATCATCGGTCCTCTCCTGACGACAAACGACGTCGGCCACGCCTCCTGCGTGATCAGTCGCTACAGCTATACACGCACCGCGACAATGGCCACGACGGATACGTAGGCAGCGGTCGAAGGCATAACTTTTGGAAAATTGCGCAACCTTGTGGAAATTAGCGTGATCGCGATCGAAAAGACTGCATTGGGTTCCAAGTGGCCACCTTGACGACCGACAGCTTTGGCGACGCGGCTCCAGATGGGAACCACCGGGAACTCCGCCAGCCGCCGCAGTCGAGCCCGTGACTAGAGGCCGCTCGGCGAGCCGTTCGCGCAGATATCGCTCTTTCCGCGGCTATCTACAAAGATCGCCGATATTCACGCGGCGACATTCCGGCGATGCGTCTGAAGACAAGGGAAAATTGACTCGAGCTGTTGAAGCCGCAGTCAACCGCGATGTCGGTCAGCGTTCGATCCCGGTCGATCATCATCTGTTTGGCGCGGTTGACCCGATGTAAAAGTAGATATCGATGGGGCGTGACGCCCATCGATTCCTTAAAGGCACGACATAACGACGTCGGATGCAACTGCAGTTGACGAGCGAGTTCCGTCAAGGAAGGGGCTTCGGAGAGACCGCCTTCAAGCAGCTCCAATGCCCGCTTGAGTCTCCACCCTGGCAAGCCTCCCTTTCTGTAGATCAGGCGCCGCTGTCTACCGAAATTCGATGCACACCGCACAAGCTGGCTCAGCAGCAATGTGAGCAGGGCGTCAACATAAAGCTTCGTATTCCAGCCTGGATTTTCAATCTCTTGCAAAAAACTCAACAGCGTGCGACGCATGTCCTCGTCGTCGACACCAATACGTTGCTCGAATACGACACTCGCAGGATCTCCACCAAACAGGCGGCTTAGTCCCGCCGGCGCGATCGTCAGCAGCAACATGCGGCATGAAGCTTGTGCGGTCCTTTTGCGTAACCGTAGATAGCTCTGCGCCGGGTTGAAGATCACAGTGTTCGGAGGCATGCAGGAGGATTTTGCGGCATGGCCGCCATTGCTCCACTCGCATCCTCCAGACATGCCATCCGGCAAAAACATGACAAGGTGCGACTCGAGCGAAAATTCCATCTCGGCCGCATCGCCTCGCGCGAATTTCACCAGTTCGCCATGCATTTCCCCGGTTTCGAATCTGCCAATTGCTTCCGATGACGGACTCACAAATTGCTCTACATCGACCCTGTCGGCGGTCTCCCATCGAGACTGATCGACCGGGCGTCTCAACGCCTGTACGTCTGTCATGTTCGTTGCCGTCGCCTCCTGGCTCGCCTCGTCGGTGAAATGACGATTTTGCAAGGCGCCCGCGCACTTCTCCAAGATTGCTTCATTTACCGGCAGATTGCCCGTTAGTGCTCGTTAGAGCCTGTTATTTATCGCCAGTCATAGTAATGACACACGAAACTTGCTTAGCGATTGCATGGCTTTTCATGGGCTCGAAAGAATAATGGAATGGTCACCTGAAATTGATTTTGCGGTTACTCCGGGCAAACGCTTGCGCAAAGTGTCCGTCACAGGCGCGCAGCGGAGCGCAAGAACATCAACTTGACAACATTGACAACATGGCCGACCCGGCGGGTCCGACATCGCGCCGCTGCGGTCGTTTCGTTGTGTGCGAATAAACCATCGGTCCGCACGACCGGCGTATCGTCCAAGATCGAAATCGCAGCATCTTTAGTTCTCTATCTGGAAAACCGCCTATTCGTCCAAGGCCTGAGCGGTATCCGAGGCGGGGTAAGAATTCTGAGGCGGATCGTAATCGTAGATTTGTCCTCGATGAGTAATGACGAACGCGCGGTAATGATGACGATCGAAAGACAAATACCGGGAGGACTGAGCGAGCGCTGGCGAGATGCTCGCCATTGTCGTCGCCCCCACCGCCGCAACGATCACGATTTTCAGGTTGTTCTTCATGATAACCTCTTTAATCCCGCAATTTCAGATATTCCGATGTTCGTTTTGGCAGCTCGCTGTTCCACTTGTGCATTTTTTCTGGAAGCACGCTGAAACTCTCGCTTGAAAATCACATCTCTTTCGGAAAATTGCTCAAAACACGGATTTTTCGATTGAGCTAATTTTACGGGATATTAATGGCGACAGGCGCCTCCCCCGCCAAGCGGCGGTGAGGCTCGGCGAACATCGCGCAGCGATGGAGTCGTGGTGGGGGATGAACAAGGAAGAGCGCCACCTCGCCGTTCCACTTTGTTCGCGGCGCTTTCCCCGACACCCGCTGGCCTCGCGAGGGGGCAAACAGACGCAGGAAGCCAGGATGTGCCGCGCAGGAGGCGAAAACGTCACCACGTCTGTTCGAAGATGTCGGGCGCGCAAAGCCTTGCGATAGCTGCGAGGCTGCCTGACGGCTCCTTCGGGGGTTCTTTCGCGCGGCGCGCGCCATCGAGCCGATGATGGCCGCTCCGGGTGGACAAAATGCGCAGGCGCGGCGAAGCGGGAGGCCGTGCTATAGGAGCGCGATCGCGCAGGGGAGCTGGGTCATGCGTCTGCAATCAATCCACGGCGGGCTTGCCG
Source organism: Xanthobacteraceae bacterium (assembly GCA_030041005.1). Classification (GTDB taxonomy): domain Bacteria; phylum Pseudomonadota; class Alphaproteobacteria; order Rhizobiales; family Xanthobacteraceae; genus BOG-931. The sequence continues at coordinate 48,214 of JASHOR010000094.1, forward strand.
CCGGCCTTCTTGGCGCGGCGACGGTTGTCGCGGCAGCGCTTGTCTTCGCCGCGCCGCTTGCTGCCCAGGTGCAGCAAAAGCTCAATCCCGAGGACGAGTTGTCGCCGTCGCAGATGAGACAACCGATGCCGGCGGCCGTGGCAAAACCGATCGCCGGTCCGGCACGATCATCGCAGAACAGGCCGGCGAAACACGCGGCCGCGGCGCGGCGAAAGGCCCCGGCGCGCACGTTGCACGTTGCCAATGTCCACACCGTGGTGGAATGCAGCGGTCCGTTTGCCAAGGATTCCGGCATGCTGGCGCTGGCGGTGGCGTTTGATTCGCGCAACATGATCTTCACCCACGAAACCGTGCAGGGCAGCCAGGTCGGCGTGACCGTGCTGTTTCCAAAGGACCCGCGGCGACGGCTCGAAGTATGGTGGCAGAACCCGAACCGCACCGGCACCTATCTCATCGACATCGCCGGACGCTCGATCTGGACCGCGCCGAAAGGCCTGCGGCTCGGGCTCACGCTCGAACAACTGCAGAAGCTCAATCGCAAGCCGTTCAAGCTCAAGGGCTTCGATGCCAACGGCATCGCCAACGTGGCCGACTGGGATGGCGGCGCGCTCGCGCAACTCCCCGGCGGCTGCAAGGCCGGCGTCAGTCTGCAGGCGAAAGCCAAAGCCGCCGCCGGCGAACTGCCGGCCAAGGACCAGTACAGTTCCGAGGATCCGGCGATGCGCGCCTTGCGGCCGACCGTGAGCGAAATCCTGCTCGGCTATTAGACCGCGATCCGATCATACGGCGATTTGCATCGTCATTGCGAGAAGCCCCGGCAGGGCGGCGAAGCAATCCAAAATTTGATCTTTTCGGCGCTGGATTGCTTCGCGGAGCCTGTCGGACGAAGCTTGAGCTTTCAGCGTCATGGGCTTGGCTTGCCGCGAGCCGTATCCGGCTTCTTCGCCGGCATGGCGGGCGATTGCTCCTTGCCGAGACTGCGCACGTCGCGCGCCATTTCCAGGCAGGTGAGCAACTCGGTGTAGCTCGAATCGCCGCCCATTTTCGATTCGTCGATACAGTGGCTCTTATCAGTGGCGGAAAAACTCGACCAGCGCTTGATCAGTTCGTCGCGTACCTCGTGCTCGCTGTCCAGGCAGTCCTGTTTCTCCTTGGCGATCGCCGGATCGTGAAACGAACTGCCGCCCTGCACCGCGATGCCTTGGCAGACCGGGTTGACATTGAGGATCGGGACGCTATCGGCCGCAGGCAGCAAGAGTTGCGCTCCAAGCGCAAACGCCGCAGGCAGAATCATGGTCGTGCTCCGCAATGCCGTTGCGAGACGCGCCCGTGAAACGCGCCGCCGCGTCGGCAGCAAATCTAGCATGCCGCGGCGGCGAAACGAGGCAAAACTGCGAGACGTTTTTCACCGGACCATATCTCGGGGCCGCCGCTCCACGTTTTGCCCACGCGGCGGAACAGGCGGCAGTCGAAAAAGCGAAAGCGCCCAATTAGGCGCTCGCGCAGCGCCGGCGGGCCAATGGCCGTGCCGGCGCGTCCTGTCAGATCAGTCGATCGGCTGATCACCGATCACTTTCAGCGCGGAAGCGCCTGCATCGCGATGCCGGTATCGGGATCGATCACCAGGATGCGATCGTCCTGATAGATGTAGTGGTAGAACGGCACCGGCGCGGGAGCGGCCACGACCGGCACGGGGGCGGCCACAGCGGGAACGACCGCGGGAGCCAGCATCGGCGTCGTCACGACGGTATCGTAGAGCGGCTCACCGTAATACGGCGCGGGCGCGACCGGCACCGGCGCGGCATAGCCGTAATCGTAGTCGGAGTCGTAGTCGGAGCCGTAGTCGTAGTCGTAAAGCGGCCCCGGATAGGTCGCCGCGGCGACCGGTGCGGCAACACTCGTCGCGGCGGGAATCACACGGTGGCTGATATAGGTCCGCCGCGTAACCGTCACACGGCGCCGCCGTGCCGGTCGCAGCGTGCGGACCGTAGTCACGGTGGTGACCGTGCGGGTCGGCGCGACTGCGACAGGCCCGGGCGCAGTGACAACCGGCGCTGGGGCAATCACCGCCTGTGCTTCCGCGGCTGGAGCCGCCAAAGCGAATACCAGGCCGATCGCAGTACATGCGGTGCACGGGATATGAAATCTCATGGCCTACTCTCCTGGTCTGTTCGGAACCTGACCGAGCACCGATCTCAACGCGGCTTGGCGCGCAGCGTTCCTGCCCGCCGCCTGCGGGTGCGCGATGGGCGCGCAAGATCAAGAAGAAAGATCGCCCGACACGGTTCCGCTGCCGCAAAATAGGCGCGCTCACGCCGCGTCGGCACCGTAGGCGCGGGCGAGCGCACCGCGCAGCAGCGCTGCAAGCGGCAGGGTCGAGAGGGCCACGCCTGCGACCAGGATGAGAGCGTGGAAGATGCCGAGCGCGTCGCCGGCGCGGCCGAACACGATCGGCGCAATCGCGCCCGAGCCGATCGTGCCGGTGTAGAAGATGCTCAGGGCCCGCGTGCGCCATGCGGCGGCAACCAGATCGGGCACAGAGCCGTAAAGCACCGAAGACGTGCCGTTGAGCGCCATGCCGATCAACGGCAGAAGCAGCAGGCACGCCGGCAGCGGCAGCGGCATCAGCGCCAGGATGCCGGCTGCGGTGAGACCCTCGGTCAGCCATACCGTTCCAATCGTGCCGATGCGTGCGCCGAGGAAAGTGCAGCCGAGCTTGCCGGCGGCACCGCCGGCAAAGACCAGCGTCATCGCCAGCCCCACCTCCTGCAGGCTTGCTCCCTTATGGGTGAGCACGAACGGCAGAAACAGCAGGAAGCCCATGCGCGTGGCGCTGTCGAGAATGCCGATTGCGAGCAACAGGCCGAAGGCGCGAGATTGCTGCGGCCGATCGGGCCCCGTCGGCTCTTGCTCGCCTTTAACGGCGGCGGGACGATCCTCGCGAGGCGTGAACACGAGGATCACGGCCGCCATCGCCAAACCGAGGCTGCCGAGGATTGCAAGCGCCGGCCGCCACGGCATTGCCAAGAGCATCAACGACAAAACGGCGGGTACGGTCATCTTGCCGAGATCGCCGGAGAAATTGTAGGTGCCGAGCGCCTTGAGCGAGCGCGGGCCGGCAAACGTACGCGCCACCAGCGACGAGGCGAGCGGATGCTGCGCACTGGCGCCCACTCCGCCAATAACGAGCGCGCCAAGCAGCATGAGAAATCCGGCGCTTGCCCCAGCAAGGCAGTAGCCAGCCCCGGCCAGCGCAGTGCCGAGCGCCAGCACCGCGGCGGTACCAAAGCGCTCCGACAACAGGCCGGCCGGGATCGCCAGACTCGCCATCGCGCCGACGAACATGCTGCGAAGCAGGCCGAGCGCCGCATAGCTGAGGCCGAATTCGCTCTGCCACAAAGGCAGCATGATGTAGATCAGATCGGCGTAACCATCATGCAGCGCATGCGCGCTGCCGGCAATTGTGGCCGCACGCCGTTGCTCGACCGAGAATTTCCCGGCGCGCGCCCAAATTCCGTCCCAAAGAAGCCAAGCCATCGACCGCCATAGCGCTCAGTTCACGCACGATAATCCAATCCGCGGGAGGAAGTCGCAAGCTCGATCGCGGTTGGCGTCGGTTTCTTGCGGGAGCTGCCTTCCGGCCGTCGAATTCATGCGCCTTAACTGCGGGGCGGCCAGCCGTTCAATCGTGACGATGGCCGGCCGAGAAGCCGCAATTGACCATGGCAATCGCCAAGTGCAGTCTGCCGGCCATCCACCAGATTCGCGCGCGGGCGTCTTTGCCCGGGAGGGAAGAACATGTTCGGCACCGGCGATCTGTTCCAGTGGGAGCGGTTCGTAACGCCTACGGTCATCAAGGTGTTCTACTGGCTCGCCGTGGTCATTTCCGTCCTGCTCGGGATCGCCGGCGTCGTCACCGCACTCGGCACGATGGCATTCAATCCGTTTGTCGGCATGATCTTCCTCATCGCCAGCGTGCTCGGGGCTTTCATGGGCGTGATCGTCTCGCGCATCCTCGCCGAGTTCGTGCTCATCGTGTTCCGCATCAACGAACATCTGGGCGCGATCAGAAATCAAGGCGCGGGGTTGCGCGCCCAATGGGCGGTCCCCGAAGTCGAGCCGACCGACCACTGAAGTCCGCGATCGAGTTGCTCGGCGTTTCTAGTGTCCCGATTCCGAAGTTCGCATCATTATGCCACGCTCGTTTGCAAACTTCGGAATCAGGACACTAGGTTGCGAAGCGAAAATGCATGACGTCGCCGTCGGCGACGACATAATTCTTGCCTTCCAGGCGCATCTTGCCGGCGTCGCGCGCGCCGCTTTCTCCGCCATAACGGACGTAGTCGTCATAGGCGATGGTTTCCGCACGGATAAAGCCGCGTTCGAAGTCCGAATGAATAACCGCCGCGGCCTGCGGCGCTCTGGTGCCGCGCGCAATGGTCCAAGCGGCAGCCTCTTTCGGGCCAGCCGTGAAATAGGTGATCAGATCAAGAAGTGCATAGCCGGCGCGGATCAGGCGGTTGAGGCCGGGCTCCTTCAGTCCGAGAGCGGCCAGGAATTCCTGCCGTTCATCGTTCGACAAGACGGCAATTTCGGACTCGATCTTCGCCGAGATGACGATGCAGGCGGCGCCCTCGACCTGGGCACGCTGTTCCACCAGGCGGGACAGGTCGTTGCCGGCAGCGGCGGAGGCTTCCTCGACATTGGCGACATAAACCACCGGCAGCGCGCTGAGCAGACCAAGCATGCGAAAGGCCTTCTCCTGTTCGGGCCGCCGCTCGACCAACCGCGCCGGCTTGCCCTCGCGCAACAGTGAAAGCGCCCGGTTGACCAGATCGAGCGTATCCTTCGCCTCGTGCGCTTCGCGATCGGCGGCCTTGGCTTTCTTGGCCAAGGCATCGACACGCCGTTCCAGGCTGTCGAGATCGGCGAGCATCAGCTCGGTCTCGATCGTGTCGATGTCGGCGATCGGATCCACCCGGCCCTGGACGTGAGCGATATTGGCGTCGTGAAAACAGCGCACCACATGCGCCACCGCATCGACCTCGCGGATGTGCGCGAGGAACTGATTGCCCAGCCCTTCGCCGCGGGAAGCGCCGCTGACAAGGCCGGCAATGTCAACGAAGGTCAAGCGCGTCGGCTTGATCTTGGCGGATTTGGCGAGCGTGGCCAGTTCTTCGAGCCGCGGATCGGGCACCATGACCTCGCCGACGTTCGGTTCAATGGTGGAAAACGGATAATTCGAAGCCTGCGCCGCCGCGGTCGCGGTGAGCGCATTGAACAAGGTCGACTTGCCGACGTTGGACAAGCCGAGGATGCCGCATTTGAAGCCCATGGATTCTCAGTTTTCCGGTTTTTTGGTTCCGACCCTTGAATTCCGCTGCCTGGATTCTCTTGTTAGATTCGCTTGTTAGATTCTCTTTTTAGATTCGCTTGCCGTGGGATAAAAATTCTCCGTTCGGCCGATTATTGCTTGTCATCTTCATCAAAGAAGCCCTTCGCCGCCAGGGCGAGATGGACCTTGTTCTGGAAGCTCGCGTCCTCGCCGCGCACCAGCAGTCCGGCGTTGTCGGCGACAATCCCGATCAGCGACTCGACCCACGGCCGCTCGCTCTTGGCGAAATCGCTGAGCACGTAGGAATAGACCAGATCCTTGTCGCCGGGGTGGCCGACGCCGATTCGCACCCGCCGGTAGTCGTTGCCGATATGCTCGGAGATCGAGCGCAGTCCGTTATGGCCGGCAATCCCGCCGCCGACCTTCACCCTTACCTTGCCCGGGGAAAGGTCGATCTCGTCGTGGAAGACGGTGACCTCGCCCGCGGACAGCCTGTAGAAATGCGCCGCCTCGGCGACCGCGCGTCCCGATTCATTCATGTAAGTGCCGGGCAGCAGCAGAAGACAGCGGACGTCACCGATCGGGCCTTCGCAGGCGACACCCTGAAAGCGCCGACGCCAAGGTCCGATGCCGTGGCGTTTGGCGATCTCCTGCAAGGCCATAAACCCGACGTTGTGGCGGTTGCCGACGTAACGGGCTCCTGGATTGCCTAAACCCACCAGGAGCAGCATCGGGTTGGCCCTGCTCTATCACGGTGCAAGTGAAGTGCGGACGAGCCGGCGGCAGACCCGCAGCGTTGTTTCAGTTGGCGACGGAGTCTGATGACTTCGCCGCCGCAGCTCGTTCTCACGCCCGCTTGAGGCACGTTGCCGGCTCTCGTCCAGTTCGGGTCAGCCAGCCAGTGCCGCGTTATTTTTTCTCGGCGCCGCCGGCGGGAGCTGCCGCGGCGGCAGCCGCACCAGGCGCCGCACCCGGAGCACCGGCAGCAGGCGCCCCGCCTTCGCCGGGCGCGCCGGCAGCAGCCGTTGCGGCTGCAGCCGCAGCGGCGGCGGCCGCTTCCGCAGCCGCCTTGAGCTCTTCGGCGTAGCCCGAGGGCGGCACGACCGTGACCAGAGTAATGTCCCGGGCGGATACCACGCGCACGCCCTGCGGCAGCGTGATATCGCTTAAGTGCTTGGAATAGTTGATCTCAAGCCCGCCGACGTCGACCTCGATGGCGGCCGGAATGGCATCGGCGCGACAGCGCACTTCGATCGCATGGGTGACGATGCTGACCGTACCGCCGCGTTTGACGCCAGGCGACTGGTCGGCATTCTTGACGTGAACCGGAATATTGACGCGGATCGTTGCGCCTTCGCCCAGCCGCATGAAATCGACGTGCAACGGCACTTCGCGCACGGCATCGAGCTGAAAATCGCGGGGGATAACGCGATGCTTTTCGCCATCCACCTCGACGTCATGAATCGTGGTGAGAAAGCGCCCGGCACGGATGCGTTGGCGCAGATCGGCATGGTCGAGCGAGATCGGCAGCGGCGGTTTGCCATCGCCGTAAATGATGCCGGGAACGCGGCCAGCGCGGCGCTCGGCCCGGGCCGGCCCCTTGCCGGACCGTGCGCGTGCAGCGGCCTTGATCAGATTAACAGTCGCCATTTTGATCCTGCCTTAACGCCCTATCACAAAAGGGAAAATCCGCAGGCCGGCGCCAGCACGCACAGTCGCGGTTGCCGCGCTTATAGCGGCGCAACAGTCGAAAAACAAGGAAGGTCAGCCGGCAAGGCCGCTTTCAGCCGGCGCCAAAGCCGCGCCGTCCTGCCCAGCCGCCTATGATGCTGCGCCCGCGCCCTTGAGCTTGGCGAGCTCGGCCTCCAGCGCCGCGACGCGGCTCTTGAGGGCCTCGCCGTCCTCGCGAGCCGCGCGCGCCATGTCCTTTACGGCCTCAAAATCCTCGCGCCGCACAAGGTCGAACTCGCGCAGGACCCGCTCCGCCTGACTGCGGAACAGCGTGTCGAATTCGCGCCGCACCCCTTGCGCGGCCCCCGCTGCGTCATTCATCAAACGGGCAACTTCGTCAAAGAAACGGTTTGTGGTCTGCACCATGGCCGCCTCGAAACGCTTGCTATGCCTGCAGACAATGGCAATGCTGCGCCGCAGCCGCAAGGGGCGGCGGGTCGGAGGAAGCGCGGGGGCATCAACACCGCCGGGGGCCTACGGCGCCCTGAAGGAAAGGACCCGATGTTCGTTTTGCCGCTCCTGCCCTATCCCGCCATCAACCCGATCCTCGTCCACATAGGCCCGCTGGCGGTGCGCTGGTACGCGCTCGCCTACATCGTCGGCATATTGGTGGGCTGGGGCTATGCGCGCGCCATCATCGCCTCGAAAAGCCTGTGGGGCGGGCCGGCGCCGCTGACGGTAACCGATTTCGACGATTTCGTGATTTGGATCACGCTCGGCATCATCCTCGGCGGCCGGATCGGTTACATCCTGTTTTACAACCTGCCGCTCTATGCCTCCCACCCCTTCCAGATTTTCGAACTCTGGAACGGCGGCATGTCGTTTCATGGCGGATTCCTCGGCTGCACGGTCGCAATCATCCTGTTTGCGCTGAAACGGAATATCCCTATTTTCTCGCTCGGCGACCTGATCACCGCTGTCGCGCCGATCGGACTTTTCCTCGGCCGCATCGCCAATTTCATCAATGGCGAATTGTGGGGCCGGCCGAGCGATGTCCCGTGGGCGATGATCTTTCCCAGCGGCGGTCCGATTCCCCGCCATCCGAGCCAGCTCTATGAAGCCGCGCTCGAGGGCGTGGTACTGTTCGTCGTTCTCAACGTGCTGGTGCGCAAAGGCGCGCTCAAACGACCCGGGGTGGTCACCGGCAGTTTCGCGGTCGGCTATTCCATCGCCCGCATCACATGCGAATTCTTTCGCGAGCCCGATCCGCAGCTCGGCTTTCTCTGGGGAGGCCTCACGATGGGAATGCTGCTGTGCATTCCATTGATGTTGGCGGGCATCTGTATTCTGGCGTATGCGCTGCGCTACAAACCGAAGCCGACCGATGGATGACGAGCGTTCGCCGCTGGAAATGGAAATTCGCAGGCTCATCGGCATCGCCGGGCCGATGCCGGTGGCCGAATACATGCGGCTGTGCCTGACCCATCCGCAATACGGCTACTATGTGACCCGCGACCCGTTCGGCGCCCGCGGCGATTTTACCACCGCGCCGGAGATCAGTCAGATGTTCGGCGAACTGGTCGGGCTCTGGCTTGCCTCGGTGTGGCAGCTATTGCGGGCGCCGGAAAATATGCGCGTGATCGAACTCGGTCCCGGGCGCGGCACGATGCTCGCCGACGCCTTGCGGGCGGTCAGAACCGTTCCCGGCTTTCAGGCCGCCATCGTGCTGCATCTGGTCGAGATCAGTCCGGCGCTGAAAAAAGAACAGGAGCGGCGGCTTGAACCGCTCGGCGTGCCGATGCTTTGGCATTCGTCCATCGAGGACGTACCCGCTGGGCCATGCCTGATCGTCGGCAACGAGTTCATCGACACCCTGCCGGTACACCAGGCGGTCAAGCAGGACGATGGCTGGCACGAGCGAGTCGTCGACGTCGCCGCCGACGGCAACCTCGCGATCGTCGCCGCCCGTGATCCGCTGCCGCATTTCGAGGCCACGCTTCCGAGCGGACTGCGGCTGTCTCCCGCGGGCTCGATCTATGAATGGCGCGCCGACGGCGTCGCGCTCGAAATCGGCCGTCGCGTGCGCGAGGGCGGCGCGGCGCTGCTGATCGATTACGGCCACGCCTGGTATGGGTTAGGCGAAACGCTGCAAGCGGTCTCCGGACACGCCTATGCCGACCCGTTGCGCTCCCCCGGACAGGTCGACCTCACCGCTCACGTCGATTTTGCCGGCCTTGCGCAGGCGGCCGAAAGCATGGGCAGCCGCGTGCACGGCCCGGTGGCGCAGCGCGATTGGCTGCGTCGCCTCGGCATCGACCAGCGCGCGGCGGCGCTCAAGGCGCACACGCCGTACGGCAAGACGATCGACATCGACCAGGCGCTGTCGCGGCTGACCGCCAGCGGCGCAAAAGGCATGGGAGACTTGTTCAAGGCGATGGCGATCGCCGATCCGAAGCTCAAGTCGCTTCCCGGATTTGAACCGTCATGATGGTCAAGGCGGAAACGCTTTCGCTTGACGGCATAAGCCACGCCTTCTTTACGCGCCAAGGCGGCGTCTCTTGCGGACATTATGCGAGCCTCAATGGCGGCGTCGGCTCGCGCGACTGTGCCGCCCATGTCGCCGAAAACCGCGCTCGCATGGCGACTGCGCTCGGAGTCGAGCCGGCCCGCTTCGTCACCGCCTATCAGGTCCACTCTCCGCATGTGGTCGTCGCCGAGGGTCCGTGGGTAACCGATGCGCGGCCGCGCGCCGACGGTATCGTCACCCGAATGCCGAAGCTTGCCATCGGCATCAGTACCGCCGACTGCGGCCCCGTCCTTTTTGCCGACGCAGAGGCGCGCGTTATAGGCGCCGCGCATGCCGGCTGGCGTGGCGCGCTTGCCGGCGTTGTGGAGGCGACGGTCGCAGCGATGGAGCAGCTCGGCGCCGCGCGGCAAAGAATCCGCGCTGCACTTGGACCGATGATCCGCCAGCCGAATTATGAAGTCGGCGCCGACCTTATCGATCGCTTTGCCGCCGAAGACCCGGCGAGCGAACCGTTCTTCGTCCCGGCGCCGCGCGCGGGCCACGCGCTGTTCGATCTTGGCGGCTATGTCGCAGCACGGCTGCGCCGCGCCGGTGTCCGCCACATCGAGGACCTGGGATTGTGCACTTATGCCGACCCCATGCAGTTCTTCAGCTACCGGCGCGCGACCCACCACGGGGAAGACGATTACGGCCGCCACATCAACGCGATCGCGCTGACGCGCGGGTAGCCGAGAATGAGCCCGAGATCGCTTCGGCACGCGCGTGTCGAGGCCTTCGCCCGAGGCGGCCTAACGCACTCGAAAGCATTGCAATTACTGCTAAAAGCCCGGCGGGGGACAAGGCCGGAATCCGTATTGCCACCGTGCCAACCGGCTTGTATCAGGTCCGCATGGACGCCAGGACGCGCGTGCAGGAGAAGGGAATGGCGGGCAACAACGGAGCGATGAAGCTCGTCGCCGGCAATTCCAACCCGACACTGGCCGCAGCGATCGGCGGCTATCTTGGCATCCCCTTGACCAAGGCCGTGGTCCGCCGCTTTGCCGACATGGAAATCTTCGTCGAGATCCAGGAGAACGTGCGCGGCGCCGATGTGTTCGTGATCCAATCCACGTCGTTTCCGGCCAACGACCATTTGATGGAACTGCTCATCATCATTGACGCGTTGCGTCGCGCCTCGGCGCGGCGCATCACGGCCGTGATCCCGTACTACGGCTACGCCCGGCAGGACCGCAAACCGGGTCCGCGGACGCCGATCTCGGCCAAGCTCGTCGCCAACCTCATCACTCACGCCGGCGCGGATCGCGTGCTGACCCTCGATCTGCATGCCGGGCAGATCCAGGGCTTTTTCGACATCCCGACCGACAACCTGTTTGCCGCGCCGGTGATGATACGGGACATTCGCCAGCGCTTCGAGCTGAGCAAAGTCATCGTCGTGTCGCCGGACGTCGGCGGCGTGGTGCGCGCACGCGGACTTGCCAAGCGGATCAACGCGCCGCTCGCAATCGTCGACAAGCGCCGCGAACGGCCGGGCGTATCCGAAGTCGCCAATGTCATCGGCGAGGTTGCGGGCAGCATTTGCATCCTGGTCGACGACATCGTCGATTCCGGCGGCACGCTGATAAACGCCGCCGACGCCCTGTTGGAGAAGGGCGCCGACGAGGTTTACGGGTACATCACCCACGGCGTGCTGTCCGGCGGCGCGGTGGCCCGCGTCACCTCCTCCAGCCTGAAGGAGCTGGTGATCACCGATTCGATCCAGCCGACGAAGGCGGTTGCCTCCTCGCGCAACATTCGCGTGCTCTCGATCGCAACGCTGATCGGCGAAGCCATCAGCCGCACGGCCGCGGAAGAATCCGTCTCCAGCCTGTTCGAGTAGCTGCCGCCGCCCGCCGTAAGCCTGACCGCGCGCGGCCGGTAAGCCGACCGCGGCAGCCTCCAACCGGCCAATCCCGCTCCGGCCGATCCGCCGTCGCCGCCGCGCGGACGCCGCGCGCCACTTCGGTGAAACGCTGCTCGAACCGGCAAAAGCCGCCCGCACGCGGGGGAACCCGCACGCACGCCCCGAGTCAACTTGTCGCAGTCGGGTCTGTGGATGGACTCCCGCTCGCCATTGTGCCTCACGGGCAAATCACTTCATGAAGCCAAACACCGATTGCCGCAGCGCTCGATTGCGGAAAATTGGCGGGGGGAATCTGACCCGTTATAGTCGGCCTGCCGGCTGATTCGCGGGGCGCGGTCAACCGGTGGGGCCGGGTTATTCCTGCGGCAAATAGCTGCTGGGTCGGCGAAGTCGAGTGGCGTGCGCATTTCCAGTCCCAGTCAACGAGGCTGTGGAGGCGGCATGTCCATCATCGAAATCTCGCACGAGGAAACAATCAGCCCGCTCGAAGTCGTCGAGCGCATGGCGGCCACCAACAATTGGCCGATCGAGCGCGCCGGCGAGGACGAAATCGCGCTGCACGTCACCGGCCGCTGGACCAACTACCAGATCTCATTCACCTGGATGGGCGACATCGAAGCCCTGCATCTGGCGTGCGCGTTCGACATGAAAGTTCCGGAGCCGCGACTCGAACAGGTCCAGGCGCTGGTTGCGCTCATCAACGAGCAATTGTGGATCGGACACTTCGACGTCTGGACGCAAAACGGCGTGGTCATGTTCCGCCACGCGCTCGTGCTCGCCGGCGGCATGCCGGCATCGGCTCGTCAATGCGAGGCCGTGCTGGGCAGCGCGCTGGATTCCTGCGAGCGCTACTATCCGGCGTTCCAGTTCGTGATCTGGGCCGGCAAACCGGCGCGCGAGGCGATGGCCTCCGCCATGTTCGAAACCTCAGGCGAGGCATAATCCTCCGCCGTCCGTCGGAACAGGCGCAGCCCCGCAATCCCCTCGGCGCCGGCATTTGTTTTCCGCATGCGCGGCCGCTATGCATCCCCACGGCGCGCCTCGCATCATCGGGTCGCGGGCCGCGCCGGGCGGGCGCCGTCTGCCCTTCTGCAACGACGAGGACCACCGTCATGACTTCCACGGGGCGTGGTTCGCAATCGAGCCGGGACCTGCGCGATTTCTCCGGCCAGCTTCTGTTGGTCGGCGCCGGCAAGATGGGCTCCGCACTGCTGGAAGGATGGCTGCGTTTCGGGCTCGACGCAAAGACAGTAGCCGTGATCGAGCCCGAGCCCTCGGCCGAGATTCGCGCCCATGCAGAGAATGGTCTCAAGCTCAATCCGCCGCTCGCGGCGCTCAAGCGAGCCGACGTCATTGTGCTTGCGGTGAAGCCGCAAGTGGCGGCACAGGCGATCGCGCCGTTATTGCCGGTCGCGGTCGCCTCGACCCTGATCGTTTCGATCATGGCGGGACGGACGCTGCGGTTTCTCGCCGGCGCATTCAACAATACCGGTGCCTTGGTGCGGGCGATGCCCAATACGCCGGCCGCAATCGGCCGCGGCATCACCGTCGCGGTGCCGTTGCGCGCCCTCGCCGCGCAACGCCGGCTTGCACATGGGCTTCTTTCCGCCGTCGGATCGGTCGAATGGGTCGAGGACGAAGCCTTGATGGATGCCGTCACGGCGGTTTCAGGATCGGGGCCGGCCTATGTCTTCCTCCTTGCCGAAGCTTTGGCGCAAGCCGGCGTGGCCGCCGGATTGCCGCGCCCTCTGGCGCAGAAACTGGCGCGTGAAACGATCGCCGGTTCGGGCGAATTGCTCCACCGTTCGGCGGAGGACGCCGCCACCTTGCGCGAGAACGTCACCTCGCCGGGAGGAACCACGGCCGCGGCGCTGCGCGTGCTGATGGGCGCCGACGGGCTCGCGCAGCTCATGCAAGACGCCGTGGCAGCCGCAACCGCGCGGTCGCGCGAACTGGGCGGCTAGTGTGGCGGTTCAGAAGTCCGCATCATTCCTGCCGCGACCTCGTCATGCGGAGTTCTGAACCAAAGCCACACGAGATCAATAGGTTGCCAGTGTCCTTCGATTCCGAAGTTCGCAAACGAGAGTGCCGCATAATGGTGCGAACTTCGGAATCGGGACACTAGCCGCTAGCCCGTGAAGCGAATGTCAAATCCCAAAATTCCACCAGGACTTATGCTTGCTGGTGGTCCTTTGATTCCAACATTCGCACGTGGGGCCTGCCGAAACGGGATGCCAATGTTGGAATCGGACCACGAGATCTCCGGCGCCTTGGAAGCGGCGCTACGCGGGCCTACATTATTGCTATCGATCCCGCGTTGAGCCGTTAACTTTGGCGCGCTCGAAGGAGTTCGGCCATGGCCCGCAGACCTACCCGCCCCCAGCCCCGCCGACCCGCCCGCCCCGCGCGTCTGCCGGCTCAGCCCGCCGGGTCCGAGGAAAGCGCTGCGCCGGGCGGCGAGCGCGAAAGGATCATCGCCGCGTTCCTGGGGCTGCTCGCGGAAAAGCCCATCGAGCAGATCGGCCTTGCCGAGATCGCGCGACAAGCGGGCGTGTCGCTGGCGCAGCTACGTGGCGCATTCGGCTCGCCGCTGGCGATCGTGGCGGCCTATTTCAAGGATATAGACCGCACGGTGCTCGCGCAGGATACGACCGACATGGAGGAAGAGTCGCCGCGCGAGCGCCTTTTCGACATCCTCATGCGCCGGCTCGAGACAATGGCGCCGCACCGGCAGGCCATACGTTCGCTGATGCGGTCGGCCCAGCGGCATGCTCCGCTTGCCTTCGCCCTCAACGCGCTGGCCGTCCGCTCGCAGAAATGGATGCTGAGCGCCGCCGGCATCAATGCTTCCGGTCCGCGCGGGGCGCTGCGCGCCCAGGGTTTAACATTGCTTCTTTCCCCGGTGCTGCGTGCATGGGTACGCGACGACGATCCGGGACTGGCACGCACGATGGCAGCGCTCGACCGGGCGCTCGCTCGCGGCCAGCGCTTTGCCGGCCTTCTCGACGATCTGTGTTTCATTCCATCGCAGGTTTGTCGGATGCGTCGGCGTTGGCGACGACGTGACCGATGGGACGATCGGGAGGAATCGGTCGCCACCTAGTGTGGCGGTTCGGAAGTCCGCATCATTATGCGGCACCGCTCGTTTGCGAACTTCGGAATCGGGACGCTCGTGAAGCGGATTTGACATTCGCCAGCCCAAGGCCACTCGCTCATGAAGCGAACGTCAAATTCAAAAGCTCCGGATTTTTCCGGACCGTAATTAGAAACGCTGTAAAGAGGTCTTTCCTCTTTTTCTGATTAGAAAAGCTGTAAAGAAGCATTTTTCTTTGCAAGCTTTCACGGTGCGGGCTAGAGATGGTCAGAGACCGTACCGAGGCGCTGTCCGGCCTGCCCGCATGATTGTCTGCTCCTGTAACGTATTCTCCGATCACGACGTGCGCGCAACGCTCGCCGCGGGCGAGACTGCGCCGCGGACGACCGGACAGGTCTATCATTGCCTCGGTTGCAGCGCCCAATGCGGCCGCTGCGCCCGCACGATCCGCCGTATTATGAACGAGGCGTTGGCCGCCGCCGATTCGGCGCTTTGCAAGTCCGGCAATTGCAAGTCCGGCTCCTGAGTTTTCCCAGATTAAGATGGGTTTTCCTCGCCCGTGGCGCGGCGTCTTTCGCCCCGGCAAATCCTGGTTATAATAGTTCTAATCAAGCGCAACCGCCCGATATCGGGGGCTAACAGCGCGAATGCAGGAGCGCGATCAATGCGTGGAGAGACCGGGGTCATCGATTATTTGAACAGGGCGCTGCGCCACGAGCTGACGGCGATCAATCAATACTGGCTGCACTACCGGCTGCTCGACAATTGGGGCTTCAGGTCGCTGGCCAAGCAATGGCGCAAGGAATCGATCGAGGAAATGGAGCATGCCGACAAGCTGGTCGAGCGGATAATCTTTCTCGACGGCTTCCCGAACATGCAGGTGCTCGACCCGCTGCATATCGGGCAAAACGTCAAGGAGGTGCTCGACTGCGATCTCGCCGCGGAAATGTCGGCGCGCGCCCTCTATGAGGAAGCCGCCACTCATTGCCATTCGGTCCGCGACTATGTCTCGCGCGACCTGTTCGAGAAGCTGATGCACGACGAGGAGGAGCACATCGATTTTCTCGAGACCCAGCTCGATCTCGTCGCCAAGCTCGGGCTCGAACTCTACGCACAGCATCACATCGGCGAACTCGAAGACGAGCATTGACCAAAAAAACCGCGGGCGCTTGTCCGGCTCGCGGGCCATCAATCTGAACGAAGTCTTAACGCTGCGCGGAATCGATGCGGCCGTCGAGCAAACAGCGGCGGGCGACAATCGATCTGTTTGATCGCGCGCGAGCGCAAACTGTTAGGGTTAAGCGTTAAGGTTAAGCGCCGTTTAAGAATTAGCTGCCATCCTTGCTTTCGAATTCCAACAACGACCGCGCATCCCCGCACGGCCGTTTCGAGGAAAGGACGGAGCTATGGTCAGCGTTAAATCCCTCTTCTGCGCCGGCGCGGCGATCCTGGTCTCAACCGCAGCATACGCCGCCGACCTCGGTGCACCGCCGCCGGCAGTTCCCTATCAGTATCAGCCGGTTGCTGTCCCGGCGGAACAAAGCGGCTGGTACCTGCGCGGCGACGTCGGCGTCGGCGCCCAGAGCTTCTCGCAATTCGATCTGGGTCCCGCAAACGAAGTGCCGGCGACCTGGACCGTCAATCAGAGCGACATTCAAGACACCACCCTCCTGGGGTTCGGCGTCGGCTACGACTTCAACAGCTGGCTGCGGTTCGATGTCACCGGCGAATATCGCACGGCGGCGCTGTTCAAGGCGCTCGGCAGCTACAATCAAGGAACCTGCGATGTCGGCGGAGTGACCGGCACGTGCTTCGATAATTACAGCGGCAATTTCTCCGCCGCCGTGTTCATGGCCAACGCATATCTCGATCTCGGGACGTGGTGGTGCCTCACGCCTTATGTCGGTGCCGGCGTCGGCACTGCTTACGAGCGCATCACCGGGGTGCAGGACATCGGCCCGCTTCCTCCCGGAACGATCGGCTTTGGCTACACGAATTCCGACTCGTCGAATTGGAATTTGGCCTGGAACGTTCAGGCGGGCCTCACTTATAATGTCTCCGACAATCTCAAGATCGACTTCAGCTGGCGCTATCTGAATATGGGCTCGCCGCAATCGGCCAACATCTACTGCCAGAACACCACGACCACGGGCCCCTGCAACTCGTTCAATCTGAAAGACCTGTCGTCCCAGGACTTCCGCATCGGCCTGCGCTGGATGCTGTCGCCTGAACCGGTCATGCCGCCGCCGATCAGCACGCGCGGCTAGCACAGGATCGCGGCGATCCAGATACGGACGGCGCGGGAAACCGCGCCGTCTTCGTTTTACGGGTCCCGCACGCGGGCCGAACGCGCCGAGCCGGACGCGCCGAGCTAACGCTCCATTAAGGTTAATCGGAGATGATCGCCTGCAATTGGCCGCTGGACAGTGGAGTAAGACATGAAAGGCCGGCAGGTGCGTTGGGGAATTTGTGCGCTGGTCTTTCTCGGATTGACTTCGCACGCCTGGGCGCAGGACTTCGACTTCTTGCGCGGTTCGGAACCCGTCGGACTCGCCAGCTACACCAATTGGAGCGGGTTCTATTTGGGCGGCCAGTGGGGCTACAGCGATGTCAGCGGTGATTTCAGCAAGTCCACGCAGGGGCCGCTCGCCTATGTCCTGCGCGATACGGCGCTGGAGGAGACCAGCGATCCATCAAATCTTCCGGTCCTCGGCACTGCCGATAGCAGCGGCCCCAGCTACGGCGGCTTCATCGGCTATAACAGCCAATGGCAGAACCTGATTCTCGGCGTCGAGGCCAATTTCCAGCACACGACCGTTTCTCTGAACCCGCCAAACACCCCGATTGTGCGCAGCGGCGAGTCCGATGGCCAGGGCAATACCTACACGGTCGCCCTCAGCGCCAGCGGCAGCATGACGGATCTCAATTATGTCGCGCTGCGCGGGCGGGCCGGCCTGATCCTGGGCAATTTCCTGCCCTACGGCTACATCGGCGCGGTGCTCGGCGTCGCCAATGTCAATGTGACCGCAACGATGCAGGGAGTCTGCCAGACGGGTTCGACCGCGTCGTGCTCCCCCTTCTCATTCATGGCAACCGGGGGCGAGAATTCGGCTCTTCTCTATGGCGGCACAGTGGGCGCCGGACTGGACTATGCTCTCACTCAGAATGTGTTTCTCCGCGGCGAATACGAGTACACGCTGTTTGCTCCGTTTGCGAACGTGACACTCGCCGTCTCCAGCATCAGGGTCGGCGCCGGATTGAAATTCTGAGAACGCGCTTTCGGCGAACGCCGTGCGGCATGCGACTGCAAGAGCGAAGACGCGGCGCGGGTGACGCGCGGATGGTTTGACTGCTGTTGTCCCGGTCGTTCCGTCATCGCCTGACCGTCCGCAGTGATTTGTCTTGACGTTTGACGCTGTCTCACTTATTTGCGCTCTCGGGAAACCCCTCCCCAACGAGGGGCGCCTATCTGGAAGGATAGATCATGACGATTGCCATGCCTGCTGTGCGGCCGCGTGTGCCGCATTTTTCGTCCGGGCCGTGCGCCAAGCGTCCAGGCTGGACTGCGCAAGCCCTCGGCGGCGCCCTTCTTGGACGCTCGCATCGCTCCAAGCCCGGCAAGGCCAAGCTCAAGCAAGCCATCGATCTGACCCGCGACGTCTTGCAGGTCCCCCCCACCTATCGCATCGGCATCGTGCCGGCCTCCGATACCGGCGCGGTGGAAATGGCGCTCTGGTCGTTGCTGGGGGCGCGACCGGTGACGATGCTCGCCTGGGAATCGTTCGGCGAAGGTTGGATCACGGACGTCGCCAAGGAGCTTAAGCTTGAAAGCGTGGCGATCCGTCGCGCGGCCTATGGCGAATTGCCCGAACTGTCCGGCATCGATCCGGCGCACGATATCGTCTTCACCTGGAACGGCACCACCTCGGGCGTGCGCGTGCCGCATGCCGACTGGATTGCTGCCGAGCGCACCGGGCTTGCGATCTGCGACGCGACCTCGGCGGCGTTCGCGCAAAGGCTCGACTGGGCGAAGCTCGATGTCGTCACCTTCTCCTGGCAGAAGGCGCTCGGCGGCGAGGCTGCGCACGGCATGCTCATTCTCTCGCCGCGCGCCGTCGATCGACTGGAAAACTATACGCCGCCACGCCCGGTGCCGAAAATCTTCCGCATGACCAAGGGCGGCAAGCTGATCGAGGGCATTTTTGCCGGTGAAACGATCAACACACCGTCGATGCTGTGCGTGGAGGACTATCTTGATGCCCTGCAATGGGCAAAATCGATCGGCGGTTTGCCGGCGCTTCACGACCGCGCCGACGCCAATGCGCGCGCGATCGCCGACTGGGTCGCGCGCACGCATTGGATCGATTTTTTGGCGCGCGATCCCGCGCTGCGCTCGAACACCTCGGTATGCCTGAAAGTCGTCGATCCGGCGATCACGCGGCTGCCTGCGGATGCGCAAGCGGCATTTGTCAAAGGCCTCGCCGCGTCACTGGAAAAGGAAGGCGTCGCCTACGACATCGATGCCTATCGCGACGCGCCGCCCGGACTGCGCGTCTGGTGCGGTTCGACGGTTGAGCAGACCGATATCCAGGCGCTCACGCTCTGGCTCGACTGGGCCTACGCCAACGCCAAGGATGCGCTGGCCAAAGCGGCGTGACCTTTTCCCTCTCGCCTTGCGGGAGGATTTTTACGAGCACTCTTGAAGGATCACAGGATTGGACTCATGGCCCCGCGCGTTCTGATTTCCGACGCCCTTTCACCCGCCGCAGTCCAGATTTTCAAGGATCGCGGCGTCGAGGTCGACTTCCAGCCCAATCTCGGCAAGGACAAGGAAAAGCTTGCCGCCGCCATTGACGGTTTCGACGGGCTCGCCGTTCGCTCCGCCACCAAAGTCACGGCCAAGCTGCTTGAGCAGGCCAAAGGCCTCAAGGTCGTCGGGCGGGCCGGCATCGGCGTCGACAACGTGGACATTCCCGCGGCCACCGCGCGCGGCATCATCGTGATGAATACTCCGTTCGGCAATTCGATCACCACCGCCGAACACGCCGTCACCCTGATGCTCTCACTGGCGCGGCAAATCCCCGAAGCCGATGCCTCGACGCGGGCCGGCAAATGGGAAAAGAACAAGTTTCTGGGCGTGGAAATCTTCGGCAAGACGCTCGGGGTCATCGGCTGCGGCAATGTCGGCTCGATCGTGGCCGACCGGGCGATCGGCCTCAAGATGAAGGTGATCGCGTACGATCCCTATCTGTCGCCCGAACGCGCGCTCGATCTCGGCGTCGAGAAGGTCGACCTCGACGAGTTGTGGCGGCGCGCCGATTTCATCACGCTGCACACCCCACTCACCGACCGCACCCGCAACATCGTCAACGTTGACACGCTGAAGCTCACCAGAAAAGGCGTGCGCCTGATCAATTGCGCACGCGGCGAACTCGTCGACGAGGCGGCATTGTGCGCGGCGCTCAAGTCCGGTCAGGTCGCGGGCGCGGCGATCGACGTCTTCGCCGAGGAACCGGCGACCGCGAGTCCGCTGTTCGCGCTGCCCAATGTGGTGTGCACGCCGCATCTCGGCGCTTCGACACGCGAGGCGCAGGAGAACGTGGCGTTGCAGGTCGCCGAGCAGATGTCAGACTATCTTCTGCGCGGAGCGATTTCCAACGCCGTCAATTTCCCCTCGATCAGCGCCGAGGAGGCGCCAAAGCTCAAGCCGTTCGTGGCGCTGGCGGAAAAGCTCGGCTCCTTTGCCGGCCAGCTAACCGAGACCGGGATCAGCCGCGTGCAGCTCACCTACGAGGGCGTCGTGGCGCAGATGAACGCGCGGGCGCTCACCTCGTCGGCGCTGGCCGGGCTGTTGCGCCCCATGCTGCAAAACGTCAACGTGGTCTCGGCGCCGATCCTCGCCAAGGAGCGCGGCATCGTGGTCGAAGAGACCCGGCGCGAAGCCGCGGGCGATTACGAGAGCCTGGTCACCGTCACGGTAACGACGGAGCGGCAGGCGCGGCACGTATCAGGCACGGTGTTCGCCGACGGCCGGCCGCGCATCGTCAACATCAAGGGCATCCGCATGGACGCCGAGTTTGGCCCGTCGATGATCTACATCACCAATCTCGACAAGCCGGGCTTCATCGGCAAGTTCTCCTCCACGCTCGGCGACGCCGGCATCAACATCGCCACTTTCCACGTCGGCCGCGAAGCGGCCGGCGGCAGCGCCATCGCGCTGATCGAGATCGACGGCGAACTGCCGCCCGAAGTCCTCGCCAAGGTGCGCGCGCTGCCGCAGGTGCAGCAGGCGAGGCCGCTGCGGTTCTAAGCGACACACGCCTGCCCTATCGTCTCGTCGCCACGGTAATGCCGCTGAACACCAGTCCGTAGCCGATCGCGTGGTAGAGGCGAAATTGCTCGCCAAGCAGCACGATCGCCAGCACCGATCCGAACACCGGGACGAGGTGAATGAACGGCGCAGCGCGATTGGCGCCGACAAGCTCGATGCCGCGGTTGAGGAACAAATAGCCGAGCAGCGACGGGAAGATGCAGACGAAGGCAAAGCTCGCCAGGCTTTCGGCGTCCAGGATCACGGTCCGGCCGCTGGCGAGTTCCCAGGTCATTGCAGGAAACAGAAACAACGCGCCGACGCCCATGGCGACCGCGAGAAACGACAAGGGATGGATCGCCGGCCGCTGGCGCAGATACGCCACGTAAAATCCATAGATCACGAGCGCGACCAGGAAGGAAACATCGCCGCGGTTGAAGGCAAGGCCGCGCAGTACGGCAAGGCTGCCGTGACATACGATGACCAGAACCCCGCTCAGCGAAATGGCAATGCCGCCGGTCTGACGCGGCGTCAGCCGCTCGCCGAACAGCACGAAAGTCCACATCGCCACGAACAGCGGCGAGACCGACTGCAGCAGCAAGCCGTTGATTGCCGTGGTGTATTGCAAGCCGTAATAGGCGAGCGTGTTGTAGACCGAAAAGCCGGTGAACCCGAGCAAGGCCATGATGCCGACATGCTCGCGCATTACCGGCCAGTCGCGGACAAGATGCCGGGCGGCAAACGGCAGCAGGATCAGACACGCGCCGCCCCAGCGTACGAAGGCGAGCGTGATCGGGGGCACATGCCCGGCCACGAACCGGCCCAGGATGGTGTTCCCGGCCCAGAACAGCGACGTAAGCACCAGCAGGAGATAGGGCTGATTGAACAGCCGGCGTCCGGCGCCCGCTGCTGGTACCCACCCCATATGCTATGCCCCGACAGAACCGCGCCCGAGGAGCTATCTCGCGCCGATAGGCAGGACCACTGCCGCAGCCGCATGACTGCTCCCGCCAGTGGAACCTGCGACAATCCGCATCGGTTGTGCCGGCCGCCCGGTGGAAAGCGGGCTTTATTTTCGGCTATGGGCCTGATCTCGCCCAAATTTACCAAGAAAACAAGACTTTGAGCGCCACCGTAACGACCGGGGGGAGTTGCTCTGCCTTGCTTCGAACGGCATCATCCATTATGCGGGGCATCCGGCGGCGGCCGGTATCCCATCCATGTAAACGTAGAGCACGCTGTTGGGGACTATCCCTCATGGCTAATGTTGTCGTGGTCGGCTCCCAATGGGGCGACGAGGGCAAGGGAAAAATCGTAGACTGGCTCTCCGAGCAGGCCGATGTCGTTGTCCGCTTTCAGGGTGGACATAACGCCGGCCATACGCTGGTGATCGACGGCACGACCTACAAACTGTCGTTATTGCCATCGGGTGTGGTGCGTCCGGGGAAATTGTCGATCATTGGCAACGGGGTCGTGCTCGACCCACAGGCGCTTTTGGCGGAGATTGCCCACCTGCAAAAGCAGGGGGTGACCGTTACGCCCGACAATCTGCGGATCGCCGAGAACGTCCCGCTGATCTTGCCGCTGCACCGCGAACTCGATGGGCTCCGCGAATCGGCGAGCGCCGCGCTGCGCATCGGCACGACGCGGCGCGGCATCGGTCCTGCCTACGAGGACAAGGTCGGCCGCCGCGCCATCCGCCTGATGGACCTCGCCGACGGCCCGACACTCGACCGCAAAATCGAGCGCCTGCTCACGCATCACAACGCGCTGCGCAAGGGTCTCGACCTTGAACCGATCGATCCCCGGGCGTTGCGCAAGGAGCTCGATGCCGTCGCACCCGCCGTGATGCCATTCATGGACTCGGTGTGGTCGCTGCTTGAACAGAACCGTCGCGAAGGCAAACGCATCCTGTTCGAAGGCGCGCAAGGCGCGCTGCTCGATGTCGATCACGGCACATACCCGTACGTTACATCGTCCAACACGGTGGCAGCACAGGCGGCGACCGGATCCGGGGTTGGCCCCGGCGCCATCGGCTACGTGCTCGGTATCTGCAAGGCGTATACGACCCGCGTCGGCGAGGGGCCGTTTCCGACCGAGCAGAAAAACGACATTGGCCGCACGCTCGGCGAACGCGGCAAGGAATTTGGCGTCGTAACCGGCCGGCCGCGGCGCTGCGGCTGGTTCGATGCGGTTCTGGTCCGACAGACCGTACGCACCTGCGGCATTCACGGGCTCGCCCTGACCAAGCTCGATATTCTGGACGGCTTCGACGAGGTCAAAGTATGCGTCGGCTATATGCTCGACGGCCGTGAAATCGATTATCTGCCGGCCGGCGAGCACGTCCAGGCGCGCGTTACACCGATCTATGAGACCGTCGACGGCTGGCGCGAGCGGACGGCGCGCGCGCGCTCGTGGGCGGAATTGCCGGCGCAGGCCATCAAATACGTGCGGCGCATCGAGGAGCTGATCGGCTGTTCGGCCGCGGTTCTCTCGACCAGCCCGGAACGCGAGGACACGATCCTGATGCGCAATCCCTTCGAAGGTTGACCGGTGAAAATCAGCAGGAGCGAGCGTAAGCTTCACGAATGACCGACTATCAGCCGCTCATCGCCCGTGCCGTCGACGGCCTTGCCAAGAACTCCGGCGAGGCGCGTCGCGCGCTTTACGAACGGGCGCGTACCGCGCTCGTCGCGCAGTTGCGCGCGGTTGAACCGGCCCTGTCGGAATCCGACATCACCAAAGAGCGGCTGGCGCTTGAAGAGGCGATCCGCAAGGTCGAGAGCGACGCCGCACGCAAAGCGCTTGCGGAGCCGCGCGCGGCGGCGCCCGCCGCCCGATCTTCAGGCGGGGAAAACCGTTCCCGACTCTCTGGCGATTTTGCCGAGAAGCCGCGGCGTGATCGCTCCGCCGCCTCCGTAACAGAATTTTCCGGCGAGGCGGCCGCGGAAACGCAACGAGCGGCATCGGCGCAACCGCTCAAGCTGACCGATGAGGCGGAAACGGAGGCAGCCGCGCCAGCAGCAAAGCTCACCGCGCGGAGCCGGATCCTCCAGGCGCGCACGTCCGCGGCCACGTTAGGCCAAGAGGCCGTCAAGGGCTTCCGCAACGTCATGCACGACGTGGACGGCCTCGGAGCCGCGACGGCCAGGGCGGCGCAGAAGGCACGCGAGACTCGCGATTCCTATGGAGTCTCCTCGCGCCAACGGCTCCCGGAGATGGATTTATCCCCGCCTTCCCGGCAGGAGCAGTTCGAGCCGCGAGGCGACGCGCACGAATTACCGCCCTACGAGGATAGCGCGCTCCCGCTCCACGGTCTCGAGCCGCCCTACGATCTCGAGGACGAACAGCATGGGATGGGACTGCAGCCTGTGCGCATGCAGCCCCCGCACGCCGACGAAGTCGACGAGGGGTATGAGGAACCCCGTGCGCCCCGCTCCTACCGCGGCTGGGCGACACTCGCAGTATTACTCATTATTCTAGGCGTCATCGGCATCGGCGCTTGGCAATATCGGCCCTACATCGCGGGAGTGTACCAATCGCTGGTCAGGAGCAAGCCGCAAACACCGCCGACGACGGCGCAAACTTCAGTGCCGGCAAAGAAATTTCCCGGCCGCGTGCCGCAGGAACCGGTTCCCGGCCAGGCGCCGGCCGTCGCCGGCGCAAATCCCGGGACGCCACCGGCGCCGGAAGTGGCGCAACCAGCGGTCTTGTACGAGGCGGATCCCAACGATCCGCAAGGCAAGCGCTTTCCCGGATCGGTCGTCTGGCGCACGGAAACAGTTTCGCCCGGGCCCGGCTTGGCCCCCGAACTCGTGGTCCGCGCCGACATCTCAATTCCTGAGCGGCACATGACAGTGACCTGGTCGCTGCGCCGCAATACCGACAAGGCGCTGCCGGCCAGTCACACGATCGAAATCATGTTCAACCTGCCGCCCGATTTTCCCGGCGGAAGCATTTCCAACGTGCCCGGAATTCTGATGAAGGATTCGGAAGAGGTGCGCGGCATGCCGCTCGCGGGTCTGGCCGTAAAGGTGACGAACGGATACTTCCTCATCGGGCTCAACGCCGCCACCGAGGACATGCAGCACAATCTGGATCTGCTCAAGAAGCAATCGTGGTTCGACATTCTCATCGTCTATAACAACGGCAGCCGTGCCATTCTGACCATGGAGAAGGGCCCGCCCGGCGACCGCGCCTTTGCCGAGGCGTTTTCGGCGTGGGGAGAGTAAGTTCGGCTCCAGTGTCCGGATTCCGAAGTTTGCAAGAGCCGAGATCCATTTGAAGTGAGCAGCATGGGTTCGCCTGACGCGAAAATCATGACATCGGCACCGAGCACGCATCTGGCTTCAGCGTTGCGCACGCTCGAGGCCGAGCGCGAAGGTATTGCCGCCCTGTCCGCCGCCATGTGCGACAGTCTTGGCGCTTCGTTTGCCGCGGCAGTCGAACACATTCGCAGCGCCCGCGGCCGCGTGATCGTCACCGGCATGGGCAAATCCGGTCACATCGCGCGCAAGATCGCGGCGACGCTCGCCTCGACCGGCAACCCGGCGTTTTTCGTCCATGCCGCCGACGCGAGCCACGGCGACCTCGGCATGATCACCTCGGACGACGTGATCCTGATGCTGTCCTGGTCCGGAGAGACCGAGGAGCTCAAAGACCTCATCAATTATTCGCGGCGATTCCGCATCGCGCTGATCGCGGTGACGGTCAATGCCGGAAGCACTCTCGGCAAGGCCGCCGATGTCGTGCTGACGCTGCCGGCGGCGCGCGAAGCCTGCCCGCACAATCTCGCGCCGACCACGTCATCCTTGATGCAGCTCGCGCTGGGTGACGCATTGGCGATCGCGCTTCTGGAGAGTCGCGGCTTCACCGCTCGCGATTTCGGCGTCCTTCATCCGCGCGGCAAGCTTGGCGCCGCGCTCAAATTCGTCCGCGATCTCATGCACCCGGGGAAATCCATCCCGTTGATCCAGCGCGGGGCGCCGATGTCGGAAGCGATCGTGGAAATGTCCGCCAAGGGTTTTGGCTGCGTGGCGGTCACCGGCCGCGACGGCAAGCTTGCCGGAGTCATCACCGATGGGGATCTGCGCCGCCACATGCGACCGGATCTCCTGCAGGCTCCGGTCGATGACATCATGACGGCGTCGCCAAAGACGGTGCGTCCCGACCAGTTGGCCGGCGAAGCGCTGCAGCTCCTCAATTCATCGAAAATTACCGCTCTCATCGTCGTGGAATCGGACCGTCCGGTCGGCATCGTGCATTTCCACGATCTGCTGCGCGCGGGCGTGGCGTAATGCTGCATGCGAGCTGCGCTCGGTCTGCCTTTTTGCCAGACCATGATCCGATCTTGCAGCGATTTGCGTTCGTCATTGCGAGGAAGCCGCAGCGGGGCGACGAAGCAATCCAAAATTTCATTTTTTTCGGCGCTTAATTGCTTCGCGGAACCTGTCATCGGACCGCGCGACTGCGCGCGAGTCCGTTGGCTCGCAACGACGATTCAATCCGATCGGACTCCGCTATAGCTAATACAGGCCGCCCTGAACGACTCCCGAACCGTTGTCCGGATGAGCGACGGCCGGCGCCAATTGTCCGCCGAGTTGCTGATTCTGCGGCTGCGATTCGGTGAATGCCGTCGACGATTGACCTGGTCCGCCGGGCTTTGGATTCGTCACCGCGGTCGCGGCAGGTTGTGCATTGCCCGCGCCAGATGCCGCGCTTTGCTGCGGCTGCCCGTGCGCAATAAACCTATTGTAGCCGGGATCGCCGGGACGCGGCGGCACGCCGTTGGGCTCGCCGCCGGCAATATGCGGCCAATGATCAGAAACGAGATCGGAAAAGGACGTGCAAGCGCCGACCGCCAACCCGAGGCCGAGCGCGCATACCAGCGCCGCAAATCGCTTGACCGCCATTCTGATCGCCGGATTGTGCGTCGATCCCAGAGTACATCCCTCGCGGATCTCTGTTTTGTTCATTTCAGCCGGCTGCCCAGATGCCCAGCGTTCGTGGCGGGACTATGGTGCGACCGTGCGCGTGCCGGCCGCCCCTCGCCCCGCAAGCGCCCGAGCCGGCAAGCCAAAAGAGCGGGAATGAACGCGCAATCTCGCTTGAGCGCTGCCGACGTCCAACGCGGTGTCAGCGGCCGCCATAGGACTTCTCTTCAACGACCCGCGAACCGAACCGCAAACTGATCTGCTGCTTCAGACCGGCGCGCCTGTCGTTGGTCAGGTAAACATCGCGGGCAAGCGCGATGAAGCGCTCGCCAAAATCCTGGCGCGCCTCAAGCTCGCGAATCTCATTCTCGATGTCCCACAGCCGCATGTTGATTGCCTTGAGTTCCGCGGCGAACGGCTGCATGTCCGCCGTATCGAGGCCGGCGGCGGACCTGGTCTCGCGGAGAAGCGCGAGTTCGGCCTCGACGTTGCGCAGCTTGGCGCCATCGGCGATCCGCTCGCGCTTGATTTCCAATATGCTGATCTTGTCGATCAGTTCGCCGATCGAGATCGGAGCGGCAATGTCGCGCTGCTGTGTTGGCGCATCGTTCATCGACGGTGTCCGCGGCTAGTGGAGCGGATTTGACATTCGCTACCCGCGAGCCGCCAGCTCATGAAGCGAATGTCAAATCCAAAGCTCCACTAGTGTGGCGGTTCAGAAGTCCGCATCATTCCTGCCGCGACCTCGTCATGCGGACTTCTGAACCACAGCCACACTAGATAAATAAGTTGCTAGTGTCCTTTGATTCCAACATTCGCACAAGGCCGTGCCGAAACGGGATGCGAATGTTCGAATCGGACCACTAGCCCGGCAACGCGCGTGCCGTCGCCGCGGAGGCGCGCGGCACGGCATTTTCGCCGATCCGCAACGCTTGGTCGACCGCGCTGAGCACTTGCCGCGACGGCAATTCGTCAAGACAACGGCTGTAGCTCCCGATATGGCGCTCGCAGCCCTCGAACGTGCACGGCAGGCAGGGCAACGGATTTTGCACCACCCAGACATTTCCCTGGTTCTGAATGCTTGCGCTTGGCAGCCATGGCCTCGTCAGGCCGCCGAGCGGCCACGGGCCCCACACTCGCGGGTCCATCGGACCGAACAGCGCAACAGTCGGGCAGCCCGTCGCGGCGGCCAGATGGCTCACCGCCGTATCGGGACCGATATAGACGCTTGCGGCGGACAACAGCGACACGGTCTGCGGCCAGGCCGCCGGATGCACAGCGACGACGCCCTGCCAGACATTTTCCAGATATCTGCGCTCGCTCTCGTCGGGACCGCCGATGGCAATGACCGCGAGACCCCGCTCGACAAGACCGGCGGCCAGCGCGCGCCATCCTTCGCGCGTCCACTGCTTATAGCGGAACATCGGCGCGGCGTGGATCACCGCATAGCGCCCGCTTGCGCCGACGCCGTGCGCCGGCGCAGCGGCCGGAGGAACGACCTCCGCGACGCGCGCAATGCCGAGCGCATCAGCGATCCGCAGCATCTGCTCGACGCGGTGGATGTCCGCCACCATCGACGTCGAACGGCGAAAGACCAGGCGCTTGAGCGCGCCGCCCACGCCCGATCCGCGCGGCGGTACAACGCCGGCATGCGCACGGCCAGCCAGCAGCGCGAAGATGCTTGGACGATCCCCGCTCTGCGTCGATATGGCGAGATCGTATCGCTTGCAAAGCCGCGCCAT
The DNA here is from genome assembly GCA_030041005.1 of Xanthobacteraceae bacterium. Lineage (GTDB taxonomy): Bacteria > Pseudomonadota > Alphaproteobacteria > Rhizobiales > Xanthobacteraceae > BOG-931. The sequence continues at coordinate 76,726 of JASHOR010000094.1, forward strand.
GAGGCCGACCGATTCAATGGCCGTCGGCCGCTCGGGCATCGTGACGATGCGATCGATGTCCGGATTACCTTGGAGGATGCCGGCGGCGCTGGCAAAAACCAGCGTGTCGATCTTTGCCCCGGGCCAGGCGCGGCGCAGGCTGCGAATAAGCGGCGTTGTCAGCAGCACGTCGCCGAGCCGGCGCAGCACCACGACGAGCACGCGCGGCTCACGCGGCAGTTCGATCGGTTTCATGCCGCACCCGACTTCAGCCGATACCCCATCGAGTTTGCGCCCGGCGATGCCCTGCACAGAAAGCTCAGGCGGCATCCGTTCATGACCTACCGCAGCGCCGATCTGTCGCGCAAGACGTCATGCGCGCGGCGCGCTGTCGTCGGCCAGGGTCCGATTCCAACATTCGCTTCATGAGCTGGCGGCTTGGGCTAGCGAATGTCAAATCCGCTCCACTAGACGGCGTGGCCCAGCGTCGAAAGACCGCGTTCGGCCCGAATCCGAGAGCCGGCCAAGACTTCGTCGAGACAACGGCTGTTCTCCGCCAGACCCGATCGGTCGGCTTCGGGATGCCACAGATGCAGCACGCCCGTTGCGAAACGCCCGTCCTTGCGCCGCACGCCGGCATGAAACAGGCGCACGACGAGATCGGAATCTTCGAGGCCCCAGCCGCTGTACCGTCCGTCAAATCCGTCGATAAGATCAAGGTCGCTGCGCGCCACCGCCAGATTGCAGGTCTTCGCGCCTTCCCAAGCGCGGGAGTGAAGTCGGCGCAGCGGTCCGAGCGGCAGACGGATCGCCGGCAGGCAACGATTGATGCCGCCGCGCAAGCGCTCGTGCGCAAGCCGGGCAAAATCCCAGGTTTCCGCCGGCAGCCCCCCGGCGAGAACCGTCTCAGTCAGTTTTTGCGACAGCAGGATGCGGTTGCCGGCCACCAGCCAGCCGGGCTCGGCCAGCCACCGGTGGACGGAGATGAAATCGGCGCGAGCCAGGCAATCGCCGTCGAGGAAGATGCAGTAGCGTCCGGCACTCTGCAGGATTCCGCGATTGCGAATCTCGCCGCCGCGGAAATCGTCATGCTCGTGCCAGACATGCCTGATGGGCACCGGCAGCCGCGGCCGCCAGCTCTCGATCAGGCGCGCGGTCTGCGGGCCCGACCCATCGTCGGCGACGATGATTTCGAAGGTGTTGTCCGTTTGATGCGCGAGCGCGCGCAGCGATGCATCGAGCGCATCCGGACGATTGTAGGTCGTCACGATGACGGAAATCAGATCGTCGCCCACTGCCGTCATCCGTAAGGCAAAACCGTCCGCATCGGCCGTCACTCCTAGTGTGGCGGTTCAGAAATCCGCATCATTCCTGCCGCGACCTCGTCATGCGGAGTTCTGAACCAAAGCCACACTAGAGCAATAAGTTGCCAGTGTCCTTCGATTCCGAAGTTCGCAAACGAGGGTGCCGCATAATGATGCGAACTTCGGAATCGGGACACTAGGTCGCCGCCTTGGCAGGTTGCGCGCGATTGACGATAGCCGTCGTACTGTGGCCCGGCACCAGTTCGACGAGAATGACCTGGCCGCCGGCAGCCTCGACAAGTGTGCGACCGACGACCTCCTCGCGCTTGTAGTCGGCGCCTTTGACCAGCACATTGGGACGCACCAGTTCGATCAGTTCAAGCGGGGTGTCCTGATCAAAGACCACGACCAGGTCCACGGCCTCCAGCGCGGCAAGCACCTCGGCGCGGCTCTCCGCCGGATTGATCGGCCTGCCGTCGCCCTTCAGGCGGCGCGTCGAGGCATCGCTGTTGAGGCCCACGACCAGCACATCGCAGGCGGCGCGGGCCTGGACGAGCAATCGAATGTGGCCGCGATGAAGAAGGTCAAAGCAGCCGTTGGTGAAGCCGATGCGCCGGCCCTGTCGCCGCCATTGCGCAAGGCGCTCGTGGAGCACCGACCAGTCGAATACGATCTTGTCCTCGGGCGCGAGCGATGCTGCCGGCAGGATGCGATGGCGCAATTCGGTAAGCGAGACGGTTGCGGTGCCGCGCTTGCCGACCACCACGGCGGCGGCGGCGTTGGCGGCGCGCATGGCCGGCTCGAACGGCGTTTTCGTTGCCAGCAGCACCGCCATGACCGCAGCGACCGTGTCGCCGGCGCCGGAGACATCGCGGATCTTCACCGGGTAGGCGGGGATGTGGACCGGCTCCCGACCTTGGACGTGCAACGTCATCCCCTGCTCGCTGCGGGTGACCAGCACGGCGTCGCAGTCGATGGCGCCGGCAAGCTCCGCCGCGGCGGCCGCGATTTCCTGTTCGCTTGCGATCGGCCGATGCACCGCAGCGGTCAGCTCGCGGAGGTTGGGCGTGATCAGCGTCGCGCCGCGATAGACGCGATAATCGTGGTTCTTCGGGTCGACCACGACGGGTTTGCCCAGCCGACGCGCCTCGTCGATCACGGCGCGGATGACGCGAGGCGTCAGCACACCCTTGGCGTAGTCCGACAGCACGACCGCGCCGACCTGCGGCAGCGCCGCCGCCGCGAAAGCGATCAACGCGGTTTCACTTTGCGCGCTGACCGGCTCCGCCGCCTCCCAGTCGGCCCGCATGAGGTGCGTCGAGTGGTGCTCCGAAACGAAGCGCACTTTGCGCGTGGTCTGTCGGGCCCGATCGACCACGAGATCGGGAACGATGCCGCCGTTAAGCCTGCCAAACGCGTCGCTGAGCACGCGGCCTGCGTCATCATTGCCGATGAGCGCGACGAAGACGCAGCGGGCGCCGAGCGCGGCGATGTTGCGCGCGACGTTGCCGGCGCCGCCGATTCCGATTTCGCTGCGGCTCACCGCCAGAACGGGCGTCGGCGCTTCGGGCGAGATGCGCGTGACCTCGCCATAGACGAAATCGTCGAGCATGAGATCGCCGACGCAGAGGATGGTCTGCTGGGCGATGCGCTTGAGGGCATTCTCCAGGTCAAACATCGGTGTTGGCCGCCGGCCCCGATCCTGCGAGTAGTTGAGCGGATTTGACATTCGCTACCCCCAAGCCACTCGCTCGTGAAGCGAATGTCAAATCCAAAAGCTCCACGAGCACTTATAGTTGCCAGTGGTCCTTTGATTCCAGCATTCGCATGAGGGCGTGCCGAAAATGGGGTGCGAATGTTGGAATCGGGACACTGGCTCATCGATAGCGATCGCTGCCGTTGAGATGGCAGCTTACGTAACGCCCAACCGCTTCTTCGAGCGACATGAAATCGGCATTATAGCCGGCCCGACGGAGATTTTCGGTCTCCGCGCGGGTGAAATACTGGTAGCTGCCGCGAATCGATTCCGGCATGTCGATGTATTCGATCGCGGGCTCGCGGCCGAGCGCGGCGAACATCGCGGCGATCAGATCGCGAAAGGCGCGCGCCGTCCCGGTGCCGACATTGAAAATGCCGGAAACCGACGGCGTGTCGAGGCACCAGTTCACGATGGCGACCGCGTCATCGACATAGATGAAATCGCGCTTCTGCTCGCCGTCGGCGACGCCTGCACGGTACGATTTGAACAGCCGGATCGGGCGGCCGACCTTCGCTTCGTCGAAGCGCTTGGCGACCAGGCTCATCATCTCGCCCTTGTGATATTCGTTGGGGCCGAAGACGTTGAAGAACTTCAACCCGACCCATTGCGGCGGCAATTGCTCCTTGCGCGCGGCGCGCGCGACGACCGCAAGATCGAACAGATGCTTGCTCCACCCATAGAGGTTCAGCGGCTTGAGGCGCTTGAGCGCAGCGAGCGAGACCTCGTCGGAAAAGCCCGCGCTGCCGTCGCCATAGGTCGCCGCGGACGAGGCATAGATGAAGGGCGTGCGCGTTAACGCGCACCAGTCGAGCAGACGGAGCGGGAGCCGGAAGTTGGTTTCAATCAGAGCATCGCCATCGGTCGCCGTCGTTGACGAAATGGCGCCGAGATGCACCACGGCATCGAGCTTGCGGCCGTCGAGCCATCGCTGCAGGTCGGCGGGCGGGACGAAATCGGCCAATTGCCGGCTGCCGAGGTTACGCCATTTTCCATCGTTGCCGAGGCAGTCGCTGACGACAATATCGCAGCGTCCTGCTTCATTGAGACTGGCAACGACATTCGAGCCGATAAAGCCGGCTCCGCCGGTGATCATTAACATCGACAGCCGTAGGACCGCTGGTTTTGGGATCGTGCTGTTGCCGACCGCCCCGCTCCTTTGCCTTAGACTGCGGCAGCGGGCAACATTTTCGTCCTCTGTGAGCCACTCGGCCGTGCGGAGCCACGATGCATTGAAATGAACATAGATTCATAAAATTGACGAGCTTTGATTATTCGAGCCGGCCACAATCCGCCGCCAATGTGTTACAGGATATCCGAGAGGCTAATAATGCCGCCCTTGCCGAACGAGGTCGTCGCCCGTCTCGGTCGCAAGCCCTAATCGCGCGCCTTCGAGTCCGCATCCATGGACAAGCTTTCAGCCTACATCATCGCTTTCAACCAGGCCGAGAAGATTCAGGCGGCGATTGAGAGCGTGCTATGGGCCGACGAGGTGGTGGTCGTCGACTCCCACAGCACCGACGGAACCGCCGAGATCGCGACGGGTCTCGGCGCGCGGGTCGTGCAGGTTCCCTTCAACGGCTTCGGCGAACTGCGCAATCGCGCCATCGCGGCCTGTCAATACGGCTGGATTTTCAGCCTGGACTCCGACGAGCGTTGCACCGCGGCCGTGCGCGACGAGATTCTCGGCATCCTCGCCGGCGAGCCGGCGCACGAGGTCTACCGCGTTCCCCGCCGCAACTACATGATGGGGCGCTGGATTCGCGGTTCCGGCTGGCACCCGAATTTCCGCCAGCCGCAGTTGTTCCGCAAAGGCGCGATGCGTTACACGCTCGAGCCGGTCCACGAGGGCTACGAGGTTCTGAGCGACAAACCCGTCGGCACGCTGCGGAACGCGATCTGGCAGATTCCCTTCCGCAACCTCGAAGAACTCATTGTTAAAATGAACCGATATTCATCTCTCGGCACCAAGAGGCTGGCGCATCGGCGGACATCGATGGCGGCAGCGCTTGGGCACGGCGTCTGGTCCTTCGTCAAACACTACGTGTTCAAGCTCGGATTCATCGATGGCTGGGCTGGATTCGTCATTGCCTTTGGCAATTTTGAAGGCACTTTTTACCGGTACGCAAAACACTTTGAACAGGAGCAGAACTGGCGCCCGCCCACCGCCGAGCCACTGCGCCGCGAACGAGCCTGACTATAAAATGAATAATAATTCACTCCAATACGCTGCGGACGCGACCCAGAGGGCGGGAGGGTCCCCGATCCTGATCGTACCCTACATGTGGATCGGCGATTTCGTCCGCGGGCATTCGGTCGTGAAGCTTTTGCGCAGGCGTTTTCCCGACCGGCCGATCGATCTGCTTGCCACGGCGCTCTGTGCCCCGCTTGTCGATTACATGCCCGGCGTGCGCCGGGCCGTTGTCGCCGAGCTTCCGCGCCGGCGACTTGCCTTGGGGGCACATCGGATGCTCGCCCAGCGGCTCAAGCGGGAGAGATACGGAACCGCGCTCGTCTTTCCGAAAAAGTGGAAAGCGGCCCTCGCGCCGTTCCTGGCCGGCATCCCGGAGCGAACCGGATTGCTCGGAGAAGCGCGATTTATCGTTCTCAACGATGTGCGTTCCGGCGCCGGAAAATTGCCGCGGATGATCGACGAATGCGCCGCTTTGGCGCTTCCGCGCGGCGCCCCGCTCCCGCCGGAGTGGCCCGCTCCCGAACTGCGGGTCCCGACGCCGGAAGCCGCGGACTGGCGGAACAGGCGCGGGTTGACCAGGCAGGACCGCCCGATCGTCGCCCTCGCCCCCGGCGCCGTCGGGCCAGCCAAGCGTTGGCCGGCCGCAGCCTATGCCGCGCTCGTCGGCCGGCTTCTTGCCGAAGGGTTCGCGGTCTGGGTCCTCGGCGGGCCTGACGAAAAATCCCTGGCGCAGCAAATCGTCGGTCATACCGAAGCGCGCGATCTGACCTCTACGGACCTGCGCGAGGCCATCCTGGCATTGGCGTGCGCCTCGGTCGCGGTTTCCAACGATTCCGGTCTTCTGCACGTCGCCGCCGCACTGGGCACCCCGACGATCGGAATCTTCGGCCCCACCAGCCCGTGGCACTGGGCGCCGCTCAATCCGCTGGTTGCGGCGATCCAGGCGAAGATCGACCTGCCCTGCCGGCCCTGCCATAAGCCGGTCTGCCGTCTCGGCCACCATCGATGCATGGGCGAAATCGGTCCGGACGAGGTGTTTTCGAGGATCCCCCATGCGATCCCGCCGGCCGCAGCGCCCGCCTCAACTGCGCAAGCCGGATAACGCGGTATTCATGGAATCGGTGTAGGGCCGACAGGGCAGCAAGGCAGGTTCGCCGACATGACGACTCTGGTCACCGGAGGCGCCGGTTACATCGGCAGTCACATGGTGTACGCGCTGCACGACCGCGGCGAAGGCGTCGTCGTGCTCGACGATCTCTCCACCGGTTTCGATTGGGCGGTCGCCCCCGGCGTGCCGCTTGTCGTCGGCGACAGCGGCGACCAGGACCTGGTGGCGAAGATCATTCGCGACCATCGGATCGAGGCCGTCATCCATTTCGCCGCCTCCGTGGTCGTGCCCGATTCCGTGCGTGAGCCGCTCGCCTATTACCGCAACAATACCGTCAACTCGCGCGCGCTGATCGAGTGCGCCGTAAAGGGCGGCGTGCGTCATGTCATTTTTTCCTCCACCGCCGCCATCTACGGCAACCCGCATGAAATCCCGGTGCGGGAGGACGCGCCGGCGCAACCGATCTCCCCCTACGGCTGGTCGAAATTCATGACCGAGACCATGCTGCGCGACGCGAGTTCCGCGCACGGGCTCAAACACATCATTCTGCGCTATTTCAATGTCGCCGGCGCCGACCCGCAATGCCGCACCGGGCAATCGACAAATGGCGCCACGCATCTGATCAAGGTCGCGGTTGAGGCGGCGCTGGGGCTGCGTCACAGGCTCGACATTTTCGGCGACGATTATCCCACCGCCGACGGCACCTGCATCCGCGATTATATTCACGTCAGCGATCTCGTGCTCGCGCATTGCGAAGCGCTGCGTCAGCTTCGCGCCGGAGGCCCGTCAACGACGCTCAATTGCGGCTACGGTCACGGTTTTTCAGTTCGCGACGTGATCGAAGTGGTCAAGCGGGCATCGGGCGTGGACTTCAAGGTTGAACATGCGCCGCGACGCGCGGGCGACGCCGCGCAAATCGTGGCGGACACCGCCCGGATCCGCAGGACATTGCAATGGCGGCCGCAATTTGACGACCTTGCAATCATCGTCAGGCACGCGCTCGCCTGGGAACGCGAACTCCTCAAGCGGCGCGGCGCACGCGGCGACGCTCGCGCTCACCTGGAACCGGCCTAGTGTGGCGGTTCAGAAGTCCGCATCATTCCTGCCGCGACCTCGTCATGCGGAGTTCTGAACCAAAGCCACACGAGATCAATAAGTTGCCAGTGTCCTTCGATTCCGAAGTTCGCAAACGAAGGTGCCGCATAATGATGCGAACTTCGGAATTGGGACACTGGATGCGCGATTTCGAGCGCGCCCCGACACGCCGCCCGCGCCCGATTTAGCTTGAAAGTTTTGCCGCTTCCGGGCATGGAAACAGCCTCTTTCCGCCGGCTTGTTCAAGCCGGCCAAAGGCGGTCGAAACGGATCGTGCATGAGATTTTTTCGGGCCGCGTCCTCCGACAAGTATTCGGCCTACGCGCTGTTTCGGCGGATCATTTTCGACGACGCGCTCAGCTATTGGCCGCGCTATACCGCGGCGCTGGTGCTGATGGCGGTCTTCGCGGGCGCCACGGCGATTTCCGCCTATCTGCTCGGCACGATGATCAACGCCGCCTACGTCGAGAAGAATTACCGCGAGATCGTCGCGCTCGGCCTTCTCGCCATGCTGATCTTCGTAGTGAAGGCGCTGGCGACCTACGGCTCGACCCTCCTGGTCGCCTGGATCAGCAACCGCATCGTCGCCAACAACCAGCGGCGCCTGTTCGACAAGCTCCTGCAGGAGGACATCGGCTTTTTCGCCGATCGACACTCCTCGGAATTCGTGGCGCGGCTCGTGACCGGCGCCGCCGCGGTCAGTCAAACCATCACTCTGCTCATTACGGCACTCGGACGCGATCTGATGTCGCTGATCGGGCTTACCTCGGTGATGGTCATACAGGACCCGGTCATGTCGCTCGCGGCGCTCGTCATCGCGCCGCCAGCCATGCTGATCATGCGCAAGATGGTTCGCCGATTGCGCACCATTGCGCGCACGCAGTTCACCGACAGCACGCGCACCATCGAGACCATGCAGGAGTCGCTGCAGGGCCTGCGCATGGTCAAGGCATTCAGCCTCGAAGACGAGATGCGGCGGCGGCTCGCCGTGAGCGTCGCAGCCGTCGAGCAGGAATCGAACAAGCTCGCCCGCATCGCCGGCCGCTCCTCGCCGATGATGGAAGTCCTCGCCGGCTTCACGATTTCGCTGGCGATCGTCTATGGCGGTTACCGCGTGATCGACACCGGAGCGACGCCCGGCCAGTTCTTCTCGTTCTTGGCGGCGTTTCTGCTTGCCTATGAGCCGGCCAAGCGGCTTGCCCGCCTCAACATCGACCTGAACAATGCGCTGGTGGGCGTGCGCATACTTTACGAAGTGCTCGACACCCCTCCGGGCGAACCGAACGACGACAGCAAGCCGTCGCTGACGCTGTCCGCAGCGCACCTGGAATTCGATCGTGTGAACTTCGCCTACCGCGCCGAGGCGCCGGTCCTGCGCGACATGAGCCTTGTCGCCGAACCGGGCAAGATCACCGCGCTTGTCGGCGCCTCGGGCGGCGGCAAATCGACCGTGTTCAACCTGATCCTGCGCTTCTACGAAGTCGGCGGCGGCCGCATCGTGATCGACGGTCAGAACATCGCCGACGTATCCCGCCGCTCGCTGCGTCAGAACATCGCCTATGTCGGCCAGATCGTGCAGTTGTTCCGCGGCACGATCCGCGACAACATAGCTTTCGGCCGAATGGGCGCCAGCGAGGCCGAGATCGTCGCCGCGGCAAAGGCGGCGCACGCTCATGATTTCATCATGGGGTTTCCCGCAGGCTACGACAGCCAGGTCGGCGAGCACGGACTGCAATTGTCCGGCGGACAGCGCCAACGCATTTCGATCGCGCGCGCGCTGATCAAGAACGCGCCGATCATCCTGCTCGATGAAGCCACAGCCGCGCTCGACTCCGAATCCGAGCGGGCCGTGCAGCAGGCCATCGGCGAATTGTGCAAAGGCCGCACGACGCTGGTCATCGCCCACCGTCTCTCCACCATCATGCACGCCGATTGCATTCTTGTGGTCGAGAACGGATCGATCGTCGAATCCGGCCGCCATGAGGACCTGCTGCGCAGGAACGGCCGTTACGCCTCGTTCTACCGGCTGCAATTGAAGGAGCAGTCGCCCGAACTCAGGTCGGTCGCGGTCGGATGAGAAAGACGCCGGACCGACGATCGACGAGGTTGACAAGCGAGGGGCGTTGATCCCTGTTCCGCACCCCGCCACTGTCATTGCCAATCACAGCGAGCCCGCATGACCGAAAAAGCCGAGAGCTATGTCATTTCGCCGCCGCCGCCACGGCCCGTCCTTGCGGTTGTCGGGACGGCAAAAGCCTTTCCTGTCCGGCGCCTGTGGTGCGTCGGTCGCAATTACGTCGAGCACATCAAGGAGATGGGGCACGACGTGCGCGATCCGCCGTTCTTCTTCGCCAAACCCGCCGACGCCATCGTGCCTGACGGCGGCACCGTGCCCTACCCGTCTCTGACCAGGGACATGCATCACGAGGTCGAGCTTGTGGTCGCGCTGAAGAGCGGAGGGCGCGACATCCCGGTCGCGCGAGCGCTCGACTGCATCTACGGCTACGGCGTCGGCATCGACCTCACCCGGCGCGATCTGCAGATCGCCTCGCGCGATATCAAGCGGCCGTGGGAGATCGGCAAGGCCTTCGACCATTCCGCGCCCTGCGGCGCGCTCCAGCCCGCCTCGGCGATCGGACACCCGTCAAAGGGGCGCATCGTGCTCAAGGTCAACGGCAAGGTACGCCAGGACGGCGACCTCAATCAGATGATCTGGAACGTGCCGGAGATCATCTCCAAGCTTTCGGAAATGGTCGAACTGGCCGCCGGCGACATCATCATGACCGGAACGCCTTCGGGCGTCGCCGCGACGGTCGCGGGCGACAGACTCGATTGCGAGATCGAGGGAGTCGGCACGCTCGCCGTGACGATCGGACAGCCGCTGAAATAGCCGGACGTCATTTCCGGAAACCGCGCAGCGATTGTGCGGAATCCATAACCGCGGACGGTGCAAATCTGGCCTTGACGGTGATTATGGATTCCGGGCTCGCGGGCGACAGCCCGCGCCCCGGAATGACCATTACTGCAGCCCTTCCGCCTTCAGCGCTTCCTTCACCTTCGGCCGCGCCGCCACGCGATCCATGTAGGCCTTGATATTGGACCACTTGGAAAGGTCCACATCGATGCGCGGCGACCAGCGCAGCACGGTGAACAGATACGCGTCGGCAACCGTGAACTTGTCTCCCATCAGGTACTGCTTGCCGGCGAGCTGTTTGTCGATCCAGTCGAAGCGCTTGCCGAGATTTTCCTTCGAGAGCTTCTTGAACTCCTCGGGAGTCGTCGGCCGGAAAATCGGTCCATAGGACTTGTGCAGCTCCGAGGTGACGAAATTCAGCCACTCCTGCACGCGGTAGCGGTCGATCGAGCCGGGCGCCGGCACCAGTCCGGAGGCAGGCTTCTGATCGGCGAGGTATTGCACGATCACCGGACCTTCGGTGAGGCGGTCGCCGTTATCGAGTTCGAGGACCGGCACCTGGCCCTTGGGATTGATGGCCCAATAGTCCTTGCCGCTCTTGGTCTTTTTCTCGCGGTTATCGACCTGCTCGAGGTCGAGATTGATGCCGGCTTCGCGCGAGACGATGTGCGGAGACAATGAGCATGCGCCAGGCGCGTAATAAAGTTTCATGACACGCATCTCCCTTGGTGCACAGGCCTGTATGGCCCATTCATATTGCTGCAATGCAGCGCATATAGCACAGCTCCGAAGCGAGACAATGCCGCGTTTGGAACGTCAACAGCCGTTGTGCGTTGGCAACCGTCGAAATCGCGAAGGAACACAGCATGAGCCCTCGCCGCATCATCCGCGTGCAGTCTCCCGTTCCGCTTGGCGACGTGACCATGGTCCCGCCGGCCTTGTCCGGACGCGCCGAGGCCGAAATGGGCCGCGCCATGGCGGCGGCGCTCGCGGAATTCGAGCTGCCAAGCGCGGCGGACGTATTAGGCCGCGTGCGTCAAGCCTTTCCGCTGGCGCCACGCGGCGCGCGGATTGCGGCGCTCGGCATCATGATGCAACGCAACCGGCACTCGGACTGAGCGCCCGACTACAGACCCAGATAGGCGCTGCGCACGCGATCGTCGGCCAGCAATTCGCTGCCGCTGCCGGAGAGCGTGATGCGGCCGTTTTCCAGGACATAGGCGCGGCTGGCGAGCTTCAGCGACAGCGCAACGTTCTGCTCCACGAGCAGGCACGTCAAACCTTCGCGATTGAGTTCGCGGATCGTGGCAAGCACGTTGTAGGCGACGGCGGGGGCGAGCCCGAGCGAGGGTTCGTCGAACATGATCAGTTCCGGTGCGCCCATCAGGCAGCGGCCGATGGCAAGCATCTGCTGCTCGCCGCCCGAGAGCGTACCCGCCGCCTGGCGCTCGCGTTCGGCGAGAACCGGAAACAGCGCGAGCACGCGCTTGCGATTGGCCTCGCGCTGCGCCCGCGCGCGCGGAACGAGCGCGCCCATGTCGAGATTCTCGGCGACCGAGAGCGTGGGAAAAATCTGGCGACCCTCCGCGACCTGGCCGATGCCGAGATTGCAGACCCGGTGACTCGGCCAGCCGGCAATGTCGGTGGAGCGAAACAGGATGCGGCCGCGCGCGGGAACGAGCATGCCGGCGATGGCGTGAATGAGCGACGTCTTGCCCGCGCCGTTGGCGCCGACGATGGCGACGATGGCGCCCTCCTCGATGTCGAGCGAGACGGCGTCGAGCGCCTGCGCGTCGCCGTAGAACACGTCGAGGCCCTCCACCCGCAGCATCATAACGTCTCGGCGCCCAGGTAGGACCGCACCACCGCGGGATCGCGCACGACCGCTTCCGGCGCGCCTTCGGCGATGACGGTGCCGTGATCGAGCACCAATACGCGCGAGGCGAGCGCCATCACCGCCCGCATCACGTGCTCGATCAGAAGGATCGTGAGCCCGCTCTCGCTGTTGAGCTCGCGCAGGATCGCGACCATGCGGTCGATCTCGGTCGGCCGCAATCCGGCCAGCATCTCATCGAGCAGCAGGAGTTTCGGCTCGGTGGCAAGCGCGCGGACGACTTCGAGCCGCTTGCGGTCCGGCAAGGTCAGTGACGATGCGGGCTGCCGGCAGCGATCGAACAGATCGAACCGGCGGAGCAACGCGTGGGCGCGCTCGCGCGCCGCGTCGACATCGCGTCGGCGCAACAGGGCGCCGACGATGACGTTGTCCTCGACGCTGAGCGCGGGAAACGGCCGCACCAGTTGGAAAGTTCGCGCGACGCCGCGCCGGCACACCGCGTCGGGCATGAGCCCCGCGATCGGCGCGCCTGCAAACGCGATCGAGCCCGCGTCCGGCGCCATGGCGCCGGCGATCATGTTGAACAGGGTGGTCTTGCCGGCGCCGTTCGGGCCGATCACGGCGAAAATGCCGCCTTCCGGCACGGCGAAGCTCACGGCGTCGACGGCGACGAGACCGCGGAAGCGCTTGCTGACCCGGTCGAGCGATAGCAGTGACGTCATCGCTTGTCCTTGTCGAGGCCGAGCCGGCGCGCCAGCGGCGGCCAGACCCCGTCCGGCAGCGCCACGATCACGATCAGCAGGCAGACGCCGTAAAACACCTCTTTGGCTCCCGGCACGTCGAGGCCGGCGGCAGCCAGCGCCGAATCGAGCGTTTCCGCCAGGCCGGTAAGCAGGAATGAGCCGAGGATCGGCCCGAACAAGGTGCCGACGCCGCCGATGACGGGCCCGAGAATCATCTCGATCGAACGGCCGATGCCGAAAACCTGTTCGGGGAACAGATTGTTGTAGAAGAACGCATAAAACACGCCGGCAAAGGAGGTGATAGCAGCGGAGATCGTCACCGCATACATTTTGCAGCGAAACGTATCGATTCCGGCGGAGCGCGCGGCTTGCTCGTCCTCGCGAATGGCAAGCCAATAATAACCGATGCGGCTGCCGATCAGAAAACGGCACAGCGCGAATGCGACAACGGTGGCCGCGAGAATGACGTAGTAGAACATCGTCGGATCGCCGCGCAGCCGCAGCAGGTCGTTATGACCGTATTGCGCCACCGGCAGGAACAGGCCGGCCGCGGCGTTGACCAGCGACAGGTGGTCGAAGCCGATGCGCGCAAACTCGGCAAAGGCGATGGTGAGGATGGCGAAATAGACGCCGGACACGCCGAAGCGAAAGGCAAGAAAGCCGATGATCGCGCCGCTTAAAGCGGCGACCGGCACGGAGACCAGAAATCCAAGCCACGGGTCAATGCCGAATTTCGTGAACAGAACTGCCGAAACATACGCGCCCAGGCCGGCATAGAGCGCATGACCGAGCGAAAGCTGACCGGCGAAGCCCATCATGATGTTCCAGGCCTGCCCGGTGAAAGCCGAATAAAGAATGACGATCATCACGGTGAGCAGATAATCGTTGACGAGCCATGGAGCGGCCAGCAAGGCCGCAAGAAGAACCACGAGCAGAACGGCATTGCGGCGCCGTACGCCGTCGGCCGCGCGCCCGATCGCCACCGCCGTCATGTCGCCCTCTTGCTGAAAAGGCCCTGTGGCCGAAACAACAACACCAGAACGAGGATGGCGAAGGCGAACATGCTCTTGGCCGAGGGCGTAAACAGCAGACCCGCCAGTGCCTCGGTGAGGCCGATCAGGACTCCGCCCAACAAGGCGCCGGCCATCGAGCCGAGTCCGCCGGTAATCACGATGACGAAGGCGAGCAGCGTGTAGGTCGGCCCGAGATTGGGCGTCACGTCGACGATGAGCGTCATCATCGAGCCGGCGGCGCCGACGCAAGCCGTGCCGAGCGCGAAGCTGAGCGCATAAAGCCGATTGACATTGAGCCCGACCACAAGCGCGCCGGTGTAGTTGTCGGCGCATGCACGGATCGCCTTCCCGACCAGGCTGAAGCGAAAGAAGGCGAACAACCCGGCGGCAAAGACGATGGCAGCGACGCCGGCGTAGGCCTTCGACGCATCGACCAGCACCGGACCAAGCTGAAAGCTGTCATAGGCGTACGAAGTCTGCACCGTGCGCGCGTCGGGCCCGAACACGATCAGCAGCACGTTGACGATGATGATTCCCACCGCCACGAGGAGGAGAAACTGGCTGTGTTCCGGGCGCGTCATGAACGGATTGATGAGCCCCGCCTGCAGAACATAACCGAAAACGAACATGACAGCCGCGATCGGCAGCAGCATGATCAAAGGATCGAGATGAAACGCGGAGAACAGCACGACCGCGAGAAACATCGCTATCGACATCATCTCGCCATGGGCGAAGTTGATCACCCGCACCACGCCGAAAATGACCGAGAGCCCGAGTGCCATCAGGCCGTAGACCAGACCGGTCAAGATGCCGGCGACGGCGACATTCAGGTAAACGTCAAACGTCATCCGTCACCTGAGGCGGGCGCGCGGGCCCACGAACATCACGCCCGGGCGCCGCACGCTGCGCAGCGTGTCAAAACACTCACGCGCGATTCTGATACGGCTTCATCGGCCATTCCGGCTTGGCGTTGGCGGCCTCCTTCGGCGCGATCGTGACGGCCTTGCCGCCGCGATTCTGGATGGCGCTGTCCTTGACCTTGTCGTTCTGCCCCTTGGCGTTGAATGCAATCCCGGGACCGACGCTGACATTATCGGTGATGTCGGTCTTGCGGATGGCGTCGACGAGCGCCTTCGGGTCGGTCGAACCGGCGCGCTTGTAGGCGTCGGCGGCGACCAGGAGCGCCTCGAAGGTGAAGACCTGATTGGTGTTCATGTTGCTGCCCGGATAGGCTTTGACAAAGGCCGCTTCGAGCGTCTGCGCGAGCTTCTTGTTCGGGTCGAACCAGGGGACGAAGCTGATCGGCCCGTCGGACATCTTGCCGAGTGTTTTGAAATACTGGTCCTCGTACCAGCCGGGCCCCATGCTCAAGATCGCCTCCGGCGTCCAGCGCTGCTTGATAAGCTCCCGCGTCATCAGCAGCGCATCGTTGAGCCGGCCGACGACGAGCAGAACCTCCGCGTTTGTCGCCTTTGCCTTGGCGACTTCGACCGAAAGGTCGCGGGCGGCGGGATCGTACGAAATCTCCTCGAGGATCTTGTACGGCATATTGAATTTCGGCATCAACGCCGCCACGCCCTTCGACATTGCGGTGCCGTAGGTATCGTTGACGCGCATGAACACCGCGGTCTTGGGCTCGACGCCGACGATGGAGAAGATCTCCTTCTGGTTGGCGAAGCCGTCCGCGGTGATCGTGATCGCGGTCGGGAAATTCCTGAACACGAACTTGTAGCCCTGCTCGGTGATGGCCGGCGCGCCGGCGATGTTGATGACGAGCGGAATACCCTTCTGCTCGGCGACCTGGGCGATCGCCGTGGTCTGGCCGGAATCGAAGGCGCCGACCAGGAGCTGGGCGCCGTCGCTGATCAGCTTTTCGGCGTGTTCGCGCGCGACATCGACATTCGAAGCGGTATCGCCGTTCATGATCGTCAGTTCCGGCAAGCCGAGCGACTTGAAAATGGGCGGCGCGATGTCCACGCCGCGCTGGCAATCCTGGCCGATGGCGGCCTCGAAACCGGAGCGCGGCAGCAACACGCCGACCTTCAGCGGGCCGTTCTGCGCACGCACGAGAGCGGGTGCGGCAAGCGTTGCCGCGCCCACGGCCGATCCGGCAAGCAGTTGCCGGCGATTGATGCGGATTCGGGTCATGACTTCTCCTCCCGGTCTTAAGATGATGCTAGGAAACCGCCGGACGCGAGGCAAGCGCGATCAGGAGGCAAACAGCCGTTCGACCGCCGCGGCAATGCCGAGAAGCCGCGTGTCCTGCCCGTTCCGCGCAATCAGCATGAGGCCGGCCGGCATGGCGGGGCCGACGAGCGGAGCCGGCAACGAGATTGCGCAGAGATCGAAGAAATTGATGATGGACGTATTGCGCAGAAGCGCGGCGTTGCGCGTGGCGAACACTTTTGGGTCGGCGACCTCCGCGATCGCGGGGGCGACGATCGAGGTCGTCGGCATCACCAGCGCATCCAGTCCTGCCAGCCGCTGGTCCATGGCGCGGACGAGGCGCGAGCGGGCGAGCGTCATGTCGACGTAATCGGCGGCCGTGATCGCGCAGCCTCGCTCGATGCGCACGCGCACGTTCGGGTCGACGTCATGTCCGCGCCGCCGCAGGCGGTCGCGATGAATGGCGCAGGACTCGGCCGGAGAGATGCCGCCCTTGGCGTTCACCTCGGCCATGTCGTCGAACAGCGATATGGTTTCGCGGCCGATGCGCACGCGGGCGCCGTCCAGCCGTTTGATCGCCGCATCAAAGCCCGCGGCCACGGTCTCATCCAATGCCGCAAGCGGCAGCCCTTCGGCGATGCCGAAACGAAGATTGGCGAGGACGGCCGGCGCGAGCGGCGCGAAGGACAAATCCTCGCCCGCCATGACCGCGTCCGCCTTGGCGCAGTCGGCGACGTTGCGCGCGATCGGCCCGATCGAATCGAGCGTGTAGCTCAAGGGGAACGCGCCCTCGGTCGGCACGCGCTGCCGGCTCGGCTTGAGACCGACGAGGCCGCACACCGCCGCCGGAATCCGCACCGAGCCGCCGGTATCGGTGCCGATCGAAATGTCGCACATGCCGTCGGCCACCGCGACCGGCGCTCCCGCCGACGATCCACCCGGCACGCGGCTGCGGTCGCGCGGATTGCCCGGCGTGCCGAAATGGGGATTGGCGCCGATTCCGGAGAATGCGAATTCGGTCATGTTGGTCTTGGCGACGATCACCGCGCCGGCGGCACGCAGCCGGCGCACAATCGCCGCATCGGCGGAGGCCGGCGCGGCCTCTTCGGCCAGTACCTTCGAACCCGCGCGCGTCGGCTCGCCGGCCACGTCGAACAGGTCCTTGATGCTGACGATGGCGCCGTCGAGCGGTCCGAGGCTGATGCCCTGCCGCGCGCGCGCATCGGCCGCATCGGCTGCGGCACGGGCGGCATCGCGATAAACCGTCAGGCAGGTTCGCGACCCCTCGCCGCCGGGCTCGGCAATCCTGGACAAGGCCAGTTCAAGACGATCCCGACAGGACGAACTTTTCATGACTCCCCGACCCGGCATTCAAATCCCGCAAGGGACATAAGCCGCTCATCCTAACGGGGCGTGAAACGGTTGCAAACCTCGCCGCGGACCTGCGATGATCCGCGCGCATCGACGATAGGACATTGGCAATGGCGAACACAAAACCCGCGATTTCCTTCATCGGCTTCGGCGAGGCGGGGCAGGCCATTGCCGCCGGTTTGCGCGAAACGGGCGTGGACTCGCTGTCGGCCTGGGACATTCTCTTTCCCGTTCGCGAGGGGGAAAGACTGCTGCGGGCCGCCGCCGCGATCGGCATCCGCTGCGCCGGATCGGCCGCCGAAGCGGTGCGCGGTGCCGATATCATCCTCTCTGCCGTCACGGCGGCTTCCAGCGTGGAGGCGGCACAGTCGGTCGAGCCGCATCTCGCCGGACGGCCATACTTCCTCGACATCAATTCGGTTTCGCCGGGCCGCAAACAGGAAACCGCAAGCGTCTTGGGCGAACGCGCGCGCTATGTCGACGTTGCGGTCCTGGCGCCCATCCATCCGGCCCGGCACCAAACGCCCATGCTGCTCAGCGGCGCACACGCGCAGGAGATCGCGCCGGCGCTTGCGGCGCTCGGCATGCGCGTGACCGTAGCCGGAACTGAAATCGGCGCCGCCGCCGCCATCAAGATGGTGCGCAGCGTCATGATCAAAGGCATCGAAGCGCTGACGCTGGAGTGCTTTCTTGCCGCCGCCCGCGCCGGCGTCGTGGACGAAGTCGCCGCCTCGATGAAGAACAACTATCCCGGCCTCGATTGGACAAAAATCGTGCCCTACAATCTCGAACGCATGGCCACGCACGGCGAGCGGCGCGCCGCCGAGATGGAAGAGAGCGCGGCTACTCTGCGCGAACTCGGCGTCGAGCCGGTAATGACATCGGCCACCGTGCGACGGCAGCGCGAAATGGGCCAGATCGGCAAGCTGCCGGCGGTCAACGGCGCGATGACGCGGGGCCGGGCGGCGATCCTCAATGCGATCAGCACGGCCGCGCGCGATCGGCATTGAACGTTACAGCCCGCTTCGCGCCGGCCCCGCCAGATAGGCAAACGAGGATTTCGGCGTGCGCCTTTGCGTGTCGAAATCGACCCGAACGACGCCGAAGCGCCGGCTGTAGCCTTCCGCCCATTCGAAGTTATCGAGCAGCGACCAGACGAAATAGCCGCGCAGTCGCACGCCCGCATGCAACGTGCGCCCGGCCGCGACCAGATGCGAACGCAGATACGCAATGCGCTCCTCGTCACGCACGCTGCCGTCGGCCGCCGCGAGGTCGTCGAAGCAGGCGCCATTCTCGGTGATGTAGATGTCGAGATCGCCGTGGCGTTCGCGCAGGCGGATGAGCTCTTCGGTCAAACCTGCCGCATCGATCGGCCAGCCCATGGCGGTAAAGGGCGTGCCCGCCGGCACCGCGCCGAACCATGCACCGAACAGGCTTTGCGGCGCCTGCGCGATATACATCGGCGAGTAATAGTTCAGGCCCAGGTAATCGATCGGCTGTCGCATCGCCGCAAGATCGCCGTCGGCGATAAGCGACGCGAATTCGGCCGCGATCGCCGCCGGATAGCCACCCTTGGTGAGCGGATCGAGGCAGGCCCCGTTCCAAACGGCATCGAACCGCTCGGCGGCGCGGCGGTCTTCGTCACTCTGCGAGGACGGCCGCGCCGGCTGCAGATTGATGATCGTGCCGAGGCGCAGGTCGGAGCGTTCCGCGCGCAGCGCCGCGACCGCGAGACCATGCGCCAGATTCTGGTGATGCATGGCGGCGAGCATGTTGGAACGACCGGTGAGGCCGGGCGCATGCGTGCCGATGCCGTGGCCGAACAGGGCATGCACGTTCGCCTCGTTGAAGGTGGCCCAGTGCTTCACGCGGTCGCCCAGCCGTCTGGCCACGATCTGCGCGTAGTCGGCAAAATGCCTGCAGGTATCGCGATTGAGCCAGCCGCCCTGCTGCTGCAATGCCTGCGGCAGATCCCAATGATAGAGGCACAGCCACGGCGCAATCCGCTGCGCGACCAGTGCGTCGACCAGGCGATCGTAGAAGTCGAGACCGCGATGCTCGATCGCGCCGCTGCCGGCCGGCAGGATGCGCGGCCACGCCGTCGAGAACCGATAGGCGCCAAAGCTGCCGCGCGCCAGCAAGGCCACGTCCTCGCGCCAGCGGTGATAATGATCGCAGGCCACGTCGCCGGTATCGCCGTTCTTGATGCGGCCCGGGCTGTGACAAAAGACATCCCAGATGCTCTTGCCGCGTCCGTCGACGTCGACCGCGCCCTCGATCTGATAGCTCGACGTGGCCGCGCCCCAGACGAAGTCCGCCGGGAATGTGCTTCCATGACCGGCGGCGGACCGCGCCGCCGGCGACTTGCCGAGGACGAACGGGGCGAGCGTCGCGATCAACATTGCTCTGCGTGACGTCCTCGGCACTGGTTCGGACCGGCCGTCAGCGACGGCGCTTGGCTTTGCCGCGCGCGCGGGACGCCGAACGCGCGACTTTCGGGGCGCTGCGCGGCCGTGAGGCGTGG
Source organism: Xanthobacteraceae bacterium (assembly GCA_030041005.1). Classification (GTDB taxonomy): domain Bacteria; phylum Pseudomonadota; class Alphaproteobacteria; order Rhizobiales; family Xanthobacteraceae; genus BOG-931. The sequence goes on from JASHOR010000094.1 coordinate 96,727, forward strand.
GCGCCGCTCGATGGAACCCGCGCGCTCCAATACTCCCAGGTGCGCGTCACCACGGTAGGCAGCGCGCTGAGCGCGCCGGCGAGCTTGATCTCGCCGCGATGCAACGGCGCCCACGCGCCGAGCGTGACGGCGCGTAGCTGATATTCGGCGTTCTGGCACATGAAGATCGAGCGCGACACCAGCCCCTTCAATCCATTCCCGACGACGGTGGCGCCGTGCCGGTTCATCAGCACCACCGAATGCCGCCCGAGCGCCCGGGCCAGCGATTGACCCTCCTCCGGTTTGACCACCAGAAGGTTGGTGTCGCCGAACTCGTCGTGCTGGTCCCAGAACGGCGCCTCTTCGCCGATCGCGGCGCCGAGATGAAAGACCGGCATGACCGGTTTGCCGGCGATGACAAACGGCATGATGGCCGGCGCGTGATGATGGCACACCGCCATGACATCGCTGCGTGCCTGATAGATGCAGCCGTGAATGACGCGTTCGGCATACAGATGCACCTTCGGCGGTCTCACCGGTTCGGAATCCAGCGTGAACTCCAAAATATCGTCGGGCTCGATCAAGGCCGGCGAGCGCGAACGCGGCAGCAGATAACGCCCCGGATCGCGAGGGTGGCGAACGCTGACATGGCCGAAGGCATCAAGCACGCCTTCGTGGGCGAGAATGCGGTTTGCGAGGGCCAGTTCCTCGACAACGTCGTTCAACTTGTCAGGCACGATTCCTCCTCATGAATTTTGTGACGGTTCATCTTCGCGCTTCACTGCGGTCGCATTGAACCGTCCGATACCCCACACCGTCGATCGCAACGGTGCTTTCAGACTCCCAATTCGAATCTACTCGACCAGAGTATTCGCTAAAGCGGATCGACCAACACGCTGGCCGCTTCACCCTCGCCGCCCAGAAGCGCCGGCGCGCCGACCGGCACAATGAGGCCGTCAATTTGCAGCGTGGCTTGTGCCGAGACGAGCGCTCCGGGCGCCAGCGGCGTCGTCGCGGCAAAACCCGAACCCATCAAGGCCTCCAGCGGCTGCGTCAGGCGACAACCCTCGATCAGCCAGGAGTCGAAGCCTGATGCAAAACCGCGCTCGGACGGCAATTGCGCAACCGCATGGGCAAATCGCGCGGGAGCCTGTTGCGCGATATCGGACTCGCAAAAGGTGCGCACCAGTCGCACCCAGGCGCCCTTGTAGGCGACGGTGGCGCGCAGCGCAAAGCTCCTGCCCAATGCCGCCTCGCCTTCGATGCGTGCGAAACGGGCCTCGCGCGCGAGGTCAGGCGCCGCCGCGATGTAGATTTCTTCCGCGCCATTGAGCCGCGCCTGCCGTTCGATACCGGCAATCATGACATTGAGCGTCTCGCCGCTCGCCTGCGTCAACGCATGACGCGCGATAGCGGCAGCCTTGGTCGCCAGCGCGATCTCGGCCGGATCGGCCTTTGTGCGTATTGTTGCGAACAATTCGCTGGCGTCGCGAAAGACCAGGTCCGGCCCGCCTTCGCGCAGGTCGTCGGCAATGCCGGCGGGCAGCCCGTCGAAATCGACAACGCCCACGACGGCATTCTTCGCCACGGCGCCGGCGATCTGTTGCGCGGCTTTGAGCCCGACGCGCGGGTTATGCAGAACGTCGCCGAGACGACTTGTCCGCTCGATCCAGGTTTTGACGCGGAAGGTGAGCGCGGCAACCAGATAGGGCGCGCCGTCGCGCGGCACCACCAGCAAGGCTTCCGACCAGTAGGGCACGAAGGCCGCGAGCCAGGACACGCCGGCGGGGCGCGTGTTGTTGGTATAAATGACAAGAGCATCGAGCTGCGCGGTCGCCATCGCGCGGCGCAAGCGATCGAGCCGCTGGTCGAGGACCGCATCGGGTAATTCCGTCAATGACCGGGAAATCAGTCCGCGACGCATCCGCTCGCCTCCCGTGCGATCACGCAGCGACTTCGAACAATCGACGCGGCGTCCGGCACAAGACTTCGGAGCCGCGCTCGGTGACCAGCACGGCATCGCCAAGCACCATGTAGCCGGCCTCCGGATGATAGGTGTTGGGATGCACGATCAGCGTCATCCCCGGTTCGAGGCCGGTGTTCACGTCCTCCAGGAGGTGAGGCTTCGAATCGGCGAAAAGCCCCATGCCGTGTCCGCGCACCCGGGTCCATTGGCTGGTGGTGTACTGGCCGAGATCATATTTGCGAAACACGTCGTTCTCCGCGCGCGCGACATCGGCGGCGCGCGCTTGCGGCCGGATTGCCGCTATGCCTTCCTCCAGGGCCTCGACAAACACCGCAAAGGCGCGCTGCTGAGCGTGCGTCGCCGGCCCGACGACCAGCGTTCGGCAAATCTGGGCAAAATATCCGTCCACCGCCGGCGTAAGCTCCGTGGTCACCAGGTCGCCCGGCGCGATGCGACGCTCGGAAGGCGGCGTCATGCCCAGAACGTCCTTGCCGCCCGAGCCGATGATCATGAAATTATCCGGACAGCCGCGCCGGCGCAGGTAAGCTTCGACGTCGGCGACGATCTCAAACTGGCGCCGCCCCGGTCTGACGCTGTGGAGGAACACCTCATAGGCCTCGTCGGCGATCTGCGCGGCGCGGCGCACTGCCGCGATTTCGCTCTCGCTCTTATGCATGAGCAGCGTATCGACCAGCGCCGTGGCGTCGTCCAGGGCAAAGCCTCGTGCCGGATCGGCGAGGTAATGGGGCAGGAAACGCCGCGGAGCCGCGGCAAGCCGTTGCCCGGCGAGGCGATCGAGCCGCGCGCCGACCGCGCGCGCAATATCAGGGGCGAAATGCACGCGCACAAGCGGCGCTTCCGCTTCCGCGCGTTCGGCTTCCACGGCGCTGTCGAGATAAAGCTCGGCGGCGCCGTCGGTGGCGATAAGCGCAATGCCATGGCCTTCGAGGATGCCGAAATCGGCGCCGTAGCGCAGATAGTCGGCTTGCCACGCGTTGCCATAAAGCAAGAGGAGGTCGATGCCGGATTCGCGCATCGCGACCGCGAGCCGCTGCCGCCGCTCCTGCGCCAGTGTCTTCATCATCGCTTTACGCCTCGTGCGCCGCTCTGTCCCTGTCGCGGAAGACTGGGCGCCATGCAGAAGAGTGGGCGCCAGGCAGAAGAGTTGGCGCCATGCATCAGTCTCATATGGAGTGAGCCCCGACAAGACATTGTGCCATCCCGACGCGTCGATATAATCACCGCGGGCGGACGCCGCGAACGATGAGGTCGCAGCGGCGTTGCGCCATCATGCAAGAGAGATTTGTGAGCACATCCGAGCAACGGCAACGCGCCGACGACTTTCGCAAGCTGCACCGCACCCCGCCAATTCTGCTGCTGCCGAACGCATGGGACCTGATGAGCGCGCGCCTGTTCGAGGCGGCGGGATTTCCCGCGATCGCGACAACCAGCGGCGGGCTGGCCTGGGCGCTCGGCTATCCCGACGGCGAACACGCGCCATGGCCGGATGTGGTCGCGGCGACGCGCCGGATCGCGGCAGCGGTGCGCGTGCCGCTCACCGCCGACATCGAAGCCGGCTACGGCGCAACGCCCGAGCAGGTCGCGCGCAGCGTCGCCGACATCATTCGCGCCGGCGCGGTCGGCATCAATCTCGAGGACAGCACGCCGAACCCGAATGAGCCGGTGCGGACCCTCGCGGACGCCGCCGCACGCATCCGCGCGGCGCGCGGTGCGGCCGACGCCGAGGGCGTTCCCATCGTCATTAATGCGAGGGTCGATCTTTATCTGAAGCATGTCGGCGAGGACTCGACGCGTTTCGCCGAGACGGTGCGCCGCGCCGAGGCCTATGTCGCCGCCGGCGCGGACTGCATTTTCCCGTTCGGCGTCGCCGATATCGAGCTGATCCGCAAGCTCGCCGCCGCCATCAAGGCGCCCGTCAACGTCGTCGGCCGCGCCGGCATGCCGCGGCTCGACGCTTTGCAGGCGGCAGGCGTCGCCCGCGTCAGTATCGCCTCGGGCGCGACCTTGGCGATCATGTCGGCGATCCGGCGCATCGCCGAGGAGCTGCGGCAAAACGGCGACTTCGACGTGCTCAAGGCATCGATGACGCGCGTGGAGGCGCAGAAGCTGTTCGCGAACAATGAAGGAGACCGCCGATGACAATGAAGGCGCGGATGGACTTTCGCAAAGCTTCGCCGCGGGGCGCCAAGGCGCTCAGCGGCCTGCACGCCTTCGTCCATGAATGCGGCCTCGATCATACGCTGCTCGAATTGGTCAAACTGCGCGCCTCGCAGATCAACGGCTGCGCGCATTGCATCGACATGCACACCAAGGAACTGCGCGCCGCCGGCGAAAGCGAGCAGCGGCTCTATCTGCTCAACGCCTGGGACGAATCGCCGTTCTACAGCGAGCGCGAGCGCGCGGCGCTGGCCTGGACCGAGGCGGTCACGCTCGTCACCGACGGGCATGTATCCGATGAGGTGTACGCAAAGGCGCGCGCGCAATTCAATGAGGAAGAGCTCGTCAACCTGACGCTGGCGATCATCGCCATCAACGGCGCCAACCGCCTCAACATCGCGTTTCGCACCGTGCCAGGAAGCTACCGCGTGCCGACGCGCCAGGCGGCGGAGTGAGTTTCCTCTCCCCGTGAGGGAGAGGAAGACTTAATGAATCTCCGGCTCGGCGACGCGCGCCGTGCCGGCGAGAAAATCGAAATCGCAGCCCTCGTCGGCCTGGCCGATATGTGCGGAGAACATCGCGCCGTAACCGCGCGGATATTTGGGCGGCGGCGGCGACCAGGCGGCGCGGCGGCGGGCAAGCTCCTCCTCGCCGACATGCAGGTGGATGCTGCGCGCGGCAACATCGACCTCGATCTCATCGCCGGTTTGCACGAAGGCGAGCGGCCCGCCGACAAAACTCTCCGGCGCCACGTGCAGAATGCAGGCGCCGTAGCTCGTGCCGCTCATGCGCGCGTCGGAAATACGCAACATGTCGCGCACGCCGACTTTGAGAAGCTTCCGGGGAATCGGCAACTGGCCCCATTCCGGCATGCCGGGACCGCCTTTCGGACCGCCGTTCTTGAGCACCAGCACATGGTCGGGCGTGACGTCGAGGTCGTCGCGATCGACTTCGCGCGCCATGTGATCGTAGGTCTCGAACGCGATCGCCTTGCCGCGGTGATGCAGCAAGCGTTTCTCCGCCGCGGCCGGCTTCATGACGCAGCCGCGCGGAGCGAGATTGCCGGTGAGCACGGCGGTGGCGCCTTCCGGATAAAGCGGCACCGAAAGCGAATGGATGACGTCCGGCAGATGCACCTCCGCCCCGGCGATGTTTTCGCCGAGCGAGCGGCCGGTGACGGTCAGGCACGACAGATCAAGCAGGCCGCCCATCCGCACCATCAGCGCGCGCAGCCCGCCGGCATAGTAAAAGTCCTCCATCAGATATTTTCCTGACGGCGTAATGTTGGCGATGACCGGCACCTGTCGCGAGATGGCGTCGAAGCGCGCCATGTCGAGCGCGATGCCGGCGCGGCGGGCGAGCGCGATGACATGGATGATGGCGTTGGTCGAGCCGCCGAGCGCCATGTGCACGCGAATGGCGTTGTCGAAGGCCGCCGGCGTCAAGATTCTGTCGGGAGTCAAATCCTCCCATACCATCTCCACGGCGCGGCGCCCGGCCGCGGCGCACATGCGCGAATGATTGGCATCCGGCGCCGGGATCGATGACGCGCCGGGCAATGCCATTCCCAAAGCTTCGGCGATCGCCATCATGGTCGCGGCGGTGCCCATCACCATGCAGGTGCCGAACGAGCGCGAAATGCCGCCCTCGATCTCGTTCCATTCCTCGTCGCCGATGCGGCCGGCGCGTTTCTCGTCCCAGTATTTCCAGGCGTCGGAGCCGGAGCCCAGCGTGTGGCCGCGCCAATTGCCGCGCAGCATCGGACCGGCGGGCAGATAGATCGCCGGCACGCCCATGGAGATCGCGCCCATGAGCAGCCCCGGCGTGGTCTTGTCGCAGCCGCCCATGAGCACGGCGCCGTCGATCGGATGGCTGCGCAGCAGTTCCTCGCATTCCATGGCGAGGAAGTTGCGGTAGAGCATGGTCGAGGGCTTCACGAACGGCTCGGCGAGCGACATCGCCGGCAGCTCGATGGGAAAGCCGCCGGCCTGATAGACACCGCGCTTGACGTCCTCGGCGCGCGCCCGCAAGTGGCCGTGGCAGGCATTGATGTCGCTCCAGGTGTTGATGATGCCGATCACCGGCTTGCCGACCCAGTCGTCGCGGTCGTAGCCGAATTGCCGCAACCGCGAGCGATGGCCGAACGAGCGCAGATCGTTCCTGCCGAGCCAGCGATGCGAACGCAGGTGTTCCGGCGACTTTTTGGAAATGCTCATGGGCAACCCGTTCAGGCTCGCGTCAACGGATGGGGCAAGCAACCGTGTCAGTCTGGCCTCATTATCCTCGGCCGCAAAGCGGAAAGGCTGATTGCCAACGCCGGCGTCTGCCGCGATCGCGTCCGCCAGTTTGCTTCGGGCCGGAGGCTTGCTACGATGATCGGCGTTGCCCCGCAACGAGGACATTAGTTCATGATCGATCTTTATGCGCTGACCAGCCCGAACGTGCAGAAAATCTACATTATTCTCGAGGAGACAAAGCTCCCTTACAAGGAGCACTTCGTCGACGTATGGAAGGGCGACCAATACGATCCGAATTTCATCAAGATCAATCCCAACGCGAAAATTCCGGCGATCGTCGACAGCGACGGGCCGGGCGGCAAGCCCTACACCGTGTTCGAGTCCGGCGCGATTTTGATGTACCTCGCCGAGAAGACCGGAAAATTTCTGTCCAAGGACACGGCACAGAAATACGACGCGCTGCAATGGCTGTTCTTCCAGACCTCGGGCATCGGCCCGATGTTCGGGCAGTTCACACATTTCAAGCTGTTCGCGCCGAAGGACAAGGACAATTCCTATTCCATGTCGCGCTATCAGACCGAAGTGAAGCGGCTTTACGAGGTGATGGAGAAGCGGCTGGCGCATTCGCCCTATCTCGCCGGCGGCGAATACACCATCGCCGATATCGCCGCGTTTCCCTGGACGCGCAATCACGACATCCAGGGCGTGAAGTGGGAGGACAATCCCAATCTCGCGCGCTGGTTCAACGCCATCAACGAGCGTCCCGCGGTCAAAGCCGCGCTGGCGAAGATCGGCGCCATCAAATCCAACCGCGAGACGGCAACCGACGACCAGAAGGACCGCTTCTTCAACCGCGGGCGCTACGCGCGGGCGTAACAGTTGACCTTATCCCGAGGCGGCCGCGAAGCCGCCCTCGAAGGATGCAGGCCGAGGCTCCGTGGCCTCGCCCTTCGAGGCTCGGCGCTGTCGCGCCGAGCGCCTCAGGGTGAGGACGTCGCCGGGATCGCCGGCAGAATAAGGCACGAGACGTGAACGCCGCCGTGATGGATCGTGTCGGTGCCCATCAGCGACGGATGATAGGGATGTGAGAACACGCCGTCGGTCGCCGGCGAGTCGCCGTTGGCGAGTTCGAGGCGGATGCGATGGCCCTGCTTGAACACGTAGGCGATCGGCAGCACCTCGATGTCGAACGCGTAGATTTCGCCCGGCGTAAGCGGCTGCGGATTGGCGTGCGTGTAGAACGGACGCTCCGGCTTTGAACGTGCCGCATCCTTTTCGCGATGCGAGGCTTTGAGCCATCCCTTCGATACCGGCGTATGGCCCGGTTGCTCGCCCTTGCCGCGCGCCGCCGCCTCCTGCGGATGCTGGTCGGTCAGCTTGACGATGAACTGGGTGTCGATCGCGGTCGATGACGCGTAGAGCGTCAGCACGATCGGCCCGGTCACTTCGAGATCGGCTTCCAGCGGCGCGCTCGTGAACGTGAGCACGCGCCGCACCGGGTCGACCCGTCCATCCGGCCCGATCACTGCGACGCCGTTGACCCAATCCCAGTCCGGATAGGTGTAGCTGGTCGGCGCCTCGTCGGCGGCGGGCTGTTCGAGCGAGAGGCCGCCGTCGTTGAGCGATGTGACGCTGCCCGAAGGGCCTTTACGCAGATAGTACGCGACAGGCGTAACGCGCTGCGGCGGCCATTCGTCCTCCGCGCGCCAGACATTGGCGCCGCGCACGTAAAGCCTGACCGGCTCGGCGTCCATGAAGCCGTTGTTCTTGCCTTTGAGATGCAGATCATAGAACGGCAGCAGTTCCTTCTCGTGGAATTCGATCTGATCGAACATGCGGTGCGCTTCGAAAGTGTTGCGAGCGCCGGTGACCACGAGCTTCTTCGGCGCCTTGATCTCCTCGTAGCCGAGAACGTTGCCGCGCAGGTGCAGGCCCATCTTGCCCCAGTGCCCGATCGAGAGCACCGGACACTTGATCTTGTCGAGCCGCCAGTAAGGCGAGCGCACGCGCCAGAATTCGTCGTCGAGCGGGTGATTGATCATTTCGCCGACCAGATCGAACGTCATCGGCGGCCGCCCGTGCCGGCCGGCGAGGCGGTGCTGGTTGTCGGCGCGCAGCGACGTGTACCAGACCGAGCGGTACGAGCAGTAGATGCCGCCGTGATAATTCGAGCCGCGATATTGATCGACCAGGCCGTCATACGGCGCGATGCAGGCAAGGCCGGGCGGGTTGTAGGTCGCCATCAGCCACTGCGCCATGGCGTAATAGGACTGGCCGATGCCGCCGACGCGGCCGTTGCACCAGGGCTGGCGCACGATCCAGGCGACCAGTTCGAGATAATCCTGCTGTTCGTTTGGGCCCATGAACTCGAACTCGCCTTGCGAGCGTCCCGAGCCGCGGACATCGGCATGCACGTAGGCGTAGCCCTGGCTCACGTA
>JASHOR010000095.1 GCA_030041005.1 Xanthobacteraceae bacterium
TCCCGACGCCATCGAGAAGCTGATCGACGAACGCACGCGCGCCGTTTTCTGCGAGAGCGTCGGCAATCCGGCCGGCAATATATGCGACATCGAAGCGCTGGCCGCGGTCGCCGCGCGACATGGCGTTCCGCTCGTCGTCGACAATACCGTGGCCACGCCCTTCATGCTGCGCCCGATCGAGTACGGCGCGGACATCGTCGTGCATTCGCTGACCAAATTCATGGGCGGCCACGGCACTACGCTCGGCGGGGCGATTGTCGACAGCGGTCGCTTTCCCTGGAAGACGCACGCTCACCGCTTCGCCATGTTCAATCAGCCGGACGCGTCCTATCACGGCCTGGTCTATGTCGAGCACTTCGGCGCGGCTGCCTATATCGCGCGCTGCCGCAGCGTCTACCAGCGTACGACTGGAGCGGTGCTCTCGCCGTTGTCGTCGTTTCTTCTGCTGCAGGGGATCGAGACGGCGGCGCTGCGCGTCGAGCGTCACGTGCAGAACGCGCGCCGCGTCGCCGAGTTTCTGCGCGCCGATTCGCGCGTGGCCTGGGTCAATTTCGCTGGATTTGCCGACAACCCCTATCATGCGCTGGCGCAGAAATATTTCGGCGGTCGCGCCTGTTCCTTGATGACGTTCGGCATTGCCGGAGGATTGGAGACCGGCAAGCGGTTTTACGATGCGCTCGAGCTGTTCAAGCGCCTGGTCAATATGGGCGACGCCAAGTCGCTGGCCTGCCACCCGGCCTCGACCACGCACCGGCAGATGTCGCCGCAGGAGCAGGAGAAGGCCGGCGTGAAGCCGGAAATGATCCGTCTCTCGGTCGGCATCGAACACATCGACGATATCCTGGCCGATCTGGATCAGGCGCTGAGCGCGGCGCAATTGCAGCGCACGCCGCTGCTTGCGGCCGAATAAACGCCCATCGTAGGGACATTCGAGAGCGGCATGCCCCTGGTCCCGGACCACGCCCAAGGCGGCCCGCGAGGCGAAGTCGACGCCGCCGCCGGCGTCACCGTCGGCCTGATCAACAATATGCCTGACTCGGCGCTGGAGGCGACCGAGCGGCAGTTTGCGGATCTCGTCCGCGCTGGTGCGCAGGGCATTGCCGTTCGACTGTTGCTGTATTCCATCCCCGAGGTGCCCCGCGGCGAGGCGACGCGCCGCGGCATGGCCGGCCGGTATCGCGATGTAAGCGAGCTGTGGGACGCGAACCTCGACGGCCTGATCGTGACCGGCACCGAACCGAAAACGAGAAACCTCAAGGACGAGCCGTATTGGCAAACGCTCACGCGCGTCATCGGCTGGGCGCGCGATCACACCGCATCGACCATCTGGTCATGCCTGGCAGCTCACGCCGCGGTGCTTCACACCGACGGCATCGAACGCCGTCCGTTCCGCGAAAAACTCTCCGGCGTGTTCGATTGCGCGTCGGCCGGCGCACACCCGATCACACGAGCCTTGTCGCTGCCGCTGCGCATTCCGCACTCGCGCAATAACGACCTGTCGGAAACCGCGCTGAAAGCCGCCGGCTACCAGATTCTCACCCGCTCGGAGGAGGCCGGCGTCGACATGTTCGCGCGGCAGGAGCGGAGTTTTCATCTCTTTCTTCAGGGCCACCCCGAATACGAACCCGGTTCGCTGCTGCGCGAGTATCGGCGCGACGTCGGCCGTTACCTTCGCGGTGAACGCGAGCACTATCCGGCGATGCCCCGGGGTTATTTCGATCCCGGTGCGGCGGCGCTGCTCGATGCCTTCCGCGCCCGCGCTCTGGCCGAGCGGCGCGGCGATCTGATCGCAAGCTTTCCCACGCAAGCGCTGGAGGACGCCCTGGTCGGCGGCTGGCGCTCCTCGGCGGTTGCCATTTACGCAAAATGGTTCGAGTTTCTCAAAGGCCGCAAGCAGGAGCGGCGCCCGCCGCTGGCGCCGGTGCGGCGAATCTGGCGCGATTGGCCGGTTCGCCGTGTGGGCGCGGCCGCCGACACGCGGGCTATTGGATAAGCTAAAACATGGTATCGTCGGCCACGCGACGCGGGTTCGCCCGATGCCGCGCCGCGGTCGGCTGCCGCGCGAAGGAGATTCCCATGCTCAAGACCGACGGCGTTCTGCACTTCACCATCCCGGTCAAGAACCTCGATCGCGCGGAGAAGTTCTATACGGAAACGCTCGGCTTCGAGAAAGTCGGCCGCACCGACCGCATCGTCTTTCTGCGATCCGGCAACGATTTTTTCAATCTCACCTATTCGAAAAATCCGATCACGCTCAATCCCGAAGGCGAGCACCAGATTCATTCGGCGTTTCGCGTCACGCCGCAGACCTATGAGGAGACGGTCAGGACCTTGCCGACCAAGGGCGTCGAGATTTTCAAAGAGGAGGATCGGCAAACCGGAGTGTTCGTCGGCCGCAGCGCCTATATTCGCGATCCGGACGGCAACGTCATCGAATTCATCGATCTCAAGCGCGCGCCCGCCAGGAACTGAAATCCATGCCTGCCAGACAGATCCGCCGTGTCGTAACCGGCCACGGCGCCAAGACCGTCGCCAAGGTTCTTCGCGACGGCGCCGCGACGAACACCAAAACGCCGCGTCCCGGCGTGGCCTCGACGCTGATGTGGTGTAGCGACGCGATGCCCGCCGATATCGCCATCGGCGAGGATGTGGAGGATATGGGGGCCCGCATTCTCGGCACCGCGCCGCCCGAGAACGGCTCGCGCTTCATCGTGATGGAATTTGCTCCGGGCATTGCCTCGGAAATGCATCGCACCGAAACCATCGATTACATCGCGGTGCTCGACGGCGAGATTGACATGGACATGGACGATTCGTCGGTCACTCTGCGTGCCGGCGACATCATGGTGCAACGCGGCACCAACCATGCATGGGTGAACCGCAGCGCTGCGCCGGCGCGGCTTGCCATCGTGCTGCTTGATGCCAGGCCGCTCGGTATCGGTCGGCCGCGACTGCGCGGCCAGCAGGCGAAGTAGAACGGCGACACCCCGACGCGCGCGATCACAGTTCCACGACCGGGTCCATGGTGACCGGCGCAGGGGCCAGTGCGCGTGTGAGATCGGGCAACTGAGAACGGTCGCAAAAGGCCGGGATCACGGCCCGCGGCTTCACCGTCTTGACCAACGCTGCGACATCGGACAGGCGCGGATGCACGTTCCAGCGCAGAAAATGCGCGCGGCCACTTTTGATCAAGCGGTCAGCCGGTGTGTCTGGCGCGCGATAGCCGGTGAATACGATCGCGGGCTCGCTTTCGTGTTCCCAGCGCTCGAGAAGGTTTTTGCTTGCACCTGAAGTACCGTCGGCGGAGGCGGCGAACATGACGCCGCGCGGCGCGCTGATCGGTTTTGCTGCCGCGCTGAGCGCCTGCAAATCCTCATCGATATCGACGCGCGCCGATGCGCGGGCGGTGCCGCCCATTTGCCGCACGGCTTTACTCATCGCCTCGTCGAAGAAAATATCTGTGCAGCCGTGGCGCAGGACTTCGAGCGCGATCTCCGGGCCGCGGCCGTCGGCCGGTACCGGCAATAGCAGCGGACCGCGCCCGACAAGCGGCGCCAGCGCGTTCCAGCATTCGCCGAGCGATTTCTGATAGGCCCCGTAGGAACAATCGAGCAGCGCAACCGAGGCCGATTGTGCCGGCGGATCGTAATCGTAGAGGCCCGATTCCACCGACCAGTCGCCGGTGTACAGAACGCCGCCGCCGATGGCGAAGTGCAGCCAGACGCCGCCGGGCGCATGGCCGTTGCGGCCGGTGGCGACTCCGATCCCCAAGACCTCGCCGAGTCCGCCGAGCGGCAGCGGCCGCAATTCGAAGCCCTGTGGCAGGCTGCGTGCGACGATGTCGGTCGCGTAAACCGGCGGCGTGCCGAGCCGTTGCAAAAGCCGCAAGCCCCCGACATGGTCCTTGTGGCCGTGACTGAGGACAAGCGCGTCGATCGTTCCCAAGTCCGCGACGTCGGGCAAGAGCCCCGGCGGCGGACCTTCGCCGAGGTCCAGCATGATGCGCTTGCCGGCGGCTTCCAGCAGGAAACAGGCCGGACCTTTGGCGCCGACGCCGGAAATGAGCCGTAATACGCCGGCGCCCATGCTGGTCCGCTCCTGTTGGCTTTCCCGGTCGGTGCTTCCCACATTGACAAGCGCAAGACGCGTCCTTAAGCAACGCCGAACAGGAACATGCTGTCATGAAAGTCCGTAACTCATTGAAATCGCTGCGCGGCCGCCATCGCGATAACCGTCTCGTGCGGCGCAAAGGACGCGTCTACGTTATCAACAAGACCCAGCGGCGCTTCAAGGCGCGCCAGGGCTGAACGCGCGGCAAGCGCCGGACCGGGATTGCGGCAACCGGCGTTTTTGCGGGACGAAGCCCGGTTGTCCGGGCATCGCGCGTTTCCGCGAAGTCGCCTTGGCTCGGCGGCGGTCAGGCGGCGGCATGCCCCCGGCAGGCGATCGGTCCGGGCGCTACCGAATTGTGCCGCATTGTTTGCGTCTTGTGGTTTTGTTTCAGGCTTGCTGCGGGACAGAAGCTGAACGGATTCGATCGCCATGAAAGCGCGCGCGTCGCATCTGTCATTGCCGATCGTCGCCATGGCGGCGTTGCTCGGCGTGGGCGCGTTACGGCCGGCCGTGGCGCAGGGACGGCAAGACCGTCAAGAGCGGCCGGACAACGGTTGGGTCCGACCGCCGAGCGTTTTGCCGCCGGTCGCGCACGGCGATCCAATGAGCAATCTCGATACGCTGTTCGAGGCTTTGAAAATCGCGCCGAACGAGGAAAGCGCGAAAGCCATCGAGGATCGCATCTGGGCGGTGTGGATGGTCTCTGACAGCGACACCTGCAATCTGCTGATGGCGCGGGTGAAGGCGGCGACCGACGCCAAGGATTACGATTTGGCGCTCAAGCTTCTCGATGCCGTCATCGAGATCAAGCCGGATTACGTCGAAGCCTGGAACCAGCGCGCGACGATCTACTACATAAAAAACGATTATGCGCATGCGATCGCAGACATCGGTGAGGTGCTGGCGCGCGAGCCCCGCCAGTTCGCCGCATTGTCCGGGCTCGGAATGATGCTGCAGGAACTCGGCGACGACAAGGACGCGCTCAAAGCCTATCGCGATGCGCTGAAGATCGACCCGCGCCTCCCCAATATTCCCGACACGGTGAGGGAGTTGAGCGAGAAGGTCGAGGGAAGACACATCTGAAATCGGACGTTGGAACGTAGAGGCGGGAACGCCGGAGCCGAAGCGCGAAAGCGCAGCGATGCGCAGCGGTTCGCAGATCCGATCGCAATCTCGAGCGGCCCGCCTGACGCCATGCCTTGAAATTGGCGGCCCTGGGAAACGACGGCGATCCGATAGCCGAGACCTGCGCAAATTCCGATCACACCTCGTCGACGTCGGTCCCGACAAACGCGATTCGCATCATGTTGGTGGCGCCGGGCGTGCCGAGCGGAACGCCGGCGACGACGATGACGCGCTGTCCGGCTTTGGCGAATCCTTCCTTGAAGGCGAGGCGGCAGGCGCGCTCCACCATGTCGTCCTGATCGTGCGCGTCCTCGGCGATCACGCTGTGGATGCCCCAGACCAGGGACAATTTCCGCCCGGCGGCGACGATCGGGGAGATGGCAACGATGGGGCATTGCGGCCGTTCGCGCGAGACCCGCAATCCGGTCGAGCCCGACGAGGTCCAGCAGACGATGGCCGACAGATCGAGCGTTTCGGCGACCTGTCGCGTCGCCGCCGCGATGGCGTCGGCGCCGGTTGCTTCCGGCTCGGTGTGCAGCACGTGCAGCGAAGGCAGATAGATCGCGTCGTTCTCCACCTGCTCGGCGATCCGATTCATCGTCGCCACCGCTTCGATCGGGTATTGTCCGGCCGCCGATTCCGCCGACAGCATCACGGCGTCGGCCCCGTCGAATATGGCGGTGGCAACGTCGGAGACCTCGGCGCGCGTCGGCACCGGGCTTGCGATCATCGATTCCAGCATTTGCGTAGCGACCACGACGGGCTTGCCGGCGCGCCGGCAGGCGCGGGTCATGTCCTTCTGTACGCCGGGCACTTTTTCCAGCGGCATTTCCACGCCGAGGTCGCCGCGCGCCACCATCAAGGCATCGGAGAGATCGAGGATCTCGGGCAGCCGCACCACCGCCTGCGGCTTCTCGATCTTGGCCATGATTGCCGCGCGCCCGCGGGTGATTTTCTTCGCCTCTGCGATGTCCTCGGGACGTTGAATGAACGACAGCGCCACCCAATCGACGCCGGCATCGAGGCCGGCATCGAGATCGGCGATATCCTTTGCTGTCAGCGCGGCCAGCGGAATCAGCGTGTCGGGCAGGCTCACGCCCTTGCGGTTCGATACCTTGCCGCCGACCTCGACGCGCGTCACGATGCGCTGCGTACTTGTCTCCAGCGCCGTCAAACGCAGCTTGCCGTCATCGATCAAGAGGACATCGCCGGGCTTGATCGCGGCAAAGATTTCCGCATGCGGCAGGTGTACGCGCTTGCCGTCGCCGGGCGAGGGATCGGTGTCGAAGACGAAAGTCTGATCCTTATCCAACGTCGCCGCATCGTTCTTGAAGGCGCCAAGCCGCAGCTTTGGACCCTGCAGATCGATCAGGATGCCGATCGGCCGGTTGCTTTCGCCCTCGACGTCTCGAATCATCGCCACCAATTCGCGCATGCGCTCGTGATTGGTGTGGCTCATATTGATGCGGAAGACGTCTGCGCCGGCCCGAAACAACCGACTGACGGTGGCGCGGTCGGAAGACGCCGGCCCGAGCGTCGCCACGATCTTGGTCCGTCGCTGACGTCTCATTGGCTGGGGCTTCCGGACGGCGCGTGTGGCGCAACCGGCGCGGTCTGCACAGTGGCGCCGCCCGGTTCGGCCGGCCGGATCGTGCTCAGCGGATTGCCGGCCGGCAGGGGTTTTGCCGGCGGTTGCTCGCTTGTTTCGGTAAGCTGCACGGTCCAGCTCCGCTGTTCTCCGGTATCGACTTCGAAAAAACCAGTCCGGTCGTAGCCGCGCGCCAGGCAATTATTGATGCCGCGGATGGTGAATTCCTTGTCGCGCGTGCACATGTAGGCTTGCCCCATCCACTCGCCGCCGCGATCGTAGTCGACCGCATACACATAGTAGTATCGTGCGACGAGATTACCTTTGAGAAGGGTCTCGCAGGTGCGCGACGACAGGTTCCACCAACCTTCCGTCGTCCAGCCGGCAGCGGCCTTATAGCCGATCGCCACGCCGACGCGGCTGGAAGTGTTGTTGCAAAGCCGGAAATCCGCCGACGCGCGACTGGCCGAGGCGGCAAGCAAGAGCGCCGCCAGGCACAGCATGAGTGCGACCGGGGCCAACTTCAGCGGACTGGCGGAGCGGCGGTGCGGGGCCGCCTGGCGGCGGGGCAGGCGAGCGGCCGCTACTGCGGCATCGACGATTTCGCGCGTTCCGCATGGGCGGACGCCCGAACCCGTCGCCGCTTCTCCGCGGCGGCTTGCGCTGGTGCCCTGCCTCATCGCCGATTCCATCCCCATCACTTTGATGGAGGGTCAACGACTATGGCGCGAAAGTCGGTCACGTTGGTAAACGTTGGGCCGGGCCTGAACAGATCGCCGATGCCGTTGAAAAACCCCGTGGAATCGTTGTCCGCGAGAAACGCGGCGGGATCGAGGCCAGCGGCCACGGCGCGGGCAAGCGTGGTATCGTCAACGAAAGCGCCTGCCGGGTCGTCGGGGCGGCCGCTACCCCCGTCGGTTCCATCCGTATCGGCGGCCAGGGCGGACACGCCCTTGGCACCATCAAGATGAATGGCGAGCGCCAGGGCATATTCCTGATTGGGCCCGCCGCGCCCTTTGCCGCGCAACGTGACCGTGAGTTCGCCGCCAGAGAGGACTGCCACTGGGCGGCCCTGCGCGCTCAAGTCGCGGGCGATCCTGGCGTGCTCGGCGGCAATCCCACGCGCTTCGCCCTGAAGGCGGTCTCCGAGCACCAGGCATTCGTATCCGGCCGCCTGCGCGCACGCCTGCGCGGCACGCAGCGCGTCGGCGGGACGCGCGACAATTTCATACTGTGCGGAGGCGAAGGCCTTTGCGCCCGGCTTCGGCGATTCATTGGCGGGGTCCGCCAGCGCCCGCGCTGCCGCCTCCGGCAGGTCAAGTCGATAGCGGTCCACGATGGCGCGGGCGTCCCCGAGCGTCGTCGGATCCGGAACGGTCGGGCCGGAACCGATCACGGCGGGATCGTCGCCAGGCACGTCGGAAATTGCCAGTGTGACGATGTTCGCCGGATAGGCACGCACCGCGAGGCGGCCGCCCTTGATACGGGAGAGATGCTTGCGCACCGTGTTGATCTCGCCAATGGTGGCCCCGCTGCGAAGGAGCAGCCGCGTCGTCGCCTGCTTCTCTGCCAGCGTCAGATTCTTCGCCGGTGCGATCCAGTTTGCGGAGGCGCCGCCGGAGAGGAGAACGACGACAAGATCGTCCTTTTCGGCGGCATCTGCCAGCAGCAAAGCGCGCTCGGCACCCGCGAGTCCGGCCTGATCGGGGAACGGATGGCCGGCTTCGACCATCTCGATTCGTCGTGTCGGTCGCGCATAGCCGTAACGGGTGACCGCGAGACCAATGAGGCGATCCTGGACAATCCTCTTGTGCGACAATTGCGCCACATAGTGCGCCTCCGCCGCCTCAGCCATCGCTCCGGCCGCTTTGCCGGCTGCGAGGACGATGAGACGTCCGGCCGGTGGAAAATCGGGCAGCCGTCTGGGCAGGCACTGGCCCGGATGTGCGGCGGCGACCGCACTCCGAAACAGCGATTCCAGCAGGTTGCGCGACGGCGTAGCCATGAGCGTCAAGGCGTAAAACTATGGAAAGACAAAGCGCACGTCTCTATCTTTATTCTTGGCATAACTACCACGGTCGCTGATTTGTCACGCGTTTTTGCGCCGAACCCGGTTCCTTGCGGCCGACAATTGGGAGAAGATCCATGGCATCCGACGACAAGACCCGCACCGAGCTTGAGGCCGCAGTCTACCGCCGGCTCGTCGACCATCTGCGCGCCCGTACGGACGTGCAGAACATCGACCTGATGAACCTGGCCGGCTTTTGCCGCAACTGCCTGTCGAACTGGATGAAGGACGCGGCCGACGCCAAGGGCGTGCCAATGACCAAGGACCAAAGCCGGGAAGCCGTGTACGGCATGCCATACGAGGAGTGGCGCGCCAAATACCAGAAGGAAGCATCGGCGCAGCAGAAGGCCGGCTTCGAAAAAGCACAAGCAAGCCAAAAGCATTGACCTCCGTGCAATCCGCGCTTGCCCTGTGCGTTCCGTGGATGAGCGCGTTTGCGGCTTGACCCGGGCGGCGGCACTTCCAAAAGCTTCCAGCGAACGAATTGCCAGGAGTGCCCGATGGCCAACGCCGCCGTCAGAGACGAACAGCCCGCCCATCGCTTCGCCAAGGATCAGTTGAAGGCCTTCGTCGAGCGCGTCGAGCGACTTGAGGAGGAAAAGAAGGCGATCGCCGACGACATTCGCGACGTCTATGCCGAGGCCAAGGTGAACGGCTTCGATGTCAAGGCGCTGCGCACAGTGGTGCGGTTGCGCAAGCAGGACATCAACGAGCGCAAGGAGCAGGAAGCGATTTTGGATACCTACCTGCACGCGCTCGGAATGCTGGGTTAGAGGAGAGCGCGGCCATTCTTATGCGGAGGCGTATCGAGCGTTGGCGCGCCCACGCTGCTCCAGTTCGGTTCGGCCATGGGCCCAAGCGTCACGATCAATCGCGCCGGGTGCGGACCGCCTCCCGGCCCGGCCGAAGTCAAGTTACCGCACCGTGGTGGTCTCGGTCTGATATGTCACGATCGATACGAAGCTGACTGCGCTGCCGCTGAAGTGATCCGGCGTCAAGCCGGGATTGGGGTCCGCCGAGAACCTCATCACGACCGCGCTCGCCGGCTTCTCTATGAGCTTCGCCAGGGCGCGGTAATCCTCGGCGCCAAGCATCGAGGTCGTGAGGTAGCGGCGGATACTCGGCGAAAGCATGACCGCGTCGAGCCATGGCTCTTCGAATTTGACTTCGGACGCGACGGTCGTTGCGACGCGCGGATGTGCCGTAATGAGCGTTGAGGTTGCCTGACCGGGGTTGCGCTTGACGGCGATGGTCGTGGCAGCGGGTGTAGGCGCGGAGGATGCCTGTCCGCTCGAGGCCGCGGCACGCGTCGTCAGCGCGGTGGTTTGGGCGGTCGGGGCGTCGCCTGCGGCTTGTGCCAGGAAGGCGGCGGCAATGGCATGGGGAGCGCGAACCTCAAGTTCGCCGGGCAAGCTGGTGGTGTCGCTGGGATCCGCTGTGCCGGGGACGCCGTCGGCCACCGCCTTTCGCAATTCCCCGCAACCAAAGAGAATCGTGAAAATCGCCAGACCGCACGAAACGGCGACGCGTACCGCGGACGATCGAAAGCGGTTTTGGCGCGCGGTACCGGCGTGCACAGTCGATCTCGCGTAGACGCGCAAAGCGCTACGCCCGTCGCGTCACCGAGGGGAGTAACGCTCACGCATTGGCCAAGCTATTGGGAAGGGCGGCGCCGAATCCGGCGTTCACCCGACCCCCGACAGCAACGGGGCTACCGGGTCAGTGTGGCAAAAAATGGCCAGGGACGCCCCCGCTGTCGATGGCAAGGCCTGGCCCGAAGCGGTCCGGATCGAGCTATTCGTCAGTCGGCTGATGGTAGGAGCTGTAATAGGGCTGACGGTAGCTGCGGGTCACGTGCCGCCGGGTCACTGGCCGTGGCGGTGGTTGAGGCGCAGCAAAGCCGCTGAACAACCGAGCCAAAAAGCCTCCGGGTCCGCCGCCGTTTGCGGAGCCGTTGCCAAAAAACGCGGGATTGTCAGGCATCGCCAATATTTCCCGATGGGAAGCCGATATGTGGTGCTCCACCGGGATATCGGCGACCCTGAACTCGGCCGGGTTATGCAGGATGGCAAGCAGTTCGCGGTCGCGGCCGTAAATGTCGTCGCGGAATTCGAGCTTGCCCGCGCTGTCCACGAAGGCCGTCTGGTAGGTGATGTGCACGGGGATGTAAGTCGGAAACTCGATATTGGTCTCGTTCGGCCCGTACATCTTCTTGATGCGCTCCACGGTGTAGCCGTCCTTCGGTCGCACGATCGACAGGAGCACTTCGGCATATTTCGCCGGGTCCTGCGTACGCATGCAGCCGTGGCTGAAGGCACGCCGGGCGTAAGCGAACATGTATTTGTCCGGGGTGTCGTGCTGATAGACCAGGAATTTGTTGGGGAAGTTAAAGCGCAGCCGGCCCTCGGCATTATTGTCGCCGGGCGGCTGATAAATGCCGGTAACCCGTCCGGAGTTGTCGCGTTCGACCACGAGGCCCATCCGCTGCATCACGGTGGGATCCTGGGCCATCGCCGGCAGATATTCGTTGTTGATGATCGAAGGCGGCACGTGCCAGATCGGATTGACCGTGATGTATTTCATCATCGCCGTCATGATCGGCGTCGGCATGTCCGTCTTGCCGATGACGATCTTGGTCTTCCAGATACGCTTGCCGTCGTGAAACACGCTGGCGGTGAAATCGGGAAGATTGATCATGACGTAGTTTTGGCCGAGATCGTGCGGCATCCACCGCCAGCGTTCCATGTTGGCGATGATGATATCGGTCAGATTCTTGGGATGCGGCCCGTTGAGCGCCTCCACCGTCTCCGCCGTCAGCGTCCCGGTCGGCCTCAGCGCATGCGCCTTCTGAAACTTCTTGACGGCGTCCGCCAGCGCCCGGTCGTAGGTCGTGCCGCCGTCGCCGGGAACGCCGAGCATTTCACGCAGTTGCGGGACCCGATCGTCCTGCTGGCCGATCCGCAGCGCCGGCCCGTTGGCGATCCGCGGCTTCAGGCCATCGCCATTGCCGGCGCGGATCTCCGCAAGCTTCGCTTTGAGGGCCAGGTAGCCGGCGGCATGCGGTTCGTAGGAATCGAGCGCCGCAGCGACGTCCTTCGCGTCGGCCATTTTGGCAAGGACGCTCGCCGGCTCGGGCGCTTTGGTGTCATACTCGATATTGGCGTCGACACGCGACCACGCCACCCGCCCGATCGACGCATGGTGCGCGTAGGTGATGACCGTCATGCCGAATTTCAGCTCGGCTTCGGCGAGGGCTTGCGGATCGGTCGACTTGAAATCGGGAGCCGGATAGTCGGCAGGATCAAGCCCGTCGGCGCTGACATGGGCGAGATAGGTGATGGCGGCTTTGGCGCGGGCGTTGGCGTGCCCGTCGGAAATCCAGATCGGCGCAAAAGAGCGTCCTGAATAGAAGGCTTCGATGGAGGCGCGTTCGGATTTGCCGCCAAGGATGCGGTCGAATTTGCCGCTGGATAGCTGGTGCAATTGATCCGCGATCTGTTCGTCGATCGTCGGCGTGGCGGGCGCCGGGGCCGCAGTCGCTGCGGTCGGCGCGGGCGCGGTGGCGGCAGGCGCGGTGGCGGCAGTGCCGGCGTTATCCTGGGTCGCTGCGGGTGACGAGGTCCCGGCATTTTGTTGCGGCGTGACCGGGGCGGCGTTGGTGTTGGCGGCCGCGGCGGGGGCCGGGGAAGCGCCTCTGCCATTCTGCGCCGGGGCGGACGCGTTGTCGTTGGCCTTGGTCTCTTGGGCGGAGTTCGACGGTGTAGCCGTGGCCGGCGTCGGGGTCGCGGCTGTGCTTGCCGCCGGCCCTGTCGTTTGTGGTTGAGCGGCTGTTTCGGCTGGCGCCGATCCCGCACCGGGGCTTGCCGAAGTTGCCGGCGTAACGGCAGCGGGCGCGCCCGAAGCGGTCGCGTCCGGTCCGGTATTTTGGGCTTGAGGGACCGCCGCCTTAGCCGGATTTTCGACCTTACCCGGCGTCGGACCTGCCGTTTCGGCATCCGGCGAGGTCGTCGATTGTGCGATGGCCGTGCCGCCGAGCGACAGCAGGAGAGCGACTGCGGTCGAAGCCAAAAATCCATTGAGTCGAACGGCAGTCATTGCAAATTCTCCTCATTCATTGCTGCTTTTTCCGAGTCTGGCGGCGGCGATGAAGCGCAAAGCCCACACCCTCTGGGAAGGCTGTTCCCAAATCATGTCATTGCTGCGGACAGAACCGTTGATGGACCTCATTCTACGCGAGCCGCCAAAACATGTCCCGAGCACGGCGGCTAATTTGTGGGCGTGTCAGGCGATTTTCCGCGGCTGTCGCTCTGCGGCAACGTCCGCTCTATCGCCTTGGGCGCGCTCGACATTTAGACCCAGCGCTTCGAGCTTCCGGTACAGTGTCGAGCGGCCGATCTGCAGTCGTCGCGCGACTTCCGACATTTGTCCTCGATAGTGGGTAATCGCATACCGGATCAGTTCGGCTTCAACCTCTTCGAGCGGTCGCACTTCGCCTGCCGCGTCAAGGAGCGATAAGCCGTCGATTGGAGCAGGCGATACGGGAGGATCCGCGATGACGAACAGATCGGGCTCGATGGGCTCAAGTTCGGCAGAGTGCGCCGCGGGCTCGTTCAGCGCCGATGCTTGGGCTGATACTTGGTCTGATGCTTGGCCTGATGCTTGGCCTGATGCTTGGCCTGATACTTGGACCGACACTTGGGCCGCTACCTGAGGAAATTCCCCCGGGCCGATGCTGTCGCCCTCGGCCAATACCACGGCGCGGAACAGTGCATTCTCCAGTTGGCGGATGTTGCCCGGCCAGGAATGAGTGGTGAGCAGACGCAGGGCCTCGGGAGCCATGAATCTGATGCGCTTGCCTTCTTCGGCGGCGAACCGCGCGAGGAAATGCCTCGCCAGCACCGGAATGTCGGCCACTCGCTCGCGCAACGGCGGTACCGCAATGGGAAAGACGTGCAGGCGGTAAAACAGGTCCTCGCGGAAGCGCCCCGCTTTCACGTCGGCAATCAGGTCGCGGTTGGTGGCCGACATGATCCGGACGTCGACCTTGACCGGCTTGCGCGCTCCCACCGGCTCGACTTCGCCTTCCTGAATCGCGCGCAACAGTTTGACCTGTGCGGCAGGCGGCAACTCGCCGACCTCGTCGAGAAACAGGGTTCCTCCAGAGGCTTCCACGAACTTGCCGATGTGGCGTTCGGTGGCGCCGGTAAAGGAGCCCTTTTCGTGCCCAAAGAGGATCGATTCCACCAGGTTCTCGGGCATCGCGCCGCAATTGACGGCAATGAACGGTTTTGTCCGCCGTTCGCCGGAGCCGTGAATGGCGCGCGCAACCAGTTCCTTGCCGACGCCCGATTCGCCCGAAATAAGGACCGGGATGTGCGATGCTGCCGCCTTCTCCGCCATGCGAATCACTGCGTGCATGGTCGGGCTCTTGGTGATGATGTCGGCGAAGCCGAGTGTCCCGGCCCGGCTGTGCTTCAGGCGGGCAAGCTCACCTTCCAGCGCGCTGGTGTTGAGCGCATTGCGCAAGCTGACTTGCAGCCGTTCGGCGCCGACAGGCTTGACGACGAAATCGACGGCGCCGGCGCGCATTGCGGACACGACGTTGTCGATGCCGCCGTGAGCGGTCTGAACGATCACCGGCAAGGCAATCGAAGCTTGCCGCAGCCGTGCCAGGACGCCGAGCCCGTCGAGATTTGGCATGACGAGATCGAGGATGACGCAATCGATCCGTGTCCCCTCGGCTCCGGTCAACAGCGCGATGGCGGCGTCGCCGTTGTCGAGCGTTACTGCCTCATAGCCGAGCTTTTGCAGCATGGCTTCGAGGAGCCGGCATTGCACCGGATCGTCGTCGATGACGAGAACGACCATTCCCTGCATTCCCCGCGACGGCGACCGGCGCAGTCGCGCTGTCCCGTTTCGGGGCACTGTGGCCGAGGAGGCTTAAGAGGGTGTTAACTGGGTTGCGCGGCCAGAAAGGCCAGGCGAAAGCTCAGGTAGCGCTTTATGCGCTCGTGCCACGACGAAGTCTTGCGCCCTGCAGCGGACAGCGCCGGGCCGTAGAAGGCTTCGTCATGCTGCGTCTCGGAATCTTCCGGCTCTATCGCCGTCCCTTGCGCGACGCCTCGAAATTCTTGATCAGGATCGCGGCGATCAGCAATCCGAAAGCGCCAAGGCTCGGCAAGAATTCCCAGCTCAGGAGGGGATTTTCGCTTCCAGCAGCAGCGATAAATATCTGATTAAGCGCGAGCAGCCAGAACGCCAGCGCGAAGACGATAAACAGGCCTTCTTTGGTGCGCCGCCAGAAGCGGAGAAAAAACAAACCGGCGAAGATGAAGCCCATCGTCGCCATGCCGTGAAAGAAAGCGATCATAGGGCGATCCCTAATCGACTTCCCAGACGAAGCCGAACAGCAAAGTGGAGACGGCCGCAAGGCTTACGGCGAGACGAAACGGACTAAGGTTTATCCCCGGCGGCAGCACCACGAGATCGATCACAACCAGCAAATTGTTGACGGCGAGCAGAACGAAACAGGCGGCGCTCCACAGCAGCAATCGCGTCCTGTTGAGAAGGAAGCTTCTGACCAGCAGCCAACTGCACGCCACGCTGGTGAGGAAGCAGAGGGCGTAAACCGTCGTCGCCAGCGCCGATAGGCTTGCCGCGGTGACGATTGTTGTCAGCATCGCCGGCGCCCTATTTCTTGAATCTGAAGGCTGCAGCGAACGTCCGCAGCTTTTCGTCGGAACTTTCGAAGATTGCGCCGATCACCGTTGCCGGCTTGGCCGCGTAGATCTTCTGCACGAGTTCGCCGACCTCGTCGAGGGCCGCGGTGGTCGGCTGATAGCGACAGGAATGATCGTCGATCCTGGCAACCAGTCCCGCGCGCTCAAGCAGTTCGGATGCGCCGGCGATAGCCGAGGGACTGCTGCGCAATTCGCGCACCAACTCGCCATACTGCCACACCCGCCTGGGCTCGCGCCGCACAAGCGAGAGTACTTCCAGGGCCCACACCGAGCCGATGGAAATGCGTACGAAATCGAGGACGTCCGCCTCTTTCACGGCCTGTCGGCTAATCTACATCTATGCGACAGCCCGCCAAACCTTTTCCCCATCCTCGCGCATAGTAGATCAATTCGGGCCCAGCAACGCAACCGGGGCATTGCCGCAGCCGCGACCTCCTCGTTTTGCGTGCGGCTGATCTGCGCTGCAGCCCTCGATTCGAATTCATGCGCCCGTTGGTAGCGGACAATCCAGCCATTCACGCGGCGGGCTTGCGAGAGTCTCACCCATCCGCCACATGTTGCGTCGGGGAGGATCGAAAGGCACATGCCCCGCTTGCAAAGAATATCGAGGAAATCGGGCGCCCGGCGACGGTCAGGCGGCGCGCGCGGCCGGCCTCTTAGCTCGCTGCCCGAGTGGAATCTCGCCGATCTCTACGCCGGCCTCGACGACCCGTCGATCAGAAGCGATCTCGATCGGGTCGATAGCGAGTGTGTCGCGTTTGAGGAGGCCTACAAGGGCAAGCTTGCCGACATGGCGCGCGCGCCGGCCGCCGGCGCCTCGCTCGTCGAGGCGGTACGCCGCTACGAGGCAATCGACGATCTCATGGGGCGGCTCGCGTCCTATGCCGGACTCTTACATGCCGGCGATACGGTCGATCCGGCGCGGACGAAATTTTATGGCGACGTGCAGGAGCGGCTCACGTCTGCCTCCACGCACCTTCTCTTCTTCACGCTCGAACTCAACCGCATCGACGACGCGCTGCTGCAAGCTGCGATGACCGAGCCGGCGCTGGGCCATTACCGGCCGTGGCTCGACGACGTGCGCCGCTACAAGCCCTATCAGCTCGAGGACCGCGTCGAGCAGCTTTTTCACGAAAAGTCGGTCACCGCCTATTCGGCCTGGAACCGGTCGTTCGACGCCACCATCGCCAATCTGCGTTTCAAGGTCTCGGGCAAGACGCTTGCGATCGAGCCGACGCTCAACTTGTTGCAGGACCGCTCGGCGGCAAAACGCAAGGCCGCAGCGCAGGCGCTGGCGGTGACATTCAAACAAAACGTGCAGGCCTTCGCGCTGATCACCAACACGCTCGCCAAGGACAAGGAAATCTCGGACCGCTGGCGCGGCTTTGCCGACATTGCCGACTCCCGGCACCTGGACAATCGGGTGGAGCGGGAAGTGGTGGATGCGCTTGTCACTGCGGTGCGCGCCGCCTATCCGCGGCTCTCCCACCGCTACTACGCACTCAAGGCCAAATGGTTCGGCAAGAAAAGGCTGCCGCATTGGGATCGCAACGCGCCGCTGCCGCAGACGCCGTTGCGGACGGTCGGCTGGGACGAAGCGCGGGGCACCGTACTTGGCGCCTATGGCGCGTTCTCGCCCGAAATGGCGGCGATTGCCGAGCGATTCTTCGAGCAGCGCTGGATCGATGCGCCGGTGCGCCCGGGTAAGGCGCCCGGTGCGTTCGCGCATCCGACCGTCCCTTCGGTCCATCCCTACGTGCTGCTCAATTACCAGGGCAAGCCGCGCGACGTGATGACGCTCGCGCATGAGCTTGGTCATGGCGTGCATCAGGTCCTGGCGGCGCCGAACGGCGCGCTGATGGCGCCGACGCCGCTGACCCTCGCCGAAACCGCCAGCGTGTTCGGCGAAATGCTGACGTTCAAGAAGCTGCTCGCTGGAACGCCGGACAGGAAGCAGCGCAAGGCCATGCTCGCCGCCAAGGTCGAGGACATGATCAATACGGTGGTGCGGCAGATTGCGTTCTATACCTTCGAACGCGCCGTCCACACCGAGCGTAGGAGCGGCGAGCTGACAGCGCAGAAGATCGGCGAACTATGGATGGCGGTGCAGGGCGAAAGCCTCGGCCCGGCGATCGAGCTGAAGCCCGGCTACGAGACCTTCTGGACCTACATTCCGCATTTCATCCACTCGCCGTTCTACGTCTACGCCTACGCGTTCGGCGATTGCCTGGTGAACTCGCTCTACGCCGTCTATGAGCACTCCGCCGACGGCTTTGCCGAGCGCTACCTCGCCATGCTCGCGGCTGGCGGCACCAAGCACTATTCCGAACTGCTCAAGCCGTTCGGCCTCGACGCCCGCGATCCGGCGTTCTGGCAGGGCGGGCTTTCGGTCATCGAGCGGATGATCGAGGAGCTGGAAGAGCTGGCCTGACAATGGGGTAAGCCGCGTATAACAAGTGTTGTACTGCAGTGCCAGTGATGTTATACAAATTGTACAACATGGAGGCTCTTATGAGCGAGCGGGCAAGCAGCACAGCGATCGAAGGATACGTTTTGCAGATCAAAAAGATCGGTAATTCCACCGGCCTCATTCTACCGAAGGAATTGCTGGCTCGTCTCAAGCTCGCCGAAGGCGACAAGCTGCACGTGGTTGAGCAGACAGAGCGCGGTCTCAAGCTCACGCCTTACGATCCTAAACACGCTCGAGCAATGGAAATCGCGCGTCGGTCGTTTCGCAAATATGCCGACACCTATCGAGCGCTGGCGAAATGAGCGAGCCTCAATGGCTCGACGTCGACATTGTTCTCGATTTTCATGCCGAGCAGCTCGCTCTCTTCGGTGGTCCCGATGGCGTCCGCGATCTTGGGCTCCTCGAATCCGCCTTGGCGAGACCGATCAATAGGTTCGCATATGGCGAAACCGGTCTCGCCGCCCTCGCAGCGGCTTATGGGTTCGGGATTGCCAAGAATCATCCATTTGTCGACGGCAACAAAAGGACTGCGTTAGCTTCGATGATCGTGTTCCTAGGTCTCAATCGTCTCGAACTCGATGCGCCGCAAGAGGCCGCAACCGCCATCATTCTTAGCCTTGCCGCCGGAGAAATCACGGAGGAGGTATTGGCAAGTTGGATCGCCGCGCACATCAGGACGCTTGATGCGCCTGGGATCGCTCCTTGAAGCGCATATATCTCTGACTTGCTTTGATCATGGCCACCGATCGCGAAAAGAACCGCTTCTCCGCCCG